>JAAWNT010000016.1 GCA_022799115.1 Clostridiales bacterium | reverse complement strand
GAAGCATTTGGAGGCGTCGTTTTCCGATCCCTCCGCTGTCGGCTGACTTCCTTTTTTCAGAGCTCTTTTCCTTTTTGCGAAATTCTCTTGACACTACCACGGCTTATGCTCGTTTCGACTTTTTATTTCATAAAAAATCAGCCGCTTGCTCCATTGTTCCTTTTTTGCGCAAAAAGTTACGCTTGGCTCGGCGTATCCTGTGGGGCAACGGTACCTTTTGGACAGGGTATGCATAGAATGGATAGGCACATCGCATATGAAATGGAGGAGATATCAATGCATCCAAGCGAACGATATGCCGCGTTTTCTCTGGAGCTACACCTGTTTTTTGCCCGCATCATGAAAGAGCATTCCCTGTTTCTTGCGGCGGGTTTTACGCCTGCAAATCCCACGTTTACCAAAACGGCTATGCACTATAAAGATGAGTTTGAAACGCTGCTCAGCCGCGCCGTTGCCCTTAGCGACGGCGTAGTAGGCGGCGACGTTTTAAACTCCGGCGAGGTCATCACCCAGTTTACTTCCGTTGCGGAACGGCAGACCTCCTGCTTTACCGGTATTCCCATCAATCAAGACATTACCGCGCGTGAAAAGCTTTTGCGCCCCGGCGGCTGTAATCGTTCAGACGACCAGCTCAACCGGCAGGTGCGGCAGCTGAACCGGACGGCGCTGCGGCTTCTGGACGGGCTGATTGATTTCAAGCAGCAGATACTGTCCAACGTATTGTGCTGTCGGATGTTTACAATGAACTATCCGCTGCTTCTCGAGCATATCATTCGGGAAGCAAAGCTATACCGGGAGTACGTGTGCCGCCTAGAGGAGGACGGGGATCTGGATCCTCAAACCATGGGAAAATTGGAACAATTCTGGAATCGTATCATGATGGAGCACGCGCTGTTCATCCGCGGACTTTTGGATCCGTCGGAGAATGAATTGATAGAGACCGCCGACTCCTTTGCAAAAGATTTCAACACCTTGCTGGCACGTGCGTGCGAGGTTCATGACAAGACCATTGTACGCAAAGAAGCGCTGGCCCAAACACAGAAGTTCAGAGACTTTAAGACAGCAGGGGTCAAGGGCATTGAGGAATGCAAAATTCGTTCCGTAATTCTTCCTTTATTGGCCGACCACGTTCTGCGCGAAGCCAACCACTATGTCAGGCTGCTCTGTGAGTAACGAAACCGCGCCGGCGTAATCGTCCTTCCCAGACTCTTCGTTGTCAAACTGGAAAGGACCGTTATGGCAAGGCGGCCTTTTTGCTCTCTTGTATCCGCGCGACAGCGGGTATCTCTTTTTCAGCGCAGCTCACACCTGCGGTGCGCGACTTGCTCGCCGCAGGTGTTTCTATTTTTTCGTGTTGCCGCCGCATGGGGAACGGAATCATCCGGTTCCCCATGCGGTTTTTTCTTTGTTTAACACAGAAAACACTCAAATTTTGCTGAAAAAAGCAATGCAAAGGGCGGGGATTTCTGAGTTTGCTCCCGGATCCCGCATCAACCGCTTTACTGAAAAGCAGGTACGCAGAAATACCGGCAGCTAGGGTCTGCCAATATTTCCTTGTACCTGCTTTCCATTTATTTGTACTACCGATCAGGAGTCACAAGACCATAAAAACGGCCGCCGTTTACGTTTAGGAGGGTTCTCTCTCCGCTCCTAAGCGGCATTTAAAATCCGTATATTCAAACGCTTTCAGACATTGCAGCCGTCCATCGGGACGCAAAACAAATATGCCCGGCAACGGCATTCCGTTGAAGGTATTGTTTTTGCAGGCGGTGTAAATGGCCATGTCTCCAAACAGCAGCAGATCCCCCTCCTTAAGGGGAGCCTCAACGCCGTATTCTCCAATCTGATCGCCGGCCAAACAGGTGGGACCTCCCAACCGGAAGGTATGGGGCGCTTCCCCCGGTTCGCCCGCGCCATACAGCGGCGGACGGTAGGGCATTTCCAGCACATCCGGCATGTGGCAGGCGGCGCTGGCATCCAGAATGGCAATCTGAGTCTTACCGTTTTGCAGCACATCCAACACGCGGGAGGCAAGATAACCCGCGTTTAACGCGCACGCCTCGCCCGGCTCCAAATATACCTGTACGCCCCAGTTCCTCTGCGCCGCGCCAATGCACCGCTCCAAGCGGGGAATGTCATATCCGGGCCGGGTGATGTGGTGCCCGCCGCCAAAATTGAGCCACCTCATACGGGGCAGCACATCGCCAAAACGCGCTTCCACAGCCCTCAGCGTAAGCTCTAACGCATCCGCGTCCTGTTCACACAGCGTATGAAAATGGAGGCCGTCCAGAAGACCGGCTAATTGCGGCGTCATGCGCTCGTCCCATTGAGCGCGGGTTGTGCCCAGGCGGCTGCCGGGAGCGCAGGGGTCGTAAAGATCGTGACCCTCTTGGGTGGAGCACTCGGGGTTTATCCTCAATCCGACGCTCTTTCCCGCGTTTCGTGCCGCCGGACCGAATTTTGCCAGCTGGCCGGGCGTGTTGAACACAATGTGATCGGCATAGCGCAGAAGCTCTTCAAACTGGTCGTCCCGATAGGCGCCGCAGAACACATGAACTTCTTTTCCCGGCATCTCCTCCGCGCCCAGACGGGCTTCAAACAGGCCGCTGGCTTCCGTTCCGGCCAGATAAGGCGCCAGAACCGGATAAAGGTCATAATTGGAAAACGCCTTTTGCGCCAGCAGGATTTTACAGCCCGTGCGCGCGGCTACCCCCGCCAGGATTTCGCCGTTGCGGCGCAATGCGGCCTCGTCCAAAACGTAGCAAGGCGTGGGCAGAGAGCCGAACAGCTCCTCCGGCGTCCGTCCTTCCAGAGCTGCAAAGGGCGGGCGGGCGTCTTTTATCCGAGTTGCCATCACTTTACCAGCGCCGGCGTCCGGCTCTCGCTTCTGGGAAGGCCGTACTTGTCCAGGGCGTCCAAGAAGGGATCGGGATTGAATTCCTCTACCGTGTAGACGCCGGGCTTGTTCCACTGGCCGGTCAGGAGCATCAGCGCGCCGCACATGGCGGGCACGCCGGTGGTATAGCTGATGGCCTGGCTGCCTACCTCGCGGTAGCACTCCTGATGATCGCACACGTTGTAAATATAGTACGTCTTTTCCTTGCCGTCCTTTTTCCCGGTAAAGATGCAGCCGATGTTGGTCTTGCCCTTGGTGCGGGGACCAAGGCTGGCGGGATCGGGCAGCAGCGCCTTGAGAAACTTGATGGGCACGATCTGCTGCCCTTCAAATTCGATGGGGCTTGTAGACAGCATCCCCACGTCCTCCAGACAGCGCATGTGGTCAAGGTAGCTCTGGCCGAAGGTCATAAAGAAACGGATGCGCTTTGCCTCCGGAATATTCAGCGCCAGACTCTCAATCTCCTCATGGTGGAGCAGATACATATCCTTGGGGCCCACTTGGTCAAACAGATACTCACGTTTGATGCTCATGGGCGGGACCTCTACCCAGCGGCCATCCTCCCAGTAGCTGCCCGGGGCGGAGACTTCCCGGAGATTCACCTCGGGATTGAAGTTGGTGGCAAAGGCGTAGCCGTGGTCGCCGCCGTTGCAGTCCAGGATATCGATGGTGTCAATGGAATCAAATTCATGCTTTTTGGCATACGCGCAGTACGCCTGGGTTACGCCCGGGTCAAAACCGCATCCCAGCAGGGCGGTGAGTCCGGCGTCCTCAAACTTCTTGCGGTAGGCCCATTGCCAGCTGTAATCAAAATAGGCGGAGAAACCGGCTTCCTTACAGCGTTTTTCGTAGATGGCGCGCCATTGGGGATCCTCCGTGTCTTCCGGCTCGTAGTTGGCGGTATCCATGTAATTGACGCCGCAGGCCAGGCAGGCGTCCATGATGGTCAAATCCTGATAGGGAAGGGCAATGTTCATCACCAGATCCGGCTGATACGCGCGGATCAGATCAATAACCTGCTGAACATCGTCCGCGTCCACCTGGGCGGTGGTGATTTTGGTTGTGGTCCTAGGGGTCAGCTCGGCGGCCAGCTTATCGCATTTGGATTTGGTGCGGCTGGCAATGCACAGTTCAGTAAACACCTCGCTTACCTGGCAGCATTTATGAATCGCGACAGAAGCCACCCCGCCGCAGCCGATAACAAGCACTTTGCTCATGGTTGCAATCTCCTTTATGAATGATTTTGTTTGTATAGCGCCAGAATGAGCTCTCGCAGCACTTTACAGGCAGTTGCCGTGGAGATCCCGCTGGCGTCTAACGACGGGGCCAGCTCATTGACGTCAGCTCCGATTATATTGACAGTACACACCATACGGATTGCCCTCAAGAGTTCTAGGAAGGTAACGCCGCCGGCCTCCGGCGTGCCGGTGCCGGGGAAGGCGGAAGGGTCCAGGCAGTCCAGATCGATGGTAAAGTAAACGGGGATTTTCCGCTTTCCAAGCGTCTCGACGGTTTGTTCCAGACCGTCAAAACCGAAGGGATGAAGCGTTGTGTGGGCTTTGGCAAATTGGAATTCCTCCCGTTCTCCGCTGCGGATACAGAATTGATGAATACGCCCGTCGCCGAGCAGATCGTGGCATCTCCTCAAAACACAGGCGTGGCTGAGCCCGGTCCCCAGATAATTGTCCCGCAGATCGGCGTGGGCGTCAAAGTGTATGATGTGAAGGTCGGGATGCTTTTTTGCCGCGGCGCGCACCGCGCCCAAAGTCACCAAGTGCTCGCCGCCCAGCAGCAGGGGAAATTTCCCATCCTGTAGAATCTCAGCGGCCCGGGCTTCAATGTCGTTTAAAGCCGCCTGCGCGCTGCCAAAACACAGCTCCATGTCCCCGCTGTCAAAAACGGCGCAGTCGGTCAGGTCGGCATCCTGGTAAGGACTGTAGGTCTCCAGACCGAAGCTTTCGTGCCGCATGGCGGAGGGGCCGAATCGCGCGCCGGGCCGGAAGCTGGTGGTGGAATCAAAGGGCGCGCCGTAGAGCACAATGCGGGCGTCGGAATAATCGGCGTCACAGCCGATGAAGGTTTCAATATTGGGTTTTAGCATGGTTTACTTCTCCACCTCCTCCAGCATCTCTTCCAGAAACGCGGGCAGCAAAAAAGCTCCCACATGCAGTCTGGTGGTATAGTAGCGGGTATGCAGATTCAGGGCGTTCCACGCCTCGCCGTTGAGATCGTCGGTAGGATGATACTTTTTGCTGGCAAAGCCAAACAGCCAGTAGCCCGCCGCATAGGTGGGGATATGGGCCTGATACACCCGGCTGATGGGGAAGGTGCTCACGATGCGCTTGTGACTGCGCTGCATGGCGCTGGCGTCCTCGGCGTAGAAAGGGCTTCCCTGCTGGTTGACCATGATGCCGTCTTCCCGCAGGGCATTGTAGCAGTTTCCGTAGAACTCCCGGGTAAACAACCCCTCCGAAGGCCCAAAGGGGTCCGTGGAGTCTACAATGATAAGATCATAGGACGCCTCGCACCGGCGGATAAATTTCAGGGCGTTCTCAAAGTAGATGTGCACCCGGCGGTCGTCCATTCGACAGGCGTTGCTAGGCAGATAGGTGCGGCAGGCCTCCACCACCTGAGGATCCATTTCTACCAAATCAATGCGCTTGACCCGGTCATACCGAGTCAGCTCCCGCACCACGCCGCCGTCTCCGGCGCCGATCACAAGAATATCCGTGATGCCGGGGTGTACCGCCATCGGCACATGAGTAATCATTTCATCGTAGATGAATTCGTCCCGCTCCGTCAGCATCACATTGCCGTCCAGCGTCAGAACCCGGCCGAATTCCGGCGTTTCAAAAATGTCGATGCGCTGGTAATTGCTCTGCTTGGAGTACAGATGCCGATTGATGCGGATGCTGTGTTTTACATCCGGGGTGTGAAATTCACTGAACCACATTTCCATTTTATCACCGCCTCTCATGCCAATACATTGAGCCGACTCAGCTCAGGGTCTTCCGGACCGGTCATGCTGCAGCCCTTCTTTTTCGCATACTGGATGTGCTCCAAAATTTCCGCCGTAATGCGTTCTCCCGGAGCCAGAATGGGGATACCGGGAGGATAGCACATGACAAACTCGCTGCACACGCGTCCTTCCGTTTTTTCCAGGGGCAGACTGATCTTTTCGGCGTAAAACGCCTCTTGGGGACTGGTGACCACCTCCGGGTCAATGTACTCCTGACTCAAAAGACCGGTCCCATCCTTTTGAAAGCGGCGGCGGATCTCCGCCAGCGCGCTGACCAGCCGTTCCAGCTCCTGGGGCCGATCCCCCATGGAGAGGTAGGTCAGGATGTTTCCGATGTCTCCAAATTCAATTTGAATATCGTATTCATCCCGCAGAATATCATAGACCTCAATGCCGGCAAGGCCGATGTCCAGCGTGTGAACGCTCAATTTTGTGGTGTCAAAATCAAACACCGAATTGCCGTTCATCAGCTCCCGGCCAAAGGCGTAGTATCCGCCTATTACGTTGATCTCCTGGCGGGCGTACTCGGCCATATCGGCTACCTGATGGAACACGTCGTGCCCCCGCAGGGCCAGATTCCGGCGGCTGATATCCAGACTGGACATCAGCAGGTAGCTCCCCGAAGTGGTCTGCGTCAGATTGATGATCTGCCGTACATAGCCCGCGTGAACATCGGGACCAACCAACAGAAGGCTGGATTGAGTTAGGCTTCCGCCGCTTTTATGCATGGACACGGAGGCCATGTCCGCTCCCGCCGCCATGGCGGACACCGGAAGCCCCCCGCCAAAATAAAAATGCGTGCCGTGAGCCTCGTCCACCAAACAGCGCATGCCGGCGTTGTGGGCCATCTTTACAATCGCCCGAAGGTCGCTGCAAATGCCATAATAAGTAGGATTGTTCACCAGCACCGCCACCGCGTTGGGGTGTTCCGCGATTGCTTTGGCCACCTGTTCGCGCTGCATGCCCAGGGAGATGCCAAGCCGCTGGTCCACCTCCGGATTCACATACACCGGGATCGCGCCGCAGAGAACCAGGGCGTTAATCACACTCTTATGAACATTGCGCGGTAAAATAATCTCATCCCCGCGCTTGCAGGTGCTCAGCACCATGCTTTGCACAGAGCTTGTGGTGCCGCCTACCATCAAAAAGGCGTGCGCCGCGCCAAAAGCGTCGGCCGCCAATTCCTCAGCCTCACGAATTACGGAAACAGGATGGCAAAGGTTATCCAGCGGTTTCATGCTGTTCACATCCACGCCTACGCACCGCTGCCCCAAAAACGCGGTCAGTTCCGGGTTGCCGCGGCCGCGTTTGTGACCCGGCACATCAAATGGGACCACCCGCATTTGCCGGAACGTTTCCAGAGCTTCATAAACAGGAGCACGGCTCTGATCCAGACGAAATCGGCTCATCTTCAACTTTCCCCTTTCTACCGGTTACTGCAAAACAAAAAAACGCAAGCTGTGCATCATACACAAACTTGCGTTTCACCCAGATCCGTTTTATTCTCCATCTTTTCGCATTACACAGGAAATATAGAAAATAAAAACCGTAAATCGTGTTCAGGTAAGTAGAACGGAATGATTAGAGTCTAATAGCAATTATACTTTCTACTCTTATTGACCGTTTCACAAGTCTGCGCACAAGCGCATTTCGGTTATGAAGTAACCAACTTATAAAATTTGAGCTTTTAACTCAATCAATAAGGCTGCGCAAAGGCCGCCAATCGGCAGTGGACCCGGCTGTCCGTATGGCCTTAACTCCCTGACGGAGTGGTCCAGAATAATTGCTTTGAAGAGACTCTTCGCCTTCCAAAATCAAATAAATTTTATCATAATCGGGAGGGGCTGTCAATGAACAGGGACCAAAATGTTGACAAGTTCTGTGTGAAATCGACATGGTGAAAAATAAAAACTCACGTTATTACAACATAGAATTTATACGGCCTCTGCATGCCAGGACATTGCCAAGGGAAACGTTCTGTTATTCTGCATTCTGGATCTGTCTTGGGGTGATTACAAAATAAAACAGGACGTTTCCCCAGACGGACGGCGGCTTTTTTGTACTTCTTGCGTTGGGAAAACCGGTTTCATTCTCCCTGCCGTTATGATATAATAAATTTTATTAAAACGCGCGATCCGCCCCTTGGATCGTGTGGTAAAAAGGAGGAAACTCCTTCGTTCGTACTGTATTACAATTTGGAAAGAGGTGTTATGTGGGCAGATCAAATCATCTATTAAAACACAACCGCACCATTCTCTCGGAAAAGCTCAAGGAATCCCTGTCCTCGGTGCTGCCGGTGACGGGCATCGTCTTTGTTTTGTGCTTTACCATCTCCCCGGTGCCCAACGGCCTGTTGATGGGCTTTGTGCTAGGCGCGTTCCTGCTGATTTTGGGCATGGGTTTGTTCACTTTGGGGACTGACCTGGCCATGACCCCCATCGGCACCCACGTGGGTTCCGCCGTCACCAAATCCCGCAGCGTGTGGCTCATCGTGCTCGTTAGCCTATTGGTGGGAATCTTCATCACCATGTCGGAACCCGACCTCCAGGTGCTGGCGGAACAGGTGCCCGGCATCCCCAATATGACCCTTATCATCGCGGTGGCGGTGGGCGTAGGCATCTTTTTGGTGTTCGCCATGCTGCGCATGCTGCTGCGCGTCAAGCTCTCCTATCTGCTGATCGCTATCTACGCGTTCATTTTTATTCTGGCGCAGTTTGTTCCCCGGGATTTTCTTTCCGTGGCCTTTGACTCCGGCGGCGTCACCACCGGCCCTATGACGGTTCCGTTCATCATGGCGCTCGGCGTGGGCGTGGCCGCCATCCGAAGCGACTCCAACGCGGAGAACGACAGCTTCGGCCTGGTCGCCCTCTGTTCCTCGGGCCCTATCATCGCGGTGCTCATTCTGGGCATTGTCTACGGCGCGGGGGCCGGAGAATATGTCCCTGTAACCATCCCGGAAATCTCCGACTCCAAGGAGCTTTGGGAGATGTTTCTTCTCTCCCTGCCCCATTATTGTAAGGAAGTGGCCGTCGCCCTGCTTCCCATCCTGGCCTTTTTCATTCTGTTCCAGATCACCAAGCTCCGGCTGAAGCGGGGCGAGCTCATTAAAATCGGGGTGGGACTTGTCTACACCTATGTGGGTCTGGTGCTTTTCCTTTCCGGGGTCAATGTGGGCTTTATGCCCGTAGGCAATTACATCGGCGAACGGATCGGCGGTATGGATCAAAATTGGATCATCATTCCCATTGGAATGGTCATCGGCTATTTCATCGTGGCGGCGGAGCCCGCCGTTCACGTGCTGAACCGGCAGGTGGTCACGATTACCGCCGGAACCATTCCCAAAAAGGCCCTGTCCACCAGTCTTTCCATCGGCGTATCCATCTCGGTGGGCCTGGCTATGCTTCGGGTAGTCACCGGGCTGCCCATTATGTATTTGTTAATTCCCGGCTATCTCATCGCCGGAATCCTCACCTTCTTTTCCCCCTCCCTGTTTACCGCCATCGCCTTTGACTCCGGCGGCGTGGCGTCCGGGCCCATGACCGCCACTTTCCTGCTTCCATTGGCCATGGGCACCTGCAGCGGCGTGGGCGGGAACGTGGTGGTAGACGCCTTTGGCGTGGTGGCCATGGTGGCCATGACGCCGCTGATTACCATTCAGGTATTGGGCGTATACTACAAGTATACGTTCCAGGAAGCGCAGGAGCCCGAAGAAAACGACGCCATCGCTTTAGAAACAACGGACGACGATGATATTATCACGTTTTAAAGAGGAGCAAACATGAGCAACATGTACTATATGGTGATCATCACCAAGCGGGAGTATGGAGAGGACTTTTTAAAGTATCTCTATGAAAGCGGGGTCCACACTCTGACAGCCGCTCTATGCGAGGGCACCGCCCAGCAAAAAACCCTGGATTTTCTGGGAATCGAAAAGACGGAGAAGGTTATGATTTCCTCCGTGGTGTCCAAGGCCCTGTCTGAAAAGCTGCTGCGCGGATTGATGCGCACCATGCAGATCGACGTTCCCGGCAACGGGATCTCCTTTACCATTCCGCTGCGCTGCGCGAATGCCGCCAGCCTGCAATATTTAACCCACGGTCAAAAATCAGAACACAGCGAGGTGACAGAAATGGAAGAAAACCGCTTTTCCCTGGTGGTGGTCATCGCCCAGAAAGGCTATACGGAATTGGTGATGGATGCGGCCCGCAGCGTAAACGCCGGCGGCGGCACCATTGTTCACGCCAAGGGAGTGGGGGAAAAGAGCGCCGCTTCCTTCTTTGGGATGTCCATCGCCTCGGAGCAGGACTTGATCTACATCGTCTGTAAAAACCAGGATGAAAAAGAGATCATGCGCACCATCATTGAAAAATCCGGCCCAAAACAGGAGCGGGTTGCCGCTGTCTTTTCCCTGCCGGTCAATAATGTGGTGGGGCTGAGAAGCCTGATGGATGAATAACGGCCCCTTTTAAAAAGTCTTCGGGTTGGGGCGGCACGGCCCAACCGCGCGCCCGCTCTTTTTAATACGCGCTCTTGCTATGAAGTCTTGAAAGGCAGGGCCGATCCAGCCTCTCTCCTAGAAAAATGCATAGAAAACCGGCGATCTCCATGGCTGTTCAGCCGTCGGGGACCGCCAGTTTTTTTATTTTATGCAGCGGGATCCCATCGCCGCCGCAGGTCTTTCCTGACCGCGCTCTCGGTAAATGGGGCCGACGCGGTTTGAATTCTTTGACTCTGATTTGTCGCACAGATGGGATAGCTCTATATGATTGGCTGGTTGGTTTTGGTTGGTTTCCCAGCTTGTTGTTTTATCATAGATCCCTTTGCTTGATTGCATGCGATTTTCCAAAGCGGACGATACACCGACGTCCAGCGCTTTCTCATTCTTTATTATTCTTTGAAAATAATCCTTACAGTTTGTGACAAATCCTCCTATAAAATCGTTTTTTGATAGATGACAGCGGATAACGACTTCGATCCGCCCGGACGAACCCCCTACAACGAAACCAAAGGAGCGTGCTTATGTTTACAGTCAATCTCAGAATAAGCCTGAAGCGTATGCTTCATCAGAAGGAATTCCTTCTGGCCTTTTCCTTTGTCATACTCTTGATTTTAGGAACCCTTTTCGGCAACTTTTTCGATTTTCTTGGCAACAGCAAACTTTACTGGTATCCCGCTTGGTATTACTGGGGAATGGCCGGCGACGCTTTTATCCGCTATCCGGGACTGCACGGCATCATGGACGGAGTGCCGGTCGCAACCATGCTGCTTTTTATGATTTTTCTCCCCTTTGTCGCCTCGCTTGCGTTTTCCTACGCCTATTTCGACGATGAGAAGTCAGGGGTTACTAAACAACTTCTTCCCCGTATTGGCCGGGGCGCCTACTACCGCTCCACGGCCTGCGTCGTGTTTCTGGGCGGCTTCCTAGTCCTGTTTCTTCCCTTGTTGCTGGAACAGCTTGTTCTGTGTATTGCCTTTCCCTGGCAGCTTCCAACCAATGTATCCAGCGATGCGTTTTTGGACGACTATGTAACGTGCGTACAAATATCAGACTCTTTGGCCGCTCTTCAAATGAACCATCCTTATCTTTATAATCTGGTAGCCGGTATGATCCCATCCATCACGGCCGGAGTGCTGGCCTATTGCTCCTATACCTTGTCCCTGTTTTTCCACCGCAGCCGTTTTTTGGTACTGACACCACCCGGGATGGTGTGGCTGCTTCCTCAATTTGCCCTGTCAAGCAACGGTATGAGTTTTGGATTCTATCAGGCTGTTTTACAGCTTGGACCGAAAACCGACCTTATTCTATGGGGACTCATCTTTGGGGGATTGCTACTCGCGAACATTATTCTGACCGAAGTCAAAATACGCCGCTCAACGGATGAGCTTTCGGCATGATGCTGTCATTGATTCAGCGGGATTACCCGATAGAAGGGAAGAATTAACATGTGGATTCAGACGCATTCCAAAACCATCCTTCGATGCTGCTTTGCCGGTTCGCTCTATCTGATTTCTTTTTTCCTTTCAGTGGACATGGCGGCCAGAGAGGGCGGAACGGCCCTTTTTTTCCAGGAGGTGTTCGGCGGGATCGACTACGCGCCGCCCTCCATTTTGATGGAGATCCTGTTCCGGGGGATTCCGTCCATCTTTTTTCTGTATTTGTTCGGCTCCTGCTTCCGGGAGGATTTCCTAATCAGCTTTGTCTACGTGTTCACCCGGATGAACCGCCGGGGGCGGTGGCTTGGAAAAAAGACCGTCCGGCTGGGGGTTGAGTTCCTGTGCGCCTGGGTGGTCACCTTTTGCGCCGCCTATCTTTTCGCCCTCATATACGGACTGGAGCAGGACGCGGAGGTTCCCTTTCTGGCGCTTTTGCTGCTCACCAACTGCATCCCCCTGTTTTTATTGTCGCTGCTGCAAAACGCACTGTCCCTTTGGTATGGATCCTCCATCTCCTTCTTTCTCGTCTTAAGCGTTTATATTCTCTCCCTCCTGCTGGGAGGCCTGACGGTGGGGCTTGCCGCCTTCCCTCAGTTTTTTGACTACCTGCTGCCCGCCGTCAACGGCATGTATCTGTGGCACGAGGGGATCTTCCCTCCCGCGCAGGGAACGTACCGGGACCTTTCCATCGAAGGATTTACCTTCTTAAAAAGCCTGATTGCCTGCCTTCTATGGTTCTCCGCCCTGTACGGCGCGATTTCCTACAAACTTAACCGCTGCGACCTGCTGGATTTTGGAAAAGAGGGGGAGGGTTAGAGAACCGGCGGGATTCCCTCCGTTGCCTCGGACGGTTTGTCCCAGGCGGCAGCTCTGTTGGAAATGAACCGCGCAAAACAACCCTGCTCTTGCGAAAGGATGATTGGATTTATGTCAAGCAACACCATTGAAATCAACAACTATACAAAAATTTTGAAGGGGAAAACCGTGCTTTCCCATATCAATCTCACCCTGGAACAGGGCAAAACCTACGGCCTGTTCGGACACAACGGCTCCGGCAAGACCATGCTGCTGCGGGCCGTGGCCGGTTTAATCGTCCCCACCGAGGGAACGGTGACTGTGTTCGGCGAAACGCTGGGGGAATCGGTCTCCTTTCCCAGCAGCATGGGGCTGATTATCGAAAACATTGGGTTCTGGCCCTACTACACCGGGTTTGACAACCTGAAAATCATGGCCTCCATCCGAAAAAAAATCACCGACGAGGAGATCCGGCAAGCCATCCGGCGCGTGGGGCTTGATCCGGACGACAAGCGCACCTACAAAAAGTACTCTTTGGGGATGAAGCAGCGTCTGGGAATTGCCCAGGCCATCATGGAAAAGCCCGATTTGATTTTACTGGACGAGCCCACCAACGGTCTGGACGAGGAGGGGGTAGAGCAATTCCGCCGGATCATCCGCGAGGAACAGGAACGGGGCGCCACCATCATCCTGGCCTGCCACATCAAGGAGGAGCTCAGTTTGCTGTGCCACAAACGGTACCAAATGGAGGACGGACTGCTCAAGGAGGTGGTTTCATCATGAAACTGCGGTATTACAGCATCCCGTTGGCAGTAGCGGCGCTTTGCAGCGTCATGGCCCTTTTTGTCCGATTTTCCGCCGCGCCTCCCATCGATATCCAAAACTGCAACATCAGTATTCAAGGCTCCTTCACAGACGGAAGAATTGAGTTCATGGATATCAACATCCCCACCACCATGGAGGGGGCAACCAGCGAGGCGGAATTGATTGTGCGCGCCCGGTTCGCGGGGGATAGGATGGTCGCCAACCGGGGGCTGTACTCTCAAGTCACTGTCCAGGAGGTCTACAAGGGCTCGGAGGATCTGGTTGGAGAACAGATTTGCGTTGTCGAGCAGTTAAGTGTGTTTCCGGATTACCTAAACACCTGGGGCGTTTCCATTCCCTTACAGGAGGATAACGACTATCTGTTGTTCCTGCGCTCGGTTTCCTTCCGTCCGGAGCGTCGGCTGACCGAACTGCAAAAGCGCGAGTATTACCCTGTCACGCTTACCCCCTTGAGCGCGTTCCGCATTGCAAAAGAAAAACAGACAGAGGTGTTTCCGGAAGGAGATTTGATTCCCCTGCGGGACCTGGCCGGTTATGACCTGGCAACCTGCCAGGAGGCGGATCTCCACTACTACTATGGGTTCCGCGACGAACAGTTTGAAAAATACGGCATCGTACCTTAACGCTGTTCCCAATCCATGCATAGCCCCTCAGCCCCCGTGGCCTTTATTGCTTTTATTTGATTAAAACAAAACCCCTGCATCATGCCGTCTCCGGCCCCTTGACCAAACAGACCCGCGAAAAAGGCCCTTTGCACGACAGATATGCCGTGCAAGGGGCCTTTTTGTACTCCTGAACCGCTCTGTGTCAACCGACTATTCACATGCCGTCCTTCCATTCCCTCCTGTTTTCGCCGCTGCGTATAACCTTGCCAGCGGCAGCGTGCCCAAGCGTTACAAGAGCTCTTCGCTTTCCCACCGGATCCATCCTGCGCAGGGTTCCTGTCCCGGGATCACCTCTGCCATTTAGGGAACCGGATGTATTGACGCAACCAATTCCCCGGCAGTCAAACAACACTACGCCCCATCCCAGATAGAAAAACAAGGGGCCGCCGTCACCGAGAGCCCCCCAAATCAGGAAGCCGAAGTGACCCGCCTAATACAAGCCCGTGCGCGGGCCCACAGCCCCTGTCCAGCGCTTGGCTCCTTGGGAATCTACATTGATCTCTTTACTCGGTGGAGTCCTCTGTCCCCGACCACTTGTAATACTCCACCAGTTCCCCGGTGGACAGGTTGAGGGCGTACTGCGCATTATCATCGTTTCCCTGGGCGCGAAAATAGAAAAACAGGTGGTCGTCGTCTGCGCCCAAATAATCCGGCCTGCCCACCGCGCGGAGCGAGACGCTCCCCTGTACCTCCCCGCTGCCGTCCAGCAGGAAAAAGGGGTACCGGGCGCACGAATCTTCCTCTGCGCTCTCGACGACCAGGTATCCTCCCCCTGTATAACAACCCTTCCCACCGCGAAAAATAAGCTGGGGCTCAGAACCGTCCAAGCCGGCGAGATAAATTCCGTCCTCCCTGGGGATGGCCAGCTTTCCCTCAAAGATCGCGACAGCCCCCGCCGCCTCGAAGGCAATCTGTTCCTTGGTTTCTACGTCCACCCGCACGTAGCGCCGAGGCGATTCGTCCTCAAAATGATCCCTGGAATAGGCGTACAGATATCGATCATAGAGCATAAAGCCCTCCGGAAAGATATCCTCCGGTTCATAGATCACCTCCGGCTGTGAATCGGGCTGGGTGAGGTCCAGGCGGCAGATTTCACTCTGCTCTCCACCAAACCGATAGAAATAGAGATATCCCCTATGAAAACAGCTGTAAAGCGGATAAATCGTCGTATTGCCGTCCTCGTCCCCTTCTTCCAGGGTGCGCAATCTTTTACGAGCCCCGCCTGCCGGGTCAATCTCCGTAAGGAAAAGGTCGCGGCTGATAGAATCCCGCTCCAGGCCGTACAGCTTGCCGTTGAGATATTGGATCCAATAGGTGCGCCCCATATACGCCTCACACTCCGACATTTTGTTCGAATACTCCTCTTGGGTCATACTCTCGGGGTCAATCTCTTTTTTGTTATGAAGACAGCCGGGCTTACCGCACACCGGGGCGGCCTTCGCGCCGCCTTTGGGCCAATAATAGAGACTGGACTCCCAATCCTGTCCCACTCCGCTTAGGAAATAATACCCCTGTCCAGCATCCGTCAGCGGATAAATCAACCCCGTGGCATACATCTGATAGGGAACGTCCGTCTCCGGACGATAGTCCCCGCCCGCTGTATCCGATCCCCTTCCCTTTTGTTCAAAGGTAAGCAGCGCAGGTTCGTCCTCCTCCATGGAGGAGACGGAATAGCCTCGCTGCGAAACTGTCTCGCTTCCCACCGGGCGGGCGTCCTTCTCCGTCTTACAGCCGCTCAGGCCAGTTAGCGTCAGCAGCGCAGCCAACATGGCGGCGCAAATCTCTTTCTTCTTCATTCGTTTTCTTCCTTCCCATCCCAAATCCATTGGTTTTTCTTTAAGGCGCCTCCTCTTAACGGGAGGTTCCCTCCCCTAACTGCCATCCCAAGGGCCAATTGCGGCGCGCACAACGCCTTTGCTTTTCCCGGGGGCTCTCCTTATTTGTGTAGCGGTTTGGCCCAGTCTCCCGGAGACATTTTTCATTACACCTAATAAACGAGTCATTCCTATCCCAGGTCACACAGCGATGCACAAAAAGAGCGCCAATCCTGCGGGTTAAATCGCTATGATTTCTTCTCTTCTTTTTAAATATGTATATGTTTTCCAAATTCCATTTTATAATCTCGCCTAAATCTACAGAAAATCCCGGCAAACCCACCAACCTAACGCCTGGTTTTTCTACCCTCAAATCCTCTCCCGCTCTCATAACAGAGCCTATTACATAGGGAAATGCTTTACAATATATCCTAGCTCTAGTATTAGAACACGGAGGGACAGGAACATGGAACAAGCGATCAAAGGCCACCCGGGGTTGGGTGGGCGCGTGCGCCAATTGAGAAAGGAGAGGAATCTTACCCAGGACAAAATGGTAAGCCGGTTACAGGTACTGGGCTGCGACCTCTCCCGAGGCACCTACGCCAAGATTGAGGCGGGCATTCGCCACATCTCCATCAAGGAGCTGACGGCGTTTACTCAAATTCTCGGAGTAGATTTCAACACGCTTTTCACAGATCTGTAAACGGTTTACAAAGCCAACCGCCCGCTCCGCGGCAATACCCACGCGGGGCAGGCCCCTATCCTGAAAACGGCACAGAAAAATCCCGAGGCGAGCGGCGCGCCCCGGGATTTTTTCTGTGCCGTTTTATTTTCTAAGATGGATGGCTGCATTTTTCCCCGTGGGATTGCCAAAGGGAAAAGAACCATCCTCACATCGATGGGAAACAAGCGGCTGCCTGTCTCCCGGGGCCCTTCCAGCGTATGGGTAAAAAGAAAATCCACCTTTCCGGTCCAACGAGTTCCCGCAATCAACGAAAACTTCCTCCTCGGGTCTCCCGGCCGCGGGGTGGATTGTCTCTTCAGCCGCTTCCCCTGGCGGACACACCGGAACATGCACCGGCTCAGCCCCCGGCTAAATTGATGGTAACCGCTTTGGGCCGAGTCATGGATTCGATGGAATAGCGCACCCCCTGGGTGCCCATCCCGGAGCTTTTGACCCCCAGAAAAGGAAAATTGTCCGGGCCCCGCTCGGGTTTGTTGTTGATCTGCACCGTTCCCACCTCCAGCCGGGCGGCAATGGAAAACGCCCGGTTTAAGTTGTTGGTGAAGACCGAGGACTGCAGCCCGTACTCCGAACGGTTGGCGATTTCCACCGCCTCGTCTTCCGACTGCACCCGCACCACAGGCAGCACCGGGCCAAAGGGCTCCACCCAGGCCAAGTCCATATCGGTGGTCACCCGGTCCAGCAGGGCGGGATAGATCAGGTTTCCCTCCCGGCGTCCGCCGGTCACCAGCCTGGCCCCCTGCTTTAACGCCCTGTTCATCAAGGACTCTACAAAATCCGCCGACTTTTCGCTGACCAGCGGGGTGACGGTTACCCCCTCCTCCCGAGGATCTCCCACCTTGAGCGATTCAATGCGCGCCTTTAGTTTTTCAATCAGTGCGTCGGCCACCTTATCCACCACCAAAATACGCTTAACCGCAGTACACCGCTGGCCGGAATAGGAGTAGGCCCCCTCTACAATGTTGTCGGCGGCAAAGTCAAGGTCCGCGTCGGGCAGCACGATGGCGGCGTCTTTGCCCCCCAGCTCCAGGATCACCGGGGTCATGCTCACCAGCTGGGAGATGTGTTCCCCCACCTCGGTGCTTCCGGTGAAATTGATGAAATCCACGTCCTTGTGCCCTGTAATGGCGTCCCCGATCACACTTCCCAGTCCGGTTACTGTGTTGAGCGCCCCGGCGGGCAATCCCGCCTGCTGCATACACTCCACCATCTTCAGGGCGCTCACCGCTCCCTGGGTTGCCGGTTTTAGAATTACGGTGTTTCCCCCCATCAGGGCGGGCCCTATTTTGGAGATGGCCAGGTTGATGGGATAATTAAACGGGGAAATCGCCAGCACCGTACCCATGGGCGTCCGGGTTACACAGGACATTTTATCCCGGGAGCCGCCGGGAAAGCTGTCCCCAAAGATGGCCTCTCCCTGCAGGCTTTTGCCCACATCGGCAGTATAGCGCAGAAGGTCGGCGGAACGCTTGATTTCCGACACCGCCGATTTCTTATCCTTGGCGATCTCCATTGTCAGACAGTCGGACAGCTCCTCCACCCGCTCCTCCAGAAGCTGAGCCGCCCGGTACATCAGCTCGGCCTTTCGATACACGGGATAGGCGGCCCAGCTCTTCTGCGCCGCCTTGGCGGAAGCCGCCGCCAGGTCCAGTTCCTCCTGTGACATGGAGGACAGCCTCCCCACCAGCGATCCGTCCACCGGGGAACTCACCTCAATGGGAGGATTGTCCCTCGATACCCTCCATTCTCCGTTGATGAGGTTTCCATAGATCCTTGTATTGCTCATTGACGGTCCCCCTTGTTTCCTTTTGTTTCACTGCCCGGCGGAGGTTACTCCCCGATTCCAAACGGTCTCTTCTGGAACAGCAGGTTGCGCCCTACGGATTCTCTCCGCCGGAAATGGACGCGCCCTGCGTCCGCGGGTCTTCCATTCCCGCAGGCCGTGCCGCCATTAACCGTTCCAGCGCTTGGAGCAGGCGTTATTGGATACCTCTAGTATGGTCCAAATTCTATAAAGTATGAAACGGCGGACGGTAAAATTCATAAACCACGGAAAACCGGTGTACACTAGATGGGAAAACTCCATCAAAAGAGCGAGGAATTGATTATGAGTAAAATTGTTGTCGTCGGCGCAAATCACGCCGGCACCGCCGCCATCAACACCATTCTGGACCATTACCCGGGCAATGAAGTTGTGGTATTGGACGCAAACTCCAACATCAGCTTTTTAGGCTGCGGTATGGCTCTGTGGATCGGCGGACAAATTGACGGGCCCGAGGGGCTCTTCTACTCCTCCCAGCAGATCATGGCGGACAAAGGGGCTCGGGTACACATGGAAACCACCGTCACCGGCATCGACTTTGACGGCAAGACGGTTTCCGCCGTGGACCGAGAGGGCAATGAGCGTCGGGAATCCTACGACAAACTGATCTTAGCCACCGGCAGTCTGCCGGTGATTCCCTCCATCCCGGGGCGGGACCTGCAAAACGTGCAGCTGGTCAAACGCTACCAGGACGCCCAGGAGGTGGTGGAAAAGCTGCAATCCGGCGACATTCGCACCGTGGCCGTGGTGGGCGCGGGGTATATTGGGGTGGAACTGGCCGAAGCCTTCCGGCTCCACGGCAAAGAGGTGATTCTCATCGACGCGGCGGATACCTGCCTTAGCAGCTATTACGATCTGGAATTCTCCCGGCAGATGGCCCTGAATTTGGAACAAAACGGGGTACGGCTCGCCTTTTCTCAGTCGATCACCGCCATTGAGGGGGAGGGACGGGTGCAGCGGGCGCTCACCACCAGCGGCCGCTACGACTGCGATATGGTGGTGCTGGCCCTGGGCTTCACTCCCAACAGCAAATTGGGTTCCGGGCGGCTTGATACCTATCAAAACGGCGCCTATCGAGTGGACCCGGGACAGCGCACCAGCGACCCGGATGTGTTCGCCATTGGGGATTGCGCAGTGGTGTATGACAACGCCGCCCAGGACGCCGGATACATCGCCCTGGCCACCAACGCCGTGCGCTCCGGGATCATCGCCGGGCATAACGCCTGCGGCGGGGCGCTTCAGACACCCGGCGTGCAGGGCTCCAATGGAATCCGCATTTGGGGGCTCAACATGGTGGCCACCGGGCTTAGCCTGCAAAAAGCCCAGCGCCTGGGATTCTCCGCCGCTGCGGCTGATTGTGAGGACTACCAGCGTCCCCGTTTCATGCGGGACAACCAGAAGGTGAAGCTTCGCCTGGTCTACGACAAATCCACCCGCCGCATCCTGGGAGCGCAAATGTGCTCGCGCTACGACATGTCCATGGGAATTCACCTGTTTTCCCTGGCCATCCAGGAAGGATTGACCATCGACAAGCTGGCGCTTTTGGACCTGTTTTTCCTCCCCCATTTCAATCAGCCCTACAATTATATTACCACAGCGGCCCTTAACGCCCCGTAAACGGTTCCTATCCAAAGCGATCGACGCAGCGTATTGCGTCCGCTCTCTTTCGCATCACCCCCATAGCGGCCGGCGCAATGCATGGGCTGTATGACTTGTCTGACTGTGGCCGGACCCCGCCGTATCCCCAAGGGACGCGCCGCGGCCTGTTGAGTTCGGTATTCTTTCCCTTAAAACGAAACAGCGAGGCATCGCGGTCCCGGTGGGAGCCGCTTTGTCTCGCTGTTTTGTTTTCTTTTGGCTACATATGAAATTTATAAAGAGAGAGTAAAACAGAAACCGTTAATCCGTCCGTTTTCTTACTTTTGCTTTTTCTTCAGCAGTACCACAGTGCCTGCGCTGAACAGGGCCAGCATGGCCAGAGAGGCCGCGCCGCTGTCGCCGGTCTGCGTGGGAGCGCTGCCGTCGCCCATCGGCACGTTGCTTCCCGCGTTCGTATTGCCGTTGTTTCCGTCGCCGTTGACAACGACCAGACCGCCGAGCGCTGCTTTCAGGGCGTTCGCCGCCGCGTCCACATCGTTCTGGGCGGCGTTTGCGTCCGCCGCTACCGCCTCGGCGTTCGCCAGGGCCGCGCGCACCGCGTTGGCGCTGTCCGCCGTGTAGGCGCTCAGATTGATGGACTGAGCTTTGCCGATCATCTCATTGAGAATGTCCTTATTGGCGGCCATCCGCATAGCGCTCATGGCCTCCACCAGACGGGTGACGGATGCGTCAATGTCGTCCTGCCAGGCGTTTCCGCTCTCCAGAATGGCGCGGGCTTCCGCCAAAGCGTCCACAAATTCCTGCTTGCCGGCTTCCACATACAGGCTGAGGTTGCTTTCGATGCTTCCGGCCACTTCCACTGCGATTTCCAGAACCGTCTTATCGCCCTGTTTCCAGTCCACCTTGGCCATTGCGGACAGCAGACGGAGGGTGGAGGCGTTGATTTCAGCCTGTGAAGCGTCTTCTTTTGCAACGATTGTTTTGGCTTCTTCCAAAGCGGCGTTGAACTCATTCACCACCGCTTCCATGGTCCCGTTTAAAGCGCCGTCTTTCACAAGCTGCTCCGCGGCTTCAATGACTTTCTCCAGCACGGCGGTCACGCCCTTTACATTGACAGTAAAGGTGTACAGGGTTTCGCCTTCCATATTGTTGGAATCCAGGGTGATATACTTGACGGTATAAACGCCGTCAACCGAGCCGTCGATAGACTTCGCATAGCTTGTATCGCCTTTGGCGTCGACGGTCTGGATCAGATGAATCTCTTTTTCCTTGTCCTGGGTTTCGGGAGCTAACGTATACTCGGGATCCAGCCATTGGGCGCCTTCCAGCTCGGCGGGAGCGCTGCCGTTTACAGTAAAGCACTGGGCGTTCGCCTGGGCAATGGCGTCAGCGAGAATTTCTTGAAGATCCAATACCTGTCCATTCTTTCTATTCAGAGTAACATTGGTATTGACTCCGTTGGTGACAAATCTAGGACGCTGGTTATCGAATTTCACTTCGCTGGTGTAGGTAATCTTCTGATATCCATAAAGCTCCAGCTCTTTAAGATCGCCGCCGTCCTCAAAGAATGCGGTTCCTGTCAGCTGATAGTAGCGATATTCCTGGGGGTTGGCGATCTTGCCGCTTATTTGTTTTATGCTATTGCCCGCCACGTTGACGATTTCCTCATAATTCACGCCGTCATTGGAAGCGGAGATTGTGAAATCCTGGAAACCATAATAGTTTGAGTCATTATACAAAATCCAGGAAGTAATTAACCGAGGCTGTCCCAAATCGATGGTGAAGGTTACCGGCGGATCATACAGTTCGATCCAACTGAATTTGCCGTCAACCAGCTTTTTCGCGGTTTTTAAATCCACCGTAGTTTGATCTTCCACGATCGCGGCGTTCAGAGCCATATTGATCTCCACATCGGGGTCATAGGTCTCGAATGCTTTGTCCTCGCTTGTCTGGGTTGCGATCTGCGCGGCAAAGGCGTATTCCGCCGTGCCCTCGCTCATTTCAAAGCGGGAACCGGACAAATCCAAACGCATCAGCTCCGGGAACGCGGCGGCGTCGCCGTAAATGAGCTTCTCCACGGAAGAATTTACAATTTCCAGCACCTGCAAAGCGGAACATCCCGTGATATCCACTTCGCGCAGCTTTTTGGTGCCGGCAAAGGCGCTTCTATGGACAATCTTCAGATCCGAACAATCAGAGAGGTCTACCTTCTGCACATAAACGCCAAAGGTATCTTTTCCAATTCGTTCAATGGGGGTTTCGCTGAGAATAATGTTCTGGGCACGGGCCACCAGTTTGAGTCCGGTCAAGTCGTGGATATCTAAACCGGTGAGATCCAAAACGCCTGTGTAGGCGTCCACAGCCGAAGCGCTATCCGAGCCGATTTGCTCGATGATGGCCTGGCGCAGCGCATCGTCCGGAACGGAGGCTTCATCAATCTTTCCAGTGGCCGTCGCGTACCTGCTGACCGTAACCGAGTAGGGATCGGACAGATTTCCAAAGTAGTCCTCCAAAACGACGTCGACCGCGTTTGCGCCTTCCGGAATCGCTATTCCATTGTAAATAAAATCCACGCCTCTGGCGCCCTCATAGAATTTTTCTCCATCCGCGTAGGCGTAAATCTTGTACCAGTCCACGGAAGCGGGAGGATTAAAGCTGATCTTATTGTCAGCAATCGTCACGTCCTTTTCCTCCAAGGGCTGGCTCCACACGTCCCTGAGGCGTCCGCGGTAGGCGATGGGTTCGCTTTCGCTTCCATCCTCAAATACTGTGGTGATATACAGGTCATAGGATTCCCCGTGGCCTCTGGGGATATAGAACCGGGCGGAATCCGCGTCGCTGCCCACGGTCATGGAATAGGAGGTATCATCCGCGGCATATACCGATTTAAAGTCCAGGCGCAGCTCTTTGTAATCCACATTGGGCTTTGTAAAGCTCACGTCCAGGTATCCGGCATTCGCCGCCTGCATGGTCAGGCCGTTGGCGTCCAGCGATTCCTCTACCTTCACATTGCTGACGTTCTCACTGTAGGAGAATTCCACCGTCGCGGGTTCGCTCTCGGAACCGTCCTTACCCACCGCGGTCACTTCCATGGTCACAATGCCGTCCGCCATGGTGTTCTTCACATAGTATACCCCGTCGTACACGCCGCCTAAGCAGATTCTGCTGCCGTCGGACATATTTGCATAAACGTTGTATTTGTCCACGGTATCAAAATCCGCCAAATCCCAATCAAGGATCATCTCCTTGGTGTCGTAGGCTGCGCGGATGCTCAGGCCGGTGGGAGCGTCCGGAGTATGATTGGTTCCGTCAGTGAGTTTGATTTCACCGATGTTCATCTGGTAATCCTTCACGCCATTCTTGCCGTCCTTGAAGGCAAGGCCGATGGCGGCGATCTCCTCGCCCGCGTAATCCTCGGGGATGGAGATTTGCTTGGTCACCCAGCCGTCGGTCTGTTTGCCCGAATTGGGCACAGTAAAGGTGACCACTGTATCGGGCGCGTTTTTGAAGATCACGCCGATCTCCATTGCGGAGCTGTCGGTGGCGGAAACCTTATTGTATGTAATGGAAAATTTGCTGCCTTCCTTGACTTGTAAGTCGGTTTTGTACAGATGCAGGAAGTTTTCCGCGTTGATGTCGCCGTACACCACCAGGGAGGAGCCCCCGTTATACGCGCCCACTTGGGTATAAGGCGTGCTGATGCGCTGGCTGTTAATATCCGCGCGCTCTTCCTTCACGCCGTAGTCAAAGTCCACGCCCAGCTTCTGGCCTTCGGATTCCATCCACCACTGCCAGGAGGGCAGAATGTCCTGGATATTGATGTTGGACCACTCCTCGTCGCGGGAAACCGCGCCGTCCACAAAGTACTGCATCCCTTTGCCGGTGTTGAAGTTGGAATAGAAGGCGGATCCGTCGATCACCGAGCGCGACGAGGTATACTGCGCCACGCCGCGGGCGCTCACATTGGAGTAACCCACTTTGGACCAGTCCACCGTGCCTTCAAATTCCGTGTCGGTGGGATCGTGCTTGGCGCCGGAGAAGAAAATTCTCTCCCGGTCGGCCACCATCCACTGGAACCGGTTCTGCTGGAAAGCCGGAAGGTTGGGGTTGTCGTCGTTGAAGGTGAGCTTGCGCAGATAGTAGTCGCTGGGGGTAAACAGGGCGATGCTGGCCTTTAAGTTCCTGGTGCCTTCGATAAAAGCGCCGTCACCCGGGTGAGCGTTGACTCCACCCAGATTGCACTCCAGGCCATAGAATCCCACGTCGTAAATGCTGTAGCCCTGCTGGTTGCAGAATTTCACGCTGTCGTCCACGTTGGGCCACTTCCAAGAGCCTATTACATAGTCGGTGAAGATGGAATTGCACACCATCTCCCCATCGGCGTTCCTCAGCCAGGGCTCGTACTGTTTGGTTATGTTTCTCAGGCCCGCCGTATAGTACTGGGTATAAAGCCCCCGGGCGGTCATCTGGCCCAAAAGTTCCTGCAGAGCAGCCCTTAACACCTTTTGGTCGCCGGGGAATTCCTCCTGGTTAAAGAAATATCCGTCAAATCCATAGTACTCGGCAATTTCCGCCAGCTTGTTGACCACGATGTAATTTCCCTCGTCGTCCTTCTCCAGCAGCTCGCGGATGGTCTGCCCTTTGCGGTTGCCGGCGTCAAAATACATGCAGGCGATGGACTTTACGCCGTTTTTGTGGGCCGCGTTGGTGTAGGCCGCGTTGGGGATATTGATGGTGCCGTATTCAAAGTTCATGCCAAAGAAGGAGGACGGCGTAGCCGCTGTGGCCGCTCCGTGCCAGGGGCTGAACATGTCCGTGTACTGCCAGTAATTGAACACATACTGGGAGAAATCGTTGTTGTACAGCATGTTGTCGAAGGGCGTGCCGTTGTAGTCGGTTTGCATCAGCATGACCTTGGCGTCGTCGGTGAGGGTGGGGTTTGCCTGGGTCGCCTGGAACTGCTCGTTGCGCTGTTGCAGGGGAACCCGGGCCCGCACCATATCGGAAAACGGGTCGGTTTCGGCGTTCCAGTTTTTAATATCCTCCACACGGTAGCCCGGGAAACGGGGCTGGGCTTTTCCCAGCGCCTGCTCTCCTTGAGGAAGGACCAAATCGTGCCCCGCCGCCAGCGTGGTCAATCCCGTCGTCAGACAGGACGCCGCCATAGCCGCGGAAAGAAGCACGGAAACGCCTTTTCGAAATCTCTTGCTTTTCATCTTTCTTCTCCTTTTATTTTTCTATTTAGATACCAAAACAGCAGTTTACCCTATCTTCTGCACAGTGGGAGTAAACCTCATCACTGCCGCTTTGGTTGATCTACAAGAAACAATGCCAACGCTTAGGCGTACTTTAGTATAAAAAAACCGATTATAATTTACTAGGCCAAAAACGTTAGAATTCATTGGAATTTATGTATAGATTTGTTAGTTACCCTATGCTATTAGCACAATGTTATCTTTCAGCAAGTAACATTCCCGAACCAGAACCGGCAGATCCGCACATACGCACAGCTTCGGAAAAAATGTGGATCAACCAGTGTGCCCGCCGACCCCAGCCCCTGTTATTTGGTTATCCCGTTATTCCCCAGGCAGGGACGAAGCCAACGCCCTTGCCGCCAAGACGGGACCTCGAAAGAGTACGACACTTGTACGACATAACGGTTTTAAAACGACGATTGAACGGCGGACCGCCGCAAAAAATATGGGCAAAACAAAAGCCCGCAAAGATACCAAAAATCGGTATCCTTGCGGGCTTTCGCGTTTTTATTTTATTGAATAGATATTTCGACAAACCGGCGCAGGACTTGGGACTCTCATCATATAAAATCCTTGAACAAATCCAGTATATCCCTTACTGAACGGACGCCGGATGTTCCAAAAACATGCTGTTTTGCCTTTATTCCGCGAAAAGTTCTGGATGAGCGGAAAGGCGGTCTTGTTCCGTAATCGCGCGGATCACACGGCAGGGAACTCCGGCGGCAAGATGATTGGCCGGAATGTCTCTCGTTACCACAGAGCCTGCCCCAATTACGCAGCCAGCCCCGATCGTTACGCCGCCGCAAATGGTTACGTTTGCGGCAATCCAACAGTTATCTCCAATTGTAATCGGCGCCGTATATTCGATATTGGTGGTATTTCCGGTTTTTGCATTGTAAAACGAATTCCGATCCTGATAGCAAAGCGGATGGATCGCTGTCAGCAGGGAAACGTTGGGACCAATAAACACCGAATTTCCGATGGAAACCTTACCTTCATCCAATACCGTAAAATTGAAGTTGGCATAGCTGTCGTTTCCGATCACCGTATTGGTTCCAAAATCAAAATAAATCGGCCCTTGCAGATAGACATTCTCGCCGCGGTTTGGAAGCAGTTCATCCAAAATTTCGTTACGCTTTTCCGCGTCTGTTTCAATCGTATCGTTATATAACTTACAAAGCCGATGTGCATTTGTGCGCTCTTCGGGCATACCTTCCGTGAAGGGATCATATATCTTTCCAGCTAACATTTTTTCGCGCTCGGTCATCACAACAAATTCTCCCTTTTTCTATATATTTTCTGAGAATAGCAAAAAACCCCGACAGAATCGGGGTTTTTTGTGGAACGTATCTTTCCTTGTTTGGTGGACACAAAGGGACTCGAACCCATGACCTCTCGCGTGTGAGGCGATCCCAAAACACCAAAAAATGGCTTTATTCCTGCATTCCCGATCTTCTCATATTAAATTTACGACACTTATACGACACTTGTACCTTGATTAATCCTCTAAGCCAAGAGCCTTTTTTAATGCTTCAACCGTGTTATGAGCGTACCGCTTTGACAGCATGTCTAAATTTGAATGGCCTAGAATTTTAGCGATAGTAAACAAGTCTACGCCATCATCCTTTAAAAGCGTAGCCTTTGTGTGTCTCAACTCATGGCAACTAAGAATAGGTATTTCTGGATACGCCTTGTGCATATCCGCCATAAAGCTATCATATACCCTGGCTGACCAGTTACGAGGGTTATAGACTCCCCCGCAAGGCCCGTGAAAGATATATTCCGTATGTATTATTTTAGGCTCTATGCCTTTGCGTTTATTACCCCCTACTGGAATCCGGCAAGGCTTTGCGATAATCATATTCAACAAATCTTTGCTAATCGGTATAAATCTTTGGCGATACGCGTTTTTTAACCCTTGCGATACCGTCATATATTTTCCGGTTTCTGGATCGGACAGACTGACCGTCCCTTGATTTATGTAGATAACGGAATCCTTATAATCTATATCCTCCCATTTTAGCCCTAACAATTCGCTTCTGCTTATTCCTGTTTCTAACAGTACGATAATCGCAAGTCCTTCTTTATGAGTCTTAGCGTATTGTATAATTTTTTCGCTTTCTTCCTTTGTATAGGCACGCTTGGGAGTGGGTGGAATAACGCTCGTAATTTTCAAACTCTTAGTTACTGGGTTTTTGTAACAAAGATCATTTTCTATGGCTGTCACATAAATTTCCTTCATACAGTTCCGGATTTTTATAAGCGTCTCTAGTGCGTATTTCTTTTTCATCTCAGCAAAATAATTCTGAACGTCTACCGGCTTGATATCCTTCAATAAAATTCCGCCAAATTTAGGAATTAAATGCTTTTCTACGGGGTTTTGATAGGTCCCGTAATACGTGTTACCCTTAACTTTACCCTTTTTGTAGACTTCAAGCCATTTTAAGGCCCATTCTCCAAAAGTTACTTCATGGTCTACAAATTGGCCCACAGTACGTTCCGCAACTTCTTTGTTTATTACATATTGCTGAGCTTGTTTCTTCGCATCCGCCTTACTTTCGGAACTGTAAAACGACTTGCGGATTAGTTTTCCTTCAACCGTCTTCCCTATCGTTATTTTAATTTCGTAAAGGCCACCGGCATGATTTGGGGCCTCCTTTTTGGGTCTTGGCATAATATTGTACCTCCTTAAAAAAGGGCGCAAAATCCCCGCTTGAATTCCCTGGGATTTTACAGTACAATATAGTTGCGAGACTATTCGTACTGTCGGCCCTTGGCTGATAGTCGCCGTTCCTTGGTGCGCCAACACCAGGGGACGGTTTTTTATTTTCTAAAGACTAGCGCAAGAATTTGCATACAACGATCCGCGTCGCTAGGAGTTAAAGGTATACTGCCTAAACCATAAGCCGTAAACGCCTCCTTTAAGCTACACTGTATTCTCTCGATAGCGCTCATGTTATCGGCCTTGTGGTTTTCTATGCCTATTAGTTCATTGGCTGTAACATTAAGCCCCTGGGCTAATCTTCTAAGATATTCTACAGATATATCGCCCGATCCACTTTCCAGCATTCCGCGAATTGTAGCGGCTGGGATGTTGCATTTTTGGGCCACATCAATGTATGTTAGCCCTTTTTCCTCCATTATTTCTTGTAGCCGAAGCTGTTGAGCCGATGCCGGGGAAATGCTCGTTGCCATGTTTCCAGCCAAAAGATCATTGACTGTTATCCCCAACTCGTCGCAAATTTTAGATAAGGTTTGTGCAGTTGCCGTATCAATTCCGCGCGACATTAATCCCGTAATTGTTGAGTAAGGCAATCCCACCTTTTTCGCAAAAGAGCGCAAGCTCCCGGAATGCGCTACCATCATCCCGCGTAATAAATCTTCTTTCGTCAATATTATGCACCTCCCCTTTTTTAGTATACCACTATAATGATGTTTTGTAAACAAAATAAACCGTAGAAGATGTGAATATATTTCCCAAATTCTTGATATGCAATCTTGTAAGGTTTATTATATTATCACAACACAAACAAAAACCTTACAAAACAATAACAGAAAGGGCGGAACATATATGGTAAGAAAATTTCTAATATTCTATTGCAAAAAGTAAGTAAAAGTATTATCATGTGAGTATCGCTATAGAACAGTTGTTCCCTTTTCTGTTCTTGTGGGATAACGGTAATCACGAACGCGGGAGGATCGGAAAATGGAATGCATCGAACGCCAAACAGAGCAAAAATGTTATCTAAACCAACAGGAGCTATATAAAGAGATACGCTGCATCTTGCAAAGAAATAGTTCTGTTTTTACGTCGCAAATCCTTACATATGCGGTATTGTTGGAACAAAGTATAATCAGTAATCGGAAGCCGGGGAATTAATCCTCGGCTTTTTTGTTTTTATCAATCATGCCGTCAACCAGTTTATGGATGGCGGCTTTTTCTTTGGCGTCCAAATTCCAATATGAACGTAACAACGCTTTTATAAATTCATCATCTGATACCTGGATCTCTGTCATGACTCGAATAAAATCAGCATCATCCGACAATTGTATAAACATTTCACCCTCTCCAGTACGGAGCCAGGATTCGGATATTCCAAATTCCCTGCAAATATCCGCGATTGTGCGGTCGCTGGGGGCTTTGCTACCGTTTGCGAGTTGCGAGACAAATGGCTGAGTTACATTTAGCCTCTCTGCGAATGCGGTTTTTGTAAGCCCGCTCTCTTTAATGCATGCGGCGATCCTTTGATTTATTGTATCCAAAAGTATCACCTCCTCTTGTTATCTATTAAAGCATAACGCTGTGATTAAGTCAAGAAAAAAATATTGCTGAGTTATAAAAACACTCTTGACATAATCTCTGAGCTATGGTATTGTATAACCAAGCAATAAATACAACGCCACAAAAGGAGGTGCACAGCATGCAAAAAACAGTTAATCTGCCGCGTTTCCTTGACCCTTTAGCAATCGCGGATCTACAGGAAATGGCAAAGAAATTTGCCGAGCTGCCCAGAGACGAGCAAATCTATATCAAAGGCCGCATGGACGCTTACAAAGACCAGCATAAATCCACATAACAAAAGCCGCCCCAAAAGAGCGGCGGAAAGGAGGACTTAAAACAAATGGAATGGAGAATTAGAGAAAGCGGTCATGGAGGGTATGTAGCAGAAATCGGACTTTCCCACAAGGGCGGGGCTTCTATTCCCGGCATGCTCGGATATACTATGCCAGCCTTTATTGTGTATGAATCAGCCCATTTTGACACTCACCGACAGGCCGAAAAGTACGTACGATCCAAACAGAAAGGAAGTGAGAATATTGGCCGACAGCTTAAACAACATACCAACAAAATCTTTGGTTGAAGAACTGCAAAAGCGCGAAGGCGTAGAAGCGACGATTGCGAAACCGTACCAGGACAAAACAGTCTCAGTAAATGGCCCCTCAATCGTGTTAGTGGTCTTAGATTAAGCTAATTTTTTGGTACGAATACCTGTCTTTAATATTTGCGTGAAAATATTTTCCGTGGGATGCCGCTGTCATCAGCGCGTTATAAACAGACTCTGGAACCCCATTGTACGCATACAATCTTAAAACTAGAAAGGGGATGCCTTCATGGAAATTTTAGAGGGCCAATACTCAAAATTAAGCATTGTTGATCTTACTACAAATAAAGAGATTGTGGTGATAACCGATGACCAGATTACCACCACTGATGATTTTGCCGTCAAACTGGAGCCTGCTTGAACCAACGCAAGCATAACAAAAGCCGCCCCAAAGGAGCGGCGGAAAGGAGATGACAACTTGAACCGCATCAAAATTCCAGCCTGTATAGATGACAGACTGGAAGAACTGAACGAATTGTGCGACCGGTACCCAGAATCCATTCCAACGCACGCGGCTGCGGGATTTCTTCGTATTCATCCTGAAAATCTCAAAGCGTGTATTGAAACCGGCAACTGCCCGTTTGCTTTTTACTGGAAGAAAAATATAGACGGATATCGCGCGTTTAAAATCCCAACTGTAACCTTTTATATTTGGTACACCAAAGGTTTTGCGCTTATTTAATGTCTACCCTCTACCCAAGACCAGGGAGAACGCCAAAACACTAGCAAAACAAACCCGCATAAAAAGCCGCCCCAAAGGAGCGGCGGAAAGGAGGAGTAATGGAACGAGAACAAACAACAATCCGCCTACCGGCGGACCTAAAAGAGCAGGTGCAGCAGAAGGCGGATGAGATGGGAATAAGCTTCAATGAAACTGTGATGATTGCCATTGAAAAGTTTATTTCTCATCAAAGCTGATTTTTCCGTGGTCTTTTTCAAACTGTGCAACGTGCTCTCTAATGAGAACTTCAACTTCTCTATTGGCTGAACGTGCATTGTATTCGGCCACATAACGTAGCTTTTTTAAGAGTTCCGGGTCAATACGAATTGTGAATTGCGGTAAGCTCGACGGCATATAAATGACCTCCTTGTGTTGTCATGATGGCAACATTAATATACCACAAAAATAAATCTCATCAACCTATTGACAACAAGGTGACATCACCTTATAATGTAATCAAGGAGGTGAGATCAAATTGACAACACGAGTAAGGACAGGTTTACGCATTCCATACGAATTGAATACCAAGTTGATCTTTATAGCACGTGAAATGGGGATTTCAAAGAACGCCCTGATCCTGCAAATTCTACGGGATTGGGTCAAACAGAATGACGACCAGAAAACCGCATAACAAACGCCGCCCCAAAAGAGCGGCGGAAAGGATTGATACAAAATGAGACTATTAACTACCGCGCAGCAAGCGCTAGTGGCTTTAGCGATACAACACGGCTGCACGATCATTATTGATGGCGATCGAAACTACCCTACTGGGAAATCCACCCTGTGTGAAGAACTGAAAAAACAAGGCGCGCATGCCGTCGAAACCTGGGAACTGGAAGAGGGTGGTGTTCGGCTACCAGCCGAAGGAAATCATGTAACGCTACTTATCCAGCTTAATAGACCGCTTTCTGAAAGTGTTTGAAATAGGGAGATCGCTCACTGATATTGAAATTTGCGTTTCCGGTTTTCCCCCTCAGCACCTTAAAGCCTGCTTTTTCCATCGCTTGTGCAAATTGTTCCTGAGATATGTAGAAGTATTTTGATTTAAACATCTGCTTAAGCCCGTATGCCGAATGTTTCATATTGATTCTTTCTGTCGGAACAAAATATTCTCGACAAAAAGCGATCAAGAAATCTCTTTGTTCTTCCGATAAATCTGATATCTCTTTAGAAACTGTATCCATTTTTTTCACCCCCTCTCTCGTGCAAAGTATACCACAGGGAGGGATACCAATCAATAAACAAAAAACAGCCCCAGCCAGGGCAGCAAAGAAAGAAGGAATGAAAATGAATCAACTGCAAATCAACGGCACGCAATCATTCATGGGAAAGGAAATCCCGGTAATCCTTGGTGGCTTTGGCCCCGACAAGAAATGCATTTCGGATAAAACGATAGCCGAGATACATGGGATGGAGGCATACCACATCCGGGAACTAATAAACCGAAACATTAAGCGGTTCAGCGAAAATGTCGATTATATTGATGCAGGTCAACGTATCGTTCAGAGCGATACGTTAGAATTACTCAAAAACATCGGTTATTCTAAACAATCCATTGTACAAGCTGAACATATTTACATCTTATCCGAACGCGGATATGCCAAGCTTATTAAAATCATGGATACCGATCTTGCCTGGAAGATTCATGACAAGCTGATCGACGAGTATTTCGCTTTGCGTGAAGAAAAAGCAGCTATGCAAGAACTTTCTCCCGAATTGCAAATGTTCAAGCACATTTTCGACAGCGTTGCACAAACGCAATTGGAGCAGAGACGGCAGGAAAAAGCCCTAGAAGATACCAACAAGCGGATCGACGACCTCCGTGACGTGGTGGCATTAAATCCGAATTCCTGGCGGCCTGACGCGCGGAAACTGATTGTTGGAATTGCTCAAAAAATGGGTGGGAACGAATTCATTCAGAATGTGCAGGCGGAAATCTACAGCCTTGTTGATGCCCGCGCTGGAGTCAGTCTAGCTACCCGCTTGACGAATAAACGCCGCAGAATGGCCGACGAGGGCGTGTGTAAATCGACGCGCGATAAGCTCAATAAAATTGATGTTATCGCGGATGACAAAAAGCTGATTGAGATTTATGTGGCCGTAGTCAAGGAAATGGCCGTTAAATACGGCGCATGTCCGCCAAAACAATCCGCGTAACAGAAAGGAGGCGCAACCATGAACCATTACCGGCAATATAGTAGTGAAGATGAACTGCCAATTGTCTTTAGCCTTGCAGAGGCCGCCGCGATCCTTAGCACCAATGTTGACCGATTACGAAAGAATGCCCAAAACGGACAATTCCCGGCTTTCCGCGACGGAAATCTATGGAAGGTCCGAAAGGTTGATTTTATTAATTGGATGGCCGATCAAGTCCGTAGCGCATATGAAACAGCTTAAGCACACCCTCTTCCCAAGACCAGGGAGAACCCTAAACACTAGTAAAGAAAGAAAGTGAAATAACATGCTAAGAAAAATCACACAAGAAGAGTTCGACTCATTCGAGATGGCAAATTGGGAGGGATCAAAATGACTGAAATTGACATCATGTACTTAATTACATTGGCGGTAACGGTAGCGGTTATTCTCTACCAAAAACGGAAAATTGACAGGCTGGAAGATAAAGTGATCCAGTCTTGGAAGCGGTTCTACAGGAGGGATAACAATGACTAGAGGCTGTGAGGGGTGTTTTTATCGCAGCAAAGAACGGAAATCAACCTGTGACTACATGTATCTCACAGGATTCCAGCGCGGCTGTCCTGCCGGGGAAGGTTGCACCCGCAAAATGCGTAAGAAGCGCACCAAACAGCGCATCTCTTACGCAAAAAGAAAAGCCGCCCGTGATTGCAGTCACGAAGCGGCACAAGAATAATCTACCTATTTTATTATAACACTCTTTGTCAATACTTTATGGAGGTATACACATGTCAAACTTAACAATCACCATTGAGGCCCCGGAAATTGTCAAAGCCCTCACTGCGCTCACAGCGGCACTACAACCAGTAGCCTCCCCCGCATCGAAGGACAAGCCCCTGCCCCCGATCAGCGCTACCAAACTCGGTCAGTCTACAGATTTAGCCCAACCCGCGCCAGTACAAGCCGCACCTGTCTATCAAGCCCCGGTCACTTCTCCGGTTCAGATTGCTACGCCAACCGAGACAACCGCAGACGACCCAGCACCGCAAGCACCAACGGCTGCGCCCAGTTTTACCGTGGAGCAAGTTGGCAAAGCTGGAGCCGATCTGTTGGCGGCTGATCCCGGTAAGATGCCAGAGTTGTTGGGGCTGCTAAATCAATTTGGCGCCCAGGCAATCACAGAGCTCAAACCGGACCAAATCGGTGCATTTGCTACTGCGCTACGTGGATTGGGGGCAAAAATCTAATGTCAACCCCGAATCAACATGCGATGCTTTCCGCGTCAAGTTCAGAGCGGTGGCTACACTGTACCAGGGCTCCCCGATTAGAGGCACAATTCCCAGACAGTACCAGCGATTATGCAGCGGCCGGCACTTTAGCCCACGCAATCGCGGAACTCAAAGCCCGTAAATACTTCATAGAACCAATGTCTCCACGAACATTTAACAATCGCCTTAAAAAACTAAAGTCTGATCCGCATTACGAAAAAGGGATGGACGCCGCTACGGATACATACCTAGAACACCTAAAATCCATCGCCATGTCGTTTAATGGCGTCTCTCCGTTCGTAGCGCTGGAGACCCGTGTGGATTTCAGCGACTATGTCCCCGGAGGGTTTGGCACCGCGGACTGTATTATTATCGGCTCCGGCAAAATGTATGTCTGCGACTACAAAAACGGTTCCGGCGTATCAGTGGCCGCCGAAAATAACACACAGATGCAGCTGTACGCTTTGGGTGCGCTGAAAGCGTATGCCCCAATCTACGGCAACACCATCCAAGACGTACACCTGCATATCATCCAGCCTAACGCCGGTGGTATCAAGGAATGGAGCCTACCGCGCGCCGCACTAGAAGCCTGGGCGCAAAACATTGTCCGGCCTCAAGCCGCACTTGCCCATGCGGGCAAGGGTGATTTTGTACCGGGCGATTGGTGCCAGTTTTGCCGGGCAAAAGCGCAATGCACCGCAAGAGCGGCGCAGATGTTAGGCATTGAACCTCACACGACAACTTCTCCCGATCTGATATCAGATGAAGAACTGGGAACCGTACTTAGCCGCGCTATGCGCCTTGAGGCCTGGGTAAAAGACCTTAAGGACTACGCTCTAGCCTCTGCACTTGCGGGCCAAAAAATCAACGGGTTTAAACTTGTCGAAGGTAGAGGCTCCCGCACTTGGACAGATCTGGACACCGCATTTGAGGCACTAAAATCCCGCGGTGTGGCGGAGGCCATGCTGTGGGAACGTAAGCCCGTTACACCCCCTGCGCTGGAAAAATCCATGGGCAAAAAGGCTTTTGAAGAATCGGCGTCTGATTTAGTTAGCAAATCGCCGGGTAAACCAACATTGGTTCCGGAATCCGACCCTCGTAAGCCGTATAATGCCGCTGAAATGGCGTTTAAAAATATTTAACTAAAAGGAGTTTTTAACTATGCCTACTACTATCAATGATGTTCGTTTTTCTTACTGCAACCTATTTCAACCGCAAGCCCGGCCAGGCCAAGAGGCTAAGTACAGCACCACCATTTTGGTTCCAAAATCCAACGTACAGGCAAAGGCCGCTATCGACCAGGCTATTGCTGAGGCCATTGAGCAGGGCGTGGCCAAAAAGTGGCAAGGCGTGCGCCCCCCGCAGCCCGCGATTTGCATCCACGACGGCGACGACCGCCGCCCCAGTGACGGTCAACCATACGGCGAGGAGTGTAAAGGCTGTTGGGTACTTACCGCGTCCAGTACACAGCAACCGTTCGTTGTGGATGCCAACGTGCAGCCGATCATGGACACCCGGGAGGTGTACTCCGGTATGTGGGGCAATGTCAATGTAAACTTTTACGCCTACAATCAAAATGGCAAAAAGGGCATTGGCTGTGGACTTAACGGAGTCCAAAAGACCAGAGACGGCGAGGCGTTGTCAGGCCGCGTCACTGCCCAGGAGGCGTTCCAGCCGGTAGCAACCCCCGCCGCACAGCCGGGATATGCAACACAGCCTGCTACCGTTGCTCAACCAGGATATGCGCCCGCCGCACAGCCGGTTTACACACAACCGACCGTCAACCCTATTACTGGGCAACCTTACACTCCTTCCGGCGCATCTGTCATGGGGATTTAAATTATGAACGCTGTACAACACCATCTGTCGATCGACATTGAGACGTACAGCGATATAGATATCAGCAAGGCCGGGCTATACAAATATGCACAAAGCCCGGCTTTTTCTATATTGCTTTTTGCTTACGTGCTCGATGGCGGCCCTGTTGAGGTGGTTGACCTCACGCAGACCAAATACCTTCCGCAGGAGGTCCTGCGATACCTATTTGACCCCAATTGCTTAAAACACGCGTACAACGCGGCTTTTGAGTGGTATTGCCTGTCCCGATATTTTGAGCTCGAATCCAACAAAAGCTATCCCCCAGAGGCATGGTTGCCTCAATGGCGCTGCACTATGCTCCATGGATTGTATTGTGGGTACCCCGCCGGGCTGGATGCGACCGGCAAAGCATTGCAGCTCCCACAGGATAAGCAAAAGCTATCGCTGGGAAAAGCACTAATCCGGTATTTTTGCACCCCATGTACCCCTACGCAAAAAAACGGCGCCCGTACCCGGAATCTGCCGCACCACGACCCCGATAAATGGGAACTTTTCAAGACCTATAACGCCCAGGATGTAGTAGCGGAAATGGAAATAGAAAACCGACTGACGAATTTCCCAGTGCCGGCTTCTGTACAAAAGCAATGGGAAACCGACCAAATCATCAATTTGCGAGGTGTCAAAGTAGACACCGATCTTGTCTACAGCGCTTTGGAAATCGATAGCACAGTGCGTGAACGATACATCCAAGAGGCCACCGAGTTATCAGGGCTGGAGAACCCAAACAGCGTGGCGCAGCTCACAAAATGGCTGCAAGACAAGACTGGTAATGAGATTACTGATCTCAAAAAATCCACCGTTTCAGAGCTGCTTTCCGGAGATATTTCCAACACCTCCGCACGGCGAATGCTGGAAATCCGGCAAGCACTGGGAAAAACCAGTATAAAAAAATACCAAGCCTTAGAGGCTGCTACTTGTGCCGACGACCGCGTGCGTGGGTTGCTACAGTTTTACGGCGCCAACCGCACCGGGCGCTGGGCAGGGCGAATTGTTCAGCCACAGAACTTGCCCCGGACATATATCGACGGTGATCTACTTCCTCTGGCACGAGATTTAGTCAAAAGCCGCAACATAGACGGCCTTCAGCTCTTATTTGGCAACATACCGGATACGCTTTCCCAGCTCATCCGCACGGCATTCACCGCGGCCCCTGGCCACACTCTAGTTGACGCCGATTTTTCAGCAATTGAAGCTCGAGTAGTAGCCTGGTTAGCAGGTGAGGAATGGGTGCTGGATGTATTTCGCACTCATGGGAAAATTTATGAGGCTACCGCCTCACAGCTTTATGGCGTACCCATGAAACTGATTACAAAAGGAAACCCGGAATATGCTTTAAGGCAGTACGGGAAAGCGGCAACTCTAGCGCTTGGATATGGAGGGGGCGCGGCGGCGTTGATTACTGCCGGCCGACTAAGCAAAGACACACCTGAGATTGAGCTGTTAGATATCCGTGACCGATGGCGCAAGGCAAACCCTGCCATTGTGCAGCTCTGGCGCACAGTAGAGGCCGCCGCAAAAGAGGCAGTAAACACCGGCCGTACGATAGAACTATGGGATGGCCGCCTTGTGTTTTCCCGCGAATGCGATCCCCCCAACAACCTTGACTTCTTGACGATTCAACTACCCTGTGGACGCAAATTGTTTTATACACATCCGCACATGGGCGTAAACCGCTTTGGGCAACCTAGCCTCTGCTACTGGGGTCAAAACCAGAACACAAAAAAATGGGAAGTGCTAGAAACCTACGGCGGAAAGCTAGTGGAAAACATCACTCAGGCAACCGCGCGGGACTGTTTGGCGGAGGCGTTGGAGCGGTTGGAGGCAAACGGATACCCCATTGTTTTCCATGTCCACGACGAAGTGGTAATTGACGCCGGGCCCGGTAAGGATCAGCTTGAGGATGTGGTGCGGATTATGCGCCAAGTACCGGATTGGGCACCAGGACTACCATTGAACGCGGATGGCTGGATAAACCCATTTTTTAAAAAGGATTAATTTAGGAGGACCCCACCGTGATAAACGACAGACAAATTACAATATCGGTGGGCGCTGGGCGCCGGGCCACTCAGTGGCAGCCGCAGACTCTCTATATATCAGAGTTTTATAACCGGTTGCGCACCCCGGCCAGGGGCACCGAAACCATGGCGGATTACTTAGCCATGGCTAAATCTCAGCAGGATGACCTGAAAGACGTGGGCGGGTTTGTCGCGGGGGCGTTGATCGGTCCCCGGCGTAAAGCTGGAGCCGTGAGAGGCCGCGACGTGGTCACTCTGGACCTGGACAATATACCGGCTGGCGGCACAGACGACGTTGTGCGGCGTATCGAGGGACTAGGGTGCGGATACTGTGTATACTCCACGCGTAAACACGCACCCGCGTCGCCGCGCTTACGCGTACTGCTCCCCCTAGACCGTACCTGTACAGCTGATGAATATGAGCCATGCGCCCGGCGCATGGCTGAGATGATAGGTATGGGCTATGCAGACCCAACAACCTTTGAGGTATCCCGACTGATGTACTGGCCCAGTTGTTGCGCAGATAGCCAATATGTGTACTACACCGCCGACAAGCCAATGCTATCTGTGGATGGGCTGCTGGCCACCTATGCTGATTGGCGAGATTTTACAGTCTGGCCCGTTGTTCCAGGTGCAATTACCCCCGCGCGACTGGCGGCCAAACAGGGGGACCCCACCACTAAAAATGGCATCGTGGGTGCGTTCTGTCGGGTTTATGATATAGAGTCCGCCATGGATACATTTTTGCCGGGAGTTTATTCCCCAGTAGATACCATGCCTGGGCGGTACACATTTACTGGAGGATCAACTACCGGCGGCGCGGTGCTATACGACAACGGGAAATTTTTATACAGCCACCACGCTACCGATCCATGCGGGGGGCGGCTGGTCAACGCCTTCGACCTTGTGCGCATCCACCGATTTGCAGAGATGGACGATACCGTCGAACCAGGGACGCCGATTAATCGGCTTCCAAGCTATAAAGCAATGTGCGACGCCGCATCTCAGGACAAAGAGGTATCCGGGCTGCTGCTTAAGGACCGCTGGGAGCAAGCAGTGGACGCATTCGGGCCGCGGGAAGAACCTGACGATAGCGGCTGGATGCGGGAGCTAAAGATCAGTGCCCGGAATGGGCTCCCGCTTGCAACCATGGACAACGTATGGAAAATCTTAGAGCACGACCCCAGGCTTAAAGGCAAATTTGCAATCAATGAGTTTGCCGGGCGCGGCGAGGTCTTAGGCGCGTTGCCATGGACCAAGCACGCGGAGCGACGATTATGGGGCGACAACGACAACCAGGGCCTATACTGGTATCTAGAAACGTATTACCAGATCACTGGTACTGGCAAAATCGATGGGGCTTTATCACTACACAGCGAAAAACATGCATTTAACGAGATTACAGACTATCTCTCTGGGCTTCAATGGGACGGCACGCCACGGCTGGATACCCTCTTTGTGGATTACCTGGGTGCAGAGGACAGCCCATACACCCGCGCGGTAACCCGCAAGGCATTTACGGCAGCCGTAGCCCGCGCCATGCGCCCGGGGACAAAATTTGATTGTATGACCATCTTATCAGGGCCGCAGGGCATCGGCAAAAGTACTTTACTGGATAAAATGAGCAAGGGCTGGTTTAACGATTCAATCCGTAGTTTCGAGGGGAAGGAAGCAAGCGAGCTATTGCAGGGCGTATGGCTTGTTGAGGTGTCCGAATTAGACGCTTTTCGCCGCACCGACGTGTCCCGCATCAAGCAGTTTTTGAGCTTACGAGTAGACCGTTTCCGGGCGGCTTATGGCCGGCATGTCAAAGAGATGCCGCGACGCTGTGTATTTTTCGGCACCACCAATACGGATGACTATTTACAGGATAAAACCGGAAATAGACGCTTTTGGCCGGTTGACGTTGGGCGGCACCCCGCAACTAAAACCGTGTGGAACGATCTGGATCGTGAGCTTGACCAACTATGGGCGGAGGCTATGGTCTACTGGCGAATGGGTGAACCGCTATACATATCCAGCGAGCTCTCCAATGAGGCCCACGTACAGCAGGAAGCACACCGAGAGGTAAGCACCCGCGAAGGATTGATCCTTGAATTTTTGGAACGGCCAATCCCGAAAGACTGGCGCCACTGGGATCTGGATCGCCGGAGAATGTTCTGGTCTGGAAATGTATCCGGCCAAGTCGAACTCGGACCACGGGGCCGCGTCTGCGCGTTGGAAATCTGGTGTGAACTCTTTGAAGGCAGAATAGGAGATCTAAAATATTCCGACGCAAGAGAAATTAACGCGATTATCGCGCAGGTACCTGGGTGGGTAAAAAAATCGTCGGCACTGAAATTTGGGTACTGCGGCGTGCAAAGAGGCTTCATCAAAGGGTAAACATTAACGGCAACACCGGGGGTGACATTGGGGGTAAACACATGCGAAAGGTAACATTCAAAAAGCAACTTGTAAACTTTGGGGGAACATTCAAAGTTTCCCCAAAAAACCCAGGCTTAATGAGGGTTAGAGCCTAAAGGTAACAGGGTAACATTTATTTCCTATTAAGTATAAAAATAGAGAATTAGAGAGGACATGCACCCGCCTGCCTGCCTGAGCGCACCCGTATATACGCGCGCGCGTGCGCGAGGTTACCACTTAGGTTTGATAAGGAGATTTGTCATGTTAGAGAGCAAAATAGAAGCCCGTTTGACAAAAGGCGTGAAAGATTTGGGCGGGAAAGCGTTCAAGTTCGTAAGCCCCGGAAACAATGGGATTCCAGACAGGCTAGTTATCCTTCCGGGTGGGAGGGTCTTATTTGCCGAGCTGAAGGCCCGCAATGGCATATTAAGCAAAATGCAGGAGTATCAAATCGCAGAGCTTCGCCGTCTAGGCGCGGAAGTCTGGGAGGTATGGGGCATAAATGACGCGGACAATTTTTTAAGTCGTTGCCGAGATATTATTTCTGGGGGTAGTATCTGATGGAGTTTAAACCGCACGACTATCAACGATACGCAATTGAACGTATCATTTCCGATTCCGCATTGGGTCTATTTCTCGATATGGGATTGGGTAAAACCGTCATTACTTTGACCGCAATCAACGATCTGCGATACAACCGGTGGGCGGTATCCCGGTGTCTGGTGGTAGCGCCAAAAAAAGTGGCTGAAGCTACTTGGATCTATGAGGCGGCGAAATGGGATCACCTTAAGCATTTGCGGATTATTCCAGTGCTGGGCAGCGCAAAGAAACGTATACAGGCGCTGCTTACCCCTGGCGACATTTGGGTAACCAACCGGGAGAACGTGCCGTGGCTTGTTGACTACTACCGCAATTCCTGGCCATTTGACATGGTTATTCTGGATGAATCGTCCAGCTTTAAAAACCACCGCAGTAAACGGTTTCGGGCATTAAAGCTGGTTCGGAGCCGTATTAAACGGCTGGTGGCGCTTACGGGTACACCAGCGCCGAACGGGCTTGAAGATTTATGGGCACAGATCTACTTGTTAGACGGCGGTACGCGGTTAGGCAAAACGATATCCAGCTACAGGGATAGCTTTTTCACACAGGATTATGCGCATCCCGGGCAGATGTACCGCACCTACAGCCCGCAAGACGGTGCGGATAAACGGATTAAAGAGGCAATATCCGACATTTGTGTCAGCATGAAAGCGGAAGATTACTTGCAACTACCGGAATATATTGAGGACGTTGTACCAATAGCCCTAGATGCCAAAGCCCGAAAAGCATACGATGCGCTAGAAAAAGAAATGCTGCTGGAAGTAGATGACCAAACGATTACAGCCGGTTCTGCCGCTGTCCTTAATGGTAAGCTTTTGCAGTTGTGCAGCGGGGCCGTATACGATGGAGATGGGCGTGTTGCGGATCTCCACACATGCAAAATCGAGGCCTTTTGGGAGGTAGTGGAGCAACTACACGGTGAACATGCGCTGGTGTTTTACTGGTTCCAGCATGAACGTGACCGGCTGTTAGCGGCGTTGGCCAATACGCCGTTACGGGTACGGGTGTACCAGAGCCCTACAGATGAGCGAGACTGGAACGCTGGGGAAGTCGATATCCTTTTAGCTCATCCGGCTAGTTGCGCATACGGGCTCAATCTCCAATTAGGCGGACGGCACTGCATATGGTTTGGCTACCCCAATTGGAATTTGGAACTATTTCAACAGGCCAATGCCAGACTGTACCGCCAGGGCCAAAAATACCCGGTAATCTCCCACATGCTGGTGGTACAAAAAGGTATGGACGAGATGGTAGTGGACGCGCTGCATGCAAAAGGCGATACCCAAGAGTCGTTGATGCAGGCGCTGAAAGCTAAAATTAAAAAAGCTAAGGAGAAAAGTAAATGCAAGAGGTAATCATTGCGCTAATTGTCTGTTGTGGGGTATGTAGACTTGTGGAACTTTTGGTAAAGAAGGAGGATTAATCATGGTATTACATAAGGATTGCTTCGCTTACCGAGGCTTAAACGTTTGTGTGGCGCTTAAGGAGCAGGACTGCTACCAATGCCCGTTTTATAAGACAAATATGCAGCTGGCCGATCAGTTGGCCCGGCTGGAAAAGACGCGCCGAAAGGAGGAAACGTAGTGTGTACACCAAAAAGCAATTAAACCAGATTCGCAAAATGGGTTCCGAGCTTAAGCGACTAAAGCAAGAGTATTTGGAACTAGCCGAAGTGGCGCAGTCGTACATAATGACTGATTGCGTATTCTCCTCGAAAGCTGAGGAGCCCTACAACAAGCGCCCTATGACGATCCGAGGGATTGTGGATACAGAAGGATACATCAAAGCCCGCGCGGAATTGCAGATCAAAGGAGATGAGATCGTACATTGTGAGACGGTACTGCAAGCTGCTGAACAGTGGATGGACACTGTTGACGATATTACCACACGAGCCGTATTCAAACTTCGATTTTTAAAAAATAAAAGTTGGCAACAAATCGCGTTTAAGATTGGGAGCTATGATGAAAGCACGCCTAGAAAGATGGTAGATCGATATTTAGAAAAAAATTAAATTATCCGTTTTGTCCGTTTTCGGCATGGTAAAATTCATACTAGGATAACTAGCTAACATCTTTTTCACTCCTTTCTTTCAAGTATCCCACCTCTCCTAATCGAGGGGCGGGATATTTTGACAGCGTGTTCTTTCTTAAATACATTTCATGTAAAAGGATGTGGTTGCTTATGATTTAGGCAATCTATCGCGTTGAAGGGCATGTAGCCCACGCTATCGTATAACAAATGAATCCGGCTCTGATGCGGGTCTGAGCTGGATTTTTGCGGGGCGGTTGGTACGCCATCGAGTGACGTCGATGGAAAGCCCGGTTCGATTCCCGGCGGCCCCCGTCAAAAATATTCCCAGCGTCTTGCTTCGGCGGGACGCTGTTTCTTTTACCCTGGGAGGTGCAAGCCGTGAAACATCATTACTGTCCACGCAACGGCAAATGTCCGTGGAACAACAAAAGCGAAACAGGTCGGGACTTTTGTTCACGGCTTGTTTGCCCATATTGGAAGAAAGCAAGGCCTCCTGATGAGGCGGGAGGTGATTGCACAAAGAAATCGATGTGAATTTATTGAATTGAGAGGTGGTGAGGCTTGGCCAGAAATAAACTGACGCCAAAACAAAAACGTTTTGTAGACGAATACTTAATTGATTTAAACGCCACACAGGCAGCCGTCCGTGCGGGATACAGCAAGAAAACCGCCTATAGCACAGGGCAGCGGCTGTTGAAAAAAGTTGAAGTACAGGAAATGGTGCAGAAGCGCAATCTTGATCGTGAGCGCCGCACAGAGATCACTCAGGACCGAGTTCTCCAAGAGCTAGCCAGTATCGGGTTTGCCAAGGGTACCGATTACGCAAGTATCGACTCTACAGGGCGTGTGGCGCTAAAGAGCACAGACTCCCTCACGACTCAGCAAAAAGCTGCGGTTATCTCCATCAAGGAAACACAATCAGGCGTTGAAGTCAAGATCGCCGATAAGGTCAAAGCTCTGGAACTACTGGGTAAGCATTTGGGGTTGTTTGATTCAGGTGCAAGCAGTCAGTCTGCCGAAGATCGTTTGGTAGACTACTTAAAAGCCTTAGAAGGAGCCGTGAGAAATGGGGATTGATCGGCTATACCATCAAAAGCAGCAGGATGTTCTACGGCGTGCCATGACGCAAGACTACTTTATGCTCATAAACCACGGAGCTAAGAGATCCGGAAAAACCGTCTTGGACAACGACTTGTTTCTGTATGAGCTTCAGCGCACGCGTGAACATGCGTTTGCTGCTGGCATTTCCAACCCTCAGTACATCCTTGCTGCGTCTGACCTCGGTAGCGTTCATAGAAACGTGCTCAATGAATTGACCGGAAAGTATGGGATCAACTTTAAATTCGATAAATTCAACCGGTTTCATCTGTTTGGCGTGCAGGTTTGCTGTTTCGGGCATTCTAAGATCAACGACTTGGGCCGCATCAGAGGCATGACAGCTTGGGGCGCCTATATCAACGAGGCTAGCGTCTCAAACGTCGAGGTGTTTGACGAGATCAAGTCCCGATGCTCCGGCGAAGGCGCAAGAATATTGATGGATACCAACCCGGCTGATCCGGCGCATTGGCTCAAGCAAGACTACATCGACAAAGCAGACGGCAAAACAATCGTGGAGATACCCTGGCGACTAGACGATAATACATTCCTTTCTGAGCGCTACCGACAGGAAATAAAGGCGTCCACCCCGTCAGGCATGTTTTACGACCGCAACATCAACGGCGCTTGGGTAAGCGCTGACGGGGTTGTATATCCAGACTTTGACCAAAGCGTCCACTATATCAGTATGGATCAGGTCCCTCTGGATGAGATAACACGTTGGTTTGTAGGGGTGGACTTTGGCTGGGAGCACTACGGCGTTTTTGTCCTCATTGGAAAAACGGAGGATAACCGGTATTATCTGATCCATGAGTGGGCTGCACAACACCGGCATATTCAGGATTGGATTGATATTGGGTTAAAAATCAAGGCAAACCTGGGCTGCATCAATTTTTATTGTGACGCTGCAAGGCCGGATTTGATCCAGCAGCTGCGTGTAGCCGAACTTCGGGCTCTAAATGCCCGCAAGGATGTAATGGCCGGTATTTCAGAGGTTGCGAGGCTATATAAACAGAGTCGTCTCTTTATTGTCCGCGAAAATGTCAAACGCTTCCCCGACGAAATTTATAGCTACGTTTGGAAACCTGGTGCTGACGAACCGATAAAAACAAACGACGATGTGCAGGACGCGATTCGGTATGCAATCTACAGCGACCTAAAATATGGGAGGTGACACTTTGATACCAATTTTTATTTATCAGGAGCTTATTGGCCCATATGGAGCAGAGGCGCTCAGAAAGTTTGGGGAAACAGAAAAATATTATCAAATCTATGAGCATGGCGCTGACTTTGAAGTGGATAACAGCGGCGATTATACGCCTGCGGTGCTTCCCTCAAAGCAGATTAAAAAGAACATTCGCCGGGAGGCACAATTTATGTTTGGTAAGCCACCAGAAATCCGTGTTATCTGCCCGGAAGAGCCTAAAAGCGAAAACGGTAAGCCCAACGAGGCGGCTATGCAGGCCTATCTGAACGCCGTGCTAAAGGATAACAGGTGGCCAGATAAGCTCATCAAAGGGGCAAGAGATTGCCTTATTGGTGCTCGTGTTTCTTTAAAGGTGAATATCGCAGAGGATAAGCTGCGTATTGTATTTGTGCCCGCAGATGGTTTTGTTTACGAGACTGCGCTTGACGACATAGACACCATTGAGCGCGTTGCATTTTTTTACACCTTACAAGACGATGAGGATCGAGACCGCCAAAGAATCTGGGTGCAAAAATATTGGATGGAACAAGGATGCTGCAAAGTCAGCGAGCGGATTACAGATGGATATGGCGAGACCATCAGCGGTTATGACGCTAAGGTAAATACAGATACCTGCCTTGATCGCATCCCGGCCTATGTGATTGTTAACGATGGCCTTTCTGGGGATACCGACGGCATCAGTGAGATCGAAGATCTGAAAAAAGATGACAGTTGGTACGGGCGGCTAAAATCCGGCAACATCGATACTCTGCGCGGCGGCATGAATCAAATCACCTGGATGTCCGGAGTAAAGCCTGAGTGCAGTAAATCCTTCGCCCGCAAGCCGGGTGCAGTGTGGGATATACAGGCGGATCCGGCTCAGGCACCTGGAGATAGTAACGCACCAACGGTCCAAGTGGAGACGCTCTCTAATGACTTTGCTTACTCAGAGGCATTTCATAACACCCTGGCCAATCTTAAGCGGGATATGCATGATCTGACCGGTGTGCCCGATTTAGACTTAGACAGCACAAAATCAATCATCACCAGCGGCAAGGGCCTGAAAGCGCTGTATTGGCCGCTTATTTGTCGTTGCGAAGAAAAGATGAATGCTTGGCGCCCCGCGTTGGAATGGCTTGCAGAAACGATTTTATACGCCGCCGAAGTATACCCCTCTTTACGCAAAGTCTATGGGGATTTTACTCCAGCACCACATGACATAACCATAGACAACCAATACCCTTTGCCCGAAGATGAGGACGCGGAACGGGAGCTAGATCTGTCCGAAGTCGGCAATAAAGCCCGGTCAATCAAGTCCTATCTTATCAAGTGGGGCGGGCCGGACCGTAAAGGGATGTCTCCGGAAGAGGCGGATGCTGAAATAGATCAAATGGCGCGAGAGCGGCAAATTCTTGAGGATACCTTCGCCGGCGGCTTAACGGGAGGTGCATAATGTCCGGGCGGCTAGGTAATTATCTCGATCTTGTATCCGAGACCCAGCGATTGCGTATCAGAATTACACGCGACCAGCAAATGCGGATTGCAAAGCTTTATCAGGCTATTGCTGAAGATCTCAAAGCAGAGCAAAAAAAGCACAATAAGAAATCTCTTAAGTACCGCTGGTTGCGGGATTACACTACGTCCTTACAAAATGCTAGCAATGACCTATTCAAGAAAATCGGCGGCATTGTATCCGGTTCTGTACACTCAATCGCTCAAGCAACAGTATCAGCGGAATACCGCTTTTATCGCAATATTGCGCCACAGCTATCTGATCGATTTCGGGACGTGTTCTCACATATACCTCAGCAGGTGGTTGATGAGCTGATGCACGGAGGGGTTTATAAGGACTTCGCCGGGTTATCAGAGCGGATATGGGCTTATCAACGTAAATATGACCTGGATATCCAGACCATCATCAACCGGGGAATCCTACAGCAAAAATCCGTCGTTGCGCTTGCCAAAGATCTAGAGCATTACCTAAATCCACAGGCGGCAAAGCCTTGGAATTGGGGCGTTGTTTATCCCAGCGTCAATCGCCAAGTGGATTACAATACTCAGCGCTTAGCGAGAACATCGATCACTCATGCTTACCAGCTCGCGTTTGTACGGGCAACCCGCGATAATCCATTTGTAGAGGGATATCAATGGCTATCCTCCAACTCAGGCCGGACCTGCCCTATCTGTATGGAACGAGACGGCAAATTTTTTGGAAAAGACAGCGTACCATTGGATCACCCCAACGGTATGTGTACCCTCATTGCGGTAATAACAAAGAGCTACGAGGAGATTGGCGCGGAACTTGGTGATTGGGCAGCCGGTGGTGACAATCCGGCGCTTGATCGGTGGTTGTTGTCTAGGCCGAACTGTGATACAATTGCTTTATCCAATTCAGAGCAGTACGCGCTCAATGACTATATTAGTAGTGGCAGCTATAAACTAAACTATGCTTTGCGCCACAGTCTCCCATTGACCGAAGAACAGCTCCAACTGGTTCGGGATTTGGATTCTGCCCTCGAAAAATTTCCCAGCTATGAAGGGACAGTTTATCGATCCTTGAGCGACATGGAAATAGATGATATCGACGATTACCTGAAAGGCTACGCCGTAGGGTCCTATCACGAATATTCATCATACCTATCCACTGGAACAGAGGTTTATGACGCGAGTATGCCTATTCAATTTGTCATAACAAGTAAATCGGGCCGGGATATCAGAATATATAACCCGAACGAGTGCGAAATACTGTTCATGCGGCAAACGGGATTCTGGGTGACAAAGGTAGAGGGAAATACAATATACATGACGGAAGGATAAAGAAATGACATTGAATGAATTTTGGGCCCTGCCTGAAAATGAGCGTGGAAAAGCGTATCAGAATCTATCCAGCCATGATCGGTTTTTAGTTCGTGTTTCTATGGCGCCCGGGGAAATACCCTGCCAATGTAATTCGTGTAGACATCACCGCGGGTTCGGGAAATGTGATGCCTTCCCCGCCGGGATCCCCAAAGATATACTCAGCAATCGAATTTTACATAATCATCCCGTCCCCGGTGACGGGGGGATTCAATACACAGAAAAGCAGCCCTAACCGGCTGCTATTTTTATATTCAGAATCAAGCGCCTATTATACTGGGGCGCTTTTTTCACGCTCAATTTTTGACCGACCCGAAGTCGCAAAACTACGGGGGCACATGTGGAGCGCCCCACGCAAAAAAAGCGAAGTGCCGAGAGGAACCAAATGGAACGCAAATTTTTAGAAGGTCTGGGGCTGGAAAACGACGTTATTGACAAAGTATTAGACCAGAACATGACCGAAATCGGAGTGTATGCAACCCGGTTAAAAAACAAAGAAATCGAGGTTGATACGCTTTGGGTGGATCTCAACACCGCAAACAGCAAAATCGTAGAGCTTGAAAAAGTCGACGTCAAGCAGCTGCAAAACGATCTCGCCGCCGAAAAAACCGCCCGTGTAAAGGATCGACAGCATTGGGCGCTTCAATCCGCGTTACAGGAGTCCGGATGCAAAGATCCCGAATACATTATGTGGAAACTGGGTGACAGCGTTGAGTTTGTCGACAGTGGCGATCTCAAAGACAAAGACGGCCTGCTTAAGACTGTCAAGGAGACCTACGCCGCACAGTTTGAGGCGGAACCCTCCGGTGGGACCGGCGGGATTGGTAACTTTCAGCGCAACCACAGCACAACAGATAAACCTATGACATCAGAAGAATTCAGTAAACTCTCATATATGGATCAATACAACTTTAAAAAACAGAGGCCAGACGAATACAAATCGCTAAAGTCTAACTAGACAGGAGGAAATTAATTTATGGCAGGAACATTTTTAGGCTTCCCCTTTGACGAGGAATTATTTTATAACGCGTGGAGCGAAGCGCCCGACCCCACAAGAACGGCAATTCTGAACAGCGGCGCTATGGTGCAGGACGGCGTGATTGCCTCCCAAATTCAGGGCAAGGGCAACATTTACACCGTGCCGTTCTACAACATCCTGGACGGCGATCCGGTGAACTACGACGGCCAAACCGATATCACGGCCACCGAAACCGGCGGCGACAGTCAGACCGGTGTGGTGTTTGGCCGGGCCAAAGGTTTCACCGCCCGTAATTTTACTTCGGAGCTGGTGGGCAACGACCCGATGGGCCATATCGCCCGCAGCATCGCCCGCTATTGGCAAAAATACCGGCAGGGCGTCATGCTGAAAATCATTGGGGCTGTGATGGGAGTGACCGGCGCGTCGGGCAACGCCAAGGCCTGGCACGACAACCACGTTGCCGATCTGTGCTCCGCAACCGCCACCCCTTACATCATTGGCGACACCGACCTCAACGATCTGGCCACCCAGGCGCTGGGGGATAACAAGTCGGAGTTTTCACTGGTAATCATGCATTCCAACGTGGCTAAGACTCTGGAGAACAAGCAACTTTTGGAATACTGGAAGCAAACCGACGCCAACGGCATCCAGCGCCCCATGAAACTGGCCTCCATGAGCGGGTACACCGTGGTGATCGACGACGGCGTGCCGGTTGCCGACGTGGGCGGCGCTGGCGCTAACAAAGATTTGAAGAAATATACCACCTATCTGCTGGGCAACGGCGTGCTGCGCACGGCCAACGCGCGGCTGGACCGCCCCAACGACACGCAGTATGATCCCGCGAAAAACGGCGGCCAGGAAACCCTGTATACCCGCATCCGTGAAACCATTCATCCCAACGGCTTCTCCTTCAAGGTTCCCTCCTCCGGTTGGAGCGAATCCCCCACCGACGCCCAGCTGGCGGCCTCCGCCAATTGGACGCTGAAATTCGA
>JAAWNT010000046.1 GCA_022799115.1 Clostridiales bacterium | reverse complement strand
TCCAAGGGGGTGAATCCCCCTTGGACGCACTCTTTGCGTACTTTCTCTTGCGCAAGAGAAAGTACGTGCCCCCGCGGCATGAGCGGGTACAATACAACATAAGGGATCTATGATCTATCATAGGTTGGGAAACCCATAAAAAGCATAAAATTAAAAAACCAGGGGTTGGGAAACCAACAAAAACCACTCAATAAGGATTCAAAAAATAAAAAGGAAGGTGTCAACATGCCTCGCTACCAGCAACCCGAATGCAAACGCCAATGGTGGGCTGTGCTTCTCACGCTCATCGTGGTCATCATTCTGGGGCTCGCATCCCGTCAATATCAGCAATATCTCCCTGAGTTTATCGGCCAATATGCCGGCGATACTCTGTTTGGATGGATGGCGTTCCTACTGTTCGCTCTGTTTATTCGAAGAGCTGGTCCTTGGCTGCCCGCTCTATGCGCCCTTGCGCTCAGCTACGGCATCGAGTTTTCCCAGCTCTACCACGCGGAATGGATCGACGCTATTCGCGCCACCACCCTTGGCGGATTGGTGCTGGGCTTCGATTTCCTGGTCAGCGACCTGATCTGCTACGCCGTGGGTATCCTCATAGGCGTGCTCATCGACCTGATTTACCGGATATTTCTCAAAATGCGCGCCGAATCCGGGGTTGAACGGGTTTGCCGCTCCAAATGGTAGCCGCTGCGCGCCATTGGAAAGGACCGGAACCTCCAAATGGAATCACTCCGGTCGAAGCGTCCGTCATCCCAACTTCCAATCTGTGGATCACCGCTCCACTTGTCCGCTCTTCGTCTTGTTCTCACCCGATCAAGGAGGCCTCCTGTGAAAAAAATAGTATCTCTGAAACGGATTTGGCTGCTGCTGTGCATCCCGGCCGCCCTAGCTCTCACATTGACCGCTTCCTATTCCCCGGCTTTTGCCGAATGGTATGCCGTCACGGTGTACCCTGCGCTTTCCCGGGCGGTTAATTTTATTGCCTCTTTGCTGCCGGTTTCTGTTGCAGAGCTGGCAGCCCTATGTTTACTTCCCGCCATTCTTGTCTACCTGTTTTTCGCCCTTCGCCGGATTGTACGCCGCAAGGGTGAACGCGCTTTATGCGCCTGCAAATCAGCGGTCAGTATCCTGTGCGCCGTTTCGGTGGTATACGCCTCCTATGCGCTGCTGTGCGGGATCAATTATCACCGCTATCCCTTTGCGCAGGTGAGCGGTTTGAGTGTGCAGGCTTCTCCGGTGGATCAGCTTGAGGGCCTCTGTGCGGAGCTGGCGGAAACGGCTTCTTCTCTGCGGGAGCAAATCAAGGAAGACTCCTCCGGCGTGGCGGCCTCCTCCTTTGCCGATTCCTTCCAGGTGGCCCGGGAGGCCCAAACCGCCTATGATAAGCTTGCCGCGCGTTTTCCCACTTTAACCCGGGGATACGGACAGCCAAAACCGGTGGTTGCCTCCCGGCTCATGTCCTACTGCCAAATTACCGGGATCTTCATCCCCTTCACCTGTGAGGCGAATGTCAATGTGGATATCCCCTACTATAACCTGCCTTCCACCATGTGTCATGAACTCACTCATCTGCGGGGTTATATGCGGGAGGATGAGGCCAATTTTATCGCTTATCTGGCAAGTCTTCAAAGCGACAGTCCGGATTTCCAGTACTCCGGAGTGATGCTTGCTTACGCTTATGTGGAAAACGCTCTTTATCGCGCCGATCAGCAGGCATGGCGGGAAGCAAGCGCCCTGCTCAGCGATGGAGTTCGCAGGGATCTGGCGGCCAACAGCGCCTATTGGAAGCAGTTTGAAGGCCCTGTGGCTGAAATTTCCAGCCAAGTTAACGACTCCTATCTCAAGGCCAATAAGCAGGAGGACGGGGTTAAAAGTTACGGACGCATGGTGGACCTGCTGCTGGCCGACTATCGTCAACGCCACGGTCTCACTCTCTAACCCATATTTTATGGGCGGTTTGCATCATAACATATAAAACAGCGTTAGGAGGAAGGAAAATTGGATCCATTTGCACCCATGTCATACACAGTGGAAAAGATTGACGGCGACTACGCCTTTTTACGGCCCCAAGACGGCGGCGCGTGCAACCAAGTGGCCCGCGCGCTCCTGCCCATCGATATCCAAGAGGGGACTCTCCTGTTGTGGGAAAATCTCTCTTATCACATTGTAGAGGAATAATCCCCATTTAGGGACGATCTCCGTCCCCCGAATTCCAAAGGCAAGGGCGGGACAATATCCCACTTATCACGCAAAGAATTTTATTCAGTAAAGGGCCGCAAGAGAATTCTCTGCGGCCTTTGTCCGCGTCAAGCATTTCCCAGGCGGAAACAAATTCAACCGCCTTTCAAATTCTTTTGCAATTCACGCCGGCGGTTTTGTACAGATACTATGATATTTTCTTTTGTTTCGGTATATATATTGTTGACAATATCAAACATTCCTCCTATACTAAAAGGAACAAAGGAGGAATGTTATGAAAAAGCGATGCGTCCTGCTGCTCTGCGCTGTCATCGCCTGCGCCGCATTGACCGGCTGCGGCGGCAAACAGGAAGAGCAGAGGCCGGATAGACTTCCCAGCGAAAACCCCAGGCAAGTGATTCAGGCGGAATTTAACAGCATTGCAGAGCAGCCCCTGCTTAACATGACCGCCGGTCAATTTCAGGAGCTGTTTAACAGCATATCCAAAAAGGATCGTCAGATTGAGCTGGAAAACGCCGGCGGCACCATTTTTAATTTCATCCGAGACAACCGGCAATTCTACAGCATACAGTGCGATAACGACAAAAAATACATTGGTGTGATCTACCTATCCTGCCCTTTGGAAAACATGGATGACGCCATGTTTGAGGAATGGAAAACCGACGTGCTGGCCGCCATGAACGTGGTGGATCCCTCTCTTTCTCCGGAGCAGCGGGAGGATATCCTGGGTGAAATAGGGTTTGCGCGCAACCCCGATGACTGGCCGGCGGACAACAGCCGACAGCACCAAGCCAACCAGATTCACTACTACATCCAGCGGGATGCTAAGCTGAATAACCTCCAATTTTATATTCGCACCACCAATGCTTGACGGCAGACGGTTCATTGTGGATCCGAGCGACCCCCATTCTCCCCCATTTGAGGAAAAACAAGCCTGCGTTTTTTTCAGAAAACGCAGGCTTGTTTTATCGCCGATTGTCGGTCAGGATTTCTGGGGATGCCCCTTCTCCAGAGAAATGGGGCGCAGCGGCTCAGGGCTTGCAGTCTTTTGCTTTTCCATCTGCCACTCAAAGCCCGCGTTGCGGCCGTCGTCCTCCAGGATCAGCCGGTTCCTTTCAAACAACTTTATATGCATGTTGCAGGAAATACACTCCTTTAACGGGCGGGACATCGCCCCGTTGACTGGGGCCATCAGAGACTGTCCCTCATAATCGGTCATGGTGAGCTCCAGCCGGTATTTCCGGTTGGCTGCCACAAGCTCCGCTCTGCCGTTTTGAAATACCGCCTTTTTGAGTTTTGTCCCGTTGTAGGTGGCCAGGCGGTATTCCTTGCCCCCGGCCATCACCACGCCGATGACCCCTTGCATGCGCAACCCGCATATGGGGACCGTGGCGGCGGCCAGCATCATGCGGGCCCCGCTTGGAAAGCTGTTGCACTGAGCCCAGGTCCAGCGATCGGGAAAAGAAACGCCTCTGTCCATCTCAAGATAGCCGCTGCCACCGGTGAAGTCAATGATTTCCCCGTTGACGCTGACGCTTCCCGTCACCGTGTGCCCCATGCTGAGAACGCCGTGACGGCATTGCAGGAAGGGCAGATAAGAAAACGGCCCCATGATATCCGGGCTGAAGCGGGAAGCGGCGATCTCAGCGAGAGGCCCAAAGCCCACATCCCCCTTCAGGCACAGCCCTGGCTGGTGTAAAAAGAAGGAGGCGGATCGTTTGGTGAAAATGCACTTGTCCACAATGATTTCATAGGGATTGCGCATAAAGCTGAACTGGTGCTTCGGGTATGTGAAATAGTAAGATTTGCGGTCGATAATCAGCTGTAAAAACGCCTGTCCCGATCCATCCTCCATCTGGTGATATCCGGGAATTGCCGCCAGTGTGTGTTCTCCCTTTTGCATTTTAAAATACCAGCCCTCAAAAAAGCCCTTTTTCATTCATTTTACCGTCCTTTCGCCGTTTGAAAGGTTTTCTCCGGCGCCCCCATACCAGCCCGCAGGAACAAACTCCTTGGGGTCGGGCAATCGGTTCGCAGCCTGTTGAAGAACATCAAATGCCGGAGAGAAAACTTTCCAAATGATTTCGCCTAATCCTGCGAATTGCGTCCCATACTATTGTTACCCAATCAATATAGACGATTCCGAATGCACAAAATGTCTGTTTTGGTAGGGTCCGCCCAACTTTTCTAACGACCGGTTTTCTTGCCGGTTTGTTCAGAGCCAAACGGAATTGCCGCCCGCCGCCGGTTTTATGAAACGCGCCTTTTATAAATGGAGGCGGCCGCCCCCTTTCCGAAGAAAACAGTTTTACATTGCAACCTTTTGCGCAATCTGCTACAATAACCTTCAGAATACCGTATGATAAAGAAAACGAATGAACGCGGCCTTTTCTCGCAAAGGGTCGAATAAAGGCAAAGGAGTAACATAACATGTGTGGACTATGTGGTTTTACCGGTGAGATCATCGACCGCGACCAGGTTTTGGAATCCATGACCGAGGTAATCACCCACCGGGGCCCGGACAGCAAGGGATTTTACACCGACGAGAGGATCTCCATGGGGTTCCGCCGCCTGAGCATCATCGACTTGGACCAGGGACACCAGCCCATCTACAACGAGGATCAAACCTTGGTGCTGATGTTCAATGGAGAAATCTACAATTATCAGCAGCTGCGGGAAGAGCTCGTCGGAAAGGGCCACCAATTTTACACTCATGCCGACTCCGAAGTGCTGATCCACGGCTTTGAGGAATGGAAGGAGGAGCTGCTTCCCCGCCTGCGGGGGATGTTCGCCTTTGCGATTTTTAATAAGAAGGACGGCTCCCTGTTTATCGCCCGGGACTTTTTCGGAATCAAGCCCATGCACTATACCCAGGTGGGCGATCACTTTGTGTACGCCTCCGAGATTAAGAGCATCCTACAGTTCCCGGGATTTGTGAAAAAGTTTAACTATCGCACCCTGGACAACTATCTTTCCTTTCAGTACGCGGCGCCCCCTGAGACCTTCTTCGACGGGGTTTACTGTCTGCTGCCCGGCCACTACCTGTGGTATAAAGACGGCAAGGTGGAAACCACCCGCTATTTCGAGGCACGGTTCCATCCCGACGACACCCTCACCGAAGAGGAGGCCGTTAACCGGATTGAGGAGGTCTTTGAAAACTCCGTAAACGCCCACAAGATCAGCGATGTGGAGGTAGGCTGCTTTCTCTCCAGCGGGGTGGATTCCAGCTATGTGTCCACCTATTTTGCAGATCAGAAAACCTTTACCGTGGGTTTTGATTTTGGGGAAAAATATAATGAAATCAGCTGGGCCAAGCGCCTCTCGGACAAGATTGGGGTGGATCACCACACCAAGCTGATCTCCTCTGAGGAGTTTTGGAGCAGCATTCCCAAGGTGCAGTATCACATGGACCAGCCCTTGGCCGATCCCTCCTGCATCGCGCTGTACTTTGTCTCCAAGCTTGCCAGCGAATATGTGAAGGTGGTTCTCTCCGGTGAGGGGGCCGACGAGCTGTTCGGCGGCTACACGGTGTACAACGAGCCCCGTGTGTTCCACCTGTATCAGAAGCTGCTGCCCGGCTGCATCCGCCGGGGACTGGCAAAACTCGTCAAGCCCATGCCCTTCTTCCGGGGACGCAGCTTCATCATCCGGGGCTCCCGGTCTACCCAAGAAAAATTCATCGGCAACGCCTTTATGTACAGTGAGGAGGATAAGCGCGCCTTGTTAAAGGATCCCTCCATCGCCACCCGGCCCCAGGATCTGTGCAAAAAATACTATGACCGGGTCAAGGATTACGACGACGTCACGAAAATGCAGTATTTGGATATCAATTTGTGGATGGTGGGAGACATTCTTTTAAAAGCCGACCGCATGAGCATGGCTAATTCTCTGGAGCTGCGGGTTCCCTTCCTGGACAAGGAGGTGTTCCAGGTGGCATCCACTATTCCCACCCGTCTGCGTGTGAATAAAAAGAACACCAAATACGCCATGCGCCAGGCGGCGCTGCGCCATCTGCCCCCGGAAACCGCCCAGAAGGAAAAGCTTGGATTCCCGGTGCCCACCCGTGTATGGCTGCGGGATGAGAAGTATTACAAGGTGGTTAAGGACATGTTCCAATCCCCTACGGCGGAGAAGTTCTTCAACACCGACGTGTTGGTAGGCTTTTTGGACGACCACTATACCGGCAAGTGGGACAACAGCCGCAAGGTGTGGACCATTTATATTTTCTTGGTTTGGTATGAGATTTATTTTGGGAAGGTGGAGGAGAACTCTTAATTTCTTCTTGAAAACGGCCGCTTCGATTGGTTCTCAACCCCGGTTGCATACGGCTGTTGATTCAAATTATGCGTTCTTGATTCCCTGTTTTTCCTTGTGCTCTCTGAATTGATGGATCCTTTGTTTTTCACAGAAAGAAAAGCCGGGACCGTTCACAAACGCGTGAGCGGTCCCGGTTTTTTTGATTGACAAATCCCATGAAGGAATGGTATGTTAAACAGATAAGGAGTGGATGGACATGAAAGGGCTTTTGATTACTTTGGGCGTGATCGCTTGCGTGGTGCTGCTGGTAATCATCATCGCAAAGATCATCTTTTGGAGGCAAAACCGGTAACCATAAACGGCCGCCCGCGGTCTACCCGATTTACATGTTGATGGAGGAACTTCTGTGCAAAAGCTGATGGGACAAATGCGCGCCGCCATGGAGCGCTATCAGATGATCCAACCGGGTTCCCGGGTGGCGGTGGGGGTGTCAGGGGGCAAGGATTCCCTGGTACTTTTGTGCGCGTTAAGCGGGCTTCGGGACTATTATCCCGTTCCCTTTACCGTGACCGCCCTGACGGTGGATCCTCAGTTTGAGGACAAGCCCACCGATTACCGGGAGATTGAGGAGCTTTGCCGGCGTCTGCGGGTGCCTTATCACATTCGCCGCAGCAGCCTGGGGCGCATCATCTTTGAGGAGCGCCGGGAGAAAAACCCGTGCAGCCTTTGCGCCCGAATGCGCCGGGGGATGCTGCACAACATGGCCAAAGAGGCGAGCTGCGACCGCATTGCCCTGGGGCACCACTACGACGACGCGGTGGAAACCTTTTTCCTGAATTTATTGGAAAGCGGTTCTCTGGGGTGTTTTTCCCCACGATCCTATCTGTCCCGGAAGGAGCTGACCCTGATCCGGCCCATGATCTTCTGTGAAGAGGGCGACGTGCGAGCGGCGGCCCGGAGAAACCATCTGCCGGTATGCAAGAGCCAATGCCCGGCGGACGGAGAAACCGCCCGGCAAAAGACCAAGCTGCTGATCGCGGAGCTTGCAAAAAGCTATCCCGACTTAAAGGCCAAGGTGATGGGCGCCATGCAGCGGGCGGGGTTGGATGGATGGTGACGCTTTTAGTGAAGTTTGTTCACTAAAAGCCCCATGAATTTTTAGGTGTTTAGAAGTCGTCCTCAAAGCCGCCGGTGAGAAGGACCGCGAGTTTTACGCCGGTTCTCATTCCCAATGAGAATTGCACGTCCTGCATCTCGCAGAGGCTGGATTGAAGGTCCTCCATAAAGTTATCAACCTCGTTCTCCCCGATGTGGGGAGCGAGAAGGGAGCGAAGCTCCCTTTGGGCGGCCTCTTCTCTTTCCTGGTAGGAGGCGTGGTTGAATTGACCTCGGTCCATGCCGTCGCGGAGGAAGGTTGATAAACTTTGCAGGTTTAAGCGATTTGCGATTCCCGCGAAGCGGGTGTTGTTGTGGCGAAAGATTTCGCCATCAAAAATCTGTTCTTCTTGCATAAAACCCCTACTTTCTTACATTTATTTAAATATTTTACATTGTACTATGTAATTTAATCTTTTTATGCTATAAAGTCAACTAAAGGTGGTATATCTTCACATGAGTATGTCTAATAAAATCCGCACCATTCTGACGCAACGTAATATGACTATCAAGGACTTAAGCGATTCACTTGGCTATAAAGGTAGCAACTTATATAATAAGTTAAAAAAGGATGATTTTACAGAATCTGAGTGTCGGAAAATCGCTGAGGTATTAAATTGTGACTATGACGGTATTTTTATTATGAGGGATTCCAAAACCCAAATTTAACTTGTTTTTAGGATCATTATATGATGGGAATAAAGGTCTTTCAAGACTATTCACTAAGGGTGTTTTTGCTCTATACATTTAACCTTATAAACTGTACTTTAAAGTACAGTTTATCCATCTTTATTGTCTTTTTACATAAAAAATCCCCTTTGAATTCTACCTTGCTTTCACCAACAAACCGTTGTTAGGTTTTTCTACGGCGGTTTGTTTTTTTGTTCCTTGGTAAGTTTTTATTGTCGGTTTCCCAACCTGAAGTCTTATCATAGATCCCTATGTTGTATTGCATCCGCTGCCGCGGGGGCCTTCCTTTCTTGCTCGTACAAGAAAGGAAGCAAAG
>JAAWNT010000045.1 GCA_022799115.1 Clostridiales bacterium | reverse complement strand
TGTACCCGCTCATGCCGCGGGGGCACATACTTTCTCTTGCGCAAGAGAAAGTACGCAAAGAGTGCGTCCAAGAGGGTTTCACCCCCTTGGAGAACCCCTAAAGGTCGCTGCGGCGGGTCTTCTAGGTGAAGCCTTGTGGAATGATGGCTCAGAGTGAACGTCTACGCCGTTCAAATCGCCATCATACCCAAACCTATGCGCTCGGATGGAGAAGGCCCAGGCCCCCGCGGCAGCGGATACAATAGAACATAGGGATCTATGACAAGACATCAGGTTGGGAAACCAACCAAAAGCCCCCGTCATAGAATAAAGAATCGAAGTCAAAACTATTTGTATAGAAATATAAAAACAATACAAATAGACAACAGAAATCATCATACAAAAAGTATATAAAATAAAAAATTATACATAAAGGAGATCATCAATGGACGACTACGGGAGTAGCAAGCCCATCCCTCAATCGGATGGGCAGGAGGAGAGAAAACTGGAACAGGAGATCGCCAAGGTGCTCAGAGAGGCGGAGCAGGCCAAAGAAGAGGAACTAGCCCGTGAGGAGGAAGAGTCCCCCGATTGGGACGGTTCCGAGGCGGAGTTCGTCCCCGACGAGGATGCGGAGATCTATGAGGAGATAAACCCGGGGATCGGGCTGAATTATGTCCTGCGGCCTCAGGAGGTATACGAATGCCTCAAGCGCGGCGGTGTGAGCAAAACCACCGGCGTGCGCGCTAAGGTGGAATGCGCCGTTCTGGGTCTCGCGGCCGTGGGCTGCGGGGCGGCCTATTTTATGTACTGGGATTATAATAGTCTGATCCTGGCGGTCATCTGTCTTCTTCTCATCGGCGTGGTGTGCCTTGTGCCTTATTTTGGCATGAAACGCCAGGCGGGACGGATTGCAAACGGCAAAGAACTGCATGTGGAGATCTACCCCGACCAGATACAGGTGGGGCGCGGACAAGGAGAGTGGGAAATTCCCCTGGACGGCACCAGCATTCTGGAGGAATATGAGGAGCTGATGGTGCTCACCACCCCTGAAAAACGGATGCTGTGCATTCCTTTGCGCAGTGTGGAACCAAACGTGCTGGCCGACGTGCAGGCCATGTTGTTGGCGGGAACCCAGCCCCAGGAGGAGCCTGTTTTGTAGAGTGTAGGCAAAAAGACGGCCCGCCGGCGGCGGGGTATCTGGAGCGGTGTGAAAGCGGGGGCAGATCCCCAAAAATTTGGGAACCTCCGGATGCAAACCGGCGGAACAAGCCGCCAAAAGAGAAAGGAACGTGGAACGCATGGTATCTGAAAGCAGGATTGTCGCCCGATACGCGGAAACCGATCAGATGGGTATTGTTCATCATTCGGTGTATCCGGTGTGGTACGAGGTGGCGCGCACCGACCTGATTAAGAAGCTGGGAATGCGCTATTCCGAGATGGAAAAAATGGGGATCATGCTTCCCCTTACTGATATGGAAAGCCATTACATCCAGGCGGCCAGGTATGAGGATGAACTTATGGTTCGGGCCCGTGTGGAGAAAATGAGCCCCGCCCGCATCCGGTTCGCCTACGAGGTGTACCGGCAGGGGGAATCAAAGCCCATCAATACCGGCGCTACCGCCCACGGATTTGTGGACTCCGCCACCTTCGCCCCCATCAACCTGAAAAAAAGAAATCCGGATCTTTTCGCCCTGCTGCAATCGTCCATGGAGGGCTAGTTTTCCCAAAGGAGAAACAAGCGTCGCACAGTCGGACCAGGTGAAAACATGCCCGATTGCCCTGCTGGAAAAGGCCGATAGGAGGCAGGGACGTATAAAAGCGCGGACTTTATCCCGGAATCGACCGCCGGAATCAGAAAAGAGATCGGTTACGCCCCGCGGGAAGGGACTGTAACGGATGAAGTCTGTCCCAGGAAAGGGGAATTTGTTTGCCCACATATTATGAAGGGGCCGTGGGCTCCGTCCGCACCGCCGTCACCCGGGAAGAATATATAGAGGCGTGGCGGCTGGATCAGGAGCAAAACGGCAGGATGAAAAAATTAGAGATCAAAAAATTGACTGTGTTCCTGCTGCTGGGGCTGGTTCTGTTTGCAGTGCTGCCGCTTTACGCCCGGTTTTTTACCACGCAGCTGGCGCCCGTGGCGTTGGCGCTTGCCTGCGCGGGCCTTAATGTGTACTATGGATTGTATCTCCCCCGCTGGGCGGCCGGGACGGGCGGAAGATGCTTTGATTCCAACTGTCTGCTGGGACAGCCGTTTGAGGTTCAGCTTTATCGGGACAGCTACACGGTGAAAAGCGATGTGGAGCAATATACCGGCCATTGGACCGACAACACCGCCTGCGTGGAGTCCCCGCGCCTGTTCGTGTTGACCGGAGGGTGGGACCGCAATCTGCTGATCCTGCCCAAAAGAAGCTTGACCGATCAGCAGGTGGAGCAGCTGCGGGAGCACTTTGAACGCACCTTTGTACGCCGCTATGTGCGAAGGAAATCGTGAGGGAGGATCCAAAAAATGACGGATCAAAAACCGTTGGCGGTGGCAAGCTATCTGCCCACCTTGGAGGATTACCAGGCCTTCAGCCTGGCGGCGGGCCGGTTAAAGACCCCGGCCGGAACCAAGTGCGCGGCGCGCATCCTGGGGGGAGTGGCCGCCGGGCTGGGCGCGGCGCTGTTCCTGTTTACCAATCCGGGCGTGACGGAGGGCGTCTGCTGGGCCGCTCTTTTCTTCTTTGGGCTCTTTTTGATGTCCTATTTCGATGTTGTACAGCCCTATTCCATAAAAAAGCGGGCGTTGGTCAAGTTTGAAGCCTCCCGCCGGATGTTGGTTTCCCAGACGGTGGAACTCTTCGACCGGGAATTTACTGTCCGCACGGACCGCTATGAAGCCCGGCTTCCCTATGAGCTGCTGCATCGGGTGGTGGAGGATGGGCGGATGTACCTGCTCTATACCGGGGAGGACGAGGTGCGTTTTATCCCCAAACGGGTGATGACGGAGGAACAGTGCGGCGCGTTCACCCAAGCTCTGCGGGAGAGAATGGGAGAGCGCTACAGCGGCTGAGCTGGGCGCGTCCTCCGTTGCCGTTTGCCCCGTCCCCTTGCTGCGGACCGGTTTTGCAGCGAAAGGCGGCCCTTGTGGATTGCAAACGACAAGCGCCGGCGTTGCCCCTGCTTGCTTGAAAAATCTTCGGAAGTAGGGTCGATACCGGTGGGTTCTTTTCTCTGGAAAGCGGGGCAAAAAGCAGCCGGAATCATTGCCTTTTGGTCAAAAAAATGGTATAATAAATTATTCGATCAAGCAGGCCCAAAGGGGGTCGGAAACCGCCCCGGACGGGCCTTTCTTTACGATTGGGCGGAGGTCATCCCGCCTGGCGCGCCGCCGGGCAGCCGCCCCGGAGGTTTGATCGCTCCGGCATTTCCATCCCTGTGTGAACACCGCCCGGCCCGCAGCGCAAAGCAGGCGGCATAGGGGCGGATGATTGCGCACGGCGCGCCGGAGCGTTTCAAAGAGCGGGACCTTTTATGGCAAAACGCTTCTTTTCCAAACGCAGACAGAACGATTCGAGACAAACGCCGGGGCAGCGGTTCCGGCGCTTAGAAAAAAGAGGGTGTTCATTTGAGTACGGAAGAAATGATGGAACCAAACTCCAGGCTGATTGAGGTGGACGTGGAGAAGGAAATGAAAAAATCCTTTCTCGATTACTCCATGTCGGTCATCGTATCCCGCGCCCTGCCGGACGTGAGAGACGGGCTCAAGCCGGTGCACAGACGCATTCTGTACACCATGTTTGAAAACGGCATCGGCCCGGATAAGGCGTACCGCAAGTGCGCGGACACGGTGGGGTCTGTGCTGGGGCGTTACCATCCCCATGGCGATGCGTCGGTATATGACGCGCTGGTGCGCTTGGCCCAGGATTTCTCCATGCGCTACATGCTGGTGGACGGCCACGGAAACTTCGGTTCGGTGGATGGGGATCCCCCCGCCGCCTACCGTTATACAGAGGCCAGAATGAGCAAAATCTCCACCGAAATGCTCACCGATATTGATAAGGAGACGGTGGATTTCAGGCCCAACTACGACGACCGGCTGAAGGAACCCTCCGTGCTTCCCTCCCGCTTTCCCAACCTGCTGGTCAACGGCAGCACGGGCATCGCGGTGGGAATGGCCACCAACATCCCGCCCCACAATATGGGCGAGGTGATCGACGGGGTATGCTGCCTCATCGACAATCCCGACGCCACATTGGAAGATCTGATGGAGCACATCAAGGGGCCCGACTTCCCCACCGGCGCCACCATCATGGGCCGGGCGGGCATCCGGGCGGCTTATGCCACCGGGCGAGGCCGCATCATCGTGCGCGCCTGCGCCGAGATTGTGGAGCAGGCGAACGGACGGTTTAAGATCATCGTCACCGAGCTGCCCTATCAGGTCAATAAGGCGCGTCTCATAGAGAGCATCGCGGACATGGTCAAGGAGAAGCGCATTGAGGGCATTTCCAACATCGACGACCATTCCGACCGCAACGGCATGCACATCGAAATTGACGTGAAGAGAGACGCCTCTCCCCAGATCGTGCTCAACCAACTGTATTCCTACACGCAAATGCAGACCACCTTCGGGGTGATTATGCTTGCTATTGTAAACGGAGAGCCCCGCACGCTCACTCTCAAAGAGATGCTCTCTCATTATTTGGATTTTCAGAAGGACGTGGTGCGCCGGCGCACCATTTACGACCTGCGCAAGGCGGAGGAGCGAGCCCATATCTTGGAGGGCTTGAAGATCGCCTTGGATTATATTGACGAGATCATCTCCATCATCCGTTCCTCCAAGGACCGCCCCACCGCTAAGGCCCGCATGACCGAGCGGTTCGGGCTGGACGATGTGCAGACAGAGGCCATTGTTCAGATGCGCTTGGGCCAATTGACCGGCTTGGAGCGGCAGAAGATTGAGGACGAACTGGCCGCTCTGTCCGCCAAAATTGCGGACTTTAAGGATATTCTCTCCCACGAAGAGCGCATTCTCGCCATCATCAAGGAGGAAGCGCTGACCATCCGGGGCAGATATGCCGACGAACGCCGCACCGAAATCCTGGCGGTGAGCGGCGAGGTGGATATTGAAGACCTAATCCCAGTGGAAGAGTGCGTGCTCACCCTCACCCAGTTCGGCTATGTGAAACGCCAGAAGGTTGACACCTACCGCATCCAGCGGCGCGGCGGACGCGGCGTGGCCGGTATGACCCGCCGGGAGGAGGACGTGGCGACGGAAATGTTCGTGCTCAGCTCCCACGATTATGTGATGTTCTTCACCAATTTGGGCCGGGTGTACCGCCTGAAGTGCTACGAGATCCCGGAGGGATCCCGCACCAGCAAGGGGATGAACATTGCAAACCTGCTGCCCATCGCGGGCGAGGAGCGGGTGACCTCCATGATCCGGGTGCCCGAGTTCGATGAGAACAAATATCTGTGTATGGTGACGCGAAACGGCGTCATCAAGCGCACCGAATTAAACGCCTACAACACCGCCCGCAAGGGGGGCGTGATTGCCATTGAGCTGGACGAGGGCGACCAGCTTGCCTGGGTGCGCATGACCGACGGGGACGCCCAGCTTTTGGTGGCTACCCGCAAGGGCATGGCCATCCGGTTCCATGAAACCGACGTGCGCGTGGTGGGCCGCACCGCCCGGGGCGTGCGCGCCATCACCCTCAAGGAGGGCGACCAGGTGGTGGGAATGTCCACAATCCGCGAGGGGGCCAAGGTGCTCACCGTCAGCGAGACAGGCTTTGGGCGGCTCAGCGAAATCAGCGATTACCGCGTGCAGTCCCGCGGCGGCAAGGGTCTTACCAACTACCATGTGGAGAGATATGGGGATGTGGCCGCCATCAAGGTGGTGGACTTGGACGACGATATCATCATCATCGCCTCCGACGGCGTGATTATCCGGATTCCCGCCGATTCCATCCGCATCTGCGCCCGTCCCAGTAAGGGCGTGCTGGTGATGCGCTTGGGAGAGGATGTCAAGGTGGTCACCCTGGCCCGTTCTCCCCATGAGGAGGAGAGCGACGAGGACCAGGGACCCGGCGACAGCCAAAAGGAAGAGGACGACGGCGAGGCGGAGGAATAAGCCGGCTTTTGTTCCGCTTTATAAATTGAAATGCATAAGGGGCTGCGCCGTTTTTGGCGCGGTCCTTTTTTTGTGTTCGCTCTGAAGGGGAGGAATGGCGGAAATTAAATACATAAAAGAACACAAAATTTGTCTAAATATCCACATGACAAACCGCCGTCCCCCTGGGAGAAAGAATAAATCCAAACAAGCGTGGCAAACTAGGCGGAACAGCTCCCTTCCCCTAGAATGGCGACATTTACCAAGAAAAAGGGTCATATTCTCCCTGCGAATTTGGAATTCTAGGTAATATAAACAAGAAAACAGGATTTTTTATCAACAATAACGCAAATGTCGGAGCAGAAGAAAAAACAGGTTTCCGCCCCAACACATCTGGTTTTTGGCAGTTTTCACGGTCTTTTCCCGTTTCGGGTCCTTATAGTTGAAATCCCTTTTCTATTCGGCTATAATGGTGATGTCTCACAATTTTGTACAGTGACAAATCTATGGTTAAATTTTCATTTATGGAAATACGGCGGCGCCGGGCGTTTGCTGAATTTTTGCAAAAGCCGGCAGCCGCATTCCAGTCCAACGAAAGGATGGTCATACCATGAATTACAAGCTTTCTGCCAGCGAAATCCGGGAATTAATCGTCGCCAAGCTGTCCCATAACTTCGGCGTCACCCCGGCGGAGGCCAGCGATGAGCACTACTACAAGGCCGTGGCCCTCATCGTGCGCGACCTGATGAGCCAAGGCCGCAAGGAGTATCTGGAAAAGGCGGAAAAACAACATAAAAAGCAAATCTATTACCTGTGCATGGAATTTTTAATGGGCCGTTCCCTCAAAAACAGCCTGTATAACCTCAATTTGGAGGAGCCGGTGGCTTCCGCGCTGTCCGACATGGGGATCAAACTGGACGCGATCTACGAGCAGGAGCCTGACGCCGGCTTGGGTAACGGCGGACTTGGGAGGCTTGCCGCCTGCTTTTTGGATGGGCTTGCCACGGAGGGCTACCCCGCCATGGGCTACTCCCTGCGCTATGAATACGGCATTTTCCGCCAGAAGCTGGTGGACGGATGGCAGACCGAGCTGCCCGATTTCTGGCTGCCCGGCGGCTCTATCTGGCTGCAGGCCCATCCGGAAAAATCGGTGGAGGTGCTCTTTAACGGCGAGGTGGAGGAATCCTGGAACGGGGCCTATCACACCGTTAATTTGAAAAATCCCACCAAGATCATCGCGGAGCCCTACGACATGATGGTGGCCGGAAAGGACGGCAAGGGCGTTTCCCGGCTGCGTTTGTGGGCCGCCAAGTCGGCGGACTTTGACATGAAGCTGTTTAACGGCGGCGAATACCTGCGGGCCGTGGAGCAAAACGCCATGGCGGAGGTAATTACCAAGGTGCTCTACCCGGAGGACAACCACCCCGAGGGCAAGAGCCTGCGCCTTTCTCAGCAATATTTTCTGGTGTCCGCCACCATTCAGGATATCATCCACCGCCATTTGCGCACCTACAACACCTTGGAGAACCTGCCGGAGCTGGTGGCCATCCATCTCAACGACACCCATCCCGTGCTGGCCATCCCCGAACTGATGCGCGTAATCCTGGACGAGTGCGGCTATACGTGGGACGAAGCGTGGGATTTGGTCACCCGCACGGTTTCCTATACCAATCACACCGTTATGCCTGAGGCGCTGGAGTGCTGGGACCAGAAGCTGTTCCGCAGACGTCTGCCTAGAATCTACCAGATCATTGAAGAGATCAACCGCCGATTCTGCGCCCAGATGCACGAGCTTGGCGTGGACGGCTATCAGGTGGGCCGCATGGCCGTGCTCAACGAAGGCATTGTGCGCATGGCAAACCTGGCGGTAGCCGCCAGCCATTCGGTCAACGGCGTGTCCCGCCTGCACAGCGAGATTCTCAAGGAGACCGTGTTCAAGGACTTCTTCGACGTGATGCCGGATAAGTTCAAAAACGTCACCAACGGCATCGCTCACCGCCGGTGGTTAAACCAGTCCAACCCCGGGCTGTCAAACCTGATTACCCAGCTGATTGGAGACGGTTATGTCCACAACGCCGACGAGCTCTTAAAGCTTACCAAGTATAAAAACGATAAAACCGTGCTCAAGGAATTGGAGAAGATCAAGCTTCAAAACAAAAAGCGCATGGTGGAATATATCAAAAAGAACAACGGCGTTGAGGTGGATCCCGATTCCATCTTTGACGTTCAGGTGAAGAGACTTCACGAATATAAACGTCAGCACCTGAATGCGCTTCACATCCTGGCTACCTATCAGTGGCTCAGAGAGAATCCGAACGCCCCCTTTGTGCCCAAGACCTATATCTTTGGCGCCAAGGCGGCCCCGGGGTATTATTTTGCTAAGGAGATTATTCAGTTTATTGCGGCGCTTGCAAACACCATTAACAATGATCCCGCAGTGAACAAGAAGCTGAAGGTGGTGTATTTGGAGGATTACCGGGTGACCGTAGCGGAGAAGCTCATTCCGGCGGCGGAGCTGAGCGAGCAGATCTCCCTGGCGGGCACCGAGGCCAGCGGCACCAGCAACATGAAATTTATGATTAACGGCGCGCTGACGCTGGGCACCTTAGACGGCGCCAACGTGGAGATCCACGAGGCGGTGGGCGACGACAATATGTTCCTGTTCGGCATGACCACGCCGGAGGTGGAGGCGCTCAAGCACCGGGGATATAATCCCATGGAGGTGTACAACAACAATCAGCTGCTGCGCCGGGCCATCGATGAGCTGGCGGTGAAGGGATTTGGCGGAAAACGGTTTGGGACGATTGCCCAGTCGTTGACCAGCGTCGATCCTTACATGGTACTGGCGGATTTTGCGGATTACGCCAGAGTACAGCAGTTAGCCAGCGAGTGCTATTTGGACCGGGACCGCTGGAACCGGATGTCCCTGCTCAACATCGCGGGCGCAGGACGTTTCGCGGCGGATCGGGCTATTCGGGATTATGCCAATACCATCTGGTGGACGCAGCCGGTGGAATAAACGGCGCTGTCAAGCGCTGGAATAAGAGAACCGCTCTTGATTTTTATCATCTGAATCTGGTATCATAGACAGTAACGGGCAGGCATTCATCGGCCTGCCCGTTGTTATGAATGTGATTTTTTTTGGTGTAAGTTGTATTTTTCTTGCTTGGTGCTTTTGGTTGGTTTCCCAACCTGAAGTCTTATCATAGATCCCTATGTTGTATTGCATCCGCTGCCGCGGGGGCCTTCCTTTCTTGCTCGTACAAGAAAGGAAGCAAAG
>JAAWNT010000044.1 GCA_022799115.1 Clostridiales bacterium | reverse complement strand
TACAAGAAAGGAAGCAAAGAATACGCACAAGGGGGAGATTCCCCCTTGTGGATCCCCCCAAGGCCCGCTGCGGCGGGGTTCTTCTACGTGGGCACGTCAAGCATAACGGATACTTGGCGGGCCGCGAAAGGGCCTTTGTGCGTTCGCGCTCTAATTGCGTTTTCGTTCCTTTTATGCGGTTTCAACCTTTTTGCAAAGGCCCGCCAAAAATCCGTGTATGCCCCATCTTGTTGCGCTCAATGGCGAACGCAGGACAGAACCGACAGGAACAATTTTGGCAACTGCGTGGGGGTCTGGGGCGCCTCCACCCGAGCGCAAAAATTGGGGTATGATGGCGATTTGAACGGCGACTATATGCAGATGAAGGATACATTAAAGAATCAACAGAAAACCATCAAAAAGGAATTCACAAAGGATCAGCAGGACTTTTTGAGAGAATGAGAGGATACTAAGTACTTTCTGGATGCCACCGAGGTGGAAACCGCTTTTTTGCTCTCGCAGCACAAGCCGTAATCAAAATGTCACGCAGTTTCCACCCTCGGTTTAACAAAAAAGATCGGTACCGGATGAAGTCGGTACCGATCTCTTCTTTTTTATTGGGCAAACGCCTCGTCATAATTCACATAGCGGAACTCCACCACATCCCCGGCGGAAAGAGTAACGTCGTCCGCCCCGCGGTCGGGCAGCTGGTCGTTTAAATAGAACAGCCATCCGTCGGTTTGGGTGGAGGCAATTCCGTTAAATGAGGAATAGAGCCCGTCCTCCACCACATAGGCCATGTTCCGGCGTTGGCAGGCGTCCTTGACCGCCCGTCCGGCGGTGACCTCCCCGTCATAGGACATCTGCTGATCTAAAATGGTCGTTTCCGTGGAGACCAGCTTCACCGTAACTTGGAGCGTCCCTGAACTGTCGATGGAGGACTCTTCCCCCTGCCCTGCGGGCTTTATGGTGCATCCGGCAAAAAACATCGCCGCCAGCACCAGGACGGCTACTGCCGCCATTACGTTGTTCTTGATTTTCTGAATCATCATCGTTTCCTCCTAAAATGATTAACTATTCTGTTTTCTGCGCCCGTATTTTGCCTTCAATATAAGAAAGCGCCGATTCCAACTCCTTTGTATAATCGGACTGGATTTCAAAATAGCGGACGCCCGCCCGTTCACAGGCTGTTTTTATCCGTCTGCTTCCTTGTATGAACTCGTAAATCCCCCGCTCCTCGGGGAACTTACGGTGTTCGATGATGTGTTCCATTCCAATGATTCGGTCAAAGTGATTGTTGATATATTCACTGGAAAAACCAAGATACACCGGAACCACCGGCTGTTCCAGATAGCAGGCTACCCGGTCGGGCGGGAGATAACAGCCCTCCAGAATGATATTCTGCTTATTTTCCAGACAGGTGTCGATGATCCCTTTGATTACGCCCCACAGTTTTTCCGTGATTACGTCGTCGTTATCTACGGCGGTAAACCCACAGGGAATCCCTCCGCGGATCAGCCCCATTTTGATGTGGTCTATACTGGTATAGGGGATTTGAAACCGCTCCAGCAGCCGCTGGGCCAAATAGGTCTTCCCTGTATGGCTGTCCCCGCCGATCAAAATAACCATGCCTTCGCCTTCTTTCCATCCTGTTCTGTATTTTCCGATATTGGGATTGATTCCATTCGTCGGGGAAGAATAACCGCATCTGTCGACAACGGATTCTCTGACTATATCGGCAAACCAAATTTTGCTTATTGGCCCAACCGATCTTTGACGATTCGTTTTACTTTTTCTAAGTCGGGATCACATAACAATGGTAAGAACGCAACCAATTCGTCCGATTCAAAATCCCACCACTTCAATTCAAGCAGCAGGTCTATCAGCACCTCATCAAACCGCTTTTTTATGATTTTGGCAGGATTTCCTCCCACCACACAATAGGGCGGGACGTCCTTGGTAACCACAGAGTAAGCCCCGATAATAGAGCCATCCCCTATTTTAACCCCTGGCATCACAATACTTTCCCGGCCAATCCACACATCGTTTCCAATCACAATATCTCCCTTAAAGGGCAGCTGCGAGAGATGATCGGGAGTTCGTTCCCTCCATAAGCCGCCAAATACGTGGAACGGATATGTTGTCACACTGCTGATCCGATGATTCGCCGAACCCATAATAAACTTGGTTCCGCAGGCAATTGCGCAAAATTTTCCTATCATCAAGCGATCCCCAAATTCCGGATAATTGAAAAGAACATTGTTTTTTTCAAATCCGGCGGGGTCATTGGGATCATCATAGTAGGTATAATCCCCAACAATAATATTGGGCGCCTTAATCACATTTTTTATAAAACAGGAAGTTCTGTACTCATTGGGAAAAATTTCATTGGGATTTGGGATCCTTTTCATTTCATCGTCCTCCGTTATTTTTAAACGATCACATCCTTTCTTCCTGTAGCTCCCACTGCGACCGCCCTCTTTTTTCTTATCTCTGTCATTATCATCACATCCCGCTAATTTATAATAAATTTATTTGGTTCTATGAATCGCCTCTATTCTATCAGAAATTTTTCGTATCGTCCACCGCTTCCGTCTATTCCGTCCCGGGGAGCGTCGGTTCGCGGGTAAAACGCCTTTTATTAAGAAAAACGGCATTTCTCCATTCCACATTTCTTCTTTCCGCATAACCAGGCGGCGCCGTGAGAAAATATCCTTTGAAAGGATGTGAAATCTTTGAAAGTGACAAAACAAGAATATTCCAATATGGCGGACAAGGCCTCTCCAGGCAGCAAAACCTGGAAAAACTGCCTGTGCGCGTTTTTGGTGGGCGGGCTTATCTGCACCCTCGGACAGCTGCTTTTTAACGTCTATCGAAACGCCGGGCTGGAAACCGTGGACGCACGGTGCGCCGTATCGGTGACTCTGGTGGGCGCGGCCGCTTTGCTTACCGCGCTGGGCGTTTATGATAACATCGGCAAATTTGGCGGCGCGGGCAGTTTAGTGCCTATCACGGGATTCTCCAACGCCGTGGTTTCGCCCGCCATCGAGTTCAAGGCGGAAGGCCATATCATGGGCATCGGCGCAAAGATGTTCGTCATTGCCGGACCGGTTTTGGTGTTCGGTATTACAGCCTCCATCGTTTACGGCATCATTGCCTTTATTTTCCATTTATATTAAGGAGGGATTCCCTTTGGCACAACGATTGGGGCGTTATACGCTCAAGATGGAACACATGCCGTCGATACAGGGTTATGCGGCGGTGGTTGGAAAAAAGGAGGGAGAAGGCCCTCTTGGAAAACAATTTGACTATATTTATGAGGACACCACCCTGGGAGAATCCTCCTGGGAAAAAGCGGAAAGCCGGTTGCAGACCGACGCCGTCAACCGTGCGCTCAAAAAGGCGGGAGTACAGTCCTCTGAGATCGACTATATTTTTGCTGGAGATCTGCTCAACCAGTGCATCTCCTCCACCTTTGGACTTAGAAGCCTTGACATCCCCTTTCTCGGGCAATACGGCGCCTGCTCCACCATGGCCCAGACCCTGGCGCTGTCCGCCATTCTGGTGGAGACCGGGGCTGCCCGGCGGTGTGTGGCGGTTACCTCCTCCCACTTCTGCTCGGCGGAACGTCAGTTTCGCTTCCCGTTGGAATACGGCGGCCAGCGCACCCCCACCGCCCAATGGACCGTAACCGGCTCTGGTGCGGCGATTGTGGGAAATACGGGCAACAGCCCTTATATTTCCGCGGTTACGGTGGGCCGTATCACCGATTTGGGAATTAAGGACGCCAACAATATGGGCGCCGCCATGGCTCCCGCCGCCTATTCCACTCTCACCGATTTTTTGCAGGACACCGGAACAAAGCCCTCCGATTATGATTTGATTGTCACCGGAGATTTGGGCGAGGTGGGCAGCACCCTGCTTAAGGAACTGCTGCAAAAGGACGGCGTCGACCTCTCGAAAAACCACGCCGACTGCGGTCTGCTTATTTTTGATAAGGAAAACCAGGACGTTCACGCAGGCGGGTCCGGCTGCGGCTGCGCCGGCTCGGTGCTGTGTTCTTATCTGCTCAACCGGCTCAAGTCCGGAGAACTGAACAACGTTTTGTTTATGGCTACCGGGGCTTTGATGTCCACCACCTCCTCCCAGCAGGGAGAAAGCATCCCAGGGGTGGCGCATCTGATCCATCTCAAGAGCAGCTTATAAAAAAGCGGAGGAATGATTTCCTCCGCTTTTTTACATACTTTTGCCGCTCCTGCGTCGGGGCGCTAAACGCTTCCTATCTTGTCTCATTTTCCTGGTTCTGAAAAGACAGCCTGGGCAATATCCTATATATGGAATGCAGCGCGTGGAACAGCTCTTGTCTCTCCTCGGAATCCAGTTTTCTGAGCGTTACCCCGATCTGACGGCTCACTTCCTGCTGGTACTTCACGATGTATTCCCGCGCCCGGCCGGTGACGCAGATCTTAACCAGCCTGCGGTCGGTGGAATCGGCATTGCGCGCCGCCACCTTCATCTCCACAAGATGGTTGACGATCTTGGTCATCTGCTGCTTGGGAATCCCAAAATGACCGGCAAGCTCGGTCATGGTCATCGATCCATTGCGGCAGAGCGCCGCCAGCGTATAGAATTGCATGGGGCTTAGTTCCTCTCGGAACGTTCCTTCAAAGGGCTTAATCAATCGATCATGCAGAATGGGTATGATGTGAAACAGCCCCTCGGCCATGCTTTCTTCGGTTAAGCGCATAGCTAGCCGCTCCTTTCTTTCGTTGGTGGTTTTACAGGGATGGTTTTCCCCGGTATGGCGATCTTTGTCTTTTTTTAATTCAAGAATTGTTCTTATTTTATTGGTTGACAGTGTGTTTTATTCATGCTATACTCCAAACAGTAAACATTTGCTTACCGTTCTCCTCTGTTTACTATCATACAGAATAAACGAGAAATGTCAAGAAGAAGTGTGAAGAAAATCCAAAGATTTTATCTTGACGCAGACGCGGAGACAGAGTAGGATAGAGAAGATCAGACAACAGGCAGAGCTATAGGAAAAGGAGATTGGATTCGTGAAAGTTGGCCTAGACATTGGTTCCACCACCATTAAATGCGTGGTGCTCAACGACAGCGACGAAATTATACATAAAACATACGAACGTCACTATTCCCAAATCGTCCAGAAAATCGCACAGATTTTACAGGAGGTGCGGGACCAGGTGCTCCATGGCCTGCCCGCACAGATCGCTATGTCCGGCTCCGCCGGCATGGGAGTGGCGGAGAGCTGCGGCCTGCCCTTTGTGCAGGAGGTATACGCCACCCGGGTAGCGGCCAACCGGCTGATCCCCGGCAGCGACGTCATCATTGAGTTGGGCGGCGAGGACGCCAAAATCCTATTCCTTTCCGGGGGTATGGAGGTCCGCATGAACGGTTCCTGCGCTGGGGGAACCGGCGCCTTTATCGATCAAATGGCCACTTTACTGGATCTCTCCCCGGAGGAAATGAACAGCCTGGCCCAAAGCCATGAAAAGATTTACACCATCGCCTCCCGGTGCGGGGTGTTCGCCAAGTCGGACATTCAGCCTCTGCTTAACCAGGGAGCGCGGAAAAACGATATCGCGGCCAGTATCTTCACCGCTGTGGTCAACCAGACCATCGCCGGACTGGCTCAGGGCCGGGAAATCGCCGGACAGGTGGTTTATCTGGGCGGTCCTCTGACCTTTTTATCCGAATTAAGGGCGAGTTTTGATAAGATCTTACACACCAAGGGCATCTGTCCCAAGGATTCTCTTTATTATGTGGCGCTTGGCGCGGCCTACTGCGCCAATGAAACCATAGACATCGACAAAGTGCTCTTTGAAATCGCTCATTACACCGCCTCCGGAAACTTTGCCCACAACGTCCCCCTGTTTGCAAGCGAGAAGGAGTATGATGCGTTTGTAAAGCGTCACAGCTCCTGCGCCGCGCCCCGGGGGGATTTAAGCTCCTATCAAGGAAAGGTTTATCTTGGCGTGGATGCGGGCTCCACCACGGTAAAAACAGTGGTGATGGGAGAAAACGGGGAGTTGCTGGCTTCCCAGTACCGGCCCAACTCGGGCAACCCGGTGCCCCTGATTAAGGAATTTTTGGAAAAGCTGTATGAGCAGTATCCTCATCTCACCATCGCGGCCAGCGCCGTCACCGGCTACGGGGAAGAGATCATCAAGAACGCCTTTTGCGTAGACTTCGGCATTGTGGAGACGGTGGCCCATCTCACCGCCGCCCAAAGCTTTTTGCCCGATGTGCAATTCGTCATCGATATCGGCGGGCAGGACATCAAATGCTTTAAAATTCACAACGGGACCGTGGACAATATCTTCTTAAACGAGGCCTGTTCCTCAGGTTGCGGCTCCTTTTTACAGACCTTTGCCAACGCCCTGGGATACTCCATCGAGGAGTTTGCCAAGCTGGGGCTGTTTGCCAAGCAGCCGGTGGATCTGGGTTCCCGCTGTACTGTGTTTATGAACTCCTCGGTAAAGCAGGCGCAAAAGGACGGCGCCACCATAGAGGATATCTCGGCGGGGTTATCCCTCAGCGTGGTGAAGAACGCCCTTTATAAAGTGATCCGGGCTTCCTCTCCCGGCGAGCTGGGACAGCGCATCGTGGTGCAGGGCGGCACCTTCTTAAACGACGCGGTGCTGCGCGCCTTTGAGCAGGAAATGGGGGTTCAGGTAGCCCGCCCAGACATCTCCGGGCTGATGGGCGCATACGGCGCGGCTCTCTACGCCAAAAGCAAGGGGCTTGCTAAGAGCGCCATTGCCGACGCGCAAAAGCTCAGGAATTTTTCCCATAAGATCAGCGTAGTGTCCTGCGGACTGTGCTCCAATCACTGTCGCCTGACCGTAAATACCTTTGACGACGGGCGCAAATATATCGGCGGCAACCGATGCGAAAAGCCGGTGACCAAAAAGACCGCTTCGGAAAGCCTCAATCTTTACGAGTATAAGCTACAGCTTTTGCAGGCATACGGCGATCAGGAGGGCGCTCGAAAGGAAACCATCGGGATTCCCATGGGCCTTAACTTTTACGAGCTGCTCCCCTTCTGGCATGCCTTTTTCTCTTCCCTGGGATTCGGGATCAAAACATCTCCCGTCTCCAACCGGAAGCTTTATATCGGCGGACAGCACACGATTCCATCGGATACCGTCTGCTTCCCCGCCAAGCTGATGCATGGCCATGTGCAAGCCCTCATCGACCAGGGAGTACGGCACATCTTCTATCCCTGTATGTCCTATAATCTGGACGAGGGCTTGGGAGACAACCACTACAATTGTCCCGTGGTGGCCTATTACCCCGAGGTGATCGGCGCCAATATGAAGGCCCTGAGCGGCCGTGAGATCACCTTGATGAAGGATTATGTGGGCATTCACCGCCGCAAGGATTTTCCCGTCAAGATGACGGAAGTGCTCGCCCAATACTTTGAGGGGATCACTCTCAAGCAGGTAAAGCAGGCCGCCAAGGACGCCTACGCCGAATACGACCGCTATTTTGAAAGGGTGCGCTCCAAGGGCGAAGAAATCATTGCCCGGGCCCAATCGCTGGGCAAGCAGATTATTGTTCTGGCCGGGCGGCCCTACCACGTGGACCCGGAAATCAACCACGGCATCGACAAGCTGATCGCCAGCTACGGCGTGGCCATTGTGTCGGAAGACGTGGTGAGCTGCCGCCAGAAAAAATTCCGGGTAAACGTGCTCAATCAGTGGACCTATCATTCCCGCCTTTACGCGGCCGCCCGCTACATCAGCGGACAGAAGAACATGAACCTGGTGCAGCTGGTTTCCTTTGGCTGCGGGGTGGACGCCATCACCACCGACGAAGTCCGGGACATTCTGGAAAAAGAGGGCAAAATTTATACCCAGATCAAAATTGATGAAATCACCAATCTGGGCGCCGTAAAAATCCGGCTGCGCAGTTTGTTGGCCGCCATAGAAAAGCAGGAACCACAGGAGGTATCCCATGGCTAAGCTGAAATATGAAAAAAAGACCGGACGTCTTCTCTTCACCAAAGAGATGAAAAGGGAATACACCCTGCTGTTTCCCATGATGGCGCCCATTCACTTTACGATCTTGAAAAATGTGTTTACCCATTTTGGCTATAACGCCGAGCTGCTCACCACCCAAGGGCCGGAAATTGCCCAGACAGGGCTGAAATACGTTCACAACGACACCTGTTACCCCGCTATCCTGGTCATCGGACAGCTCATCAACGCCCTGCAAAGCGGCAAATACGACCTGAATAAAGTGGCTTTGATGATTACCCAGACAGGCGGCGGATGCCGGGCCTCCAACTACATCCATCTGCTCAGAAAGGCTTTGAAAAAAGCCGGGTTCGAGCAGGTGCCTGTGGTTTCCGTGAACCTGTCCGGCATGGAGAAAAACTCCGGGTTCCACATCACCCTTCCCATCATCCGCCGGGCGGTGGGCGCCATCGTCTACGGCGATCTGTTGATGCTGCTGCACAACCAGGTAAAGGCCTATGAGCTGCAAAAGGGAAGCAGCCAAAAGCTGGTGGACAAGTGGACCGAGATCCTCACCAAACAGCTAAACGCCGGAAAGGGCTGTTCCCGCAAGCAGCTGGGACAGAATCTGGGCGCTATCGCCGCCGATTTCGCCGCGGTTCCCCTGAGCAAGGAGAAAAAGGTAAAGGTAGGCGTTGTTGGAGAAATTTACGTGAAATATGCCAGCCTGGGCAACAACAACCTGGAGCAATTTCTGGAATCTCAGGACTGCGAGGTAAACGTTCCCGGAATTCTTGCCTTCGCCATGTTCAAGGTGGATAACCGTTTGGAAGACATCAAGCTGTACGGCGGCAACCGCCTGAAGTATTTTGTATGCAATTTGCTGATGAAATACTGTGAATCCATGGAAGGGCTGATGATCGACGCGGTAAAGCCCTATCCTCAGTTCACTCCTCCCGGACGATACGCCCACACCAAATCTTTGGTCAAGGGTGTAATCGGCTACGGCGACAAGATGGGCGAAGGATGGCTGCTGACAGCAGAAATGCTGGAGCTGGCCGAGCTGGGCTATGAAAATGTGGTGTGTACCCAGCCCTTTGGCTGTTTGCCTAACCATATTTGCGGAAAAGGGATGATCCGCCGCATCAAGGAGGTCAATCCAAAAGCCAACATCGTGGCCATTGACTACGATCCAGGCGCTACCCGGGTCAATCAGGAAAACCGCATCAAGCTGATGCTGGCAGTAGCCAGGGAAAACCTACAAAATGTAGAGGAAGCCCCCGCCGCAGCGGAAGACACCAAACACAAAGAACGGGAAAAGGAACTGGCCGGGGTAAGCTAACCCCTTTCACCTTACCATCCAGACGATAAAATAGGCGTGGAATGCACAAAACATTCCACGCCCTTTTTGATTTGCAGCGGTTTTTCCGGGAGAATACCGGTTGCTCTACTGCTTATCCCTGTTCACTACACGGATTTTGGGA
>JAAWNT010000043.1 GCA_022799115.1 Clostridiales bacterium | reverse complement strand
CCCTGTTTCCAGTCTACCTTCGCCATTACGGAGAGCAGGCGCACGGTGGCGGCGTTGATCTCCGCCTGTGTGGCGTCTTCTTTATCAACCAGGGTCTTGGCAGCTTCCAGAGCCGCGTTGAACTCGGTGACAACCGCTTCCATGGTGTTCTCCAGGGCGTTGTCATCCAGCAGTTTCTGCGCGTTCTCGATGACCGCTTCCAGAACTGCCGTTACCGGACGGACTCTCACATCCATGCTGGCCAGAACGTTCTTGCCCTTCATGAAGTTCACCGTGTACAGGCCGGTCTTGTCGAGGGCCAGCACACCGTCATAGTCGCGGGCTGCGTTGGACGCTTGATACAGCTCCAGTTCATGCACACGAATGGCGGAATATTCCGTGCCGTTGATGGCCTTGTTAATCTTCAAACGATATACCTTAGCCTCCGGGGCGCCTTCCACGTCACGATCCACGATCATAGAGGTGTTGCCAGTAACATGGTCGATGGTGGTCCAGTTGCTGTTGTTGCTCAAAACAGAAGCGCTTGTGGCAGAAGCGGAAGCAAGGAATTCGTCCTCGCTCATGCCGATGGCTTCGGTATTGAGCACTTGCAGCTCAAAATCTTCCGTATTAAAGGAAGAGGGCTCGCTGTTGATTTGCGCGTGCTTGGTCAGCCACTTGCCTACCGAGATCGCCTCCGGCAGATAGAACGCCGTCCAGCCGCTGCTGCTGCCGGTGCACCACTTGGTCAGATCTTCGCCGTCGAACAGCATATCGTATCTTTCGTTGGCGTTCTGTCCGTTGCCGCCCAGCACAGTAGCGCCCAAGGCCACGTTGGTCTCGGTATCCACGGCGGGCGTATCGGGAGCATCGGGAGTATTGATGACGTTGCCGTCCTCGTCGATGATTTCCACATAGACATTCTTAGGCATCGCGATCTGAGAAGCCACATCGTAATCAGCGGCGATCCAGTCGGCGCCTTCCAGCGCGGTAACCAGGGTGCCGCGCACGGTTTCGGCCTCGCTGTAGCAGGCCTCATAGTAATCCATCAAACGGATCTTCGCGGTCTTGTTGATGGTCTTGATGATCTTTTCCGGGAGTTCCTTCAGATAAACCGCCGGACGCTGGCTGCCCGACTTAACGCCGGCTTCCACACGGATTTCCTTGTGGCCGTTGAGTTCCAGCTCGCGGATGTCTCCGCCGGAGCGGAAGCTCTTATTGCCTACCAGCTGATAGTAACGGTAAGCGGCGGGAGCGGCGATGACGCCGCTGACGGTGACGTCGCTGTTGCCGGTTACGTTCACGATGGTGGTGTAGTTCACGCCGTCGTTGGAGGCCTTGATTTCAAATTCTTCCAGGCCGTAGCTTGCCATATCGTTGACCAAAGTCCAGGAGGTGATTTCCTGCTGGGCGCCCAGGTCAATGGTGATCTTGTCGCCGGCGCTGAAGGAGAGATATTGACCTTTGTTGCCATCCACCAATCTGGAGGCGTTGCTGACGTTGGTCTGATCCGCAACAATGGCGGCGTTCAAGGCCAGGTTGCTCTCGGCCGGGTCGGTGGTAACGTTGTCCTCTTTGTCCGCAGTCATCGCTGCAACCGCGTCCACAAAGGCTCTTTCAGGGGTGCCTGCGCTGAGATCCAGCTTAGCGCCGCTGATATCCACGGAGAAAATGTTGGTCAGGGCAGAGGGGTCGTCACAGGAGATTTTCTCCAGACCGGAATCGTTCAGACGCACAATTTGCAGGCCGGTCAGGCCGGTCAGATCGATTTCAGCCAGGTCAAGGCCGACGCCGTACAGGTTTTGCAGGCCGGTGCAGCCGGTGAGGGTCAGCTCGCCTACCTTGGCGTCGGTGAGAATCAGAGTTTCCAGCTTGGCAAGACCGGACAGATCCAGGCTGTCAATGTCGGCCTCTGTTGCCACGATGCTGGCGATGTTATCGCAGCCGGAAAGCTTGATGGAGGAAAGCTCGATCCCAGCTAGATCCACCTCGGTAAGAGCCGCATTGTCGGACAGATCCAAGTTGGCAAGAGAATCGGGCAGCATCCCGCCGTTCACTGCGGTAATCAGGATGTTGGAGGCGGTTAATGCCTCCAGAGAGGTCAGGCCCAGAACAGGAGTGAGATCGCTCACCTGAGATCCCGAGATATTCAGGGAGCTAAGCCCGGTCATCAGGTTGATGCCGGTCAGATCGGTAAAGGCAACGCCGGACAGATCCAAAGCGCCGCGGTAGCCGAGAATTTCTCTGAGCGTGGGGCCCACACGTTCCATGATGGCCGTTCTCAGGACATCGTCGGGGATGAAGGCCGCAGTAATTTCCTCGTCCAGATTTGCTTTGACACCGTCAATAAACATGATGGGCATGGACTTATTGCCATTGCGGTCTGTCACGGTGACTGTGGCAGTCTGGCAGCCCGCCGGCATGGTGAGGGCGCGCATACGGTTGTTGTTGCCCATCCGGTTGAAGGTCTGGCTAGAGCCGTTGTCAAAATCAATGGTGAGGCTGGTCCAGTCGGTGGAAAGCGGGGTAGTCAGCATAAAGGAGCCGTTTTGGTTAAAGCGCATATCGCCGTCATAGGGCTCGCAGTAGTTGTCCGCCAGGGTTCCGAAGTAGTTGACCGCGTCGTTTACGCTGCCGTCGGCGTTAATAGTTTCAATGGTCAGCACATAACGGCTTCCATCCTCCAGCGGAATGTCCAACTGAGCGCTCTTTGCGCCTTTGTTCACGGTGACGGAGGCGGATTCCTTATTGCTGTAGAAGTAGTCCAGGGTCAGCTTGACGGAAGCATAGTTGCCGTCGGCCTCGTCCCAGGTGACGCTTAACTTGTTGTCCTTACTGATTGCCTTGACATTGGCAACCGCCTTGCTGTCGTTATAGGCGATAACCGCAGCCTCGCTCTCAGAGCCGTCCTTACCGACCGCTCTTAGCTTAAAGGAGGTAATATTCTCCGAATCTTCCAGGGTGCTGATGTACAGATTCTCGGCATAGGCGCCGCCCACATAACGCTCGCTGCCGTCTTGGTAGCCGGCATACACGTTGTACAGCTTGACGTCGTCATAGTCCGCGATATCCCAGGAAAGCTCAATTTCGCCAGTCTCATCAAAGACTTGGTCGATCTTAAAGTTTTCGGGAGCGTCCGGGGCATAGCTTACGCCGTCGCTGATTTTGATCTGGCCAAAGTTTACCTGATAGCCGTCGATCTTTGTATCAGAGGAAAGCTCTACGCCGATGGCCGCCAGGTCCTCTCCGGCGTAATCCGCCAGAGAAAGCTCCACGGTCTTCCAGCCGTCGGTCTGTTTGCCCGCGTCCTCAATGTCCAGATAGACTTTTTCGTCGGGAGCGTTCTTAAACACCAGGCCCAGACGCATGGAGGAGCCGTCGTCCGCAGAGGGCTTATAATAGGTCAGGGAAATCTTGGATTCCGCCTTGACGCTCAGATCGGTCTTATAGAGGTTGACAAAGTTGGCGCCTTCCAGATCTCCGTAGGTCACTAAGGAAGAACCGCCGTTGTAAGCGCCGATCTGCTGATAATCGAAGGGCACCTCCTGGTTGCCGGTGGCCAGAATTCTGGAATAGGTGGGGCCGTAATCCCAATCCATATTCAGCTGGTCCTTGTGGTCGCCCTGAATCCACCACTGCCAGGTGGGCAGGATGTCCTGGATGTTCATATTGGCCCATTCCACGTCACGGGACACTTGTCCGTTTAAGAAGTACTGCATGCCGTGCCCGTTGTTAAAGTTGGTGGTAAAGGCCGAGCCGTTGATGACCGATTTCTCAGAAATATAGTCCGAAAGGCCTCTCCATACGGTGGAATTCACCTGCACGTCCGGGCGGTTGACGGTGGGAGTATGGTCGGTGGGATCCTGCATGGGGCTTGTAAACCACATGCGCTCCCGCTCTTCGGTCTGCCACTGGTACTGGGATTTATAGCGGTTGTTGCTGGCGGTATTGTAGCCCTCCAGCACAAAATCGTTGCCCCAAAGAGCGATGCTCATCACAGGGTTGCCGGTCTCGTCCTTGATAAACTGCAAATTGTTGGTGGAGGAAGCGCCGTTGCCGCCGGTTCCTGTGAACCGGCCGTTTCCGGCCTCAACGCCCAGGAAGAGCGCCTCGAAGGGATCCAACCCCAAGCTCTGCGCGTGCGCCACGGAGTCCGTAATATTGCTGCGGCTATAATAGAAATAGTTGATCCACAGGGAGTCGCTGACGCGGCCGTAGACGCTGTCCTGCACCCAGGGGCTGTTGGTGGCGTTGAACCGGTTTTGGTAGCTGGTTCCGCTGCCGCTGTTGGTAATTCCGTCATACATCTGGATGTATACGCCTTTTTCGCGCATCCAGGCCAGCATCTCCTTGAACACCGGCACATATTCCGACCGGAAGTCGGTTTCGTTATTGATGAAATAGCCGTCAAAGCCGTAATATTCCATCAGATCAACCAGCTTCTGAGCGTAGGGGAAATCGCCATTTTCATCTTTATACAGCCATTCTTCCACGTATTGGGGATTTCTGGGGAAGAAGTATTCCGCAATGGCCTTTACGCCGTTTTTGTGGGCGGCGTTTACATAAGCCGGAATCGGAATGCCGATAACGCCGTATTCCTTGTCGGCGGTGCCTCTGCCAATTCCAGAGGTGGGACGTCCGCCCGCGCCGACGATATCGGTATACTGCCAGAATTTATAACACTGATAGGCAAACTCGTCGTAATACAGATTGCCGTTCCAGGGCGCGTTGCTCACGTCGGTGGAACGATAGTTGCCGGACGCCACGTTGAACACCATGGCGTTGGACTCCAAATTGGGATTTGCCTGGGTGGCTGTGAACACATCGTTGCGGTCCTGCAGCGGCACCCGCGCACGCAGCTGTTCCGCAAAGGGATCGGTAGCGGGGTCAAAATTCAGCACGTCGTTGAGACGGTAGCCGTGTTTCCAGGGCTCATAGAGGGAACTTACCTCTCCCTCGCCGGCGGTGGTATCTTCCTCGGCAAACGCGACAGGTCCCATGGATCCCATCGTGGAGGTAAGACCCAGCGTCAAAGCCAAACCAGATGATAACAGTCTTCTCTTCCAGTTTCTCATTCTTTTTTCGCCTCCATTAATGTTCAGGTCTAGGTACAACGAATGTTTCCTTACCCCCCTTTATAAAAGAAATATTCTTTATGTTTTCGTAGGTCATACAACCTATCTACGATAAAGACAGGATTCATACAATATTGGCTTGAACAGATATAGTTCTTTTTGGACTTAACAGCCCTCTTAACCCTGATTTTACCATTTTCCCCAAGCATCTAATGGGATTATTGTACAATAAAATCCTTCTTCCGTTTTTTATATTATACAATACAGAAACAAGCTCGTCTAGCATAAAATTGCTGTTTTAATAGCATAATGTTATCTTTTTAGGCACAATACTTGCCCGCAAGGCATTCTATAATAATTTTATGTGCAATGTGCATGGTGTGCATTTGTGCACATCAGATTCAGGGATCGGACACCAGCTTTTTTCTTATTCCAATGTCTGAGAACATAAAGCGGAGATCGCCTGTATTTTTCTCACATTTTATTTTGTGAAATTTTGTCACAAAAGCGCAATAAATAAAACGTAATTGTTTATATTTAATAATATATTTTTTAATATATTGTCGTTTTTTGATATAATGTTTTTAATCAATATTGTTTTAATCATTGATCTTTCTGCTGTTCGTCTTTATCCGCATGAAGAATATCCGTCTCTTAACAATATCTGGAGGTGATCCCGTGCAAGAAATCATTCGAACCATTGATTTGAAAAAAACTTATGGCTCTGGAGAATCCGCCGTGCACGCCCTAAAGCCCTGTAATATCGCGATTGGGAAAGGAGAAACCGTCGCGGTCATGGGAGCCAGCGGCTCTGGGAAATCCACGCTGCTGCATCTGCTGGGCGGTTTGGATTTGCCAAGCGGGGGAAACGTGCTGTTTAACGGGGAGAATCTCTATCAAAAGAACGATCGGGATCTCTCCGTATTCCGCCGCCGGAACATCGGATTCGTCTTTCAAAGCTATAACCTTGTGCCTGAGTTGACAGCCATGGAGAACATCATGCTGCCCGCCTTGCTGGATTGTAAAAAGACCGATCGCGAGTTTCTGGAGCAAATCGTAGAAACGCTGAATCTGCAAGGCCGGATGGACCACCTGCCCGGCGCGCTGTCGGGCGGCCAGCAGCAGCGCGTCGCCATTGCGCGCGCCGTGGTGGGCAAGCCGTCCCTGCTGCTTTGCGACGAACCCACCGGAAATCTGGATACCCAAAGCGGAAACGAGGTTCTCGGATTGCTGGAAATGTTATCGAATCAGTTGGGCATTACCTTAGTGGTCGTTACCCATGACCCGGATCTGGCCCGGCACATGGGCCGCACCATCACCATTTCGGATGGACAGGTGGGAGGCGGTTTGGATGAACGCTGAATGGAAGTTGACCGTCCGCTATCTTTGCCGCCACTGGAAACAATTCTTAACCTCGGCGTTGTGTATCGCCGTGTTCAGTTCCGGGATTCTCACCGCTCTGCTCTTTCAGGGCTGCTTTGAAAATGCCACCCGGGAACAAAAGTACGAGTTGTACGGCCGGCTGGGCGGCTTCTCCTATGAAGTAGACGACCAGCGGGTATCCCCTGAAACCCTGAAACCCTAGAACGCAGGGGTCGCGGAAATCACAGGACTGGCAGAGGCTCCCGGAATTCCCGAAAACCAGAAGGTGTGCGTCGGAGCCATGGATGAAAAGGCTCTGGAAATTCAATCCATCCATACCATTGACGGTCGCTTTCCTCAACTGCCTGGGGAAGCCGCCGTCACCGAATCGGCCCTGCTCATGCTGGACATTCCCGCCCGTCTGGGAGAACCCTTCCAGCTCTCTGTGAAAACGCCGTCCGGAACCTCTATAAAACAATATACGCTGTGCGGGATTTTGAAGGACTATCCCGACTATAGCTCCTATACCCAATCCAATCCGTATTCGATGGTCCCCAAAGTGGTGATTCCGACGGACAGCGAGCCGGCTCTCATCCGCAACGTGCTCTACGGCGTGAATTTGCTGCCCTATGAGCGCATCGATACCTTTGGAGGCACCGCCAACGCAAATGCGGACGCATACCAGGAGGAGTTTAATGAAAAACTGCAAAACGAACAAACCAAATTGGTGACCAACAGCCTTCTCCTGTTTTTCGTCATTTTGATTACCCTGGGGATTTATGACATTGTTAAGATCACCTTTCAGGACCGGCGGAAGTATATCGGCCTTCTCCGCTGCATCGGGCTTACCCGGGGACAGACCTTCCGGATGCTGATGCTGCAGGGGGTGCTGCTGTCCTTGTGTTCCCTAGCTATCAGTTTCCCCTTGGGGATTGGTGTGCTGCAGGTTATGGTTCTTGTGATCCAGGCCGCGGGCGGTCTGCCCGTCGTCTTTTCCCTAAGCGTGGTCCCGTTTCTGATCACCGCCGTCCTGTGTGTGTTTGTGGTCACACTCTCTTACGGGGTGGGTATGCGCCGGTTTACCAAGCGGGGACCCCTGGAATACACCCAGATTCAAATGCCGAAAAAGAAACGAAAAAGCATGTGTTCCATGCCCTTTTCCCGCCTTTGGCGCAAGGCGTCCGGCAGAGGGAAGAAGGGGGAAAATGCCATCTCCATCGTCTTAATCACAGGCTGTATGGCTCTTTTAATTTTTGGAACCTTTGTAGGGGAATACAACGCCCTGTCCCGCTACTATTACGATGTCGCCACGGTCCAAAGCGCCGGGTATGACTACTGGCTGGGACGCATCTCAGGGGGAACCCACTATGAAGCACTGAGAACGGAGATTCCACGGGGCTTTGGGTTGTCCCCGGAAAACATGGAACAACTCAGAGCGTCCCCCAACCTGACGGTGGACGGCGCTCTTGTCGGTATCAACCGCAACGCCCAACTTCTGACCGGCCCGCAGGAACAGACGGAAGCGGTAAAACGGCTCTACCAAAAGGGAACCTCCTATTTGCAGCAGGGAAACGGCAAGGAAACCATGAAACAGGCCGGGTATGAGAACGGACAGGATTTGATCGAACAGGATATCTTCGGGACGTCCCCTGTTTTCATCCATGCGATGGAAAACAACTGTTCCGACGGGATTTTCGACGAGCAGAAATTTTTACAGGGAGAACAGATCATCGCTGTGGGACCCGGCTTTCAAGTGGGCGATGTGGTCACGGTTACTCTTCCCGTCTATGCTAAAGACGCCGCCTTCGGTAATTTAGGCACGCCTGTCATACATAACTTCACCATGACCGTGGGCGCGGTCTATCGCGAACTTCCGGAAAACGCCCTCTTCTTTGAGCAGGTGGCCAGCCTGGGCCCGTCCGCCCTCCTGCTTTCGGATCAGCTTCTTTTGAACGCGGACCCGGAAATGCGGTATGACGACGTTTATCTCTCCTATACCGGGGCTCCGAACGATATCCAGGCCAAAAAGGCCGCAAGCGAGCTGCTGACTCAGTTCAGCTTCCGTTCCGGTTTGACGTTAAAAGATTACACCCAGCTGGATATTGCCTGGGATTCCGCAGTAAAACAGTATAAGATTCCCACATTTTCCATTGTAGCAATGTTCCTGCTGCTGGTATTCGTCGCGCTTTCCCTGACCATCAGCGTCCAGCTGCGAAGCAGCTTACGCAGCTATGCCCTTCTTCGGGCGGTGGGACTGGATGAAAAACAACTGGGGACCATCCTGCGCGCCAAGTGCCTGTGGGTATGCGGGTGGGGAATCCTGCTGGGGTCCGCGATTGGATTTATCCTATGCGGGTTGCTGTACTCCATTCCTCCCTACTTCCCGGTGCAGAACATCTTCTTGTTGATTCTTCTGCCAGTGACGGCGCTGGGAGCGTTGGTGTTAATCGGGATTTCTATTCTCTCCTGTTTCCTTCCCAAACGATGGATTCTAAAACAAAGCGTCGTCTCTTCCATCCAATCCATATCCTATTGATCGAACAAAGCCCGTATCCAAGGCAGTTGTCCTGGATACGGGCTTTGTTATTGGTTTCGCGGAACCATTGCTTTTGTAAGACGCGTTATTCCCGGCGTGTGTTTTACTGCATCCATTCAACCCGTTTCCTTCTCATGACTATACAGCAGCCGCAAAGATTTCCCGGGAAACGCAACGCCTTCTTTTCCGGAAAAAACGCGGAGTCGCTACTCCTGACAGGCGCGCTTCCCCCACTCGCGGGAATTTGGGCCGCACGACTTCCGCCGGAGTCAACGCCTGCCGCTCACTTTCCCATCGGAACCATAGGCCCTTTTGGCGCTTTACCGCCTTTGTTTAGAAAAGCGCCATTCAATCCCGGCCCCACGCCGGTTTTGATTAACTGGACGATCTCCCCCGCCCCCTTTGTCCTGCGCCGGAACCGTTGGAAGAATTCATCCCACCGTGGAAGGCGCGTGCTTTTGTCTCTAATGGGGATATATAGAAGCAGGGCCCTCCGGTGCAGCGGAGAGCCCTGCTTTATTAAGAAAGAAGGAGAAGAGAAAACGTTTTGAATATGTTTATGTGTTTATTTACGGTTCTTTTTGCGGAGGAACAGCACGCCCGCAGCGCTCATGAGCATCAGAGCGGCCAGGCCGGAAACGCCCATGTCGCCGGTTTGGGTGGG
>JAAWNT010000042.1 GCA_022799115.1 Clostridiales bacterium | reverse complement strand
ACTTGTTGTTGGTTTCCCGACCTATGTTTTATCATAGATCCCTTTTGTTTAATTGTACACGCTCATGCCGCGGGGGCACGAGCGGGTACAATACAACAAAAAGGATCTATGGTAAAACAACAAGTTGGGAAACCCATAAAAAGTATAAAATAAAAAACAGAGCTTGGGAAACCAACAAAACCCCTCAATAAGGATTCAAAAAGCAAAAGGTTAAAAAGAAAGAAATCAAGAAAAAATCCCCCGCCGGGAGAACCCAACTCCTCGGCGGGGGATAAAAACAATAGAAATCTTAAGATAGGCCTTGCAGCGTCTGAAAGGACTCTTTCAACGCTGGATAAAGCCCCCGATACACCGCGTGCAGTTGTGCATATGGCGCAACATGTTCCGCAATGGGCGGGCATCGCCGGTCCACGCCGATGAACCGGCGGCAGGCGTCCTCCACGCTGGAGAACACGCCGGTTCCAACGCCGGCTAAAATGGCCACGCCCAGAGCCGGTCCCTCTTTGGAGGATACGGTGGCTACCTCGCAGCCAAACAGATCGGAGAGCATTTGCCGCCACAGAGCGCTGGTGCCGCCGCCCCCGCAGGCCATCATTTGTTCGGGCTTGATTCCCATTTCCAACAAAATATCATAGCAATCCCGCAGGGAATAGGCCACCCCTTCCATCACTGCCCGGATCAAATCCGGCTTGGTGTGAATGGCGGAAAGCCCGAAGAATACCCCCCGGCAGTCGGGATCCAAATGGGGTGTGCGCTCCCCCATCAGATAGGGCAGATACAACAGCTTGTTGCTCCCAACGGGAACCTGGGCGGCGTCCTGGTCCATCAGAACATAGGGATCAATCCCCATCTGCGCGGCCTTTTCCATGTAATCCCCGCAGAAATTGTCCCGAAACCATTTCAGGGACAGACCGGCCCCTTGGGTGACTCCCATTACATGCCAGCACCCGGGCACGGCACAGCAGAAGGTGTGCACCCGCCCCTTGGGATCAATGCGCACCTGGGAAGAGTGGGCATACACCACCCCGGAGGTCCCGATGGTGGTGAAGGCCTTGCCGTCCTCCACCACGCCGGTGCCCACGGCGGCGGCGGCGTTGTCTCCGGCTCCGCCAACCACAGGGGTTCCGGGATGCAATCCGGTGGCTGCTGCGGCTTCTTTTGTGACAAACCCGGTGATTTCCGGGGATTCATACACCTTAGGCAGCAGACCCCCGTCAATGTCCAAAGCGTCAAGCACTTCCTGGGACCAGCAGCGGCCGGGAACGTCCAAAAGCTGCATGCCGCTGGCGTCGGACACTTCGGTGGCAAACTCCCCGGTAAGCAGATAGCGCAGATAATCCTTGGGAAGCAGGATGTGGCGGCACCGGGCGTAATTCGCCGGCTCGTTGTTGCGCACCCACAGAATTTTAGAGGCCGTAAACCCAGTCAGCGCCGGGTTGGCGGTGATCTCCAGCAGGCGCTTTTCCCCCACCCGCCGGGTGATCTCGTCGCACTCCTTGGCGGTGCGCTGGTCGCACCACAGAATGGCGGGACGGATCACCTCGTTTTGATCGTCCAGCATGGTGAGTCCGTGCATTTGGCCGGACAGTCCTACTCCCTTGATGTGAGAGGGGTCTATTCCAGAACGCTCCACCACCTGCCGGATGGTGGAAAAAGCCGCGTCTCGCCAGTGAAGGGGATTCTGCTCAGCCCAACCGTTCTGCGGCTGGGACAGGGGATATTCCTGGGAGGCGGAGGCCACCACCTGGCACGTTTCGTCAAACAGTACGGTTTTGGTGGCGGAGGTCCCCAGATCAATTCCGATGAGATACTTCAATGCGATCATCCTTTCCATTATGAACCAATTCGCCATTGGGTTCGCGGGTATTGGCTTGGTGTGTCCGAACCCATAAAAAGGGATAAAAACAGGTTCAGACGGGCAGCGCCTTTTTTGTGGAGGCTGCCCGTCTGTAGTCACTGTATGGTGTTATTGTAATTCGATTATACTCCGCGGAATAAAATGCTGTTGAGCACGCTCTCCAGATACTCCTGGCGTCCGCTCTCCATCACCGCTTCGCCGTGTTCCAGCGTGTAGGCCTCCAGCTGCTCCAGAGTGGCGCGGCCCTCTTTGATCTCCTTGCCGATGCCCTCTTCATAGCTGCGGTAACGGTTGCGCACAAACTCGTCGATGCGGCCGTCCTCTTCGATCTCATAGGCCTTCAATAGACCCAACGCGAAGGAATCCATTCCCGCGATGTAGGCCAAGGCGATGTCGTCGTAGGTAAAGGAGGAGCGGCGCACCTTAGCGTCAAAGTTTAAGCCGCCGTTTGTAAATCCGCCGGCCTTGATGACCTCCCGCATGCACAGGGTGGTGGAGTATACGTCGGTGGGGAATTGGTCGGTATCCCAGCCCAGCATGGAGTCGCCCTGGTTGGCGTCGATGGAGCCGAAGGCGCCGTTTATGGCCGCAGTGTGCAGCTCGTGCTGGAAGGTGTGTCCCGCTAAGGTGGCGTGATTTGCCTCAATGTTCATCTTGAAGTCCTTCTCCAGGCCATACTTGCGCAGGAAATTCATCGCGGTGGCGGTGTCAAAGTCATACTGGTGCTTGGTGGGTTCCTTGGGCTTGGGCTCGATGTAGAAATCGCCGGTGAAGCCCTTACTGCGGGCATAATCCACCGCCATGTGCATCAGCCGCGCCATATTGTCCAGCTCCAGCTCCATGTTGGTGTTCAGCAGGGTTTCATATCCTTCCCGTCCGCCCCAGAACACATAGCCCTGGCCGCCCAGACGAATGGTGGCGTCGATGGCGTTTTTGATCTGCGCCGCGGCAAACGCGAAGCTGTCCGCATTGCAGGAGGTTCCCGCCCCGTGCATATAGCGGGGGTGGTTGAAGCAGTTGGCGGTACCCCACAGCAGCTTGATCCCGGTTTCTTTCATTTTGCCTTCCAGATACTCTACAATCTCCCAGAAGTTTTTGCGGGTTTCTGCAAAATCCTTGCCCTCCGGGGCGATGTCCGCATCATGAAAGCAGAAATAGGGAATGGAAAGCTTCTGCATGAATTCAAAGGCGGCGTCGGCCTTGGCCTTCGCCCGGGCCATGGGGTCCTCCTGGCCATAATCCCGGGCCATGGTGTCCCGGCCAAAGGGGTCGGAACCGCCCGCGCACAGAGTATGCCAATAGGACATGGCGAACTTCAGATGATCCTTCATGGGTTTGCCGTGGACCACTCGGTCAGGATCGTAGTATTTAAACGCAAAAGGAGTGGTGGATTGAGGGCCCTCATAGGGGATAGTCGGGACATTGGGAAAGTAATTCATGTTGGTAGCCTCCATTTCAAAGATTCTCGAGAATTTTTATCTCATTTTTGACAAAATAAAATTCTTTGTCGGGTTTCAGCCCGCTGACTAAATAGTTAAACGCCAGATGCACCGATTTGTTGCCTTGAGTAAATGGCTGCTGGCAAATGGTTGCCTTAATTAACCCCTTTTTAATCATCTCTACGGATGCAGGGGTGCTGTCAAAGCAAAGGATATTTATTTTTTCCTCCAATTGCAGCGACATCACCGCGCGGCACACGCCGTACACCCCGGCCGCCACGATAAAGATGGCGTTGATATCCGGATGACGGGCCAGCATCTGCTTGGTTACTTCAAAGGCCTGAATGTCGTCGTCGTCGGTTTGCTCGCAATCCACAATATGGAAATCGGGATACCGGCGGTCGATGACATTTTGAAACCCGTTAATGCGCTGGTTATGCCCCAGCACCCGGGTGGACCCAGTAATTACGCCAATGGTGGTAGGCGAACCCCCCGTGATCATGCCCAGCATTCCGCAGGCGGTTTCTCCTCCTTTGGTATAGTCGCTGCCGATGTAGCACATACGCTTGCTGTTCTGGATGTCGGTATTGATGGTGATGACACAGATGCCGCTGTCCACCAATTCATCAATCTTTTGGGCGACGAGGGGATCGCTGATGGGATTTAAGATCAGCGCGTTGATGTGATCGCGGATCTCGTCAATGGCGTCCAGCTGCTGTTGGACGTTATAGCCCTTCAGGGTTTTCAGCACCACGCGGGTTCCGTAACCGGCAATCTCCGCCTCTGCCCGGCGGATTCCACGTAATACGTCGTCGAAAAAAGCGTTTCCTTCGGAAGCTAGAACCACGCCGATGGCCAGTTCCTTACGGTTTGCCGCCAATACCTTGCCTGCCATGTTGGGGACGTATCCAAGCTCCTCCGCGATTTTCCGGATCATCTGCTCGGTTTCCTTCTTTACCTTACCTCGGTTGTTGAGCACCCGGTCCACCGTGCCGCGGGATACACCGCACATTTCAGCAATCTGCTTGATTGTGACCGCCATTTGACATCCCTCCGTTTTCCTTTCATCCAGCTGTATCGTACTCCGAAACAATGACATGTGCTCCTGCACAATCTCAACCTTATTGTAATATCTGGGGCGGATTTCGTCAACTGCACACGCCTTTGTACTCCCTTTTTTGTCAAAAACATAGAACAAGAAAGGCGGTATTTGTAGAATGAGGATAATTTTTTGTAGCGCTTTTTCATTAAAAATGAAACAATGCACACGATAATACAACATTGCACATTTTTTCACTCCAAAGAAGGCGAATGAAAGCGCGCTGCAACGAATGTGCCCGAGAACATATGCCTCTACTTTTGTTAAAAACAGGAATAATCCCTACTGTAAAACAAGATCGCTTAACTGTTTTTAAACGTAAAAAATGACACGCGCACAATCAATTGCTCCATACCAAATCTACCGTGCGGCGCATCAGGGAAAGGAACTCGCCCCAAGAGGAAAAAGAATCAAAAAAAGGTTGACAAATTACCTGTAATGCTGTATTCTTGTATTAATCCAATAATACAAGAATACAAGGAGAGGATTCCATGACATGGGAGTTAAAAGCGGATCGTCCCATTTATCTCCAGCTCATCGAGCAGATTGAGCTGCGCATTGTCTCCGGGATGTACAACGCGGGCCAAAAACTTCCGCCTGTGCGTGACTTAGCTGCGCAGGCCGCGGTCAATCCCAATACCATGCAAAAGGCGCTTTCAGAGCTGGAACGCAGCGGCCTGGTCTACTCGCAAAGGACCAGCGGCAGATTTATAACGGAGGATGAGGGCATGATTCAGCAAGCAAAGGAGAGTTTGGCCAAGGAACAGATATCCGCGTTTTTCGAAAAAATGCAGCAGCTTGGATTCAGCAGGAACGAGACACTTTCCCTGATGCAGCAGGCTGCAAAGGAGGAGGAATAACCATGGCGGCAATTTTACAGTGCAAGGGGCTAAGTAAGCGGTACTCTTATGTACAGGCGCTGTCTCAAGTGGATTTGACGGTGGAGCGTGGAAAGATTGTGGGCCTGTTGGGGCCCAACGGAAGCGGAAAAAGCACGTTAATCAAGCTGTGCAGCGGCCTGCTGGTCCCTACCTCCGGCGAAATCCTGATTGACGGAAAGCGTCCCGGGGTGGCCTCTAAGCTTCAGGTTTCCTATCTGCCGGAGCGCACCTATCTCAACAATTGGATGCGGGTTTCGGATATGATCTCCTTTTTTGGGGACTTTTATGAGAACTTTGACAAGGCGAAAGCCTACGAGATGCTGGAGCGCCTGGGAATTAATTCCCGGGACCGGCTTAAAACCATGAGCAAGGGGACAAAGGAAAAGGTCCAGCTGATTCTGGTCATGAGCCGCAACGCCGACCTCTACCTGCTGGACGAACCCATCGGGGGCGTGGATCCCGCCGCCCGGGACTATATTCTGAATACCATCCTTCAAAACTACAACAGCAACGCCACTATCATCATCTCTACCCATTTGATTTCCGATATCGAACAGATCTTAGACGACGTGATCTTTATTAAAGCAGGGCAAGTCGCGCTCACTTCTTCGGTGGACGATATCAGAGAGGGGCAGGGCAAGTCGGTAGACGCCCTGTTCAGGGAGGTATTTAAATGTTAAGAAAGCTTTTAAACTATGAATTCAAGGCCACTGGCCGCATTTTCCTGCTTTTCTTTATCGCCATGGTGGCGCTGGCCGGAATTAACCGCCTGTTTATGGAGTTTAACCTGTTTGAGCAAAGGCTGGCCATCATCCCCGGAATCACAGTGGGTTTATACGTGATGATGATTTTCGCCACATTCGTGCTCACCTTTGTGGTGATGATCCAGCGGTTTTATAAAAACCTGCTGGGGGACGAGGGCTATCTGATGTTCACCCTGCCGGTAAAGCCGGGCGCACACATTATCAGCAAAATGTTGGTTTCCTTTGCATGGCTGGTGGCCAGCGTTGCGGTCACTGTGCTTTCCATCCTGATCCTTTCCATCAATACCAAATCAATGGAAGTTCTGGGGCGGCTCTTGGAAGAAATTGGCCTTCTGTTTACAGGAAACTATGGAAGCAACCCGCTGCTTTTCACCCTGGAAATAATCATTGGCGGAATCGTTTGCATCTTCACTTCCATTCTGATGGTATACGCGGCTATTGCCATCGGTCATTTGTGCCACAGCCATCGCGTGCTCGCCGCCTTTGGGGCCTATTTAGGCCTGATGGTGGTCATTCAGGTGATTTCCGCGTTGGTGATGAGCATCCCTTTCTTTGATATGATTGCTGAACAAGTCTTCACGCAGGAATCAACGTTCCAATGGACCACCTGGATACTGCTGCCGATCCAAATCGGGCTGGATGTTCTGTTCGGTGTGGGCTACTATCTGGTTACCAAATATATTTTTACAAAGCGTCTTAATTTGGAATAAGCCTAACACAGACCGCGGAATTTTAGGGCCCGGCATCTGCTTTAAGCAGACGCCGGGCCCTTCCGTTAAAAAAACGGCGGCTCCCATTTCTGAGAGCCGCCGCGTGAATGATGGGGATTCGCTTCCCGTCATTTTATTTTATTATTTTCTCTTTTTGCTCAGCAGAGCCACTCCGACAATACTAATCAGAGCCAGCGTGGCTAACCCTGCCGCACCTGCATCTCCGGTGTTGGTGGCGGTCGGCGCTTTGCCTTCTCCCACATTAGCAGTGCTGCCAGCGGAGGTGTTGCTGTTCGCGTCGCCATTTACCATTACCAGGCCATTCAGCGCTGCATCCAGAGTGTCCGCTGCTGCGTCGATCGTAGACTGGTCTGCGTTTGCATCCGCTGCTACCGCTTCGGCCGCTGCCAAAGCGCTGTTCAGGATTGCTGCGCTGTCTGCTGTGTATTCGCTCAGGTCAAGCGCCTGGACGTTTGCGATCATGTCGTTCAGAATGTCCTTATTTGGGGTCATTCTCAGCGCAGTCATGGCTTTTATCAGACGGTCTACAGAGGCGTCAATGTCATCCTGCCAAGCGTTGCCGCTGTTGAGCAGTGCACGGCCTTTTGCCAGAGCGTCGATAAATTCTTGTTTGCCTGCTTCAACGTACAGATTAAGGTTTGATTCGATGCTGGTTCCCAATTCCACTGCGATCTCCAACAGGGTCTTGTCGCCTTGCTTCCAATCTACCTTTGCCATCACAGCCAGCAGACGCAGGGTGGCGGCGTTGATTTCGGCCTGATAGGCGTCGTCCTTCTCCACCATTGCCTTACCTGCTTCCAGCGCGGCGTCAAACTCGGTGACCACCGCTTCCATGGTGTTCTCCAGGGCGCCGTCCGCCTTGAGCTGCTCGGCTTCGGCGATCACAGCTTCCAGGACGGAGGTAATGCCGCGTACATAAACGGTTTGGGTAAAGACGGCACGGCCTTGGTAGTTTGCATCGTTGAAGGTGGTGTATTCTACAGTATAGAGGCCTTCCTTGGAGGCGTCTATACTGTCCATAGTCATATTGCCCTGTGCATCGGTGATTTTAATCAAATCGATGGAGGGCATTCCCAGTGCGCCCATCAGGTCGTAGGAGGGATCCATAAAGTCCGCGTCTTTCAGAGCGCCCAGCGTGGTGCCGCGCACAGTGGTTGCACTGTTAAAGTAGTTTTCCAGATAGGCCTGCATATCCACAACAGCGCCGGCTTTTCTCTCGGCCCGGACAGTTTCCGGCATCTCAGGCAGTGTGGGGATGGGACGCTGACCGGAGGTGAACACGCCTGCCGGATAGGTAAAGGAAATTCTGCCGAAGATTTCCAACTCTCTCAAATAGTGGACATAGCTCAAGCCCTTGGTGCCTACCAGTTTAATGTATCTGCCCCTGGCGTTCTCCGGGGCGCCACTGACTTGAGCCAGGGTGTTGTTTTTGACATCGGCAATGGTGGTGTAATTCACGCCGTCGCTGGATGCGGAAATGGTAAAGTCCTTCAGACCCCAGGATGCTCCATCATTATGGAGCGTCCAGGAATTGATGGTCTGCTCAGAGCCCAGATCAAGGACGATGGTCAGCGGAAGGCTGATATAGATATAGTCAGAGGTCAGCTTGCCGTCAAACAGCTTATACACATCGCGCTCAGAGATCCCTTTGTACTCTACAATGGTAGCGTTTAGAGCCATGTTGGTATCCTCTGAATCTGCGATTTCCAGGTCGTCTTTTCCATTGGTCAAGGAGAGCATGGCATCCACAAAGGCTCTCTCCGGCGTACCAGCGCTCAGATCGAAGCGGGAATCGGACAGATCAACCGAGACAATATCCGTCATATTGGCTGCATCGTCGCAGATGATCTTCTCCAGGTTGGAATCGTTGAGACCCAATACCTGCAAAGAGGTACAGCCGGTCAGATTGATTTCCTTGATAGAAGTGCCGGCAAAGGTGTTGGGATAGATGGAAACCAAATTGGTGCAATTGCTCAGATTAATACTGGACAGGTTTCTGATATTCTGGAGGCCGGTCAAATCCTTTACAGCGGTACCGGACAGATCCAGTGTGCCGGTAAAGGCATCCAGTTCATCGGTGTTGGAACCAATTTGCTCCTTGACTGCGTTCAGCAGAATCTCATCAGGGAACATGGAGGAGGTCACCGGCTGACCAGGGTTGGAACCGGAGCCATAGGGCAGATAGGCGGGCTCGGACAGATTTCCGGAATAGTCCTCCAATACAACCTCTATGACGCCGCTGGAAGAAGGCAGAGTGATTCGATCCAGATTGCTGTCGCCGCGAACCGCAAACTCGCGGGAACCAAAGGTCAGCGGCTTGCCGTTGACAGAGGCATACATATGCCACCAATCGGAAGACAGAGGGGTCTCAAAATCGACGCGGGTACCGATGGTGCGGATTCCCTTATTATAGGGATCGCTGTATACATCCTTGAAGTGGCCGGTGTACAGCTTGGGCTCGCCCTTGGCGCCGTCGGCAAACACCACCTGCATGGACAGGGTATAGGTGGAGCCGTCCGCAATGGGGGTAACAACACGAGCGGAGCTGACGCCCTTTTTTACGGTCTTGGTATATCCTCCGTTTCTCTGTTCGTAATCCCAATACTTGACCGGGGTTACGGTGATCTCAATGGCCTCATAGTCCACGGTGGGGTTGTCCCAGGTGATATCCATGTAACCGGCGTTGGCGTTTTGCAGCTTGTTGCCGTTGGCGGTTAGCGCTTCGTCCACAACGATGTTGCTGACGGTGTCGCAATAGCGGTAGACAGCGGTAGCGGCGTCGCTCTCGGCGCCGTCCTCAGCCACTGCTTTCAGCTCCAGGGTGACAACTTCCTGCTCAGCCAACGGCACGGAATCCATCAGCGACAAGGCTGCGCAGGCCACCGAAAACATCAAGGAAAAAACATCCGGAATAGCCGACAAGGTGAAGGA
>JAAWNT010000015.1 GCA_022799115.1 Clostridiales bacterium | reverse complement strand
TTATGACCGACCGTCAGGCCCGTAAGGAAAACGTGGGCGGCGAAGTCCTCGCATTTATTTGGTAAGGGGGTGCAGAGATGTCTCGAATTGGAAGAAAACCCATAAATATTCCCGCTGGCGTTGATGTAAAACTCGACGGCAACGTTATCACGGTCAAGGGCGCGAAAGGCACCCTGACGCAGAAGATCCATCCGAACATGGCGGTTTCCATCGACGGCGGCGTGATCACCGTTACCCGTCCCAATGATGAGAAGCTGAACCGTTCCCTGCACGGCCTCACCCGTACCCTGATCGCCAATATGATCGAGGGCGTGACCAACGGCTTTAAAAAAGAGCTGGACGTCAACGGCGTGGGTTACCGTGTGCAGAAGCAGGGCAAAAACCTGATTATGAATCTGGGCTTTTCCCATCAGGTGACCATGTCCGACACCGAGGATGTTACCATTGAGGTTCCCAACCCCAATAAGATCATCATCGTTGGACCCGACAAGCAGAAGGTGGGACAGTTCGCAGCAGAAGTGCGCGAGAAGCGTCCGCCGGAGCCTTATAAGGGCAAGGGCATCAAGTACGTAGACGAAGTGATCCGCCGCAAGGAAGGCAAGGCCGGTAAGGGCGGTAAGAAGTAATTAAAGGAGTGAATAAACTATGGTGAATAAGGCTGATAACAACAAAGCCAGATTGAACCGCCACCGCAGAGTGCGCGGTAAGATCCAGGGCACTGCTCAGCGCCCGCGCCTGAATGTTTTCCGCTCCACCAATAACATCTACGCCCAGTTGATCGACGACGTGAAGGGTGTCACCTTGGCGGCGGCATCAACACTGGACAAGGATTTCAATGGTAATGGCGGAAACAAGGAAGCCGCACGCAAGGTTGGCGAGCTCATTGCCAAACGTGCCGCTGAAAAAGGTATCACCGAGGTCGTTTTTGACCGCGGCGGCTATATTTTCCACGGCCGCGTCAAAGAGCTGGCCGAAGGCGCCCGCGAGGGCGGCCTCAAGTTCTAAGAAGGAGGAATACTTTTGGCTAGAATTGACGCTTCAACAATGGATCTCAAAGAGCGCGTAGTCGCGATCAATCGTGTATCCAAGACGGTTAAGGGCGGCCGTATCTTCAAGTTCGCCGCGCTGGTCGTCGTGGGTGACGGCAACGGCACCATCGGCTTCGGAATCGGCAAGGCCGGCGAAGTTCCGGACGCTATTCGTAAGGGCATTGAGGACGCAAAGAAAAACCTGATGAAGGTTTCTCTGCGCGGTTCCACCATCCCGCATGAAGTAACTGGCATCTACGGCGCAGGCAAAGTGCTGATGAAGCCCGCCGCTCCCGGTACCGGCGTAATCGCCGGCGGCCCCGTGCGTGCGGTTGTGGAAGCAGCTGGAATCAAGGATATCCGTACCAAGGCTCTGCGCTCCAATAATCCGTGCAACGTAGTGCGCGCCACCCTGCAGGGGCTGGCTAGCCTGCGTACCGCAGAGGAAGTTGCGGCGATCCGCGGCAAGTCTGTGAAAGAAATTCTGTAAGATAGGGGGTAGCAATATGGCACAGCTCAACATTAAGCTGGTAAAAAGTCTTATCGGCAGCAAAAAGGACCAGATTGCAACCGCCCAGGCTCTTGGTCTGCATAAAATCGGCGACTGCACCACGCAGCCCGACAATCCTCAGACCAAAGGCAAGGTGGCCAAGATAATCCACCTCATCGAGGTAAGCGAAGCGTAAGCAAGGAGGTGCGAATAAATGAAGTTGCATGAACTTTCTCCGGCCGCTGGCTCTGTAAAGGAGTCCAAGCGTATCGGCAGAGGACATGGTTCAGGACAAGGTAAAACCGCCGGCAAAGGTCATAAAGGCCAGAAAGCCAGAGCGGGCAGAGGCATGCGTCCCGGCTTTGAAGGCGGCCAGATGCCGCTGCAGAGACGGATTCCCAAGAGAGGTTTCAACAACATTTTTGCGAAGCAAATCATCGCCATCAATGTTGCTTCTCTCAATGCATTTGACGACGGCGCCGTGGTCAACAACGAAGCGTTGATCGAGGCTGGCATCATCAAAAAGGTGTGCGACGGCGTCAAAATTCTGGGCAATGGACAAATCACCAAGAAGTTGACCGTTCAGGTTGCCGCTTATTCCGAGTCTGCGAAGCAGAAGATTGAAGCAGCCGGCGGAAAGGCCGAGGTGATCTAATTGTTCAAGACAATACGGAATGCCTGGATGATCCCGGATTTAAGAAAAAAGATTCTCTTTACTCTGATGGTGATCGTCATATTCCGAATTGGGTCGGTCATTCCCGCTCCCTTTCTGAATATGGAAGCTTTGGCCGGCGCAATGGGGGCGATTGATGAGGGTGGCACCATGCTCGCCTACCTCAATACCCTTTCGGGCGGAGCGTTCTCCAACGCCACCATGTTTGCGATGTCCGTTACTCCGTATATTAATTCATCCATCATTATGCAGCTGCTCACCGTGGCGATTCCTCCGTTGGAGAGAATGGCCAAGGAGGGCGAGGAAGGCCGGAAAAAGATTGCCGCCATTACCCGTTATGTAACGGTGGCGCTGGGCTTGATCCAGGGTACGGCATATTACTTCTTCTTGAGGGGAACCCAGTTTGAGGGAACTCCCATCACCCTGTATAATGAAGGATTTGCACAAGTCTTTTCCGCGATCGTCATCATTCTGGTATTCACCGCCGGTACGGCGATGATGATGTGGTTGGGTGAGCAGATCAACCAGAAGGGCATTGGCAACGGTATTTCCATCCTGTTGTTTGCTGGTATCGTAGCCAGAATGCCGGCTACCATTGCGCAGCTGGGCAATTATATCAGCGCTGCCAATGAGAATCCCGAGTCCTTCGGTCAGTATTATTTCCTGGTTCCGCTGTTTGTGCTGATCTTCCTGGGAGTCATCTGGGTGATCGTGTTCATGAACGACGCGGAGCGCCGCATTCCTGTTCAGTACGCCAAGCGTGTGGTGGGAAGAAAGATGTACGGCGGCCAGAGCAGTCATATCCCGATCAAGGTTGGCCTCTCCGGCGTTATGCCCATCATCTTTGCAAGTTCCATTCTGTCCATTCCCAGCACCATCAATCTGTTCGTGCATCCTGCGGACGGCTCCTTCTGGAAGGGATTCCTGGATGCATTCAATCAGGGCGGCTGGATTTATTCGATTCTATACTTCCTCCTGATTATCATGTTCGCGTATTTTTACGTTACCATTCAGTATAATCCGGTGGAAATGGCCAATAATCTTCGTCAGAGCAACGGCACCATCCCCGGCATCCGTCCCGGCAAGCCCACCTCTGAGTTTATCGCGAAGATCCTTTCCAAGATTACATTGATCGGCGCGTTGTTCCTGGCGTTTATCGCCCTGCTTCCCATTGCTTACGGTGCGATTACCGGTATGCATGGAATGCAGTTGGGAGGAACTTCGGTCATCATCCTGGTGGGCGTCGCCCTGGAGACCGTCAAACAGATGGAATCCCAGATGATGATGCGCCATTACAAGGGCTTTCTCGACTAAGCCGGCGGGAGGTTTTTATCCCCTGGCGCGCAGATGCGCTCCCCCTTTTTCCGGGGAAGTTGACCGCCTGCGGAGCGTTCCGCAGGCTTGCAGGTCTGGAAGGAGTTTTGGCATATGAATATTATTTTACTTGGCGCACCCGGCGCCGGAAAGGGCACGCAGGCTGAAGTGATCTGCGAGCACCTAAGTATCCCCAGCATTTCTACAGGCAATATCATTCGTGAAGCGCTGAAGAGCGGCACAGAGATGGGTAAGAAGGCCAAGTCCTTTATGGAGGAAGGCAAGCTGGTTCCTGATGACGTAGTTATTGGGATTATTAAAGAACGGCTTGCGCAGGACGACTGCAAGAACGGTTTTATCCTGGACGGATTCCCCCGCACCATCCCTCAGGCTGAGGCTCTGGACAAAATGGGCGTAGCAATCGACAAGGTAATCGATATCGAGGTTGCCGATGAGAGCATCGTCTTAAGAATGTCCGGACGCCGTGTCTGTGAAACTTGCGGCGCCAGCTACCACATTCTGTATAAACAGCCTAAGGTGGAAGGCGTATGCGATAAATGCACAGGTACCCTTGTTCAGCGCAAGGATGACCACCCCGATACGGTAAAAGAACGCCTTAAGGTTTACCATGAGCAGACTGAGCCTTTGAAATCTTATTATGAGAAACAGGGCAAGCTTTGCATCGTGGAGGGACAGGAAGATGTGAAAGACACCACCCGCCTTACCCTGAAAGCCTTGGAGGCATAGCATGATTGTGCTCAAGACCAGCCGGGAGCTTTCCAAAATGCGGGAAGCCGGCAGAATTTCCAGTAGAGCGCTACGCTTAGCCGGAGAGGCCGTCGAGCCTGGGATTACCACTTGGGAAATCGACTGCCTGGTTCGTAAGTATATTGAAAGCCAGGGGGCGACCCCTTCCTTTCTGGGATACGGCGGATTTCCGGCCAGCGCATGCATATCCGTCAATCATGAGGTCATCCACGGCATACCCAGCAAAAAGCACGTGCTCAAAACAGGGGACATCGTCAGCATCGACATTGGAGCCTGCCTCGAGGGGTACCATGGGGACAACGCTTGGACTTTTCCCTGCGGGGAGATTTCAAAAGAAGCGCGCGCCCTTTTGGATGCCACCAAGGAAAGCCTTTTTGAGGGAATCAAAATGGCGAAACCGGGCAACCGGATCGGCGATATCGGAAATGCTGTGCAGCGGTATGTCGAGGCGCGCAACTACTCGGTGGTACGAGATTTTGTCGGTCACGGAGTAGGTGCGAAGCTGCATGAGGATCCCAGCGTACCAAACTTCGGCACACCCGCAAGAGGTGTGCGCCTGTTACCCGGAATGACCCTTGCCATCGAACCGATGATCAACGCCGGAACGCATCAGGTCCGGGTCCTTGAGGATCAGTGGACTACGGTGACGGCCGACGGCGCCCTTTCGGCGCACTTTGAACATTCCATTGCGATTACCCCGGACGGTCCGCAAATCCTGACATTACCCGATTGATTCAGGAGGAAACCGATGGAGTTTGTAAGAGGAATGGTGGTTCGCTCCAACGCGGGGCGGGATCAGGGAGGATTTTTCACGGTGCTTTCAGTACAGGACGGTTACGCCGTTGTCAGTGACGGTAAAAGCCGCAAGCTGGAGCATCCAAAACGAAAGAAGCTCAAACACCTGGCCCCCACGAATACCGTGGTGCCGGAACCGTCGATGGAAACCAATCGTGAAATTCGCAAGGCGCTGGCCGCTTTTCAGAAATAGGCTCTGGCGCTGATTTCCACAAGGAGGTAGTTATTTTGTCGAAACAGGATGTCATCGAAGTTGAGGGTATCATCAAAGAGGCTCTGCCGAATGCAACGTTTCAGGTAGAACTAGCCAACGGCCACATGGTGCTGGCTCACATCTCCGGTAAGCTGCGGATGAATTTCATTCGCATTCTTCCCGGCGATAAGGTCACTTTGGAGCTTTCTCCATATGACCTGAACAAGGGCCGCATCACTTGGCGTTCCAAATAAAGAGGCAAACGATTGAAGGAGAGTCTTTCAATCGTAGGGAGTTTGGTTCGTTCGCGGCAGGTGAAATGGCGCGAATTGCTTGGAAGGCAAACGAACAAAACGTCCCGAGTGTAGCGAAAGGATGGTCATATCAATGAAAGTCAGACCTTCTGTCAAGAAAATTTGCGAGAAATGCAAAGTGATTAAGCGTAAGGGTAAAATCATGGTGATCTGTGAAAACCCGAAGCACAAACAGCGCCAGGGCTGATTTGGCGCAAACCTATTTAACATGGAGGTGCAACCAGTATGGCGCGTATTGCAGGTGTAGACTTGCCCAGAGACAAGCGGATTGAAATTGGTTTGTCTTATATTTTTGGTATCGGACGGAAAACCGCCAGCGATATTCTTGCTGCGACCGGTGTGAATCCCGATACCCGCGTTAGAGATTTAAGCGAGGACGACGTTTCCAAGCTGAGAGAATATATCGACCGGAACTGCCGCGTGGAAGGCGATCTTCGCCGTGACGTAGCGTTCGACATCAAAAGACTTATTGAAATCGGTTGCTATCGCGGTGTGCGTCACCGCAAGGGTCTGCCGGTGAGAGGGCAGCGCTCCAAAACCAATGCCCGTACCCGCAAAGGCCCCAGAAAAACGATGGCCAACAAGAAGAAATAAGTAGGGAGGGATTCACAAGATGGCAGCACAAAAGGGCGGTAAGAAAGCCACCGCCGTACGCAGACGCCGCGACCGCAAAAATATTGAGCGCGGAGCTGCACATATCCAGTCCACTTTCAATAATACAATCGTTACCATCACCGACGTCCAGGGCAACGCGATCTCCTGGGCCAGCGCTGGTGAGTTGGGTTTTAGAGGTTCCAGAAAGTCCACTCCTTTTGCCGCTCAGACCGCAGCTGAAACCGCAGCTAAAATTGCGATGGAGCATGGAATGAAGTCGGTTGAGGTGTTCGTAAAAGGTCCGGGCGCTGGCCGTGAAGCCGCGATCCGTGCTCTCCAGGCCGCCGGCCTGGAGGTGAACATGATTAAGGACGTTACCCCCATTCCTCACAACGGATGCCGTCCTCCCAAGAGAAGACGCGTCTAGTCTTAAACCGATTTACAGGAGGTGCAAACCATACTATGGCAAGATATACAGGTGCTGTATGCAGACTGTGCCGCAGAGAGGGCCAAAAGCTGTTTCTGAAGGGCGAGAGATGCTACACCGATAAGTGCGGGGTTACCCGTAGAGCGTACGCCCCCGGCCAGCATGGCCAGGGCCGTAAGAAAACTTCCGAGTACGGCGTTCAGCTGCGTGCAAAGCAGATGACCAGACGTTACTACGGCGTGTTGGAAGGCCAGTTCCGCCATTACTATGAGCTGGCGGAGAAGAAAGAAGGCAAGACCGGTGAGGCCTTGCTGGCGATTCTTGAAAGCCGTCTCGATAACGTTGTTTACCGTCTGGGTTGGGCAAGTTCCCGCGCAGAGGCCAGACAGCTGGTGGTACATGGACACTTTACCGTCAACGGCAAGAAAGTTGACATTCCTTCCTACCTGACCAAGCCGGGCGAGGTCATTTCCATCAACTCAAAGAGCCGCGACAGCGCTAAGATCAAAGCGGTGCTGGAGGCCAACGCTTCCCGTCCCATCGTCAAGTGGCTGGATCTCAACCGCGACGCAATGGAAGCTAAGATCATTGCCGTTCCGCTGCGCGAGGACATTGATCTCGCCGTGGAAGAGACTCTCATCGTCGAGTTGTACTCCAAATAATGCCGGGGTTTGATGGCATGCTAACCATCATGGTAAGCTTCATTGCCTGCCGAAATGTCAAGGAGGGTCGCTAATGATCGAGATAGAAAAGCCAAGAATTGAAACCGAGGTGCTATCTGCCGACGGAACCTACGGCAAGTTTACGGTGGAGCCGCTTGAGCGCGGCTTCGGTACGACGCTGGGCAACAGCCTGCGGAGAGTTCTGCTCTCCTCGCTTCCCGGCGTGGCCGTCACATCCATCAAGATTGACGGGGTTCTTCATGAGTTTTCCACCATTCCCGGTGTAAAAGAGGACGTGACCGAGATCGTTCTCAACATGAAAGGCCTCACCGCTAAACTGCATTGCGACGGTCCCAAGACGGTTGAGATCAACGCGGAAGGCCCGTGCGAAGTTACGGCTGATTCCGTCAAATGCGACAGCGAGGTTGAGATTCTGAACCCCGATATGCACATTGCAACGTTGGGCGACGGCGCAAAGCTGTATATGGAAATTACGTTGGATAAGGGACGTGGCTATGTCTCTGCGGATCGCAACAAGGCTGCCATGGGCGCCAACGTGATCGGCATTTTGCCGGTTGATTCCATCTACACCCCTGTGCTGAAGGTCAATTACGGCGTTGAAAATACACGCGTAGGGCAGATTACCGACTACGATAAGCTGACCCTGGAAGTTTGGACAAACGGCGTCATCAATGCGCAAGAGGCCGTTTCCTTGGCCGCAAAGGTTCTTACGGAACATCTGAATCTCTTTGTGGATTTGTCCGATAAGGGCTATAACACTGAGATTATGGTGGAGAAGGACGACAAGGGCAAGGAAAAAGTGCTGGAAATGACCATTGAAGAGCTGGATTTATCTGTCCGCTCGTTCAACTGCCTGAAACGTGCAGGCATCAATACGGTGGAAGACCTTATCAGTAAGTCGGAAGACGATATGATGAAGGTAAGAAACCTGGGACGTAAGTCCCTGGAGGAAGTTGTCTACAAGCTCAACTCCCTCGGCTTTAGTCTTCGCAGGGACGACGAGTAAGTCGTTCTGTAACCAAAGGTAAAGGAGTGAATTTTCGATGCCCGGAACAAGAAAGCTCGGAAGAGACACTGCACATAGAACTGCAATGCTGAGAGCCATGGTCACCTTCTTGCTGGAAAAAGGCAAGATCGAGACGACTCTGACTCGCGCCAAGGAAGTACGTTCCCTGACCGAGAAGCTGATTACCCTGGCAAAGGTGAACGATCTGCACCATAAGCGTTTGGCGATGGCCTTCATCACCAAGGAGGACGTTACCAAAAAGCTGTTTGATGAGATCGCTCCCAAGTACGCCGACAAAAACGGCGGTTACACCCGCATCACCAAGCTGGGGCCGCGCCGCGGCGACGCAGCGGAGATGGCGATCATCGAGTTGTTATAATATTTAAATAAAAAGGACCGCGCTGATTGATTTTCAGCGCGGTCCTTTTTTATTTTCGCAGGTGCATTTGATTTCAGGCGGGGTGTCCTTGAATAAATCGTCGGGGTCGATGGAGAAATAGCGGAAGAGACGAAAGAATTCCCCCACGTCCATTTCTTCCTGAGGATTGCCTTGCTGCATGTCGTGCAGCCGTTCCAAGGGGATTTTTAGTTCTGCCGATAACTCCGGCAGGGGAGTTTTACATTCTGTTAGAATGTGTTTGATGTTGTTATTTAGGTTTTTTACTTGGGGGTCGTAGGGGTTATTTATTATCATTTTCTTTCCTCCTTCTAATTAGGACAAATAGTCCTATTAAATATTTTAGGACTATTTGTCCTAAAAGTCAATAGGACAGATTGTCCTATGTCATAATAGTTATGGGTGATAGAAGATGAAGTTTAAAAAAATAAGAGAATTAAGAATTGATAAAGACATTTCACAAAAAGAAATTGCAGATTATCTTCATTGTGATCAATCGCTCTATTCCAAATATGAGCGAGGAGAAAGATCAATTCCTATAGAATTTGTTATAAAGCTTGCAAAATATTATAATGTTACTTTGGAATATATTTTACAAGTATCTGATGAGGACGAGTAGAATCCCCTTTTGTACATCTGTTACAAAAGGGGAAATATTATATTGAAGATAATCTTGGTTTCCCTACCTTTCTTTTACCATAGGTCCTTTTTCCGTTATTGTACTCGCTCATGCCGCGAGGGCGCCTCCTTCTTTTCGCTGGTGCAAAAAGAAGGAGGCAAGAAAAGCACCTGGGAATTGCTTGGTGTCCGCTTCGCTCCCAAAGCGCAATTCCTGCTCTCCACAAAAAGTTTCCTGCAAAAGGGGCCGAACAGGTACAAAACGCTGCAAGTCCATTCGGCCCCTTTTGAATACCCCTTCTGCCCCAATCGTATTCAAGCGCTCACCCATTGTCTTAGATAACGTTGTTTGATATGTTAGCCTTCGCCTTCTCTAGTTGTTTTGCCTCGTTATTTTTCTCGCAAAAAGGCCGAATGGGTACAAAATGCTGTACCCATTCGGCCTTTTTGTTTATAAAACATTTAGGGAAGCTTTGTCGCCAGCAGCTGTTCCACCATCTCCGTGGCGTAGCTGCCGTAGGGGAAACCCTGCTGGTTGGTGCTGTCGTTGAGACCTTGATGGAAATAGGCCCATACGGCTTCCGAGACGTTGACAATGTATTTCATCTCCTGTAGGGTTTTCCACTGTTCTTCATCATACTGTTCAAAGTAAGAGGAGAGCAGAAGCTTCTCCTCCTCATAGGAAAAGGGGATCAGATAAGGAATCCGCGCCAGATCAAAATAAACGTCTCCGTATCCGCAAAGCTCCCAATCGATCACCGATATTTTGTTTCCGTCGTACAGCAGGTTATTCTGCCAATAGTCGTTGTGGCAGAAAATCTTCCCGTAGGCGGGATCATCCTCCCGCCTTCCCCGAATCCGGTCGGATTGCTTCATGATGGTGGAAAACTCTTTGGGAACAGGCGCTCCAAAACGCAGGGCGTTTTCCAAAAAGCGGTCATTCAAGTCAAAGCCGGAAAAAACCGTGCGGTCTGTGGTGTGAATTTCCCTGTGGATTCGCTTCAGGGCCCGGGTGTATAACTCCACCGGATGAGGATCGCGGCATTGATCGTCCGGCAGGGATGGGGCGGCGATGTATTCGGTCAAGAGAAAATCCTCCGTCGCCGCCAACACCTTGGGGGAAAGGCCAAGCTCTCCCGCCTTGGTGGCGGCCTCGATCTCCTGGACCCGGGACGGCTTTAAATAGCTGGACTGCTTCCCGTTGAGGCGCAGCAAGCAGTGATTTTCCTCCCATTGGATATGATAGGATTGATTTACGTTGCCGCCGGACAGGGGAGTCCAGGAAAGCTCTTTTCCCTCCAATAGGGGGATTTCTTTGATGATTCCCAGCAAGTCTTTCATTGCGTTTCTCCTTTGTACCGGGTGTTTTGAAATATGGAAAGGAGGCGACCCTTTAACCGCAATATAAGGGATCACATCCTTTTAAAAGGACTCATTACTATCGTCAAAAAAGGATAGAAGGGCTGAATCATTCAGCCCTTCCTGATTTTATATTGAAAAATGAGCAAATAGAGTTTCCGGACATGAGTGTGCATTCTTGCGCGCGAATGCGGTATTATTTGCTGATAAAGGTGACAATGCCGTAATTCATCGCGTCGATCTCCTGGAAGGACTCCTGCGCGCTGTTGCAGTCCGAGAGGGCAACGGAATAGCAAAACTCGTCAAAGCCGGACAAATCCATCTTGAAGTTGGTCTCCCAAGTGTTATTCATAATCCAGGAATACACGTCGCGTTGGTTGTTCTCCGGTGCGTTGTCGCAAAGCTTCACGGGATGATGCTTAAGCTCCCCGATATAAAGCAGAGAGGTGTCCGGCGTACATACCAAAACGCTCCCTTTGTCTCCCTGATACACCACGCCGTTGTCCGCCACATAATACTCCATGCAGGTACCGGGGATCTGGTCCACGCCCGGGCGCATGAGCACGCCGCCCTTCTGGATCACCGTTTCGGTATCCTGGGTTTGAAGGGCCAGGGGCAGGTAAAGGCTCTCAATGTCCTCGGAGAGAGTCTTGGCTACCTGGTACTTAAAGTCGATCCGGGGAAGCTGCCGGTACAGCTTGAGGATCACCGAGCTGTGGTAGGTGCCTTCCAATTGATAGCACAGTTCCACAGTAAGAAAAACAGGTCCGGCGTCCAGCGTTTTGACGTCCACAAGCTGAGCCTGATACTGTTTGGCGTGCAGTCCCCGCACGTTCCGGCCGATAAGCCGCCTCTCTTCATAAACCCCTTTGCGAATTTCGGTGTTTTCATAGATTGGGGTGAAGAACTTAGCGTTGCCGTCGCACAGCATCTCACGCTCTTCCTTCTTGTTGTAGAAGGAGGTTACGCCTTTCCCGATCTCATAGGTCACTTTAAACCAATCGTTTTCAATCCCATATGGAAGGGTATAGGTAAGCGGATCGTAGTCGTTGACAATATCCCGCACTCGCTCTGCGCCCACATAGGCGGCACGGGTATAGGCGGGCTCGGGATCCCGGTTGGAGAGCTCATAACGGTAATGCTTCTCTTCCCGAGGAGCAAAGGTGTCCACAAAGCTGATGAGCATGCCGCGGGGATGGCTGGAAAGCTGGGCGGTCATCTCCATCCCCGTATCCTCGTTCCACACCTTGACATGATTGCGGGGAAGAATTTCCACATAGAACTCTACTGGAGAAGTGCGTTCCTGATCCACCGGATTAATGGCGGTCACCTTGTCGCTGGCGGCATAGTAGCGCAGGGAGTCCCCCAATGCGTGGGTGATTCGGTTGAGATTCATGGCCGCGGCCTCGTGGGCCTTGGAGGCATAGCTGTTCTTCCGGATGTCCAAATTCATCACCATGGTGTCGTAGGGATTGGTGATGGTGGAGGAGTGTCCCCAGGTATGCTCGGCGTAAAGCAGCAGATTATCCTGAACGGTGCGCATCAGCTTCGGATCGCTAACCTGTGTCTTTTGATCCAGCAGGCCGCACAGATGATAATACTTCACCGCTTCCTTATAGTGCTTGAGCACATAGGGGGTGCTGCCGATGCCGTTTGCCCACCAATCGTTGAGATCCCCGCGATAAACCGGCGCGTCCTTGATCTTTTCCCGAATCTTTTCGTACAGTTCCTGTAAAGAAACCATTTCCAATTGGATCTGCTCGCCATACCGCTCGTTATACCGCTCCACCATGCGCAGAATATCGGGATTGGGCGGGGCGTTGTCGCTGAACACACCGGATACCGAGGTTACAATAAAGTCGTAGGGGTACCCGCTTTCCTCATACTCATGCACGCAGTTGTCCAGATTTTGTTTGAGAATCGCTAGCGGTCCCTGGTCGAAATCCTGACTTCCAAACATGGTCTGTGTCATAAAGTTGATATCCTGATTTGGCTTCAGTCCCAGAGCGTTTCCAAGGTTGTAATGCTCCCCGCTGAATACCAGCAGTCTCTGTCCCTGTTGATTTTCCCAGTAGTAAGGGGTCTGATTGCGGTACAAAGGATACATCCCGTGATGTGTGTGGATATTGGTAAACAAAAATTCCACGCCGTTTTCCAGATAAGCGTCCCGTTGTCCCATGGAGATGCCGTTGATGTCGGCGTTCATGGCAGTCTTGACGGCAATGCCGTGCTGTTTGTAAAGGGCCACCATCTCGGCGGTGCGTTCTTTGAGAATACTGGGATCGGCCAGATCGTTAAAATTCAGATAGTTGGCGGAAACGCCCAGATTCCCTTTGCGGACTAAATCAAAGAAATCTTCGGTTTCCTGTTCACTGGCCTGATTCAAAAACTGTTCCACACAAAAATAGGTTTCGCAGTTCCAACGGAAGTTCCGATCAGGGCTTTGCTGCTCATACCCTTTTTTGATGAGGTCGATGGCGGATTTGATGTAATCCACATGACGATAAATGACACGCTCCTGCAAATCGGTATACCCAATATCGGTGTGAGAATGATGAACAATGTATAGATGCGTGATTTGATTTGGCATGGAAAAACACTCCCTTCGTATGGCCACATTGTAACAAAGGAATATTTACTTTTCAACCGTTTGTTTCTTGAAAAGGAAAGATACTTTACAGGCAAACGGGCAATATAATTTTAGAAAAATGTAGGAACCATGCGGTTTTTCTAAAAAATCGGTAGAGGGGAGGTTGCACAATTCGTCCATTTTTTTGCGTTTATAGTCATTCTTATCCAAGAACCCGGATACTATAATAGAGGCAAGAAGCAAAAAGGGAGAGAATCAAAATGGTTCAAGGATACGGCAATTACGACTTACACCCCTATGTAACAGTAAAACAATGCGAAGGACAGTGCTTTTGCGGTGATGAGGAGATCAGAGAACGCCTCAAGCAGAACGTCACACAGGGAAAAACTGTGGTGTGTGTGGATTGCTATCAGGGAGTCCGCCAGGAGGAGATTGAACGGCTGTTTGCCTTTCTCCGTCCCGTGGAGCTTATAGATGCACAAACGTATATGCGCTCGGAGCAGGAGATTGAGGACATGCTTCGGCGTAACATCACGGATGACCGAGTGTTCGGCGTGCTGTCCTGTCATCGTTTGGAGGAGTTTTTCCCGGAGGATTCCTTTAAGCTGGCGAGACAAAGGATCGAAGCGGTGCAACAAGGAGTGGTGTTGGTCATCGGGCCGGGAGCCAGCCTACTTTGCGACCCCGATGTGCTGATTTACGCCGATATGCCCCGTTGGGAGCTGCAAACCCGCATGAAGCGCAACGAGGTGGCCAACCTGAGAGCCAGCAACTATGAAGAGGAGTTCTTAAGGAAATACAAACGCTCCTTCTTCATTGATTGGCGGGTTTTGGACCGCCATAAGGCAAAGCTGTTTTCCCGTATGGATTACCTGTTGGACACCACGGCGCCCGGACAGCCTAAGATGATTACGGGACAGGCCCATCTAGAGGGACTTCGCCAGGCGGCGGCCCGTCCTTTCCGGGTGGTTCCCTTCTTCGATCCCGGCGTGTGGGGCGGTCAATGGATGAAGAAGGTGTGCAACCTGGAGGAAGGCCCTAAAAACTATGCTTGGTGCTTTGACTGTATCCCTGAAGAAAACAGCCTTTGTCTGGGATTTGGAGACGTGCGGGTGGAAATTCCCTCCATCAATCTGGTGCTGCGAGAGCCGCTGGCGTTGCTGGGAGAAAAGGTATACGCCCGGTTTGGAACCGAGTTTCCCATTCGGTTCGATTTTTTGGATACCATGGACGGACAGAATCTGAGCCTCCAGGTACACCCGCTCACAGAGTACATTCAGCAGACCTTTGGCATGCATTATACGCAGGACGAAAGCTACTACCTGCTGGATGCCGAAGAGGATGCGACGGTTTATTTGGGGCTGAAAGAGGGGATTGATCCACAGGAGATGATGGATAGCCTGGAAGAAGCCCAATCCGGAGAAACGCCTTTTGACGCCGAGCGGTTTGTCAACCGGCTGCCGGCCAAAAAGCACGATCACTTTTTGATCCCGGCGGGCACCATCCATTGTTCAGGGAAGAACGCCATGGTGCTGGAGATCAGCGCCACGCCGTATATTTTTACCTTCAAGATGTGGGATTGGGGGAGATTAGGGCTGGACGGCAAGCCGCGCCCCATCCATCTTCAGCACGCCCGGCAGGTTATCGACTGGAGCCGGGATACCGCTTGGGTGCAGGGAAACCTGGCCAATCAGGTGGAGACGATCAGCCAAGAAGACGGAATTGTGGAGGAGCGTACCGGTTTACACCAACGTGAATTCATTGAAACCCGACGCCATTGGTTTGACCGGCCAGTTACTCACCATACCAATGGTTCGGTAAATGTGCTCAATTTGGTGGAGGGAGAGGCCGCCGTTGTGGAAAGTCCCACGTGCGCCTTTGAGCCTTTTACCGTTCATTATGCCGAAACCTTTATTATACCTGCCCAGGTGGGAGAGTATCGTATACGTCCCGCCAAGGAGGGGCAAAAAGCGGCCACAATCAAGGCATACGTCAGAACATAATCATTACCTGCAAGTATTTCTGCAAAAAGGACCGGCTTTGCACCAATTAGGCAAGCCGGTCATGATGAAAACAGTCCAATCTTTTGCAATCCGAATAGGAGAGATCAAGATGGTACAAACAATTGTTTCGCTGGATGTGGGAGGAACATCCATTCAATCAGGACTTGTTTTGAGCCTGAGAGAAAAGCTATACCTGCTCGAAGAAAGCGTGCTCGCTTATCCTTCCCATGCGGAGCGGAATGCGGAAGAGATATTTCAAAGCTTGGTGAGCGCCATTGAGAAAACCTATTATTTTGCCGACAGTCTGGATGGAGTGGCCATCGGGTTTCCTGGACCGTTTGATTACTGGAACGGGATCAGCTACATGCGCAACCTGGGCAAATTTGACGCGATCTATGGGGTACGTCTGATCCCAGAGCTCAAAAAGAGGCTGGCCGCGCGACCGGGGGGACATAGGCTCGCCAACGTGAAATTTACCCTGCTCAACGACGCGTGGGCATTTGCTCTGGGAGAAGCCAGGGAGGGATTGGCCAGGCAATACAGCAGAGTACTGTGCCTCACGCTGGGCACCGGATGCGGTTCCGCCTTTTTGGTAGACGGCAAACTAATCCGGGGAGAACAGGGAGCGCCCTGCAACGGGATGATCTACGACCAACCCTTTCAAGACGGGATTGTGGACGATTATGTTTCCAGGCGTTATTTGATGAAATGCGCCCGGGATAACGGCTTGGAAATGGATGGAGCGGAATTGTTCCAGTCGGCCCAGGAAGGGGAGGAAGCGGCCATTCAAACCTTTAAGGATTACGGCAGCATGCTGGGACAGGCGGTTCGGTCCAGCGTAGAGCAGTTCCGGCCGGACGTGCTGTTATTAGGAGGACAAATCTCCCGCGCTCTTCCTTATATGGAGGAAGCGATAAAAGAGCAGCTCCCCCAAAACAGCCCGGATTTGGTATGCTCCCATATGCTGTCCCGAAGCGCGCTGCTGGGGGCTGCGGGAGATTGGCTGGACCGTGCTATTTAAAATCAGCGGCAAAGGTCATTCCGTCGGCCGCATAAGTCATCTGGTACTTTTTGGGAGATAGCCCGTAATACTTTTTAAATACCCGGCAGAACTGGGCGGGATCCTCAATCCCAACCTTGGGGCCGATATCTCCTACCCGGAAGTTCATGCGCAGATAGCTGGAGGCTACGCTCATGCGGCGATGATTGATATAATCGGTGACGGTAGAATTGAGATGCTGCTTAAACAGCAGCTGAAGATTACGTTTTGAGGTGTTGGCGTGATTGGCTACCATCTCCAGCGTGATTTTTTCGTGGAGATGCTGTGCGATATACAAAAGGGCTTCGTCTATGATATTGGACGGAGCCTTGTTGTTTTCCATGGATTTGCGGGATCTGGTCAGAGAAGAAAGGCTGTCCATCACCGTGTTGATGATAATATGTTCCAATACATAGGGGATTCCGTTCTTCATCCGGGTGTATTCATAAATGAAGTGCAGATGGGTCGTCAGTTTATTTTGCGCCGAGCGCACCCGGTCGTGATCACGCACAAAACGGATGAGAGCCATCTCCTCCGGGCAATCCTTTTTCGGCAGCTCGCTTTCGTGGATCGAAATGGAAAAATGGTAGACGTGCAGCTGGTTGTCCCGAATACCCTCCTTGTCCTCCGCAATGGCGATTTCGTGCACCGCGTCAGGATCCGCAATAAATACGTCGCCTTTTTTTACCTCGAACCGCTCATCCTGGTGCCAGAAGTACCCAAATCCTTCGATTACAATACATAGTTCATAACAATTGTGATAATGACGGGAGTTCGAGGGCGTCTCCTGATCAAAAATACACAGCATCCCAGGTTTGATTTGCAAAAAAGAGTTACCTATTTTTTGTTCGATGTTCATATGGCTGATTTGAATTTTTTGATAAATGCTGCTGTGCTTCATAAGAAAATCCTCCGGCGGAAAAATAAGAGGTGTGATGCGGTTTCCTTTGACAATGATAGTCGAACAAACAGGCATATGTGCACCGACCCAAAAATCATTAGAAAACCGGTAGGTATATTTTAGAGAAAATGAGGAAAAGAAATTTATTTATCCAGATAGCCCTGTACCGCTTCCAAAAATTCGGACCAGCGGTTATCCTCCCGGATCGTCTGCGGGCAGTTTTTGCCATTAAAATCGTTGTGCTGTTTCACTTGATCGATGGAAAGGCCGTAAGCATTCAGAAGATAGGCGGTAAGCCGGGCGGCGTTATGAAACGTTTTCTCAAAATTTCCGTCCTCATTCACGCATAGCTCCATTCCGATTCCGTTGAGATTGCCGCCGCCGGCTTTGGTTTTATCGCCGGCATGCCATGCCACCTCGTTGTCGGGGAGATGTTGGTAAATCTGTTTTTCATCCACCGTGTAATGCCAGGACGTAGTGCCGTCGCCGCCTTCCAGCAGATAGGCGCTGTGAGCTTGGGCGTCCGCTCCAGGGGAGGGGTTGCCGGTTTCATGGATCACAATGTATTGAATTTTTCTTTGGATCCCGGGCCGTCCGCCCGAATCCTCCGGGATTAACCTGGTATATAAAGGGATATCCCCAATCTGGTCCACGGCTGTTCGTTCCGGTGTGACGGCCGATTCCTGATGGCAAAAAGAGAAAAAAAGGATCATGATTCCCACGAAAGCCAGAAAAAGAAGAAGACCTCCTCCAATCCAATACTTCCGGTATTCACGCGGGATCCAAAGAACACACCGATGTCTTCGATTCAAAAGAAACGCTCCTTTTTTGCTGTTTATCAATCAAATTATAACATGCCGCCCTGAAAATAACAATGATGCACGGCCTTTGTAAACCTTCCGGCGCTGTTCCATTTTATGAAAGATTTCATGCGGTTATCCCTGTCTCTATAGAAATCTCAGATATGGAATGAGAGCAGCTATTGGATTCTTAAGGCAGCGAAATCGCCAGATTTAGCAAAAAGTACAATAGAAATTTTTCAAATATGCTTGACAAACTATGAATTATGTTGTATTATATAAACAAGTAATCCAGACGGACAAACGAGGTTCGCGCGATATATTTGAATTAGCGCCGTGCCCAAAGGCACACGATCTGTTTTGATCGGCTAGGTCTGATGCTTCAAGGAGTTAAGAGATTTCTCTTAACTCCTTTTTCTGTGTAAGAAAACACCCATATTTTTTATTGGTTTTCTCGGATACTCCCCCTTGTTGAATGGAACAATGTGTTTTATAATGAGAGTGAAAAGAGACAGGGAATGTTGCAATAGATTCTCTGTCCGGTATCACAAAGGAACCTGACAATTAAATGAAAAGGCTGGAGGAACTCTTATGCTTCTTAAAAACGCTAAAGTAGTAAACGATCGGTTTGACATTGTGGATGCGGACATCCGCATCACAAGGGAAACCATTGCGGAGATCGGCACACCGGATCAATGTCAAGATGAAAAGATCTACGACTTGACAGGCTGTACCATCGTTCCCGGTTTTATCGACCAACACATTCACGGCTGTGCCGGTTTTGATACGGGAGACGCCACTCCGGAGGCTATTGAGGCCATGTCGGCTCATTTGGCTACCCATGGCGTTACCTCGTTTTGCCCCACCACCATGACTTTGCCGGAGGATGAGATTACCCGTATTCTTGCCAATGTGAAGAAATGCATGGACGAGGGCGTCAGCGGCGCCTATCCTCAGGGCGTGAACATGGAGGGCCCCTATATCGCCATGAGCAAAAAGGGCGCCCAAAACGGCGCTTATGTACGCAATCCCGATGTGGAGGAGTTCAAACGCCTGTACGACGGCTGCGGCGGGATTATCAAGTTGGTGGATATTGCGGCGGAAAACGAAGGCGCGGATGAGTTTATCAAAAGCGTGTGCCCCTTCTGCGCGGTATCCCTGGCCCATACGGCCGCCAACTATGAGCAGGCGAAGCACGGCTTTGACCTGGGCATCTCCCAGGTAACCCATATGTTCAACGCCATGTCCGGGCTGACTCATCGGGCCCCTGGCGTGGTGGGCGCGGTGTTGGATGATAAAAAGGTGTGCGCTGAGCTGATTTGCGACGGCTTTCACATCAATCCCGCCGTTCTGCGCATCGCCTTTGCCTCTTTGGGCGAGGACCGCACAATCATTGTCAGTGACAGCATGAAGGCTGCCGGCTGCCCGGACGGGGATTACGAACTGGGCGGACAGCCCGTGTTTGTGAGAAACGGGAAGGCTCTGCTGGAGGATGGCACCATCGCGGCTTCTACCAGCAATATTCATGAGGAGTTTAAAAATCTGCTGGAGTTTGGCGTTCCCTTCCGGCAGGCGATCAAGTCCGCCACCATCAATCCCGCCCGCCAGCTCAAGGTGGATGATATTACAGGTAGTATAAAAGAAGGGAAATTAGCGGATATTGTGGTATTGGATGCGAACAATGACATTAAGATGGTCATTATCAAAGGGAAAGTCGTTGTGGGGGAATGAGACCCCGTTGCGTTGATATTATAAAAAGGAGAGGAAGCAACCGCTTGCGTGTTGCGTCCTCTCCTTTTTTTGCTTGCTTTTTTCGGTGGACAATTTCTTTATGTTCCTTATTCCAATCTTATTGTTGGTTTCCCAACTTGATGTGTTATCATAGATCCCTTTTGTTTTATTGTACCCGCTCATGCCGCGGGGGCACGTACTTTCTTGCTTGTACAAGAAAGTACGCAAAGAATACACACAAGGGGTGATTCCCCTTGTGTATCCCCCAAGGCCCGCGCGGCGGGGTTCTTCTACGTTAGCCCGGGGAGCATAACGGATACTTGGCGGGCCCCAAAGCGCCTCGCAGGAAAGAAAACCCATCTGGGTTACTTTTCCATTGACGTTCGCCCATCCTCGGAGAAAAAGCCCGCCAAAAATCCGTTTATGCCCGACCTCGTTGCGCTTGGGGGCGTTTGTTGTTTCCTTGTGTTTTTTATCTTTTTTAGGATGTCTTTTTTACTTCCTTGCTGTCTCGCTGTGTCCAGTTGGCACATGCGGGACAGTCTGCCTCCCGTTTCTTGCAACGAGGATAAACACAATGGCCATATCTTAGGGAACGATAAGACCTTCCAAGTTTTATATAGTGTAGGCGAAAGTGTTTGCAGCTTTTACAAATTTTTTCTTCCATGATTCCCCACCTCCTTTCTGACATTTTACTACAAAAAAGATAAGAGGTGTGGATTTAAACACCGTATGGTGTCCCGGAAAATTGGTAGCGAGTAAAAATAAGGGAATTATTTAAAACTAATTGTAGTAAATTAAAATAGAATAACGAATAGGATAGAAAATGATCCCGAATTTAAAAGAAATGATCGAAGCTTATGAGCACAGCAAGATAGGGCATAGACGGATTTTTGGCGGGCCTTTAGAGAAGAGGTGCTATTCTCACAAGAGAATGAAAACCCACAAAAGCGCTGGAAGCACCAGAAAATATTAACGGCCCGCCAAGTATCCGTTATGCTTTCCCGGCCAACGTAGAAGACCCCGCCGCAGCGGGCCTTGGGAGGATACACAAGGGGGAATCACTCCCTTGTGTGTATTCTTTGCCTACTTTCTTGTACAAGCAAGAAAGTAGGTGCCCCCGCGGCATGAGCGGGTACAATCGAACAAAAGGGATCTATGATAAGACAACAGTTGGGAAACCAGCAAAAAGCATTGACCACGAAAAAAGAAAAACGAGGGAAAAGCAAGAATAAGTTTCCAATTTAAGAAATAAAAAAGCAAAAACCGCCGGAATCAAACATTCACGGCGATTTTTGCTTTGGAAGCTTATATTGTAAGAAAAAGCTTTTTATTTAATCACCCGAACGCGGATGATGCCATCAATGGCGGTCAGCCCCTGCAGGGCGGCGTCGGGAGAAGAACCGGTGATATCCAAAATGGTATAGGCATAATCCTTTCTGGATTTGCTCTGCATATTCTCAATGTTCACGCCGTTCTCCGACAGAACGCCGGTAACGCTGGTGATCACGCTGGGAATATTCTTATGAATCACACACACACGGGCGTCGCCGCTGCGAGCCATAGATACGGCGGGCAGGTTGACGGAATTGATAATATTGCCGTTTTCCAGGTAATCCTTCACCTGGTCGGCTGCCATGCGCGCGCAGTTATCCTCTGATTCCGGGGTGGAAGCGCCCAGATGAGGAATGGCAATGATGTTTTCCACACCCAGCACTTCATCGGTGGGGAAATCGGTGACATAAGCGGATACCTTGCCGCTGCCCACAGCTTCAATGATATCGGCGTTGTTTACCAGAGCGGCTCTGGAATAGTTGAGGATGCGTACGCCATCCTTCATTTTGGCAATGCTTTCCGCGTTAATCATCTCTTTGGTATCGGGATTCAGCGGAACATGAACCGTAATGTAATCGCAGTTTGCATAGATATCGTCCAAAGACAGGGCGTGCTTGATGTTGCGGGAAAGTCCCCACGCGGCGTCTACAGACAGGAAGGGATCATATCCATACACTTCCATTCCCAGGGATTTGGCAGCGTTGGCCACCAGAATGCCGATGGCGCCCAAGCCCACTACACCCAGGGTTTTTCCCTGAATTTCCGGACCTACAAACGCGCTCTTGCCTTTTTCTACTAGCTTTGCGGCCTCGTCGCCCTTGCCCTTGAGGGTTTTTACCCAGTCAATTCCGGCGGCCACCTTACGGGAGGAAAGCAGCAATCCGGCAATGACCAGTTCTTTCACCGCGTTGGCGTTGGCGCCAGGGGTGTTAAATACAACAATGCCTTCTTCCGAGCATTTGTCCACAGGAATGTTGTTAACGCCCGCGCCGGCTCTGGCAATGGCCAGCAAGCTTTCAGGAAGCTCCATCTCATGCATGGATGCGGAACGCACCAGCACAGCGTCGGGGGTTTCCATGCTGTCCGCGCAAACATATTGATCGCTGAAGCGCTGGAGACCAGTCTTGGAGATCTTATTCAGGGTCAGAATATTATACATGATTATCACACCTTACTCTAAAATAGGGGAGAGGCAGGCACACGGCCCGCCCCATCCCGATGAATCTAAAATGAAAAGGGGATTCCTCACACAAATGTGCGGCTTATGCGTTTTCCTCTTCAAACTTCTTCATGAAGGCTACCAGCTTCTCCACACCTTCTATGGGCATGGCGTTGTAGATGGAGGCGCGCATTCCGCCCACGGAACGATGGCCCTTCAGATTGACAAAGCCATTCTCAGTGGCAGCTTTGACAAACTTGGCGTCCATCTCCTCGTCGCCGGTGATAAAGGGAATGTTCATCAATGAACGGTCCTCGGGAACCACGGTGCCCTTAAACAGCTTGGATTGATCCAGGAAATCATACAGCAGTTTGGCCTTGGCCTCGTTGCGCTCCTTCATCTTCTCTAAGCCGCCCACCTCGTTTTTGATCCATTCCAGCACCAGCTTGCAGATATAAATGGTGTAGCAGGGCGGAGTGTTGAACATGGAATCGTTGTCCGCGTGGGTCTGGTAGTTAAACATGGTGGGAGTGATGTCGCGGGCCTTGCCGATCAAGTCTTCACGAATAATGACCACGGTCAATCCTGCGGGAGCCATGTTCTTCTGAGCGCCGGCATACAGCACGCCAAACTTGGAAACGTCGATGGGCTCCGAGAGAATGCAGGAAGAAATATCCGCCACCAAAGGCACGTTGCCGGTTTCCGGCAAGGTGTGGTATTTGGTGCCGTAAATGGTATTGTTCATGCAGATGTGGAAGTAATCCGCGTCCTTGGTAAAGGTAGCGGGATCCAGCTTGGGAATATAGGAGAAGGTCTTATCCTTGGAAGAAGCCACCGCGTTGGCTTCGCCGTAACGGGCGGCCTCCTTATATGCTTTTGTGGCCCACTGGCCGGTGAGCACATAGTCGGCCTTACCGCTGCCGTTCATCAGATTCAGAGGAATCATGGCGAACTGGGAAGAGGCGCCTCCCTGTAAAAACAGGACCTTGTAATTATCAGGGATATTCATCACTTCACGCAGCAGGCTTTCCGCGCCCTTGATGATGGAATCGTACACCTTGGAGCGGTGGGACATCTCCATCACGGACTGGCCGCTGCCCTGATAGTCGAGCATTTCCTCGGCGGCAGTTTTGAGAACAGACTCCGGCAGCATGGATGGACCGGCGGAAAAATTGTAAACACGTTTCATTAATAACCCTCCAATAAAGATATGGTGTATCGGATTGCGCGGCGTGAACACTGCGCGACGGCAGGCTGGTTGGAAAGATTCCACAGTCAATGCCATTAACCGCTTTCAAGAGTAGCCGCAGCGTCCCTTTCAAAGCGGGTGTATGAAAATATTATAGTGTTTCCATTCGGCTAAGTCAATGAATAATTTATAAAATGAGTCGGACAAGGTCGCCTTTTGAGGACAAATTAGACAAAGAGACGGCATGTGTCTTTCTATGGAGGACAGATTGTCAAAATATCGACATATTTCGTACGATTATACAAATCCTATTTGATAACGCATGTTATTATGGTATAATATAATCGAAGCAATTAGAACTCAGCAAACCGAGAAAAATCAATCGGGAGGAAAAACAGATGATTGTCAGAGATATCATAAAGATTTTAGAGGCGGATATCATCACGGCCGCAGATTTGGACGTGGAGGTAAAAACCGCGTGCGGCAGCGATATGATGAGCGATGTGCTGGCTTATGTCAAAGATCAGTCGGTGCTGCTCACCGGGCTTCTGAATCCCCAGGTGGTGCGCACCGCTGAAATGATGGATATGCGATGTATCGTGTTTGTCCGGGGCAAGGTGCCGGACCAATCGGTGATCGACCTGGCCAAGGATATGGACATCACCCTGCTGAAAACCCACTTCCGCCTGTTTACCGCCTGCGGCAAGCTGTATTCCAGCGGATTGCGAGGAGGCTGTGAAAACGAATGAGCAGCATCAACCTTCATTACGATGTGCCGGGGGATGATTTCACCCGGGCGGGCGAGGCCTCCAGCGAGGTCAAACGCAAATTAAAGCAGCTTGGCTATAATTCCGACGCCATCCGCCGGGTGGCCATCGCCATGTACGAAGCGGAAATCAATATGGTGATCCACGCAAACGGGGGTGTGGCACAGGTTCAGATTTATCCCGACCGGGTGGATATCCAGATGAAGGATCAGGGACCTGGGATTCCCGATGTGGAAAAAGCCATGCAGGAGGGATATTCCACCGCCCCGGACAACGTGCGTTCTCTGGGTTTTGGCGCGGGAATGGGACTGCCAAACATCAAAAAGTACACCGATGAAATGAGAATAGAAACCGAAATTGGCAAGGGCACCGATATGTATCTGTCGGTACATGTAAAAGAATAGTACATAGCACAGAAGGTGATAACAGTGGATAGATTTTTTCATTCCGTGACGCTGGACGCCGGCAAATGTCTGGGCTGCACCAACTGCATCAAACGCTGCCCCACCGAGGCTATCCGTGTCCGGGATGGCAAGGCGCAGATTATTTCAGAGCGGTGCATTGACTGCGGCGAATGTATCCGGGTGTGCCCGCATCACGCCAAAAAGGCCAAAAGCGATCCGTTGTCCGCCATAGAAGGTTTTAAATATAAGATTGCAGTACCGGCGCCCTCCCTATTTGGACAATTCAATAATCTGGATGATATCGACATCGTGCTCACCGGCCTCAAGCATATGGGATTTGACGATGTGTTCGAGGTGTCCCGGGGAGCGGAGATCGTCAGCGACGCTACCCGCAAGCTGATGAACACCGGAACCCTCAAGAAACCGGTGATTAGCTCGGCCTGCCCTGCTGTGGTGCGCCTGATCCGGGTGCGTTTTCCCGACCTGTGCGAGCATGTTCTTCAGCTCAAAGCGCCGATGGAAACCGCCGCTCTGATGGCCAAACAGGAGGCCGCCGAAAAGACCGGGCTCCCCATGTCGGAGATCGGCGCGTTTTTCATCACCCCCTGCCCGGCAAAGGTCACCGATATCAAGGTGCCCATTGGACAGCAGCGTTCCTATTTGGATGGGGCTATCGCCATCAGCGAGATTTTTCCCAAGCTGTCCCACACGATGGATAAGCTCACCGAGGTGGAGCCCATTTCCCAGTCCGGAGTCATCGGGGTCAGTTGGGCGGGCAGCGGCGGGGAATCCGCCGCGCTTCTGGATGAAAAATATCTGGCGGCGGATGGTATTGAAAACGTCATCCGTGTGCTGGAGGAGCTGGAAGACGAGCGCATCCGGGAGCTGGATTTTATTGAGCTCAACGCCTGTTCCGGCGGCTGTGTGGGCGGCGTGCTTGGGGTGGAGAACGCTTATGTGGCCAAGGCACGCATCCAGCGGCTGCGCCGGTATTTGCCGGTGTCTCAGAACCATCTTCCCGGCGCGGTTCCCGATAAGATCAAATGGGAAGGCGAGCTGGAATTTGCCCCTGTGCTCAAGTTATCTTCGGACTTGGAAGAGGCCATGCGCATGATGGAAGAAATTGACGACATCTGCAAAGATCTGCCAGGATTGGACTGCGGCTCCTGCGGCGCGCCCTCCTGCCGGGCATTGGCGGAGGATATGGTTAAAGGCTTGGCCCGAAAAAGCGACTGTATCTTTGTCATGCGGGAGCAGATTCAGGACCTGGCCAGCACCTTGTCCTCGATCGGCGGTTTCGTCCCCCATCACGGCGAGGAGCCGAACTTCAAGGGAGCGACGGTAAACGGCGAAGGTCCCAAAGAATCGCCCGGCAGCCACGAATTCGAAAGTGAATAAGCCGGAAAGCTCCCTTATCCGGACATTAAACAGGAAAAATAGGCTTCGGATGAAGAGGGGGAGAATATTCGTTTCCTATTCTCTGTCTGCAACGCTTCTGCTGGGAGAGATAGGGAGCTTATTTAGAAATACGCCTGAAAAGAATCCGTCCTGCTTTGGTGAGGGAGCGGGCGGTGGGAATATTAAAACAAAGCAACGAAAGGACGATCAAAGATGACCGTGCGGGAACTGGGAGAAAGGCTCTCTCTTAAGGAGCTGGCGGGTGCCGGCGGGCTAACCCGGGAGGTGACCGGCTGCTATATTGGAGACTTGCTCAGCTGGGTGATGGGGCGCGCCAGAGAGGGGGATGTCTGGATCACGGTAATGGGTAATCTCAATGCCATCGGGGTAGCGGCTCTGGCCGATACCTCCTGCATCATTCTTGCAGAGAACGCTTGGCTGGACGAAGACGCCAAGGCCAAAGCGGATCAGCAGGGAGTGGCGGTGTTGGCCAGTGAAGAGAACAGCTACTGTCTGGCCCTGCGTGTCGCAGAACTGCTGTCATGAGAATGTATTATGACCTGCACCTGCACTCCTGTCTCTCTCCCTGTGGGGATCAGGATATGACCCCGAATAATTTGGTTCATATGGCCATGCTCAATGGAATGGATATGATCGCACTCACCGATCACAATTCCTGTCTCAACTGCCGTGCGGCGGTTGAGGTGGGAAATCAGGCGGGGATTGTGGTGATACCGGGCATGGAACTGTGTACCAGTGAGGAGGCTCATGTAGTCTGCCTGTTTCAGACGGTGGAGGGAGCGGAAGCGTTTGGGCGTTATGTCAAGGAACATTCGCCCAAAATCCCAAATCGGCCGGAGATCTTCGGAGAGCAGATCGTGAGAGACGCCCGGGATGAGGAAATCGGCCGGGAGGACGTTTTGCTGATCGGCGCAGCGGATATCAGCGTGAGCGCCGTTTCCCGGCTGGTGAGGGAATTTGAGGGTGTCGCGTTTCCCGCCCACATTGATAAAGACTCCTATAGCGTGCTCAATTCGCTGGGAGCTATCCCGCCGGAAGCCGACTTTCACACGGCAGAAATCACCGTGAGAGGGGATGTCCCTCGGCTGCTTCAAACCAATCCGGAGCTTGCGGGGATGCTTTTATTACAGAACTCCGACGCGCATTATTTAGAGCAAATGCCCCCCAATGGCCCTTGGATTGATTTGCCTCAGGCCAATGCCTCCTGCTTAATCAAAGCCCTCCGTGGAGAAATCCCGGTTTTTTGGGAACGCTGAGGGATAGTCCGCCGCAAACTCCTTCCGGGCAAGGGGATTGCGGCGTTTTTTCTGCAAGGCAAGCGGCTCACCGGATTAGATGCCTGCAACCGCTTTTATCTTCTCCGTGATTGATATGAGAGAGCGCGTGACTGTAAATCGGTCACTCCCATACATAGAAGATGAAAGAAAGGGTGTCTAACATGAAAAAAAGCAACATTCTGCGGCAACTGTATCTGGGGAAGATTCAACCGGAAGAACGGTTTCCCATCAACCAGCGCTATCGTCGCGCCTTGAAAACGTCAATTCTGCTGGAAGAAAAACTGAGCAATCAGCTCAGCAAAGAGCAGAAGAAGCTGTTAAGCCAACTGCTTTATATGGAGGATTGCCTGATAAAAGAGGAGGCGTTTATTCGATTTCAGCAGGGGATCCGCCTGGGAGCTAGACTGATCCACGATTTGTTTTGATGGGGAGGAGGGCGTGAACATTTGGTTGTACAAGAAAACGATATCGTTGGATCCGTAGCAAACTGACAAAAAATGTAATATTACAACAAATAATATATTTATATTGCAATGAAGAGAAGGCTGCGATATAATAAGGGTGCATGAAATTTATTTGGTTTTCATAAATTGCATAAACAGGAAAAGTAACGCAGGGGTTTCATCCGGCGTCTGGCCTGAAACACACCGACAGAAGATTGTTGCATTTGGCCAATTATCACAGCGGTTTTTCTATGGGTACATTTGTCGGGCTTGTGGATTTTATGTCGAAAATCAGATATAATTTTGTAAGTTGCGATTGTAGAAAATCCGTTTGTTACGTCCTTAACAATGCGAACAAAATCAGGAAATCCATTCAAGACAATCCGCAAGGAGGATACATAATGCAAAAGCGAATCAGCAACATTCCGTTCAGCGGAACCAAAGAGCAGGAAGAACAGCTGCTGAAAATCATCGAAAAGCACAAGGGCGATCAAGGCGCCGTGATGCCTGTTCTACAAGAGGCACAAGAAGTTTACGGATATCTGCCCATGGAGGTGCAGCAGATCGTCGCGGACAAACTGGGGGTTTCCCTGGAAGAGGTCTTTGGCGTCGCCACCTTCTATTCTCAGTTCTCCCTGACTCCCAAGGGAAAATACAACATTTCGGTCTGCTTGGGCACCGCCTGCTATGTAAAGGGCGCGGGCGCCTTGGTGGATGAACTTTCCTCCCGTCTGGGCATCCAGCCGGAAGAGTGCACGGAGGACGGACGCTTCTCCCTTACCGCCTGCCGTTGCATCGGCGCCTGTGGTCTGGCTCCGGTTCTCACGGTCAACGACGATGTGTACGGCCGTCTGACTCCGGATGACATTCCCGGCATTTTGGCCAAATATCAGGATTAAATCCAATGAGAGAGCTATCGCTCAATGTGATGGATATTGCTCAGAACTCCCTGTCGGCCGGGGCAAGCCTCACCCAGATTCTCGTTACCGAGAATCTGGATCTGGACCGGCTCACCATTGAAATCGTAGATGACGGCAAGGGCATGACCGCCGACCAGGTGGCTCATGTGATCGATCCCTTTTACACCACCCGCACCACCCGCAAGGTGGGGTTGGGAGTGCCGCTGTTTAAGATGGAGGCGGAGATGACAGGCGGGAGCTTTTCTATCGACTCCACGCCCGGGGTGGGCACCAGGGTAACCGCCTGTTTTGTCCCCTCCAGTGTGGATATGATCCCGTTGGGGGATATCAATTCCACCGTCTGTCTGCTCATACAGTGCAACCCGGATCGGGACTTTTTGTTCCGGCGTCAGCTTGGAGGGGCGTCCTTCACGCTGGATACCCGGGAGCTAAGGCAGGTGCTGGGGGAAGAGGTTCCCCTGGACGCTCCCGATGTGACCCAGTGGATCGGGGATTACCTCAGCGAACAGACCCAATTACTTTTCGGAGGTGCAACTTCATGAAATCGTTAGCAGAATTGCAGGCCATTCGTGACAAGGCCCGCAACCAGATAAATATCCGTGAGGAAAAGAGCGACGCCATCCGTGTGCTGGTGGGCATGGCTACCTGCGGCATCGCAGCGGGCGCGCGTCCCGTTCTTAACTCCTTTGTGGACGAAGTGGCCAAAAGAGGCCTGAAAAATGTGACAATCACCCAAACCGGCTGTATTGGCATCTGCCAGTATGAGCCTGTGGTAGAGGTGATCCTGCCAAACCAGGAAAAGGTTACGTATGTGAAAATGACGGCGGAAAAAGCCGTGCGCGTGGTTAACGACCACCTGGTCAATGGCAACGTAGTCACTGAGTTTACCATTGGCGCCAATTCGTAATAAAGGAGGAAACAGAATGTATCGTTCCCATGTGCTGGTCTGCGGCGGTACCGGTTGTACCTCCTCAAACAGCGAACAAATCATTGAAGCGTTAAATCAAGAGATCGCGGCGAAGGGCCTCCAAAAAGAGGTCAACGTGGTGCGTACCGGCTGCTTTGGTCTGTGCGCCTTAGGCCCGATTATGATCGTATATCCCGAGGGCTGCTTCTACAGCATGGTCAAAGTGGAGGACATCCCGGAGATTGTGGAAGAGCACTTGCTCAAGGGTAGAATCGTAACCCGGCTTCTGTATCAGGAGACCGTGAAGGAGGATACCATTAAGTCTCTCAACCACACCCCCTTCTATGAGAAACAGCGCCGCGTGGCCCTGCGCAACTGCGGTGTGATTAATCCCGAAATCATCGATGAGTACATCGCCATGGACGGTTATGCCGCCCTGGGTAAGGTAGTCACCGAAATGACCCCCGATGAGGTCATAAAAGTGATTCTGGATTCTGGTCTGCGCGGCAGAGGCGGCGCGGGCTTCCCCACGGGCCGCAAATGGGCGATGGCGGCCGCCAACAAGGCCGATCAGAAATATGTGTGCTGCAACGCCGACGAAGGTGACCCCGGCGCATTTATGGACCGCTCCGTGCTGGAGGGCGATCCCCACGCGCTGCTGGAGGCTATGGCCATCGCCGGTTACGCAATCGGCGCTTCTCAGGGTTATATCTATGTGCGCGCCGAATATCCCATCGCCGTCAAGCGCCTACAAATTGCCTTGGATCAGGCCCATGAATATGGATTGTTGGGCAAAAACATTTTTGATTCCGGGTTTGATTTTGACATCGGTTTGCGTTTGGGCGCCGGCGCCTTTGTATGCGGCGAGGAGACTGCTTTGATGACCTCCATTGAGGGCAAGCGCGGCGAGCCTCATCCCCGTCCTCCTTATCCCGCCGTCAAGGGACTTTACGGCAAACCCACCATTCTCAATAACGTGGAAACCTACGCGAATATCGCGCAGATTATCTTAAATGGCGCCGATTGGTTCCGCTCCATGGGCACCGAAAAATCCGCGGGCACCAAGGTGTTCGCGTTAGGCGGAAAAATTAATCATACCGGCCTGGTGGAAGTTCCCATGGGAACAACCCTCCGGGAGATCGTGGAAGAGATCGGCGGCGGAATCCCCGGCGGCAAAAAGTTTAAAGCGGCCCAGACTGGCGGCCCCTCCGGCGGATGCATCCCGGCTTCCCACCTTGATATCAAGATCGATTATGATAACCTGTTGGAGATCGGCTCCATGATGGGATCCGGCGGATTGATCGTCATGGACGAGTCCACCTGTATGGTGGATATCGCCAAGTTTTTCTTGGAATTCACCGTGGATGAGTCCTGCGGAAAGTGTACTCCCTGCCGCATCGGCACAAAGCGTTTGCTGGAGATGCTGGATAAAATCACCAAGGGCGAGGGCACCATGGAGGACATCGACAAGCTGGAGGAGCTGTGCTACTACATCAAGGACAACGCCCTGTGCGGACTGGGACAGACGGCTCCCAACCCGGTTCTGTCTACCCTTCGTTTCTTCCGTGATGAGTATGAGGCCCACGTCAAGGAGCATCGTTGCCCCGCCGGTGTGTGCAAATCTCTGCTGAGATATGTCATAGTTGCCGACAAGTGCCGCGGCTGCACCGCCTGTGCCCGCGTCTGCCCGGTTGGCGCCATCTCCGGTACGGTGAAAAATCCGCATACGATCGACACCCAAAAGTGCATCAAATGCGGGGCTTGCATGGAGAAATGTAAGTTTGACGCTATCATCAAGGAATAAGGAAGGAGTGTGCCAATAATGGAAATGGTTAATATCAAAATCAACGGCATGCCCCTGTCGGTGCCGCAAGGCTCCACGATTTTAGAGGCTGCCAGATATGCCGGAATTGAGATTCCGACCCTGTGCTATATGAAAGAGATCAACGAAATCGGCGCCTGCCGCATTTGTGTGGTAGAGGTCAAAGGGGCTCGTTCTCTGGTGACCGCCTGCGTCTATCCGGTCAACGAAGGCATGGAAGTGTTTACCAACACGCCCAAAATCCAGAAGTCCAGAAGAACCACTCTGGAGTTGATCCTCTCCACCCATGACAAGAGCTGTCTTTCCTGCGTGCGCAGCGGAAACTGCGAACTGCAAAAGCTGTGCAACGATTACGGTGTGGAGAATGTTCACCATTATGAGGGCGATACCCCTCACTATGAGAAAGATCAGACCACCCTGCACTTGGTGCGGGATAACAATAAGTGCATTCTGTGCCGCCGGTGCGTAGCCGCCTGCGAGCAGCAGAAGGTGGCTGTTATTGGCCCGAACAGCCGCGGCTTTGACACCCACATTGCTTGTGCCTTTGAAAAGCCCCTGGGGGACGTGGCTTGTATCTCCTGCGGTCAGTGCATTGTCAACTGTCCTACCGGTGCGCTCACCGAGCGCGACCAGTGCGAGGAGGTTATTGCGGCGCTGAATGATCCCACCAAACATGTGATTGTTCACACGGCTCCGGCTATCCGCGCCACCTTGGGCGAGGCTTTTGGAATGCCTATTGGCACCAATGTCAAGGGCAAAATGGCGGCTGCTCTGCGCCGTCTTGGATTTGACAAGGTATTTGATACCGATTTCGGCGCCGACCTCACCATCATGGAAGAGGCGAACGAATTCATTGAGAGAGTGAAAAACGGCGGCGTGCTGCCTATGATTACCTCCTGTTCTCCCGGATGGGTGAAATTCTGCGAGCACTATTATCCGGAGCTGCTGCCCCACCTGTCCTCCTGCAAATCCCCGCAGCAGATGACCGGCGCCATCATTAAAACTTGGTATGCCGAGCAAAACGGGATTGATCCCAAGGATATTGTAGTGGTCAGCATCATGCCCTGCACCGCCAAAAAGTTCGAGGTACAAAGAGACGATGAAGCGGCCGCCGGTGTGCAGGATGTGGATATCGCCCTTACCACCCGCGAGCTTGCCCGTTTGATTAATCGCGCCCATATCAATTTTGCCCTGCTGCCCGACGAGGACTTTGATCCCGCGCTGGGTGAGTCCACCGGCGCCGGCGCCATTTTTGGCGCAACCGGCGGCGTGATGGAGGCTGCACTGAGAACTGCGGCCGATACCCTGGAGGGTAAATCCCTGGATTCCATTGAATATACCGAGGTGCGCGGCACCGAGGGCTACAAGGAGGCTACTTACAAAGTGGCCGGCATGGACGTCAATGTGGCGGTCGTCAGCGGTCTGAAGAACGCCGACGAATTGTTAAAGAAGATCAAGAGCGGCGAAAGTAACTATCAGTTTGTCGAAGTGATGTGTTGTCCCGGCGGCTGTGTCAACGGCGGCGGTCAACCGATTCAGCCCGCTAGTGTGCGGAACTTTACCGATCTGAAGGCAATTCGCGCCAAGGCTCTGTATGATGAGGATAAAAATCTCCCCCTGCGGAAATCTCATGAGAGCCCCATCATTAAAAAGCTGTATGAAGAATATCTCGGCCAGCCAGGCAGTCATAAAGCGCACGAGATTCTACATACCAAGTATGTGGCCAGAAAAAAATTCTAATCATAAGCCGATAAAGAGAGCCGCCTGTATTTACAGGCGGCTTTTTCCATTGTTGCTTTAGTAACATATCCTCCGGATCAATCGGGTAAAATAAGATGCCTAGGCGGCGGCCCAAGTTGGTACTGTGATATAAAATTGTCAATGCCCTTTCGGGAAATTTCTCATTTCAGGGATTGTGCATATCGCTGGCCCCTTTCTCAGCGGTTTTGAATTTTTACCGTCAAGAATCCATGTGTGACAGGCTTGATTTTATTGGAATAGAATAGCACGAAGCCGTTTAGCGGCTTTTATCCAGTATGAAACCAACGGTTGCTTCTCAAGCCGAATATTCCCAACAGCGCCGGCCAAAATCCCATACCGGCTTCTGTGGATAAGGACAATGCAGTCATCAAGAGGAAGTGAGACGGCGGCGAACCGCGTTGCTGAAGATTTCCCAAAAAGAGGCGGTGTCATACCGGTGAATTCCTATAGGATGCAATTGACAGCGGAGAAGGGGTGTGACAAATGCAAGTCAGTGAATTTGGCGAGTACGGCCATCCTATCGTATTGTTTATCGACAGCGATGCCAAAATGCAGGTGTGCGAGTTTGGCGATTATGACTGTCCAACCATATTATATCTCAGCGCTAAACAGAGCAAAGAGGCGCTGCGCAAGCAATTGAGCCAATGGGGAAAGGAATTCCACATCATAGCCCCGGTGTTTCACACAAAGAAAGAAGGACAGCGCCCACAGCAGCAGGCAGCTTTGATTTCTCAATATCTGAAATCACGATATCAGGGAAAGGTATATGCCATTTGCGGTTTTGAAAATAGCTGGGGGATTGTCAGACTTATTCTCAAGGATTCGGAAATCACATCGCAAAAGGTAATTATAGAAACCAACGGCGGCAGCGAACCAGGACATTTTATGAATCAGATGCTCCAACATAAATAACGCAGGGCTCAGGCTGACAAAGGGGGCGTTCACCGGGATTTGCTGCCAGTGAACACGGAAAGGCAGCACACCCGTGCGATGGATTCACAGAGGGTGCGATGCGGAAAAAAGAGTTCTCCAATGACTATGCGACTGATTCTCCGGATCCAAAGGTAAGAATGGGATTCGAGAGGAGAAACAGCCCGCTACGCTAAAAAGGATCTGCTAGTATGGCAGATCCTTTTTACTCTATCATCGGCTAAAAATACTGGAGCCCTATCATAGTTGTCCTTTTTTCAACGCCGGAGACCGCTCCCTTGCGTTCCTAAAAATCATCACTGTGAACTTTATCGGATAGAGCGGCCGCCGCGTTCGTGATTTTCTGATACATCTTTTGACTCCATGCGTGAAGCTGATTAAACTGGGAGTTGCTGTCGTCGATTTGATAGGTCCAAGTTGTGGTGGCGCCGCACAGCCCAGCGTGCTCCATATCAATCCCATCCTCGGTAATGGGATTGATTTTCATAGCGGCCGCCACGTTCTGCTGAATATCCTTCAGCATTTCATCAAAACATTGAATGGCGGTTCGATGATATTCGTCGATAGGGTTCTTTCCTCCCACCACGGTAAGGTGGATTCCATCCCGGACATACTCCATAGACTCCAGATACTGCGCCCAATGTAGATTGATAAAATAAAGCGAGAGTTGCCGTTGCGCTTTTTTGACTCCTTGTTCTCCTGCTTTTTCCAGCAGGGACCGGGCGGCGACTGGGTCGGCTTCCTCCAAATAATCAACCTCTTTTTTTCCGGTTAAGATCTCCTCTCTCAGGTTGGTCATCACTTGGCGTTGCTGCTCTAAAATAAAGGCGTATTTTTTCAGCATATAGCGGGATTCCGCATCCTGTCCCTCTGCATGCTTTTGGGATTTGCGAACCGCTTTTTTTAATCGGGACAAACCGATGGGCCGTCCCGCATCTTTCTGCGTTGGGGCGTTTTGTCCCACTTCATATTTCATCGGGAGCTCGTCTTCCAAACTGATAAAGAAGCGGCTTTCTCCGGGATCGCCCTGCCGTCCGGCGCGTCCCCGCAGTTGATTGTCAATTCGAACGCTGCGATTCATGCCGGTGCTGATTACCAAAAGTCCCCCCGCATTTGCGACCAAATCCTTATCCTGTTCCTGAAGGCCGCCCAGCTTAATGTCCACGCCCCGCCCGGCCATATTGGTCGAAACGGTCACCCGGCCCGGCTCGCCCGCCCGGGCGATCAATTCAGCCTCCTGTTCGTCATTTTTGGCGTTAAGCACCCAATGCGGGATGTCCTTGCTGTCTAGTAAAGAGGAAAGATGCTCCGATTCCATTACGCTTTGGGTACCCACCAGCACGGGTTGTTTCTTCAAGTGGGCGTTTAGAATCTCCTGAACAATTGCTTCAAATTTTTCTTGTTTAGTATAAAAAAGGACGTCCTCATGGTCCTGCCGAATGCAAGGAATATGAGGGGGAATTACATCAACATTGAGCCCATAAGCGCTGTGTATTTCTTCCGAAGAGGTTTCAATGGTTCCGGTCATCCCAGAGAGGGTTTTATATTGCTCCAGATAATTTTGCATGGACATCGAATTATAGATCAGCGAATTCTGCTCTTGCCCCAAGCCCTCTTTGGCCTCCACTGCGCTATGTAATATATCGGGATATTTCCGATTTTCCGATACTCGGCCGGTTAACTCGTCGATGATCTGAATGCCGTCGTTTTTTACCAAATAATCCCTATCCCGTTCCAATAAGTATTTGGCTTGCAGGGCCGCGTGTACCATAGAGAGCAAATCAAGATTCGCTTCGTCGTACAAATTGTCCACGCCCAGCCAGAATTCCATATGGCGAATGCCTTTGTCGGTGAGATAAACCTGTTTGTCCAGTTTGTTCACGTTGCAATCCCCAGGCGCCAGCCGGTTTACCGCATCGCGGATTTCAAAAGAGGAAAGTGCCTCTTCGGGGGCGTTGCCCGCGATCACCAGGGGAATTCTCGCCTCATCGATCAAGATGGAGTCCGCTTCATCCACAATGGCATAATCCCTACGGGCCAACAGCAGCTCCGATTGATCCTGGCAGATGAAGTTGCGCAGATAATCAAACCCTGCCTCCTTGGCGCAGACATAGAGGGGATTGCCCTCATAAGCGAGCTTACGTTGCATATGGGAAGCGCTTTGTTGAACAAAAGAAGGAGCCAACCCCAAATACTCGTAAATCGGGCGGGTAAGGGTGTAGTCACGTTTTGCCAAATAGTCGTTGAACACCAAAACATGCACACCCTGCCCCTGGAGGGCGCGGGCGGCTGCGGGCAGCACAGCCGCCAGGGTTTTTCCCTCTCCTGTGGGCAATTGTGCAATCCTTCCCTGATAGAGAGAGAAGGCGGTAGATAACTGCGTATCAAAAAGGCACAGTCCTGTCAACCGAAGGATCACCTCTTTCAATAAGGCGAACAACGGAACAATCCCGTCGATATCCTGGCTATCTGACGGAATGGATCGGACAATCCGCGCTTTTAGTTCTGTGTCGGAGAGAGAGGCGTAATCCAAAGCGCATGCCGCGCGAACCTGTTTTTCGTAGGGGATAGAGGGAGATTTCCCCAAGAGTCCCCATTTTTTCTCTTTCATAAAAAAGCGCTCCTTATTTTTTGTTGTTATTTGATTCAGAAAAGCGCTACTCTTTTTTCTGGATCAAAAGAACGATCTCAATAAACAGGTTCCTTGATTCCCGAAACAGGGCGGCGTTGCCTAACATCACTAGAGGCGGCCACAGAAGAAAAATAGGTCCAACAGGAAATAAGATAGGAATCAGCAATACAAAGCTAAGACGGACGGCGCGCAGCCCAAAAAGAAGGGGATTCCATATTTCAGTCACGCATTGACAAAGGAATTCATCAAACCGACACAGGGTTGCCTCCATTTGCTTCACCGCCTTTTTTCTTCATTATACCGATTCAACAGGGAGAAAACAAGGAATTTGGAAATGCTTATTGTCTTTATGGGAGACTTTTCATAGAATTCAGAAAAAATGGGAATATCCAGGAGGAATTGCTGAGAAAAAGGAAGAAAAAACACGTTACCTCTTGTCTCTCTAGTGCAAACAAGGTAAAATAATACTAAATGAATCGTCAAATGGGGGAGTTAGAATGAATTATGACACACAACAGTGTGTGCTGCTGGACAAAAAGGAACTGGCGCCCGGCGTCTTTGATTTCTGGGTGGACAGTGAATCCTTTGCCCAAAGCGCCCAGCCTGGCCAGTTTGCCCATCTGCTGGTGCCGGGAAAAACCCTGCGCCGCCCGATCTCAATTTGTGATGTGGATCGGGAGAGAGGAGCTCTCCGCCTGGTGTTCGAGGTAAGAGGAGAGGGAACCCGCATTCTATCTCAGACTAAGATCGGAGAACATCTGGATATCCTTGCTCCCTTGGGACATGGATTTACGCTGGGAGATGCTTCGGAAAAAGCGGTGTTCGTAGGGGGAGGAATCGGTGTACCTCCGCTGCTCTATGCGGCGCGGCATTACGGCGGCAACGCCACCGTGATCTTAGGCTTTCGCAATCGGGACGCGGTCATTCTGGAACAGGATTTCCGGGATGCCGGATGCAACGTGATTGTCACCACTGACGATGGCAGCTATGGCGTCCATGGTTTTGTTACCGCAAGCCTTGCTCAAGCGCTCAACAAACAGACGGACCGAGTATTTGCCTGTGGACCTACCCCCATGCTTAAAGCGGTGGCGGCTTCCGCAGAGCAGGCCGGGACGCCGTGTCAGGTTTCTCTGGAGGAACGCATGGGCTGCGGTGTGGGCGCCTGTTTGGTGTGCGCCTGTAAGATCAAGGCGGGAGATTCGGAAACCTTCCGTCATGTATGTAAGGACGGACCGGTATTTGATGCAAAGGAGGTTGTCTGGTGATGGCGGATCTATCGGTAACTGTAGCGGGCGTGCGTCTGAATAATCCAATCATTACCGCGTCCGGTACCTTTGGATTTGGGCGGGAATACGCAGAATTTTACCCGTTGTCCCGCTTAGGCGGGATTTCCTGTAAGGGAATCACCTTGGAGCAACGCCAGGGCAACCCGCCTCCGCGCATTGCGGAGACGCCCTCCGGTATGCTCAACGCAGTGGGGTTACAAAACCCTGGCGTGGATCACTTTATTGAACATGATCTTCCCTGGCTTAGACAGCAGGGAACCGCTGTGATCGCCAATATTGCCGGAAATACGCCGGAGGAATACTGCGCCATGGCGGAAAAGCTGTCCGACAGCGACGTGGATTTCATAGAGATGAATATTTCCTGTCCCAACGTAAAGCACGGAGGGGTTCAGTTTGGCACCTCCTGCGAGTCGGTGGGGGCCATCACCCGTGAGGTGCGGCGTCACTGTACCAAACCGCTGATGGTGAAATTATCCCCTAATGTGGCCGATATCGTGTCCATCGCCAAAGCGGCGGAAGCCGAGGGCGCGGACGCGCTGTCGCTGATTAACACCCTCACCGGGATGCGCATTGATATCAAAACCCGGCGGCCCATCATCCGTAATAACACAGGCGGGCTGTCCGGCCCGGCGGTGTTCCCGGTGGCGGTCCGCATGGTGTGGCAGGTAAGCGGCGCGGTGAAGATCCCAGTGGTGGGGATGGGTGGAATTTCCACCTGGCAGGACGCGGTGGAAATGATGATGGCGGGGGCCGCTGCCATTCAGATCGGCACCGCCCTTTTTGCAGACCCATACGCGCCGCTGAAGATTGCCGAGGGACTGGAGCAATATTTAGAGCAGCAGGGAATGCAATCGGTATCCCAGTTGACGGGAACGGTGGAGCCATGGTAACTCCGGATAAAGGAACCCGCATACTATTGGTGCGTCATTGCGAGGCCGAAGGCAATGTCAAACGTATTTTTCAGGGCCATACCGATGCTCCCATCAGCGCAAACGGAGGAAAGCAGCTGGATTTATTGTCGCTTCGTCTTAGAAATCAGCGGATTGACGCCTTGTATTCCAGCCCGCTTAAAAGGGCCTATCAAACCGCCCAAGCCATCAATCAATTCCATCATCTGCCTATCCGGATAAAGGAAGGACTCATGGAAATACAGGGTGGAAGCTGGGAAGGAAAACCCTGGGCGGACTTTCCGGTCATCGATCCGGAACAATCCTATTTTTGGGATTACGAACCCCATCGTTTTGCGCCGGCCGGCGGGGAATCCATGCGCCAGGTATATGACCGTGTATGGAACGCCCTGCTGGAAATTGTTCAGGAAAACCCCGATTCAGTGGTGTGTATAACTTCTCATGGCTGCGCCATTCGCAACATTTTGTGCAGGGCCAACGGGTTTCCCATTGAGCGGCTCAACGAGGTGGATTGGTGCGATAATACGGCCGTCAGTGTGATCGATTTTGACCAGCAGCTGCGTCCGTCTATCGTTGTCCAAAACGATGCTTCTCATTTAAGCCCGGAGGTATCCACCTTTCATAAACAGGATTGGTGGCACAGGGATCGGAGAATTCCGCCTCATGACCCCGAAAAAGCAAAGGCGCCGCCAGTGTGATTGCATAAGTTGGAGGGGTGAGGATTCTCACAGCGGCGTTCCCGCGTTTCGAAAAACAGCCCTATGGAAGCGCGAATGGTTCACTAAGCATTTATAGAGATGATACCAATCGTCACTAGAATACGGCCATTTTTAAGTTACATAGAATAAGTATGAGAGTTTCTTTTCCCGAAAAAGACCGCATAACAGGAATCGATGAGGGTCAGCCGGCTGTTCTGCAACACGGCTTTTGACAGGGAGGAAAACTCGGCAATCTGCGGATTTTGTCACGGTTAAGCAGGGAGTGGGTGGACAGAGAAGATGACGATACTTGCAGTTGATTATGGAAAAGTACGCTCCGGATTGGCAATTTCCGATCCGGGGGAAACGTTGGCCTCTCCTGTCTGCGTGATTGAGGAGAGAGATAGTCAGCGGTTGGCGGTGCGGATCGCCCAGCAGGCCAAAGAGAGGGGAGCTCAGCAGATCGTGTTGGGGCTGCCCCGTAATATGGACGGAACCGAAGGAGAAAGCGCGCAAAATGTGCGGCAATTCCAGCAACTATTACAACAGGCCGCCGGTTTGGAAGTGGTATTGCGGGATGAACGGGGAACAACGATTACCGCCCATGGATATCTGAATGTGACGAATACCAGGGGGAAGAAAAGAAAGGCAGTGGTGGATAGCGTCGCCGCTGTGATTATCTTGCAGGACTATTTGGATTATAGGAGGAACCGGGGATGAAGAGCAGTGTGTTCAAGCGCTTGACCACCGCTCAGCTATTTGTCGCACTGGCTGGCGGCTTGGCGCTTTATCTGACCCCGGGGGAAGCGCAGGGCTTCTTGCACACGCCGTTTCGAGAGCTGTATGTGGCGGGCTTGGCGGCATTGATCGCTTTGGCTATATTGGTTATCTTCAAAAGCTACGAAACGGTTGGCCTTGCCCTGACTACAGGTATGGTTTTTCTCATGACCGGTTTTCTTAGTGAAAAAGTGCGGAGTATGGTGGAGCTCACGGTGGTGGACGGTGCGTTCACCTTTGATTATCAAAGTGGGATTATATGGGGACTAATATGGATGACCCCTTTTCTGATCTGTATGCTGGTGCGAATATTCTCTCTCAATGAATGGGACAGTCCGCAAAAACGGGAAGATTTCACCTACTTTTTTCAATGGGCCAGCATTGCGTTCTATGTCTTTTATGTGGTATTGCTGATATTCAGCTTTATCTTGATTCGAAAGATTAATCTAGCGGGGGATCGGCAGTTAAATTTGATTCCCTTTTACCAGATCTTCCGATATTTTTCTTCCGCGTCGGATGTTGTCTACTATTTATTTGGAAATCTTTTGTTTTTCTCGCCCATCGGCTTTTTTCTGTCAGTGCGGCATCCCGCGCTGAAATGGTGGAAAAAGTTGTTGATTGCCTTTGGAATCGGAATTGTGATTGAGGTCAGTCAATATCTCTTGAACACCGGGATGGCGGATGTGGATGATGTGCTGTTAAACGCGGCAGGCTTCTACATAGGCTGCGGCGCCAAGCGCCTCGTCGATTTTGTGCGTCGATTGATTTCAGGGGGAACCGAAACCAGTATTCCCTATTATCCCCGCTATTTATCTTCCTCCACGGATGCGGCGGATCAGAGATCGGAGGAAGGCTGAAAATAAGCCCGTTTAAAAAGAACAGCGGCCGGGAGATTACTCCTTGGCCGCTGCTCTTTTGTTGCCAATCGCACGCTCCAGATCTTGCAAAAAGGTTCCCTTTTGAATGGAGGTACCGTCAATGACGGAAATGCCCATCTCTTTGGCTCTCCAAAGGGAATAGGAGCATTGGGGATTCATCACCGCCAAGGTAACCAAAATGCAGCGAGAATGCCGGCCTCCAAAGTAGCTTTTATAAACGCTCAACTCCTGTAAGGCCTCGGAGGACGGCTCTGATAGCTTACAGGAAAGGAACACAGGATGGATCCCGCAGAAGAATGTAACGTCAATTTCATTGGTAATCTCTACCGGATGGGGGCGTATGCCGTTCCAATCAACCTTCACACTCATGCGCACATCGTCGTAAACGCCCGCCTTACACAGGGTGATATAGGTATAAAGCTCCAGACAGGTGCCGTAGTCGGTGAGATATTTTTTGATGCTTTCGTTTCCAAATTCAAAGGATATCATGTTGTTTATATGAGAAAACTTGGTGATTAAGCCTAGATCAGCGGCCTTTTCCAATAAAGGAAGCTGGGCTGCCGCCTGTTTTCCACCCGGTGCGGACAGTCTACTGGGAGCGGAAAACGAGAGCGGCCGGTAGGGCGTAGCATGGGAGGTACAGCCGGTTTGCAGGTAAAAGCAAAGATCTTTCCATCTGGAGAGATCCTTAAAGATCGTTTGACAAAACGTGAAAAGAGGATCAAACAAATCGGTGGACGGTTTGGGATGGCCGGTTCCCCCGAGTGCAGCCCCGTGAGCCAGTAGCAGGGTATCCAGGGAAAGAGTGGGTAGGGAAAAGATTTTCTCCATGGATTTGCAGCCATAGGCATTGATAAAAATTCCGTTGACCACATCCACCTTAAAAATGGGTGTAAAGGTATCCCGGCAAGCAAGATAGGCGCCGATGGCGCTTAACTCGCCGCCGCCGGTAATGTCCATATAGCAGTTGGGATTGTTCCTGATTACCTGTTTACAGGTATTAGTAATTTCATCCAAGGAAAGGGTATTCATAGCCACCGCCTCCATCCGGATGTCAGGGAGCGTTTGCTTACAGGCGGTTTCGACGGCGTGAATATCCTCATAACGGGTTTCCCGTTTATCGTAAAGAAACACCGCTTTTTTAGGACGGAAGGCCAGGATATCCACCAGATTATTGAGTTGTTCATGATCGTATAATTCAATCAGACAGTCCATGATATCCTCCGTGTCGCACCTCAAATCCAAAGTGAATGGATTCGGCAGATGATAGTAAAAAGAGTATACCATTAATCCTGTGGAATGTCATAGGTTCCCGAAAGAAATTTATCCATGGCCAGCAGATCCAACGTATTGAGTTCCCCGTCCCGATTGAGATCGGCCGCCCATAAAAACGGTTCTGAAAGGGATTGTTGTTCCAACAGTTGTTTATATAGTGCGCGCAGGTCCAAGGTGTTGACGTTTCCTTCCCCGGTGAGATCCCCATACACCAAGAGGGTGAGCTCATCTACCACCTGTCCTTCCCGCAGCAGCACGGCCTTCATACCTGTGCCCGCATTTCCTGAGGTTGCCGGGCGGCCGTTCTTCCACACTTCAATGGTTCCCTCTCCGCTTAAATTTTTCCAAAAAGACGACCGGGAGGTGGAAGGAGTAATTCCATAAATCAGGCCGCGCTGCCTGTCGATGTGATACAAATCGCTTTCCAGACCTCCTGTAATCGGAGGAAGGGTGGGCTCCTCTTCGGGCAAAGGAAGGGAAAGGTCCATATTCACCAGCGAGAGATTGTAGGAAATGAGAGCGGGAATCCCTTCTGGTGTGCATAGATTTTCCACACGTATCGAGTAGAGGCCTTCCTTACAGGGGAATTCCCATACAAGGATGCCGTCTCCGTAAGTGAGGCCGTGTTCCATGGTAAATGCGCGTTCCTCTCCGGTTTCCCGGCTTGTTATTACCACTCGTGGAAAACCGCGCGCCCCTGCCAAAAGATCTTCATTTAAGCGCACGCTCCAAGTTCCGCGGTTGCATAGAGTCAAAGGAAAAATACCTCCCGGCGGAAAAGCGGTAACGGTCGATTGTCCGACGGATTGCCCGGAGATTAGTACACATGTAATTCCATTTTCACCCGATGCCGCGCCAAACGAGAGATGGGAAAGCTCTGTGGACAGCAGAAGAGCCCGTATTGATGGATCGGTTTTAAACCACTGATGAACCGCTTGAGCCAGCGGATAGGGGGTCAACGACTCATGAACCAAAACGCTGCTTTTCATTAGGGCGTTTTGTGCGGTATCATAAAAGGAAACCGGCATCCCGGTGGGCGGTTCCTCCGGCGGCGTTCCGTTGCCCAATAGGGATAGTACCGCGCCGTAGGACAGTTCTTCGCAGCCGGATAGATCCAGTTCAGCGGGCGGAAGTCCCCAAAGAGTTCGATAAAAATTAACCGCGTTGAGTCCGTCGGTCAGTGCCTGGGAAGATAGCCCAGAGGGATGAGAGAAGGTTTCCAGATCCGGGGTACGAGTATAAACCCCGCTGTTCTTGCGGTTTTCAGGGAGATATTTTTGCCAGAGCTCCGACACCCCGGCAGGGTCCGCGATGTTGTATACAGGGCTGTAGACGATTGGCTCCAGCGGATTGGGAGAAGTAAGATCAATGCAACCAATGCGAAACCCGGAGGAATCGGATAAAAGCACGGCAGCCGTAGTTCCGGAGAGCCTGAGCTGTAAAGCGCCTTCCGAAAGCTCCTGCTGAGCGGCGGCTTCTCCAGTGCAGCGATCCAAATGCAGCAGGGGGCCGTTTTCCGGAATACACAGGACACTCTGGTCCAGCATGTCCACAAGGTGCGGGGAGCAAAGAGTGGAATAGGCGAGCTTGTAATTCTCCGGGCCGTCCTCCCAATAAACGTCTCCCAATCCGTCCACATATCCGGTCTCGTCTAGAAAATGGTAAGGAAGCGCCGGGGCCGGGGTTGAAAGAGGATGGATGACCGAAAGGTCCGAATAATCCAGATAGAAAAAACGGTTCTCAGAGTCAGTGAGCAGCAAGCGGGTTCCCATTGGAGAAACGGTGACGGAGGAAAGGGGGCTGTCACACGGTATGGAATGTTGAAGAATTCCCTGGGAATCAAAAACCAACAGAGTATTGGGGGACTCGCTGTCCACAGTATAAAAGAAACCCTTCTGATCCAGGGCAAAACATAGAGAAGAAGACAAATACAGGTTAGGAATGACAAGGCGTTCCCACGTATTGGAGAGCATCGAATATTGGATTAAGGCGGTAAAGCGGACAAATTCCTGCTGCTGAGGATCAAACTGCATGGCGGAGGAAGCGATCAGCAGGGTATCCTGATTTTGTGCGGAGGCAGTATAGGAAACTGGCTCAGAAAGCTGCTCGATAAATTGGGTAGTATTTGCATCAAACCGGGACAAACGGGTATGGGAAGAATTCCAGGACAGCAGGTAAAAAGAATGGTCCTCCCCGGGAAAGAGGGCAACGGAATCGGAGAAAACGGCAGTAGAGGGAACGGAGACGTAACGGGTCTGAGGCCGGGAAGCTCCAACCGTAAAACTAAGAGCGAAACAAAGCAGACACATGCATAAAATCAGGTTGCGTTTGATCGTTTTCTTCATGACAATCTACACCGCCTTTCTGTGTTTGGATTTATTTTACAGCAAGCAAACGGCAATTGCCATGAACCGTGAAAATCCTTCAACCTTACGCATGGATTCAAAAAGGGATGCGGGCCTTGGAATCTACTGGACATTCCGGTAAATGATGTGTATAATAAAACGAAAATCAGAAAGGCGGAAACCGGATGAATATCGTAATATTGGATGCGTTTACCACCAATCCGGGGGATTTGGACTGGAAGAGGTTGGAAGCCCTTGGAAATCTGACGGTTTATGATAAAACGGAAGAGCGCGACATTGTGCCGCGGGCTGGAGAGGCGGAACTCGTACTTACCAATAAAACTCCTCTTTCAGCGCAAATATTGAAAAAGCTTCCCAAATGCCGGTATATTGGCACCCTGTCCACTGGATACAATGTCATTGATCTTACGGCGGCCCGCGATCTGGGAATTCCCGTCTGTAATGTTCCCGCCTACTGCACGAAGGCGGTTGCCCAGATGACATTCGCCCTGCTGTTTGCTTTGACCAACCAAGTGGAATTGCACAACCGGTCGGTTCACGATGGGCAATGGTGCGAAAGTCCCCACTTCTGCTATTGGAATAGCCCTCTCGTTGAGCTGGAACATAAAACGATGGGAATCGTGGGATATGGGGCGATCGGCCAATCGGTGGCTCAGATGGCGCTGGCGCTGGGAATGAAGGTGTTGATCCACAGCCGCACCAGACGCGCGTTACCACAAGGGTGCGAATGGGTGGAGTTGGAACAGCTGTTTCAACAAAGCGATGTGGTATCTATTCACTGTCCCTTAACGGATCAGACCGAAAATCTCATTAATCGAGATACCTTGGCCATGATGAAGCCGAACGCCCTGTTAATAAACACTTCACGAGGGCCTGTGATTCAAGAGGAAGCGTTGGCCCATGCCCTTAATCAGGGGATTATTGCCGGGGCTGCTCTGGATGTGTTGTCAAAAGAACCGCCATCCAAAGACAATCCGTTGTTGACGGCAAAAAACTGCGTGATTACTCCCCATATTGCCTGGGCCGCTAAGGATTCCAGAAAACGATTGATTGAAACGGTTGCAGATAATGTGGAGGCTTTTTTGCGGGGAAGGCCGCAAAATGTAGTAAACGAATGTTACGGATGTTAGCGTTTTCTGTCTCGGTAACCGTTGCCGTTGCTTGAGAAACTCGTTTGTGCGCGGAAAAAAGGCCGAAAAAAAGACAAAAACCTGCATACGCAGGCTTCTGTCTTTTAGGGAGGAGTATTATGAAGTGCACTTTTAATGTTATTCAAAAGCGCGGGTGCAATCAACACGAAGGCTTTTTTGTTTGTTTCTGTTTATAGTATAAATCCCACGTCTGTCAATGTCAATGAATGAAAGGGCAAAATACTGGCGTTTTTGGTAATTTTACAACTTGGTGACATGTGGAAGTTATGCAACCTACTGAGAAAGTCAAGGATAACAAGGAGTGTGCGATATGATAATTATTGGAGAAAAACTGAATAGTTCCATTCCCAGTGTACACGATGCAATCGAAAAAAGAGATGCCGCATTTGTGCAGGATCTTGCCCGCCGTCAGGAAGAATCGGGGGCTCAATATCTGGATATTAACGCAGGGATGTTTGTAGAGGACGAATGCAGCCATCTTCGTTGGCTGATGAATACGGTGCAGCAGGTCACTCAGCTGCCGTTGGTGATTGATACGCCGGATCCTCAAGTGGCTGCGGCGATTGTTCGTGAGTATAAAGGTGAAAAGCCAATCATCAATTCGGTGACCTTGGAGGCCAATCGTTTTGAGCCTATGCTGAACGCCGCCCTGGAAAATGACACGGGATTGGTCGCCCTTTGTATGGATGATTCCGGCGTGCCCGACGGGGTAGACCGGCGCATAGAATTGGCGGGAGAGCTGGTAGACCGGCTGACCAAGGCGGGACTGAAGCGGCAGGATATCTATTTGGATCCCATGGTGCGCCCGGCAGGTTCCGGAGAAGCGTATGGCTTGGAGGCAATCCAGTCGATCAAGGGGATCCGGGCGCTTCTGCCTGATGTTCATATTGTTTGCGGGCTAAGCAATATCTCCTTTGGCTTGCCCAAACGTGCGTTAATCAATCGCACCTTCCTGGTGGCCGCCATGACTGCCGGGTTGGACAGCGCCATCATGGACCCGCTCAATCGGGAATTGATGGCATCGCTCTATGCCGCAAATGCGGTGCTGGGACAGGATGAATACTGCATCGAATATCTTGGAGCATATCGGGAAGAGCTTCTGTAACCGTTTTGAACACCGGTTAAAAGCTGGTGTAAAAAAGCAAGAGGCAGTTAAACGAAAAGACGCGTTATCGCCATAAAGGCTGGTAACGCGTCTTTTCGTTTTGAGCTATGACAATCCGTGAGAAAGGAAAGCGTTTTTACGGCAGAGAAGAAAAGATATCAGGAAAGCTGCTGTCATATAGGCCGTTTTCTTACTCCAGGAATCGTGTTCCACTTCACAGCGGAACAAAATCTGCCATTTATCTAAAAAAGAGGTAGAAAGCGCCTGTAATGCCACTGCCCAGCCAATGATAGGAATTCAGATGGAGAGTCCTTCCGCTTTTTCCATTGGAAGGCTTTTTTATAACTGGACGGAAACAAACGTCCCGTCGCTTGCCTGTACGTTCACAATCTCCAATCCTTTATTTTGTTTCAGTATTTCCAGGCACCCTCCAGCCACCAGGCGAAAATTTTCTTTCGTGATTAGGGTGCGATAGGGATCCGGCGTATTCCGCCTCATTTCCTCGAAGACCTGATTTGGTATCATTCGAATGGCAAATCCAATCATGAAAAGAGGAATGGGCAGGAAAAGACGAAACCCTGTTGTTCTGATTTTTATCTTCATAGACCCACTCTCTATTTATCGACAAATATTCTAACCACGGTTCCATCGGCGCCCTCTACATTGACGAGATCCCCTTCGATCTCCTCGCTCAGACATTCTGCAATGGCTTCCATCATGCCGGAAAGGTCCACGCCCTTCAGTTCCTCCTCGGGAATAGGGAGTTTTCCGGTTGCTTTTAAAATCTTGCGAATAGCGCCTACCGGAAATTGTATCTTCACTTTGTCTCCGTTTGTACTGTCCACAATCACGCGAAACATTTTCTTATCATAGCTGTTCTTAATCATAGCTGTCTGCTGTTCTGGGATATCCGCCGTTAAAGCGGACATCAATGCAGCCCCCTGTTCCGCAGTAACCGTACCTTCTTCCACCATTTTGAAAATTCTCAGTTTTTCGTCCAAAATGATCGCCTCCTTCTTATTATTTTAACTGGGCAATGGCTTGTTCTACAGTAATCTCTCCATTTTCCAAGGCTTTTAAAATTTCCTCTTTTTTCGCTGACGGCTGGTCGGTTTCTGTATCATAGCCGAGTTTTTTAATCACTGCGTTTAGCTTGGATCGAACGGTGGGATAGGAAATTCCAAGCTCTTTTTCCACCTCTTTGATGTTTCCACGGCAGCGCAGAAACGTCTCTGTGAAATACAGCTCCTCGTCGGAAAGATAATCAAATTTGCTGAGTCTAAAACTATTTTCAATTACAGTATCGCAGGAATCACATTTTAGCCGGGCCACGGTTAGCTCGCAGTTACAAACCGGACATCGGCTGATGACCTTTTTCATACCATCACTTCCTTCCTGTTGATATAAATATAAATAATTTTCTGAAAAAAGTCAATATAAAAATTAATTTTTTTAATTATTAAATTAATAATATGAATTTTATAGATAAAAATTAATAGAGACTAAATTAGACAGCAGACGCATTTTACACAGCAAAAAACTAAAAAATAGATGGACGGACAAAAATCTGTTTTAGTTTGGGTTCAATCACGTAAGAGAAAAGCCGACTGAACAGGCATCATAAAAGAAGAACAGGCGCCGTCAGTGATAACGGCGCCTGTTGTTTTAAACATTGTTTTAATATGGGCAAAATGCGGAGTCATTTCAATGCTTACTTGTCATTAAGAATTCAGAATCAAAATTGAAAAAAGCGAAAAACTTGTAATCCTCCAAGTCTCTCACCTCCTTGTTATGATGGGATCCGGCGCAACCTTTGAGCAACCGGCAAAGGATTATTTTTCATTCTCTTTGGACGATGGAACAATAACGGGGACTGCCGCAATGCAACAGTCCCCGATCAGATTCGATGGTGTTATTTTGTCTCAAATGGGCCGTCCAATCAAAGAACGACTCGTTTTAGCTGCGGAAGAATTTATCCCAGAAATCGTCATCCTCTCCCAGATTCTTGGCGGGAGATTGATCTTCTCCATTGGACTTTGAAGAGGGGAATTGCAGATCAAAGGCGTCCTCATCATCCAAACTCTTTTTGTTGGCGGATTTGGTCGCTGCGCCTGCAATCGGGAGCTCGATAGATTCAAAATCTGCGGACACGCCGCCGCTTTTCATGGAAGTGTCCGAGAAAATCTCTTCTGGTTCGCTGCTAGGTGTTGCATCGTCGTTCTTGTCGATTGTTGCCTCCTTTGAGAAAAGAGAGGAGGCCGTCTTTTTCTCAAAGCCAACGTCCATCAAAGGTTCTCCTTGAGAATATCCGGTTTCCTGGGGATAGTCCAAATCCTCATAGGTTTCTTCAATCTCGTGGGAATACGAGTTCATGTCAGCGGTTTCTCCAGGGGTTTGGTCATATGCATCGGTGAGAGCAGGCTCGCCGTCCTCAACGCCGGCATCCGTGGAATAATCATAGTCGTCCCCATAATCGCCGCCCACCGGGTCAAAGGCAATGGTGTCCGAAGTGGGATTCACAGGAACGCCGGAAGGGAGATCGCCGGTATCATTAAGCGGCGCATTGTTTTTCCGAATGTTTATCTGGGAGAAAATAACGTATCCGATGCCTCCCAGAGCCACGATAATCAGGGCGATTCCGGCAATCAGCAGCCAACTGCCTCCTCCGTTATTGCTTTGATTGTTATTAAGAAAGCCGCCGCCGGCTTTACTGTCCATAGATACGGTGCTGCCGTCCGAATTGATGTTGGAAAGCAATTGATTCCAGTCATAAGAATTGACTCTGGATTGCGAGTGAGAGGAGTTTCCAGGCAGCAAGGTGTCGGAAGAACTGATGGAAACGCTCTCAGAAGAAGAGCTTTGATGCGTTGTGCTGGGAACGGAAGGCTCGGTCCGGGAACTGGAAGAGGCCGGATCGGGCTTAGAATTGATACTGGGGATGGAGGGTTCGCTGGCGCTGGACACCTTGCTGGAGTTTGGATTTTGGCTGGGCGCCGTGCTGCTTGGCGTCTCGCTGGGGGTTGAACTCGGGCTCTCGCTGGGGACGGAACTGTCGCCGGGGTCGACGCTGGGATCCGAAGGAGCGCTGGGATCCGTGGTCGGGTCATTGGAAGCGGGATCGGTTACAGTCGTGGTGTTTTCCAAAGTCCTTGCCGTCTGGTTAAGGGCGAAGGCGGTTGAAGCGGTCATTGTCGCTGTTAAACAAGCCGCTACCAATATGGCCAAAAGTTTATCCAATCTTTTCATGTAGGTAATCCTCCCGATTTCATCATAACATGACGCTTATGAGTATAGGAATCTTCCCGCAGAGCGCCCGTCTGTGCAAAACAGATCGAATTTCTGGGAAAACAGGCGCATCAATACACTTTATGATAGCACAACCCCAGTCATAAAAACAACCTCTGTGTGACAAAAAGGCATTGTAAAATTTTTTTTACATGTTCTACATTGATACGGAAAGTAGGCAATACGCCTCGTTTTGGTTGTATTGTAGAATGGGAAATGATATAATAAACCATCTGATTCTTTATTAATCCAAAGAAATGAGGCATATGAATGGGAAGAGTGCTAATCAGCGCAGACAGTGGTTGCGACCTGTTCCCGAATCTGTATTCGGATTATCAAGTGTTCATGATCCCTCTTTCTATCCATATGGAGGGCCGATCCTTTTTAGACGGGGTGGAGATCCAACCGGATGATATTTATGCAAGCGTCCTGCGGAGTAAGAAGATTCCTACCACCGCTGCGCCTCCTCCCGCGGATTTTTACAGGGCGTGGAAGCCGCATGTGGATCAGGGGGATCAGGTGGTTCATATTTCCATTAATTCCGGATTTTCCTGTTCCTATCAGAACGCAAATTTAGCGGCCCGAGAGCTGGGCAACGTCTTTGTGGTGGACTCCCGGTCGATTTCCACAGCGATGGGTTTGCTGGTGCTGCGGGCTGCGAAGATGCGGGATCAGGGCTTTACAGCCCCAGAAATCGCCCAAACAATCAAACAGATGAGGCATAGGCTTCGCACCGAGTTTTTGCTTGATACCCTGGAATACGCTCATAAAGGCGGAAGATGTTCCATACTGCAATGCTTTGGAGCCAACCTGCTGCGTCTGCGCCCTTGCTTGAAGGTCAATCGCTTGGGTGAGATTTCGGTGAGCAAAAAGTTTCGGGGAAGCTTTACCTCGGTTGTGGAACAATATGTGGACTATATGCTGAACGTTTCCAAAATCGATGGAGAGCGGGTTTTTATTTCCCATACCGGGGTATCCTCGTCGGTGCTGGAGAGTGTGATTGAGAAGGTGGAACAATCCGGGATCTTTCAGGAGATTCTGGTTACCAGGAGCGGCTGTACCATTTCCTGTCATGGCGGTCCCAATACGCTGGGGATCTTTTATATGACCAAGGAGGAAGACTGAACAAAAAAGCGGGATATGATTGGATATCCGCCGGTTTTCCTGCGGGGAATCCAAAGGCCGGCACAGAGATGAGAAAGGGAGCATTGCCCCAAAAGAAAGGATTGGAGAAAGCGTCAACGGCGCTGCCGTTGGAACCTGAGAAGGAGGCACATTATGGAGAAGGTAAAAATTGTGGCGGACAGTACCTGCGATCTGTCCCAGGAACTGTTGGATCGGTATCAAATCGAGGTAATTCCCCTGCCTGTGAATTTGGGGGATAAGCCGTGTTTGGATGGGGTGGACGTCCATCCGGAGGATCTGTTTGCGTATTATAAGGAGACGGGCAAGCTGCCCACTACATCGGCTCCCACGCCGGCATATTACGAGGAACTTTATCAAAAGTGGACGGAGGAAGGCTATTCCGTGGTGCATCTGAGCATCAGCCTGGCTTTTACCGTGACCCATAATATCGCCAGAATGGCGTCGGAATCCTTTCCCAACATCCATCCGGTGGATTCCCGCAATATCTCGGCGGGAATGGGAATATTGGCCATACAGGCGGCAAAACTGCGGGATCAGGGCCTTGCGGCCGCTGAAATCGCGGAGGCGGTGCGGGGGATGACCGAGCGGGTGCAGACCAGCTTTATCCTGGACACATTGCAGTTTATGTATAAGGGCGGACGGTGTACCGGCGTAGCGGCGCTGGGGGCCAATCTGCTGAATTTAAAGCCCTGCATTGAGGTGAGAGACGGCTCCATGGAAGTGGGAAAGAAGTACCGTGGCAAGCTGGGAACCGTGCTGGAGCAGTATACCGAGGCCCGCTTGAAGGATAAAAACGATATCGATTTGGAGCAAATTCTGATCGCGCAATGCGGGGTGGATCGGGAGATCTTGGACCGGGTGGTCAATAAGATCAAGGAGTGCCAGCCCTTTAAAGAGGTGTTGGTTCTGGATACCGGATGCTCGGTGTCCGTCCACTGCGGGCCCAATACTTTGGGACTTATTTATATGACCGCACAGGCGGGCGCTTGATTCTTATATCTGAATCTTAAAATCAGGATAAAAAATTTGAGGATTGTTCATAAATGAATTTTATTTGAACAATCCTCTTCTTTTTTTCTGTTTTTTTGTCATAACTAAGGGGATTGGAAACAGTTTATTCACAATTGCGTCATAGTCACTAAATCTAATGTTAAAAGTGTGTTAAAAATCGTTGTTGATCAAATTTAACAAAAGTTGCATTCGATCTTTGTTTGATGTATAATAGCTTAGCTCTGGAAATGTGTCAATAATAGAACTAAATATAAAAAGGTTATGAAAAAATAAATAGAAAAAATTTGTTTTACTTGTTTCATAAAGGAGATGGTTACGGGCTTATGGAGGCTATAAAACAAAAACTGTCCAAGGGCCTTCGGGATCCGGGGACCTTTCGATATTTTTATCTGTTGGATTTGCTGTTGTGTTCCGTATGTTTTGTTAATATTCCCGCCAATCTATTTAAAGCGTTTTTGTTCCCCTGGGCGGGGGCGCTGATCTATCAAAAATTTTGTTCCAACCGGGCGATCTATAAGATTCGCTATTGGGGACTGCTGCTGTTGTTTTTAGCGGTTGCCGCGCTTACCACGGCGCTGCACATTTGGGATAACTTCTTTTATAATGTGATGATGCTCTTTCATATTGGGATGTGCTTCTTTCTGTTTTACGGTATGCACGCCGAGCCCAACAAAAAGAAGATCAAGAGTGAAATTGTGCGCATGATGAAGACCATCGTGGTTATTACTACGGCGCTTTCTGTAGCGGGGCTGCTGATTGTGATGCTATTTGTCCGCGTTTATGTGTGGGATCATGTGCTGGGCCTGATGGATAACCGATTTACGGGTCTGTACATCAACCCAAATCCCGCCGCTTTTACCTCGGTGTTGGGTATGCTTTTCTGTCATTACCTTTTTAGGAAGCGTGAGGAAGACGGCAAGCGGGTAATCCCTGTGTGGCTTGCGGCGTTGTGCTTTACGGGCAACGGGCTGACTTTGCTGTTGTCTGACTCCAACGGTTCTTTGGTGTTCCTGCTCGCGTATGCGGGCGTGCTGCTTTTTTCCTGGCTGTTTGGGCTGGGCAAGGGTAGGAAGCTTTCTGCCCGGGACGCTGCCAAAAAGGGGATGGCGTTGGCAGCGTTGTGCCTGGTGACTTTTCTGGGAATGTTCGGTGTGCGCTCCTTATGTCAGACGGGGGTGGGCGCTTTGGTCAGCGGCCGGGAACAGCTGGTGCTGGGGGATACCATCAATCCCACGGCCCAGCCAGGCGAGGACGGTAAGCCGCCCGCCAAGCCGGTTTCCTCTTCGGTGGGTCAGGTAACCATTGGAAGAGAGGAAACCGAGGACGTTTCCAGCGGTCGGTTTGATTCCCTGGGCAAGGCGCTACAGCTGTTTGCCAGGAACCCGGTGATCGGCATCGGCAAGGGAAACATCGTGGAGTACGGGGAGCGGTATCTGGACGAGGGCTTCCAGTTTGAAGATCTTCACAACGGGTATCTTACCGTGCTGGTTTCCTTCGGGAGCATAGGCTTTGTGCTGTTGATGGCCTTTCTGCTGGTGCTGGCCCGGAGGATGTACTCCACCCTGAACAAGAATTTACACAAGGGTAAAAAACAGCTGTTGCTGCTGTTTGCCATGTTGGGCGCATATTGTGTCTACAGCTTGTTTGACATCACATTACTGTTGGACGTGAACTTTATGGTAGTGGTTTTCTGGCTGCTACTTGGGTATGCTTCCACCTATTTGGTGCAGTACGAGACTCGATTTGAGGTCATCACCACCAACCCGTTCTCGACCCTTAGGGCGCGCAATCCGGTGAAGGTGCCGCTGTATCTGCTGCCCACGGGGCGCAGCTATCCCAGCCTCTGCCTGATGACCAACGATATGCAAAAACGGGACGCCTGAGTTGGCCCCGGAAGCGGTGTGAACCGTCTTCTGGGGTCTTTTTCTTTTTTTTCTTTTCTTTGGTTGGGTTTTGTTGCTGGTTTCCCAACTTGTTGTCTTATCATAGATCCCTTTGTTCTATTGTACCCGCCGCAGCGGGCCTTGGGGGGATTCACAAGGGGGAATCACCCCCTTGTGAATCCCCCCAAGGCCCGCTGCGGCGGGGTTCTTCTACGTTGGCACGGGAAGCATAACGGATACTTGGCGGGCCGTTAAAGGGCCTTTGTGGTTTTGCACCCTAGCTGCGTTTTCGATCCTTTTGCGCTGTTTCAGCCTTTCTGAAAAGGCCCGCCAAAAATCCGTGTATGCCCCGTCTTGTTGCGCTCAATAGCGCGTGCAGGACAGAACACGTTGGGAACAGTTCGAGCGACTGCGTGGGGGCTTGACGAGCGCAAACGTCGGGGAATGATGGCGATTTGAACGGCGAAGACGTTCACTCTGAGCCATCATTCCGCTAGGCTACACTTAGAAGACCCGCCGCAGCGACCTTCAGGGGTTCTCCAA
>JAAWNT010000041.1 GCA_022799115.1 Clostridiales bacterium | reverse complement strand
GGGGATTCACAAGGGGGAATCTCCCCCTTGTGCGTATTCTTTGCTTCCTTTCTTGTACGAGCAAGAAAGGAAGGCCCCCGCGGCAGCGGATGCAATACATCATAGGGATCTATGTTAAGACAATAAGTTGGGAAACCAACAAAAAGTTCTTTTCACTGTTTAATCTTCAAAGAATACTTCAAATTCTACTCCAAGAACATGTTTTAACGCCTTTCAGTCACTTGCTTTTCTAGTTCTCCACCCCACTTAAAAAACGACGATTAGAATCATTTTTTGTTTCTATCTAGTGGCAAGCATAAACGCTTTTTATGTTAAAATAGCAATAGATGCTTAATTGATCGCTATCCCTTTGAAAATTGTCTGATTGATAAGTAAGACAGACGGAAAGAAAACGACAAGCCCCGACATAGACGGCAACTTTGGCGGCCCGGAGCCGTTATGCTTTCCTGGCCAAAGTAGATGCCCCCGCGGCATGAACAGGGGCAATAGAGTGATAAGGGTCTATAGTAAATCAACAGGTTGGGAAACCAACAATAAGCAGCGAATAAAAAAACAAGGAGACCGTTATGAAAAAAATCCTAGAACAGCTCTACGAGGGGGAGCTGGCCCCTCATCTAGAGTTCGCTCCCACCATCCAACAATACAAAGAAAACCACGCCCTGGCCTTCCGCTCCTACCACGCTTTTCTGGAGAAGCTACCCAAAGACCTTCAATATGAATTCAAACAACTGATCGACCAGGAGCTTTCTCTGCTCCCCTTCGAGCTGGAACAAACCTTCATCGACGGCTTTTCCATGGGAGTCCGCATGATGGCGGAAGTGTTCACGGACCCCGTGCAGGAATCCCTGCGGTAGGGGCGGCAATCCGGAAACCGCCAATCCCGTGATGAAACGAACGATCAAAAAAGAAAAAGAGCCCGGCCATAGCCGGACCCCTCTAATATTCAATCCCCTCCCGAGCCGGGATTTCCCGGTCAAAGGGGTGCTTGCGCTTGCAAATCTCAGACACATAGTCCGCCAATTCTAGGAATTCCGGATCCGGATCCCGACCGGTAAGCGCCACCTCCAACCCATCCGGCTTTGCTTTGAGCAGAGAGAGCGCCTGTTTCTTCTCCACCGCGCCGGCGGAAAGTGCGCCAAACAGTTCGTCCAGAATCAAAAGGTCGCATTTCTCCTGCTCCGCCCGGCGGAAGGCCCCCTCCAACAGTTTGGCGGAATCCGCTCTGCACTGCCTCATCTCCTCGGGACTCATGGCGAAGGTAAACTTAATCCGCTGGGGGCATTCGGTCAGAATAAGCCCGTTCAAGGCCCGCAACGCCTCCCGTTCCCCGGAATCTTCGCTTTTGAGAAACTGCACAAAAAGCACCCGTTTTCCTCTTCCCCAAGCCCGCGCCGCCAGCCCTACGGCGGCAGTGGTTTTGCCTTTTCCATCCCCGCAGTAAATGTGGATCAATCCGTTCCCCATCCCGCTTATCCTCCTTGTTCCGTCATCCTGTTTTAGCCCTGCCCCTGCCGAAACGGCGCTTGCGCGTTTGCTTTCCTCCGGATATTTCCGGCAATCCTTGGTCCGGCCAGGCGAAACATTCTTTTTACATAGCATACCCGTTTCCCCTTTGCATTGCAAGCGGATCCATCTCGGGAAAACCTCGACCGAAGCCTTTTCTTTTTTTCAAATCCTTAACAATTTAGGCCTTGTATCCCACATAGGAATGGAGTATGATAAATCAAACAAAAACAAAGGGATGATACCATGGCTTCCAGCCAAACCAAAACGCGAGCAGTAAAAAAGAAACGGCATTCGGACCGGCGCACGATTCTGGTTCGCGTGGTGGCGGGTTTGATCGCCCTGCTGATGATCGGTTCGGTACTGCTGGCCGCTTTCTTTTAAGTAATCCTCCGCAACACCATGCGGAGGATTTTTTTATGGGCAAATTTTGTCCCATTTTGTTACAAAAATAACCTTGTTGAAATGGCCCTTGGAAAATGATAAAATAGTAATAAATTGGGAGCCTTTTTCATCTTTTTTTCGTAAAAAGGCAGAAGGCCGGGAGGCCCTCCCAGATAAGGAGCGATGCGCTTGAACCAAACCAAACAGAAGCCCTTTTCCCTTCCCCATATTTTGCTTTTGATCCTGCTTTTGCTGGTGATCGGCGCGATTATTTGGCTGTTCGCGGGCCAGAAAAAGGGGAATCCGGCCTATGAAAGCACCTCCCTGGTCATGGGCACCTACATGCAGCAGACCATCTATGGATCCGGCGGCGAAGAGGCCGCAGCGGCGGCTTCCCAGGCGGTTGCCAATCTGGAAAATCGGATCTCCTGGCGCAAGGAGGATTCCGACATAGCCAAGCTAAACGCCAACGCGGGAAAAGATTGGATTACGGTGGACGATTCCACGTTATCTATGCTGGAGCAGTGTCTGGATGTGGCAGAGCAAAGCAACGGGGCTTATGACCCCACCATCCTGCCCCTGTCCTCCCTGTGGGATTTCGGCGGCGAAAACCAGCATCTGCCCGACAGGGACGAGGTTGAGCGCTTCGCCTCTTATGTGGATTATCAAATTCTCCGCATCGATATGGAGCAAAAGGAGGCTTCCCTGAAGAACTCCCTGTACGCTTTGGATCTGGGGGGAGCCGGAAAAGGGGCCGCCTGCGACGCGGCGGTGCAGTCCTATGGTCAGTCCGGGGTATCCTGCGCCATTGTGGCCGTGGGGGGCAGCGTGGGCGTCTATGGTCAAAAGCCCGATCGCACCGACTGGCGGGTGGCCATTCGCAACCCGTTCCAGAATCTGGAGGAACAGCAAAACGCTTCCATGGGTACGCTGGACATTCATAGCGGTTTTGTGTCTACCTCCGGGCTGTACGAGAAATACTTTGAGCAGGACGGCAAGCTTTACCACCACATTCTGGATCCCGGTACCGGCTACCCGGTAGACAACGATCTGGTATCGGTCACCGTTGTCTGTGACAGCGGCGCCTTAAGCGACATGCTCTCCACCGCCTGTTTTGTGCTGGGATGGGAAGGCAGCCAGGAACTGCTCACCCATTACAACGCCGGCGCGGTGTTTATCTACAAGAATAAAGACGTGGCGGTAACAGAAAATTTAAAGGACCGGCTGACCATAACAGCCGGCGATTACGCCTTACTTTCCAAAACAGATAAGGATTCATCTGTAGATAAATCATGAATAAGAGTAAACAAACAAAGAGCAATCCCGCTGCGCTTTGCAAACGGGATTTTCTTTTGATTCTGGCCGTATTGGCGGTTGCTTTCCTCTGTTATCTTCTGCTGTTTCCCAAAAGCTCACCCACCGCTGTGGTGGTGACGCAGGAGGGACAAGAGATCGCCCGCATTCCCCTGTCCTCCGTAACATCCTCTTATGAATTGTCGGTGGAGGGGGATTTTCCCGCCGTGATTCTGGTGGAGCCTGACGGGGTCCGGGTTCTATCCGCCTCCTGCCCCGATAAGATCTGCGTCCGCACGGGCAAACTCACCCGCGCGGGTCAAACCGCCGCGTGCCTTCCCGCACGCCTTACGGTTACCCTTCAGGGTCCCGGCTCCGCAGTGGACGGTTACACCGGCTGACGTGGAGATTCCCTACAATGCATGCAGCGCCCCTTGGTCATAAACAAACGCCCTCCGAACTCGGATAAGGATATTCCATATGAAAAAAAGCCCGATCTTACCGGGGAATAAAGACGCTTCCCCGGAGAAAAACACAACCGACTCCCGAAAGCGCGTCCAATCGCCTGATATGCCGTCAGGCGCCGCCGGACGCCTTAACATCCGTCCTCAAACCCGCCGGCTGACTCAACTGGCTTTTTTAGGAACGCTTGCTTTGGTCATCTCGGGGCTGGAATGGATGATTCCCCCGCTCCCCATGCTGCCACCCGGGGCAAAGCCGGGGCTATCCAATATTGTCACCATGTTTGCGGCGGGCTCGGTGGGATTGATTCCCGCCCTTGTCATCGCACTAATCAAGGGGCTATTTGCCGGGATCACCCGTGGGTTCACCGCTTTTTTGATGAGCGCTCTGGGCGGATTGCTCAGCACCCTGGTGATGGGGCTGCTGCTTCGGTGCAAGGCAAACCCCTTCGGACTGGTGGGGGTGGGAATCCTTGGCGCAGTAACCCACAACGCCGCCCAGCTTCTGGTTGCCTGTGCGCTCACTACTCCGGCGGTTGTGGGTTACGCCCCGATTCTTTTGATCTTTTCCCTTATTACCGGAACGGCAACCGGACTGATTTTGCGTGCCGCGCTGCCCGCGCTCAACCGGCTGTGCTGATAGAATCGGTTCCCTGGATGCGCTGGCATTTCCCACGCGCGGATCAGCGTATACTTCAAATCCCGGGCCGCCGGCGTTTCGGGAAAGGCCTTCCTCGCGGCGGGGATATCCGCCGCGGCTGATTGCTTTTTCAACGTGTCCCCCTTGCCGGGCAATGCGCCGCGCGCTCCATCCTTACGTTTGATTGGCTTTTCCCAGCGGCATCCCTGGATGGCGAATTTTGTCGTTTTTGCACTGCGCTTGAACAACGTTTCGTCCGTCTGTCGCCCCCTTGTAAGTCATACTTTCCAATTGTCTATCCGGTATTTTTTCTAAACCATTCCCCATAGATCATTCACACCGAAAGGAAGAACGATATGGAACGAAACAAAGCCCTGCGGTTTCCCAAACGCCCCTTCGCCACCCATGGCGGGGCTAAGGTTCCCCACCGCAAGCACACCGCAAATTTGGAATCGGTGGTCATGCCGCCGCCCAAACAGGTAATCATCCCCATGCAGCAGCACATCGGCGCGCCCTGTGTTCCCACTGTTAAAGCGGGAGACACAGTGGATTTGGGACAGGTGATCGGAGACAGCGACAGCTTCGTCTCGGCCCCCATCCACGCAAGCGTCTCCGGCACGGTGAGCAAACTCACCACCGTACAGCTGCCAGCCGGCAACAAGGTACAGGCCGTGGTCATCGACTCTGACGGCGAGATGCGGCCCTGCCCGGGCCTGCGCCCGCCCAAGGTGGAATCAGCCGCCGACCTGGTAAAAGCCGCCCGGGAATCGGGGCTTGTAGGGTTGGGAGGCGCTGGATTTCCCGCCCATGTAAAGCTCAATGTGCCCAAGGACAAAAAAATTGACACCCTGCTCATCAACGTGGCGGAATGCGAACCCTACATTACCGCCGACCACCGGGAGGCGCTGGAAAACTCCTGGGCCGTTCTCTCCGGCGTATACGCCATTAAGGAGCTACTGTCCATTGACCGGGTGCTCATCGCGGTGGAAAACAATAAGCCGGACGTGATAAAGGTGCTCTCGGAGATCGCCTACAGCGACAGCCGAGACCCGGAAAACCATGTGCGGGTGCTTCCCTTGAAGGCCAGCTATCCCCAGGGAGCGGAAAAGGTATTGGTACAGGCCTGCACCGGACGCAAGGTGCCCGCCGGCAAGCTGCCCGCCGACGTGGGATGCCTGGTGATGAATGTGACCTCCGTGTCTTTTTTAGCAAACTATTTAAAAACCGGGATGCCCCTTGTATCCAAGCGGCTCACCATAGACGGATCCGCAATTCTTCAACCCCAAAATGTGATCGTGCCTCTGGGCGCTCCCATCCGTGACGTGATTGAGTTTTGCGGCGGCTACAAAACCGATCCCAAAAAGCTGCTGATGGGCGGTCCCATGATGGGAATGGCCCTCACCGACGACAGCCTGCCGGTGCTCAAACAGAACAACGCCATCCTGGCCTTTGACGAGGCGGACGCCAAGCTGATGGAGCCCACCGCCTGCATCCGGTGCGGACGGTGCGTTCAGGGCTGCCCCATGCATTTGATGCCAACGGCGCTGGAGCGGCAGGCCCTGCTGAAAAACGCCGAGGAGCTTACCCGGCTGGGCGTGATGACCTGTATGGAATGCGGCTGCTGCGCCTACAATTGTCCGGCCGGCCGCCAGTTGGTGCAAGCCATCCGCATGGGCAAGGCCGTTGTCAAACAAAGCTCCGCCAAGCGGTAGAAAGGTAGGATAGAACATGACGGAAAAACTTTATGTTTCCCCCTCCCCCCACCTGCGCAGCGGGGCAACCACCCGCAAGCTGATGGGGGACGTGCTGATCGCGCTGATCCCCGCCGCCGTGGCTTCGGTGATTATCTTCGGGGTTCGAGCCCTGATGATCCTTATGGTGACGGTGGTTTCCTGCGTGCTTTCCGAATACATCGCCCGTAAGCTGATGAAGCGGGACAACACCATCCCCGACCTGTCCGCCGTGGTGACCGGCGTGCTGCTGGCCTTTAACCTGCCGGTAAGCATCAACCCTTTGATCGCTGCTTTCGGCGGCGTAGTGGCCATTGTGGTGGTCAAGCAGATGTTCGGCGGCATTGGCATGAATTTTGTCAACCCCGCCCTCACCGCCCGCATTGTGCTTATGGCCTCCTTCCCCTCTCAGATGAGCGTTTGGAGCGAGCCCTTTTATTACCTTAAGGGCAGCGCCGACGCCATCACCACCGCTTCCCCGTTAAATCAGATGGCAAACGGCGGGCAGCTGCCCAGTCTGGGCGCTTTGTTCCTGGGTTTCCGCGCCGGATGTTTGGGCGAAACCTGTGCCGTGGCTCTCATTCTGGGCGGGCTGTATCTGGCGTTTCGCAAGGTGATCCGGGTGGAGATCCCCCTGTGCTATATCGGCACGGCGCTTCTGTTCACTTGGATTTTGGGGCAGAACCCCATAGAGCATCTGCTCACCGGCGGTCTGCTGCTGGGGGCAATCTTTATGGCCACCGACTACGCCACTTCCCCGCTGACCATGAAGGGGCGGATCATCTTCGGCGTGGGCTGCGGGCTGCTCACCGTATTGATTCGGGTGTTCGGCGCGCTGCCCGAAGGGGTTTCCTTCTCCATCATTATCATGAACATCCTGGTTCCGCACATTGAGCGGCTCACCCGGCCCAAACCCTTTGGAGAGGAGGCGCGGCATGAAAAAGCTTGATGGAAAACAGATCGTCGTCCCTGCGGTTTCCCTCTTCCTCATTTGCCTGGTGGTCACCGGACTGCTGGCGGGCACCAATCTGCTCACCAAGGAGGCCATCGCCCAGCAGAGCATTCAAAAGGCGGAGAGCTCCCGCAAGGTGGTGCTACCCCAGGCGGAGAACTTTGAAGAACGGCAGTCCGGGGAAGTTACCTATTATGTGGGTATGGACGCCTCCGGCAATCCAGTGGGCTATGTGTTCACCACGGAATCCAAGGGCTACGGCGGCGCCCTTCAGGTGATGACCGGCATCGCCGGCGACGACACGGTGCAGGGCGTGGTTCTGCTCTCTCAAAATGAGACCCCCGGCCTGGGCGCCAATGCCGCCCGGGAGGACTTCCGCAATCAATATCAGCAAGCGGTTCCGCAGAACGGGTTCGAGGTGGTCAAAAGCGCCCCGAACGACGGTCAGATCGAGGCCATGACCGGAGCCACCATCTCCTCCAACGCAGTGACCGACGCGGTCAACCTGGCGGTAAAGGCCTATCAAGCCGTCAAGGGAGAAAGCAATGGGGGTGCCGGAAAATGAAAGCAATGACAGCATTCCTTAATAAAAACAAGCTGACGGCGGGAAGTGACCGGCGCTGTGGGGACTGCGCGTCTTTACGCCGTGCTTTTCCCATGAAAGAACCGGCTTGTCCCCTATCGTGCGCCAATGAACATGCAGTGAAAGGAGGGGTCCCGTTATGGCAAAATCGTTAGGAAAAGAATTTACCAAGGGCATACTCAAGGAAAACCCCGTTCTTTGCCTCATTTTGGGCACCTGTCCCACTCTGGCGGTCACCACGGCGGCGGTAAACGCCATCGGGATGGGAGTGGCCGCCACGCTGGTGCTTGTGTGCTCCAATGCGGTGATCTCCGCCATGCGCAAAATCATCCCCGATAAGGTGCGCATTCCGGCCTATATCACCATTATCGCCGGATTCGTCACCATTGTGCAGATGCTGGTGAAGGCCTTCGCCCCCTCCATTGACGAATCCTTGGGCATCTTCCTGCCGCTGATTGTTGTCAACTGCATCATTCTGGGAAGAGCCGAGATGTATGCCAGCAAGAACGCCGTGCTTCCTTCCATTGTGGACGGGCTGGGCATGGGGGTTGGCTTTACCGCCGCCCTGCTCGCCATGGGCATCATCCGGGAGTTCTTCGGCACCGGCTGTGTGTTTGGAATCCCCATCACCGCCGGGATGATCGATCCCATTATTATCTTCATCCTGCCTCCCGGGGGATTCTTTGTCTTTGGTATGCTGATCGCCTTGGCCAACAAGCTTACCGGCAACAAAAAGGATCCTGAAGAACTGGGCTGCGCCGCCTGCCCGATGAATAAAAATTGTTCCAAATTATCCGCAAAGGAGGGCTGTGAGAAATGACCAAACAGCTGATTGCCATTTTTCTGGCCGCAATCCTGACGGAAAACTATGTGCTCAACAAGTTTTTGGGCATTTGCCCCTTTTTGGGGGTATCCAAGAAGGTAAACACCGCCGTGGGCATGAGCGCCGCTGTCACCTTTGTCATGGTGCTGGCCACCGCGGTCACCTGGCCCATCTATCAATATGTTTTGCTTCCCAACGATTTGGCCTATTTGCAGACCATTGTGTTTATTTTGATTATTGCCGCTTTGGTGCAGTTGGTAGAGATCGTGCTGAAAAAGTACATGCCGCCCCTTTACAATTCTCTGGGCATCTATCTGCCCTTGATTACCACCAACTGCGCCGTTCTGGGCGTCACCATGCTGGTGATCGAGAAAGGAGCCGCCGACGCGTCCTTTGGATATGTTCAGTCTCTGGTGAACGCTTTGGGCGCGGGCATCGGGTTTTTGGTGGCCATGGTGCTGTTCGCGGGGATCCGGGAACGTATGGAATCCTGCGATATCCCCCAATCTCTCAAGGGACTGCCCATTACGCTGGTGGCGGCTTCCTTGGTTGCAGTGTCCTTCCTGGGCTTTCAGGGCCTGGTGGAAGGCCTGCTGGGTTAAAGGAGGGGTGATCCAATGAACGAATTACTACTGCCGGTGCTGATTGTAGCCGGCATCGGATTGATCGCCGGGCTGGGGCTTGCCATCGCCTCCATCGTCATGGCGGTTCCCAAGGACGAAAAAGCCGAGGCGGTGCTGGAAAAACTCCCCGGCGCCAACTGCGGCGCCTGCGGATATTCCGGATGCTCCGGGTATGCGGCGGCATTGGCCCACGGAGAGGCCGAAAACGGTTTGTGTTCTCCCGGCGGTCAGGCGGTGATGGAGGACGTTGCTTCTTTACTGGGACAGAAGGCCGGAGCCGTGGAGTACAAAACCGCTTTGGTGCACTGCATGGGCAGCTACGATAACACCGCCGACCGGATGCAGTATCAGGGTATTTCCTCCTGCGCGGCGGCGGCCCAGCTGTTTGGCGGAACCGGAAGCTGCTCCTATGGGTGCATGGGCTTGGGCGACTGCGCCGCCGTCTGCGAATACAACGCCATACAGGTGTGCAACGGGGTGGCAAGCATTGATCCCTCCCGGTGCAAGGGCTGTTCCAAATGCGTGACGGCCTGTCCCAAGAACCTGATTTCCTTTGTACCGATGAAAACCCAGGCCGTGGTTCGGTGCCAAAACTGCGACAAGGGCGGGGACGCCCGCAAGGTGTGCGCCTCGGCCTGCATTGGCTGTATGCGGTGTATGAAGACGTGTGAGTTCGGAGCCATTGAGGTTAAGAACTTCTGCGCCAGAGTAGATCCGCAGAAATGCACCGGGTGCGGGGCTTGTTTGGAGGTATGCAAGCCTGGGTGCATTACGTTGTTTGAGCATAGATGATATAATTGGCCCGCCGTTGGCGGGCTTTTTTTATTTTTTGTGAAGGGGTTTGGCTTTTGTTTTTTATCTAAATCTTTTTTGCTGGATTCTTTTTGTTGGTTTCCCAACCTGTTGTCTTATCATAGATCCCTTTGTTCTATTGCATCCGCTGCCGCGGGGGCCTTCCTTTCTTGCCCGTACAAGAAAGGAAGCA
>JAAWNT010000040.1 GCA_022799115.1 Clostridiales bacterium | reverse complement strand
TGGGGGGATTCACAAGGGGGAATCCCCCCTTGTGCGTATTCTTTGCTTCCTTTCTTGTACGAGCAAGAAAGGAAGGCCCCCGCGGCAGCGGATACAATAGAACAAAAGGATCTATGATAAGACAACAAGTTGGGAAACCAACCAAAAGTATTTCATAAGGAATGAAAAAAGAAAGGCTGGATTATGCTATGAACAGCAAAGTGTCCATCAAAGACCTTAATCTCTATTATGGAGACTTCCACGCCCTCAAGGGCGTGAGCATGGAGATTGCGGCGAATAAGGTTACCGCCTTCATCGGTCCCTCGGGCTGTGGAAAATCCACCTGCATCAAAACCATAAACCGCATGAACGACCTGGTGGACGGCTGCCGCATCACCGGAAAAATCTCCATCGATGGGGAGGATATCTACGACCCCCGCACCGACGTCACTCTGCTGCGAAAGCGCGCCGGAATGGTGTTCCAAAAACCCAATCCCTTTCCCATGAGCGTCTATGACAACATTGCCTACGGGCCCAGGGTCCACGGGGTGAAAAACAAACAGGTCTTGGACGAAATTGTAGAACGCTCCCTGCGCGACGGCGCGCTGTGGGACGAGGTGAAGGACCGGCTCAAAAAATCCGCGCTGGGACTCTCCGGCGGGCAGCAGCAGCGGCTCTGTATCGCCCGGGCGCTGGCTGTGCAGCCCGATATCCTGCTGATGGACGAACCCACCTCCGCCCTGGATCCCATCTCCACGCTGAAAATCGAAGACCTGATGGAAGAGCTTAAAAACAAATATACGGTGGTCATCGTCACGCACAACATGCAGCAGGCCGCCCGTATTGCTGACAAAACCGCCTTCTTTTTATTGGGAGAGATCGTGGAATACGGCGACACCTCCCTCATGTTCAACACGCCGAAAGACAGACGCACCGAAGAATATATTACCGGCCGGTTCGGCTGATCCATTTCCGCCTTGCCTGGTAAAATACCCCCTTTCCTTCGGCGCGCGGATGCCGTATAATGAAACTGACAGGATAAGGAGACAAACCAAATGCCCAGAAAATTTTTTGACCAAAAGCTGCAATCCCTCAGCCGGGATCTGGTGGAAGTAGGTTCCGTGGTAAACGGGCGGATTGGCGACGCCATCGAGGCGCTGCGGGCGATGGACCCGGATCTGGCCGCCGGCGTGGTGGCCGGGGATCAGGAGATCAACGAAACCGAGCAGCGCATTGAGCAGGAGTGCGTCAGCCTCTTAGCCCTTCAACAGCCCATCGCCACCGATTTGCGGGTGATTACCTCCTGTTTAAAGATCATCACCGATATTGAGCGAGTGGCCGACCAGTGCGCCGATATCTGCGAGATTATCGCCATCGGGGAACTGCGGGCCAACAGCATGCTGATTAGTCACGTGATTCGAATGATGGAAACCGCCCGGGGCATGTTTGGCCGGGCTATGGACGTTTTTCTCAGCCGCGACGTACAGGCCGCCCGGGGCGTTTGCAAGGAGGACGACGCGGTGGATTCCATGTTCTCCAAAATTGTGTTGGAGGTGTGTTCCTCGATCACCCAGTCGCCGCAGGACGTGGTGCGTGAGGTAGACTTGATGTTCATCGCCAAATATGTGGAACGCATGGCCGACCACGCCACAAACATCGCCGAATGGGTGATTTATATGGAAACCGGGGAACATCCCGACCTCAACGCAGGTTGATTCCCGTCGAGTCCTGTCCGGGGAACGGCGGATTCCCTGCTCCGTGCCCCGATACTTATGACCGGTAATAAGGAGAGATCATTATGCCTTCTCTAATATACATCGCGGATGATGAACCCAATATCCGCAGGCTGGCGTCCCTGGCCCTTCGGGACCTGGGATTTGAAACCCAGGAGTTTGCCGACGGCGCCACTCTGCTGACCGCAGTGCGCCGCCGCGCGCCCGACGCCATCGTGCTGGATTGGATGATGCCGCCCCCCGACGGGCTTACGGTGTGCAAGAAGCTTCGGGAGGACGAGGCCACCCGGCCAGTTCCCATCCTGATGCTTACCGCCCGCAGCGAAGAGGTGGACCGGGTGCTGGGACTGGAGATCGGCGCGGACGATTACATCACCAAGCCCTTTAGCGTCAAAGAGCTGTGCGCCCGCGTGCGTGCGGTGATCCGCCGCAAGGAATACCTGACTCCCTCCGGGGACGACGTGATTACCTGCGATTCCCTCTCGGTGGATGTGGCCCGCCGCCAGGTGACAAAGGGTGGCGTCCCCATTGAGCTGACTATGAAGGAGTTTGACCTTCTGGTAATGCTGATGCGCAACCGGGGCCGGGTACTCACCCGGGACGCCCTGCTGGACAAGGTATGGGGCGTGGAATATTTCGGGGACGCCCGCACCGTGGACGTGCATATCCGGTATCTGCGCCAGAAGGTGGAGGATGAGCCCGACCATCCCAAGTGGATCGTCACCCTGCGAGGCGTGGGTTATCGCTTTGCCTCCGGGGAGAAGGCATAAGGGGATTGCAACAGGCGCTGGATGCTTCCCGTTTACGGCAGCATCGAAATGCAAAGCTTCTGTTCTTCTCCGGCTTTTGACAGCAAAAAAGGGGGACCGTCGCGCCTGACGGTCCCCCCTTTGAGGGTTCAATAACCCGGGTAATACCGGGCGATCCGTTCCAGAAATTCCTGAGGCGTACAGGATACCAGCTGGTACGTGCCGTCCTCCAGATAGGTGATCTGTCCGTCCTCCTCCACCAGTACGGAGTTGCCGCCCATATCGTGGTGGTGGGCGGTTAAGAACAGCACAACCCGTTGACCGGTCTGCAAATTCACCCCGTGGTCCACCGCCTGTTTAATCCCCTGATAGACGCCCCCCGGCTGGTAATAAACCACAGGATTGATCGTGGGGTTTCCCTTGTGCCGGAGGATGGGGGTCACCTCCACCGGGGTATAAATTAGAGGGGCGGGGTCGTCCTTCTCCTCGTCAGGGAGGATGGCGGGCAGAATCCTCGTCACCTCCCCATACACAATGGTATCGGCCTGTAAGGTGAGATCCCGCAGGGACAGATAAATATAATCCAGGAAGAAGGTCCCTTCCCGGGGCATGGGTTGGCTTGCGGTTTCCTCCATCGAGGGCGGGGGCGTGGACTCCCCCTGCCAGGAATCCTGATGGATGCGGGTCTCGCACCCGTTCACCGGCAGGACGCAGCACAACAGCAGGACGGCAGTCCATAGCTTGCCGAGGGTGTTCCAGCATTTTTTCATTTCCCACACCTCCAAAATGTTCCATGTTCCGTTTAGATCAGCGGTTCGCACTTGCGCAGAAAATCGTTTGTGGAATACTCCACCGGGTCCCCGCTGTTTTTCTCCCGGTAGGCCACGGTTCCGTCATGCTCCGTCAGGACGGAGTCGGGGCCAAGGTCGTAGCGGTTTTTGTCCAAGAAGAGGATCACCCGCTGTCCTTGCTGCAAATCGATGCTCGGCTGCACGGTCATCTGCACCCCGTTCCGGATGCCCCCCTGTTGGCGATAGAGAACGGGGTTCTCCTGAGGATCCCCCTTCAGCCGTTTGAGTACCGAAATTTCCACCGGCGTATACAGAAGGGAGCCTGCGTCCTCGCAGGGCAAAATTCCGGTCACTTCCCCATAAACGATGGCGTCCGCCGTCTGGGTCAGTTCCTGGAGCGTGTGACTTGGGTACTCGTTGATGACTACCTTCTGAGAAAGACTCGAAGCGTCGGAATACGGCTCCGTGGGGGCGCACCCGCCGAAAAGAAGCAGGACGCAGCAGAAAAGAGCCACAACCCGGCCCGCTTTGCGGTGGGATAAAGGAAAACAGGCCATAGGGATCCCCTCCTTAGAACAGTTTGATTTAAGTTTATTATACCATAAAAATACATATGTTTAGATATAATTGTGAAAAACAATCAATTGCAATTTGGTTCCGCGGATTTCTAAGAACGGGAGCATTCCCTTGACTGTTCCGGTACTCCAATGGAGAGGGGGAATGGCGGCCGTTTCAGCGAACAAAAAAGGGCCGTTTAAAAAACGGCCCGGAATATCGGTAAGAATAATAATGATAAGGAACAATCGCCTGGATCAATTCGCCTGGCTTTCCCCGGCGGAGGCAAGCTCCTGGCGAATCAGAGAAAGAAATTCCTCGGTGGAGGCAGTGGTATCATTTTCGTAGGGATCGGGCTGATACCGAATCGTTCCGTCTGTCTCAAGGAGAAACCAGGTCGGTCCAATATCTCGTTCATAGGCATTAAGAAACGCCACCACTTTTTGCCCTTCCTTCAGATGGATATCGCTTCCCTGTTGAAGATAACGCGTGCCGTCGTAATCTCCGCCTAAGCGTCGATAGATAAATGTGGAATTTTTCCCCTTGAGGGATTCGATAGGAGAAAGCTCAATGGGGGTCATAATCACTGGCGTACCCACCCCGCCGTTGGTTTCCTCATAGGCGGGCTGGATTGTAACGATCTCGGCATAGACGATGGTCGTTGCATGCGCTACTGCTTCCGGAAGGGTGTATGAGGGATACTGAGCGCAGAAATATTGAGTGAATTCGGGGATGGCATCCGATTCGAAGTCTTGCGATTCCGCAGCTGGAGAAGGCGGTTGAGCGCAACCTCCTAGGAGTAATAGGACGGAAAAGATACAACAAAAGATCCGTTCTTTTAATTTAGTAAATAAGGTCATGTAATTCACCTCATGAATAAATCATTCGTTTGGAATGCTTATAATCATTATAAAAAGGTGGTAAATGCGCCCATTGGAATCTCCTCCAATCTTCCATTAATTATAAATATAATAAGTTATAAATATATGTCAATGTAAAAAATTACAAATATCACGGAAAGGAGTTGTGAACCATGCGCAAACGCTTGCTTCTGGTCAACCTGGGGGTGGTGCTCTTAGGGCTGGCGGCCGCCTTTTTGCTGGCTATGCCGTTGGTGCAGAATTTGTATGAGGAGGAGTTTTCCCGCCGTCTGGACACGGCGCTGGCCTTCATGCTCAATGAAACCGACCGCATCGCCGCCGATCCCCAAGGCTTTGCCCGGGAGGAGAGCGCCCTGCTGGAAAAGTCCGGGCAGAAAATGCGCATTACCGTCATCGACCCGGAGGGGCGGGTGATCGGGGAGAGCGGTTCCCAGGCGGACAAGGAGGACGCCGGCCTCATCGCCAAAAATCACCTTTCCCGCCCCGAGATTTACGAGGCCAAGCTCCACGGCAGGGGATACGACATCCGGGTGAGCGACAGCCTGGGCGATAGCTACTATTACGCCGCCGTCTATGTGGAGGGACGTTTTTACCTGCGGGCGGCTCTGCCCATGACGGAGCTCAACCGGGTGATGAACAGCATGCAGCTTTGCATGCTGTGTGGGGTGCTGCTGGGCTGCACGGTGGCGGGGCTGTTTGCGGTGGTTTCCGCCCGGCGCATCTCCCGCCCCCTGTTAAAGCTCACCGAGGCCACCCGCCGCATCTCTCAAGGCGACTTTGCCTCCCGGGTTCAGGTCAGTGAGGACAGCGAGATTGGGGATCTGGCCAAGGCGTTTAACCGCATGGCCGACGCCACCAGCGGCGCGTTTCACGAGCTGCACCGCAAGCACCGTCAGCTGGAGGGAGTGCTCCAGGGCCTGGACGACGGCGTCTTGGCGGTGGACGGCGCGGGCAGGGTGCTGTTTGTCAACGGGCGCGCCAGGGAACTGCTGGACGCCGGTTCTCTTAGGGAGGAGGATTTCCTGACGGGCAGCTTGGCGCTTAACAAGCTGCAAGAGTCCATCGGTGAGGCCAAGGAACATCTGCACGCCGTGCGGGGAGAGATGAAAACCGGCGTCCCGGAACGGATCATGACGGTATACGCCGCCCCGCTGAACAAGGGCCGCGCGTCGGAAGGGGCGCTGGCGGTGATAACGGACGTCACCGAAATGCGCCGTCTCCAGCAGCTCCGCAGCGAGTTTGTGGCCAACGTTACCCACGAGCTCAAAACGCCCCTGACCTCCATCCGGGGATTTATTGAGCTGCTCAAGTCGGGGGACAGGGACAAGGAAACCCGCCTGTATTTCTACGATGTGCTGGACATCGAGGCCGAGCGGCTGCACCACCTCATCGACGACATGCTGGTGCTCTCCCAGATTGAAAACGCCAGAGAGGATGCGTCCGCCGTCCCCTGTAATCTGAAAAAGGAGCTCCAGGCCACGGTGGAGCGCATGCGGCCGCTGGCTCAAAAGCAGAACATCGTCATTGAACTGTCCGCCGGGGAGGACGGGTTGTGGGTGCTGTCCTCGTCCTCCCGCCTGCAACAGCTTTTCGGCAATTTGGTGGAAAATGCCATCAAGTATAATAAGCCGGAAGGAAAAATCTCCATTACCCTCCGGCGACAGCGCCAGACAGCGGTGGTGCGGGTCAGCGATACCGGGATCGGCATCCCGCCGGAGCATCTGGGACGCTTGTTCGAGCGGTTTTACCGGGTGGACACCAGCCGATCCCGTGAGATCGGGGGCACGGGGCTGGGGCTGTCCATTGTAAAGCACCTGGTGGGGCTTTACAACGGGGATGTGAGCGTAGAGAGCGTCCCAGGGGAGGGCAGCGCCTTCACCGTGCGCTTGCCCCTCAATCCGGAGGAGTAGATTCCGGGAGGCTTCGCTGGATGCGGCTCTGAACTCCCATGGGGAGCGCCCGTATTTGGAATTCGCCAGAAAAAAACCATATTCACTAGCGAAAGGCTGACGGGGGAATTAAAACAGGCCCGACGGAAAAGCCGGATAAGGGCGCTCAAAAAAACAAACGGGCCGATGAAAAGAAGAAATAACGAAACGAGAGAGCCGAAGGAATCCCTCCTTCGGCTCTCTCGTTTATTACAAAATAAGAATATCTCCAAGCGCGCCCCGGGAAAAACTCTTTGCGGCGCGGGACGCGTCTGATGCGGGACAGGGGATCAATGGGTCTCCATATCGTGCAGCAGGTTCTGGCAGATGGCGAGGATGCCGAAGGAGACCGCCGCATTCCACAGGGCAACGGGAATTCCCATCACCGGCCCGGGAACGTGAAAGACAAAATAAAGCACCAGGCCGATGACCGCGCCGGGCAGCACCAGCGCCAGGAGCATCAGGGAGTAAAGCACCAGGATCAAACCCTTGTTGGCCATAGCGCCCAGCAGCCGCTGGGACAGGATGTTGCTGGAGGTGAAGAGACAGCCAAAGCTTGCATAGATCGACACGCACACCAGCACGGTGAAGGGGGAACCCTTGGTGACAACGCCCACAGCCCCAAACAGCAGCGCCCCGTCGATTACCGGCTTTAAAAGGCTGGTCAAGCTGGCCCATAGCAGCTTCTTCAGCGGGGGCTCCGGCACCATATAGAGGTAGGGCTTCATAATTTCACGGCCCCACTCGCCCGCGGCGTTGAGAAAAAACAGAACATACACCCCAATCGCCAGCACAATGGCCATGGCCGCGTTGGAGGAGAGGGAATCCTCTCCCCGGGTCATGACAAATCCCAAAAAGACGCCGATAATCAGGGAACATACGGTGGAGGCGCTCACAAAGGCGAAGGGGGAGCGGCGGCGGATCTCCCGCATCTGCTTATAGAAGAAGGCGCTGGCTCCCCACCCGGCGTTCAGCCCCGTGGTCTTCACCTTGGGGGAGCGGTTGTTCATGGAACCCGCGGTCACCCGTCCCTCCTTGACGGCCTGGCGCATGGCATAGGTGGTTTCGGTGTTTTGCAGCACGTCCTCATAATAGTCGGCGTCGCTGCGCAAAAAGAGCAGCAGGCAGCCGCACGTTCCCAGCAAAAGCAGCCCTCCGAACAGAAGAATATCCCCCATACTGCCGGAAAACAGGGCGAAGATCAGCCCCTGCATCCAACCCGCAATGGGAATAAAGCGGAGCGCCGGGGAAGAAATGGCGGAATAAATGGATTCCTCGGACAAGCCGTTTCCATAAATCTGGAACCCCACATAGGCGGCGGCCGCCGCCAATAGGGCGTACATCGCAAATTTTACCGCACGGATGCGGGTTTTATTGCCGTTTACATAGCTGTAAACGGTCATGGTAAGAATTTGCCCAACGAGAATGGTCAGGGCAAAGCCCGCCAGCAAAAGCAACGCCTGCCATACCTGAATAGCAAAGGTGCGGATGGCCATTCCCCCATAGGCCAGCAGAAAGAAGGCCACCAGCAGGGTGGCGCCCATCTGTTTGAGCAGGCCGTAGACCAGGATCTTTTTGGAAGAAATGGGGGAGACGAACAGTAAGCTGACGTCGCTCATGGAAAAAAAGGTGGTTCCTGAGTTGAGGCCCCGCAGTATGGTAGGGATGGAAATCAGCAAAAGCAACGCCAAGTAAATGCCCTGAAGGATTCTCTGGTCCAGAATCATCCGTTCGCTGTCATCGCCCGAGCCAGTTATATTGGACAGCGCCGAGAAAACCAGCATTGCGCCCACAATCAGGTAAAGGATCAGCTTGCCCGGATGGTGCAGCAGCTCCATCAGAGCATTTTTCAGGCTCTTGCGCAGCATAAAAACAATGGCGCTCATTGCCCGGCCTCCCCCCTGCCGCCCTCGGTGATGGAGAAAAACAGCTGTTCCAGGTTTTCACCGGTTCGCTCAATCTCTCCTCGGGTACGCTGGGCGGCGATGCGTCCATTCATCATGATGAGGGTTTTGTCCCACATTTCGTCCACGCTGTCCAGAATATGGGTGCTGATGAGCACCGCGCAGCCGTTGGCCCGCAGATCCCCGATCAAGGCCTTAAGCTCCTTGATGGCGTGGGGATCCAGCCCGATCATGGGTTCGTCGAACAGCGCCACCTTGGGGGAGGGCAGCAGCGCGCAGCAGATACTGAGCTTTTGCTGCATGCCTTTGGAGAGCTCCTTGCCCAGTTTTTTCGATTTGTCGGCCAGCTCCATGCGGTCGAGCAGCTCCTGGGCCCGCCGCTGCCAGTTATCCACCCGGTAGGCCCTGCCCACAAACTCCAGATGCTCGGCGATGGTAAGCGTGTCGTAAGGGGCGGGAATTTCCGGTATGTAGCCGAAGGCCCGTTTGGCGGGCACGGTCTTGTTGGGATTGCCGCAGATGAGCACTTCACCCTGAAAGCGCAGCAAACCGGCGATGCATTTGATGGCGGTGGATTTGCCCGCGCCGTTGGGCCCCACCAGCAGGGTGACCTCTCCGGGGTTGGCGTCAAAGCTTACATCGTCGTTGGCCAGTAGCTTGTGGTACCGTTTGGTGAGATTTCGGACCGATAGCATAGGTAAGATTCCTCCTGAATGACCGGCGGCTGAGTATGGGTACCGCCGAAATTTGTCTGGTTCTACTATCATTAAAAAAGGTCTTCGCGCCGCCCCGCGTCTGGTAACGGGAGGCGGGGTTTTGGGGCTACTGTGAAGGGGGATAGTCGGCGGGAACAGAGAGAACGAAGGCATATTCGCACTGGTTATCCCCCCACGAACAGATCAGCCGAAAGCCCCGCAGGACCACCGCGCAGGGGATATATTCCGAGCTAAAAGCGGAAGAGGGGTGGGGCGTTAGCTCCCACTGGGCGGCCCCGTCGGTAAATTCCAGGGTACGGGTGGAGTCTGACCGGGAATCAAATTTTCGGGTTCCGTCCTCGCGATAGAGCGCGTCGTTGAGCACGGCCTGATCGGGCGCTTGTCCCTCGGGGAATTCCACCCGCACTGTCGCGCCCAGTTTGCAATAGGGGAAGGGCGTTCCCTCCTGGACAAGCGCCCGCACGGCGTCCTCCCGGTCAAAGACCGCGCCGTTCCATTGGTTGAGCCCCGTGTGGACAGGCGCTACCGTGGTGCCGCACTTTACCTGGATATCGGGTGGCCCCTTAGAAGACGAGCAGCCGAAAAACAAAAGGAGACAAAGGACCGGTATACACAATGTCACGCGCTTTTTCATAATCCGTACCTTCTTTCTGTCGCAGAGGGAATAACCCTCCAGCGCCGCAGGGAAAGCTTCCGTTGGAAAAGGCCCCCTAAGAGTTGTCCAAAATCCCCGGCAAGCGGCAAAGAAGCCCCGCCGTGTTCTGCTGGTTTTCTGTGGTTTCTTGTCCCTATCTTACCATTTCATGGGCAAATTGTCATGGGTGAGAAACGATGGTTTTGGGCCTTGGGGGACAATTAGACGAATCTGCGATTTCCAGGCGGGGCAGGGCGCAGGCTTTTTTTATTTTTATTCCTTATTCAGTGCTTGTTGTTTTATCATAGGCTTTTTTGCTTTCTGTGGTCGGTACTTTTTGTTGGTTTCCCAACTTGTTGTTTTGCCATAGATCCCTTTTGTTCTATTGTACCCGCTCATGCCGCGGGGGCACGTACTTTCTCTCGCGCAAGAGAAAGTACGCAAAGAGTGCGTCCAAGGGGGATTCACCCCCTTGGAGAACCCCTGAAG
>JAAWNT010000039.1 GCA_022799115.1 Clostridiales bacterium | reverse complement strand
ACCCGCCGCAGCGACCTTCAGGGGTTCTCCAAGGGGGTGAAACCCTCTTGGACGCACTCTTTGCGTACTTTCTCTTGCGCAAGAGAAAGTACGTGCCCCAGCGGCATGAGCGGGTACAATAGAGCAAAAAGGATCTATGTTAAAACAATAAGTTGGGAAACCAGCAAAAATGACCGTGTAAATAACTAACCGAGCGCGTAGGTTGGGTGGAGGGAACGGGCTACAAAAAATCCGTCTATGCCCCGTCTTGTTGCGCTCCATAGCGGGTGCGGGATGGAACCGACGGGACGGTTCGGGCGGCTGTGTGGGGGCTGGGGGCCATGATGATATCCCGGGCTTTGACCATCAACCACTTATTTTTTGTTATTCTGTGATCCCTGATCGATGCCATCATAATATGCAAAAGCCGGGAAGGGGTTAAAAACCCGTTCCCGGCTTTTGCGTACGTCTAAAAAAGAAGGTGAGGAAAGCAATGTTATTTTTTTCTCTGATATTCTTCAGAGTCCAAGAGTTCTTTTGTCTCTTTGATGATGTCCAACAGCTGGGCGGCCAATCGCCGCTCGTCGCTTGAGATGGGGTGGCGGGGACTTTCGCGCTTTTCCAGGCCCATGATATAGTCAATGGTGGTATTGTAAAGCAAGGCCATTCTTACCAGCATTTCCGCGTTGGGAGTCCGAATGTTGCATTCGTAACTGCTGATTGCGGCGCCGCTAATTCCCAGCCTACGCGCTGCCTGAGATTGGGACATCCCTTTTCTTCGGCGCAGTTCTTGCAATCGCAGCCCTAAATCGTATATCTCCACATCTGTTCACCTCTTGACTATATGATACCACTCAACTCTCTACACACAGTGTAGGAAAAACGGAAAAATTCAACACTTTGTAAGAGTTTTCTTCCCTTTTTTCCCTTATCTATATAAATTCCTCTTGTGGGATGAATTTTCCTTTTTCTTTTCCGTAAGCGGCGCTTGTTGTTTTCCCAATTAGTGAGCCGTAAAACCTCCTTGGCGCTCTCCATCGTTTGAATGTTTTCCGGTACGTCGTCCACGTAGAACTCCCTTCTCTTTCCGCCTCCCAAAAGATAATCAGTAGATACCACCAAAAAGAACGCCAGCCTTCTAAGCGTGGTAAGTTTCGGTTCACCAACATTTTGTTCATAACCGCTTATATAAGCTTCTTTCACGCCGATAATCTCCCTTACCTGCTTTTGAGTTAAATTCTTTTCTTCTCTTAATTTTTTCATTTATCAACTCTCCTTTACACTTATTGTAACCTTAGTTACCCTAATAAGATTGTTGTAAATTTAATAAAACTAGAATATAAATTGACTTTAGGATGTTTAATGACTACAATGAAGTTAGAATTATCCTTATCGCGATGATCTTAGTGGAGTTTTTTCACACAAAAATCTGCTATTTTCTATAGATAGAAACATCCCCCAGCACTGTAAAGATGGCATAGATGGCGTTTTTTGAGCCTTTGAGATGGGAGCTTTTTTCACAACAAAGGAAAGCAGGACAACGTATGCTTCTCCACGTTGTAGAACGGATGAAAAAAGAACACAGAGAATAAACAAAAAGCGCGTTCAGCTTTTACACTGAACACGCTTATTTTATGTTTTGGTTATGGGGCTTTACTTTTTGATTGTAAGTACCTTTAATACATCAACGATGTCTTGGATTTCGTCTACCTTTTCGGTGAGAGTATCCAACTGTTTTAATTTTTCCACCGTGTCATGATGTCCTTCCGCCAACAGGTTAAGGCTTTTTTTCACGTCGTTCTCAAGAATTATTTCGATTTTTGTAAACCGCTGATCCATAGCGTCGAGTCGTTTGTTGATCGGCTCTAGCTTTGAATCCATCATCTGAGCGATTGCCTGCAATAATTGTTTTTCATCCATCTTATCACCGCCTTGCCTATAGTATAACACCCTGGCGGTTCGCTTTCAAGCCCGGAAAGAATGGTATATGGTTTGCCGTTGTCTCAGGCACAGGGGAATCCGCCTGTGCTCGCTGCTGTCTTCGCTCAATCCACTTTTGGATTCAGTAAACGTTTGGGCCTCTACTTCAAACAGAAAACCGCCGCCGGCAGGGGGCGAAAAAGCCTCCCCGCCGGCGGCGGTTTTATAAAATGAAAAAGGGGAACAGCCTCGCGGACGCTCCGTTCAAGCCCCCGCTTTTTCAAACTGACTGTTATAAAGGTTCGCATAGAACCCGTTTTTCGCCATCAATTCCTCATGGGCTCCCTGCTCCACAATGTCGCCGTCCTTCATGCAAAGGATCAAATCCGCGTCCTTGATGGTGGACAGCCGGTGGGCGATGACAAAGCTGGTGCGCCCCTTCATCAGGTTATCCATGGCCTTCTGAATCAGCACCTCGGTGCGGGTATCCACCGACGAGGTCGCCTCGTCCAGAATCAAAATCTTAGGATCGGACAAAATCGCCCGGGCGATGGTCAGAAGCTGCTTCTGGCCCTGGGACACGTTGCTGGCCTCTTCGTTGAGCACCATGTCGTATCCGCCCGGCAGGGTGCGCACAAAGTGGTCCACCTGGGCGGCCTTGGCCGCGGCCACAATTTCCTCGTCGGTAGCGTCCAAACGGCCATACCGGATGTTATCCCGGATGGTTCCGTTATATAGCCACGTGTCCTGCAACACCATGCCGAACAGGCTGCGAAGCTCGTCGCGGCTGAAATTCCGGATGTCGTACCCGTCGATGAGAATAGCGCCCTCGTTTACGTCATAGAACCGCATCAGCAGTTTGACCATAGTGGTTTTGCCCGCTCCGGTGGGACCCACAATGGCGATCTTCTGCCCCGGCTCCACCAGGGCGCTGAAATCGTTAATGATGGTCTTTTCCGGGTTATATCCAAAGTGTACGTGGGCAAACTGCACGCTTCCTTCCACCTTTACGGTGGTATCGTCGTTGTCCTTGTCGCCGTCCGGGGTCAGGCGGGCCACCACCTGCTCCTTCACTTCCTCTTCCTCCTCCAAAAACTCGAACACCCGCTCCGCAGCGGCGGTGGTCTGTTGGAGGATGTTGCTGATATTGGCGATTTGGGTGATGGGCTGGGTGAACTGGCGCACATATTGAATGAAGGACTGAATGCCTCCCACGGTGAGACCGCCGTTGGTGGCCAGCCATCCGCCCAGGATGCACACCGCCACATATCCCAAATTGCTCACAAAGTTCATCACCGGCATCATAAGGCCGGATAAAAACTGGCTCTTCCAGGCGGAACCGTACAGGGTATTGTTGTATTCTTCAAAGGTCTTTACGGAATCCTCCTCGCCGTTAAAGGCCTTCATTACCACATGTCCGCCATACATCTCTTCCACATGTCCGTTTACATGCCCCAGATATTCCTGCTGGCTCTTAAAGTATTTCTGAGAATGCTTGACGATCACCAGAATGAAAATCAGAGACACCGGCACGATGCACAGCGCCGCCAGGGTGAGCTGCCAGCTGATGGTGAACATCATGATGAGGATTCCCAGAAACGTGGCGGTGGATGTGATGATCTGGGTAACGCTCTGGTTCAACGTCTGGCTTAGGGTGTCCACATCGTTGGTCACCCGAGAGAGCACCTCGCCGTGGCTGGTGCGGTCAAAATAGCTCAGCGGCATACGGTTGATCTTTTTGATGATGTCGTTGCGCAGATTGTAGGTCACCTTCATGGATACGCCGGTCATAATATAGCCCTGAATGTAGGAGAAAACGGCGCTGCACACGTAAAGCCCCACCAAAAACAGCAGAATCCGGGCCACAGCCCCAAAATCAATGCCTTCGCCGGTGCCCATGATCGTGCCCATGATGCCTTCAAACAGCTCGTCGGTGGCCTGCCCCAGAATCCTGGGCCCCACGATGGCGAACACGGTGGACAGCACGGCGAACACCATCACAAAAAAGATGCCGATCTTATATTTTCCCAAATAACGGAGCAGCTTTTTAAAACTGCCCTTGAAATCCTTGGCCTTCTGGCCGGGGATCATCGCGGCGCCCGGTCCGCCGCCCATGGGCCCGTGTCCCCGGTGGCCGCCCACGCTTTTGCTTGTGGGTTTGCTCATTCCAATTCCTCCTTTGACAGCTGGGATTGGGCAATCTCCTGATAGGTTTTACAGGACTTCATCAGCTCCTTGTGGGCGCCGATCCCCACAATTTTCCCCTCGTCCAGCACCACGATCTGCTCGGCGTTCATGATGGTGCTCACCCGCTGGGCCACAATAAGAACGGTGGAATCCCCGGTTTGCTTCTTAAGCGCCTTGCGCAGCGCCGCGTCGGTCTTGAAGTCCAGGGCGGAGAAGCTGTCGTCAAAGATATAGATAGGCGCTTTCTTTACCAAAGCCCGGGCGATGGAAAGCCTCTGCTTCTGCCCGCCGGACACATTGGAGCCGCCCTGGGAAATGTCGTTATGAAAACCGCCCTCGGTGGCCTCGATGAAATCGGTGGCCTGGGCGATGCCGGCCGCCGTCCTCAATTCCTCGTCGGTCGCCTCCCGGTCGCCGTAGCGCAGGTTGGAGGCGATATCCCCGGAAAACAAAACGCCCTTTTGAGGCACATAGCCGATGTAATCGCGCAGCTCGTGCTGGGAGATGCGGCGGATATCCTTGCCGTCGATGAGAATTTGCCCCTTGGTGGGGTCATAGAACCGGGGGATCAGATTAATCAGCGTGGATTTTCCCGATCCGGTGGAGCCGATAAAGGCGGTGGTTTGTCCCGGTTTGGCGGTAAAGGTGATGTTTTCCAGCACGTCGCTTTCCGCGTTCTGATAGCGGAAGCTCACATCCCGGAATTCCACCTCGCCCTTGGGGCGTCCGCCGAAGGTGAGGGGCTTCTGGTCGTCGGTGACGGTGGGCTCGGTGGCCAGCACCTCGGCAATGCGGTCGCCGGACACGGCGGCCCTGGGCACCATGATGAACATCATGGCGATCATCAAAAAGGACATAATGATCTGCATGGCATACTGCATAAAGGCCATCATATCGCCCACCTGCATGGTTGCCTGCTCAATCTGGTGGGCGCCCACCCACACAATCACCAGAGAGATGGCGTTCATCATGAACATCATGGAGGGCATCAGGAAAACCATCACCCGGTTGACAAACAGGTTGGTTCCGGTCAGGTCCTGGTTTGCCTTGTCAAAGCGGTTTTCCTCGAATTTCTGGGTTCCAAAGGCCCGGATGACCATCATACCGCTGAGGTTTTCCCGGGTGACCAAATTCAGCTTATCCACCAGCTTCTGGATGATCTTGAACTTGGGCATGGCAATGGCGAACACCACCAGAATCATCCCGATGAGGATGGCCACCCCCAGCGCGATGATCCAGGTCATGGAGGGGCTGCTGCGCACCGCCATCACGATGCCGCCCGCCCCCATGATGGGCGCGTAACAGATCATACGAATGCCCATGATGACCAGCAGCTGCATCTGGGTAATGTCGTTGGTGGTGCGGGTGATGAGCGAGGCGGTGGAGTATCTGTCAAACTCCGCCAGGGAGAAGCTCTCCACCTTGGCGAACACGTCATGCCGCAGGGAACGGGCGATGCCCGCGCCCACCCGGGTGGCGATCAGGCTCACCAGAATGGTGGCCAGCGCCCCGGCCAGGGTGATGAGCAGCATGTTAAGCCCCGTCATCAAAATGTAGCGGCTCTGAATGACGCCGGTATCCACCCCCAATTCGCCATAGAACAGCTTGGTCATGGAAACCCCCATCTGAGAAAGTATGGACTCGTCGGTTCCCGCAGCGGCCTTCCTGGATTCGTCAAAGGCGGATTCCGGCATCTGTTGCAGCATGGGCAGCGCTTCGTAGAGCTGGTCGAAATCCACGTCCTCCAGGTTGTCGTTTTGGGAAGCGGCGTCCTCCATGGGGGCGCCCTGCTCCTTGGCCATTTTCTTCATAAAGTTCAGAAACGTCATGGTGCCTTTTCCATAGGCGCTGGAAGCCTTGCCGACGGCCTCCGTATCCTCCGAATCCAGCACATAGATGTCGTTTTCTTTGACAAGGGGATAGTCCCCCTCATACTGGGAAGCTTCCGCTGAGCCGGTTTCCACCAGCTTGTAGATCGAATCGATCTCCTGCTTTTCCCCGCTGGTCAAAAAGACCTTTAAAAAATCCAGCCCGTTCCGGCTCACCGCCTTGGGCAGGGCGTCCTCAATGCCGCTCTGCTGGATGCCCACGTTGACGATATCGGACATCAGATTGGGAAGATTCAGGTCGCACATGGCCTGCCCAAACAACAGCAGCACGCACAAAATCAAAGACCCAATATAGGGCTTGGCGTATTTCGCAAGCTTTGTCATTCGTCTGGTTCCGTCCTTTCTTTGAATGAATTTTCGGTATGTTTTGGGAGTTTGCCGTCGTGGTACTCGTCTTTTACCGCATGGATAATGCCGGTAGCCTTGTGCAGCAGACGGATCAGCTTCTGCGTATCCTCTTTTCCCATCCGGTCAACCACCGCGTCCAGCAGATCAAAAAAGGCGTGGCCGGCCTCCTCCACCGTTTTTTGTCCCTGCTCGGTGAGGCGCACATACACCTTCCGCCGGTCGGACTTGGCGGGCGCCCGCTCCACAATTCCTTTTTCCTCCAATCCCCGCAGCAGTTGGGATACGGCGGGCATGGAGCTGTGAGTGGCGCGGCTGAGATAGGAAACCGTCACCCCCGGAGGCGGAAGCTGGCCCTCCTTCAAGTCCTCGGTCTGCCGCATCAAACCGAAAAAGATGGCGTGCACCATATAAAACTCGCTTTGCCGCAGATCCCCAATGGGCCGAAAGCCGGAGCTTGCCCTGCGGACCTCCTGGAACGCCTGCAAAAGCTGGCCGCCGGGACTTGCGTGCACATCCTCCATTCTCACACAGGTCATTCCTTCCTCAATGTTGTTGTCAACCTAAATAGTTAAGTTACTTAATTATTATAGAACTTACATTTTTAATCGTCAATATGGGGCAAATAATTTTCCGTTATGGGCAAAATCTCAGGAGAGGAGTCAGAGTGAACAAGCATATCGTACAAAGTATATGAATAATTTTTGTACAAATACGGAATAAAGTTTGAAGGTTCGATATTTTACACAAATTCCTTGTTTTCTGTGACCATACAACGCCGCCGGGGAATATGCGGGTTTCAATCCTCTCCCCATCAAAAAACGGTGAAACGAACAATGGACGAAAAAAGCGGTCATGTCCTCCGCTTTTTCTTTTCCGCAATACCGTCCAATCAAAGGAGGCTTTGATTGGAGCGGGGCGGGATCCTTCAGGATTTCCAGGAATTCCGCCCAGGGCCGCCGGATTATCCCCACATCCCGCCGGCCATTTGACACCCCGCTCACTTCCAGGTATAATAGGAGAAAATCAAACACATCCGGGGAGCCAACGGCTGAGAGGGAGCGACCCGCTCCGACCCGTGACCTGATGCGGTTAGCACCGACGTAGGAAGATGTTCTCAATTTACTATTTGTAGATTGTATTTCTTTTTATACCGAATTTGACAAACCGCGTCCCGGTCCGGGGCGCGGTTTTTTGGCGTTTTCCCCAGCGCGCCGCGGCGGTCGGGGGTATGGGAAGGTTCCGCGCCCGCCGGTTCGCCGCCTTGGACATGGACAAAAATGAAGGAGTGAAAACAATGGCTGAATATACCACGCAAATGGACGCCGCACGCAAGGGCATTTTGACCAAAGAGATGGAAGCGGTGGCGAAAAAAGAGAACATGGAACCCGCCGCTCTGATGGAGCTGGTGGCCAAAGGCCAGGTGGCGATACCCGCCAACAAGAACCACAAATGCCTCAACCCCGAGGGAGTGGGCAGTATGCTGCGCACCAAAATCAACGTGAATCTGGGGGTATCTCGAGACTGCAAGGATTATAACGTGGAGATGGAAAAGGTGCAGGGCGCGGTGGCCATGGGAGCCGAGGCCATCATGGATTTAAGCTCGCATGGGGACACCCGTGAATTCCGCCGTAAGCTGTGCGCCGAGTGCCCCGCTATGATCGGCACCGTGCCGGTGTATGATTCGGTGATTCACTTCCAGCGGCCGCTGGATGAGCTCACCGCCCAGGACTTTCTGGAGGTGGTGCGCTCTCACGCCAAAGACGGGGTGGATTTTGTCACCCTGCACTGCGGCATCACCCGCAAGACCATCCAGCAGATCAAGGAGCAGGGACGGCGGATGAACATCGTGTCCCGGGGCGGCTCTTTGGTATTTGCCTGGATGTGCATGACCGGACAGGAAAATCCCTTCTACGAGTATTATGACGAGCTGTTGGATATCTGCCGGGAGTACGATGTGACCATCAGCCTGGGAGACGCCTGCCGTCCCGGCTGCATCGACGACGCCTCCGACGTGTGCCAGATCGAAGAGCTGGTGCGTTTGGGCGAGCTGACCCAACGGGCCTGGGATAAGGACGTTCAGGTGATGGTGGAGGGTCCGGGACATATGCCCATGGATCAAATCGCCGCCAACATGAAGATCCAGCAGACCTTGTGCAAAGGCGCTCCCTTCTATGTGCTGGGACCGCTGGTCACCGACATCGCCCCCGGCTACGATCATATTACCTCCGCCATTGGAGGGGCCATTGCGGCCAGCAGCGGCGCGGCCTTTTTGTGCTATGTTACGCCGGCGGAGCATTTGGCCCTGCCCGATTTGCAGGACATGAAGGAAGGAATTATCGCCTCCAAGATCGCGGCCCACGCCGCCGATCTGGCGAAGGGAATCAAGGGAGCCGCCGACTGGGACAACAAGATGTCGGATGCCCGCAAAAAGCTGGATTGGGAAGCTCAGTTCGCCCTGGCCATCGACCCGGAAAAAGCGCGCCGCTACCGGGAAAAGGCCGCCCCCGAGCACGACGATACCTGCTCCATGTGCGGTAAATTCTGCGCGGTGCGCAGCATGAACAAGGCCCTGTCCGGGGAGTATATTGACGTTCTGTAATCGGATTCTTTTCGGCGGATCCCGGCGCTCTTTTAGGGAGAAACGGATATTCCCTGGAGTTGCGCGCAGAACTTTTCCTTAATAAAGGGACGGCCCGGGGATTCCATCATCCAAAATCGTCGCATACGGCGTTAGCGGGGATTTGCCATACTAACCCGCGCAACGCCAGAGGGGTTCCCAGAACTTCTTCTGCGCACCCCGGCCGGGGGAAGCGCCGGGCCGTATCCGCCCAAAAAGAAAGAGCCGGAGAACAGATCTCTCCGGCCTTTTCTTTTTCATTTCATCCAAATGACCGCTGTTTCCTTTTGTTTGATTGGGCCTTCAAAATTTACGCCCGTGATACTTGTCAATAAACAGCACAATGTGGTATGATTAAAAGAAATTTGTGACTGTAACCCCGCGCCGGACGGCGGCCGCGATTGGGGGGCCGGGCGCACGTTTATATGGCCGGCCTTTGTACGGCGCGACCGGCCCGGCAAATTCCATGGGGAGTAAAGCAAAAAGGATGGTAGACCGCATGCTGGAACAATTTCACCTTCTATACGCAACCACGATTCAGCACAACATTACGGAGATGCGCCGCATTATGACGGGAACCAAAGTGGAGGTTCTAAGCCCCTTTGATGTAAGCGCCAACGTTCATGCGCGCCTAAAAAGCCTGGATCCGGTGGAAAACGCACGAATACGGGCCATGGCCTATTACCGCAAGATGGGGATTCCCTCTTTTGCGGTGGAATCCGGGCTATATATCGACGGGCTTCCCGAGGAGGAACAGCCCGCCGCCCGCTATCGCAAATTCCGGGGCATACGGTTAAGCGACAGCGATTGTCTGGATTATTACTCCACCACCGCCAGCCGTCTTGGGGGGAGCGTTAAGGCGATATTTCTGAGCGCGGTATGCCTGGTGGTGAGCGATGACATGGTGTATGAGCGTTGCGACGGCTCTATTTCCGCCAGACCCTTTCTGCTGACCAATAAGGCGCATCCCAAGCAGCTCGCCGGCAATCCCTTCGCTTCTTTGGCGGTGGATCCCGATACCGGGAAGTATTGGGCGGACGATCCCTCCGTCCTGGTGAACTGGGATTTGACCAACGCCTATCGGGACTTTTTCACCCAGGCCCTGAAGGATTTAAATGAGTCCCTTTTTTAAAATTTGTATTGCGGTTGCCCTGAATCGGGAACTTTTTTGGTTCTTGATTTGGGGCTTTTTTTGTTGCCGCTTCGCGGCGGAGGTTTTTCTTTTTTCATGAGGGGAACTTGTTGTTGGTTTCCCAACCCCTGTTTTTTTAAATTTTATGCTTTTTATGGGTTTCCCAACTTATTGATTTGACATAGATCCTTTTTGTTCTATTGTACCCGCTCATGCCGCGGGGGCACGTACTTTCTCTTGCGCAAGAGAAAGTACGCAAAGAGTGCGTCCAATGGGGTTTCACCCCCTTGGAGAA
>JAAWNT010000014.1 GCA_022799115.1 Clostridiales bacterium | reverse complement strand
GTTTTCTTCCAATTCGAGACATCTCTGCACCCCCTTACCAAATAAATGCGAGGACTTCGCCGCCCACGTTTTCCTTACGGGCCTGACGGTCGGTCATAACGCCCTTGGAAGTGGAAACAATAGCAATTCCCAGGCCCTTCATGACCTTGGGCATATCCTCCACATTGCTGTATACACGCAGGCCGGGCTTGCTAACGCGGCGCAATCCAGTAATGATGGGGGTTTTGCCCTCGCCATACTTAAGCGTCGCCTTAATCATGCCCTGCTTGCCGTCTTCGATGACGGTGAAGCTTTTAATATAACCCTCGTCCACAAGAATCTGCATAATGGCTTTCTTGATGTTGGAAGCGGGGATATCCACAGTCTCATGCTTGGCAGAATTCGCGTTGCGGATTCTGGTCAACAGATCTGCGATGGAATCTGTAATTTGCATGCCGTTTACCTCCTTTGCTATGCTTTACCAGCTGGCTTTTCTCACGCCCGGAATCTCGCCCTTGTAAGCAAGTTCCCGGAAGCAGATACGGCAAATTCCGAACTTGCGAAGATAGGCATGCGGCCTGCCACAGATTTTGCACCGGTTGTATTCGCGAGAAGAGAACTTTGCAGGTCTCTTTTGCTTGATTTTCATGGATGTTTTGGCCACAGTAATCCCTCCTTATTTCGCAAACGGGGCGCCCATAAGCGTTAAAAGCTCGCGAGCTTCCTCGTCGGTGTTTGCGGTTGTTACGAAGCAAATGTCCATACCGCGGACCTTGTCGATCTTATCGTAATCGATCTCGGGAAAGATCAGCTGCTCTTTCAGGCCCATGTTATAGTTGCCGCGGCCGTCAAACGAATTTGCGTTAATTCCGCGGAAGTCTCTTACACGGGGCAGCGCAACATTGAAAAGACGGTCCAAAAACTCGTACATCTTGTTGCCTCTGAGCGTAACCTTTACGCCGATGTTCATACCTTCACGAAGCTTAAAGTTCGCAACGGACTTTCTCGCTTTGCAGATGACCGGCTTCTGACCGGTGATCGCGCCAAGATCGGTCACGATGGCGTCGATAACCTTAGCGTTGTCACGGGCTTCGCCTGCGCCTACGTTAATCACGATCTTATCAAGCTTCGGGATTTGCATGACACTCTTATAAGAAAATTTCTTCATCAAAGCGGGAGCTACGTCCTGCTTGTAGAATTCCTTTAGTCTAGCCATTCTTATCCTCCTTACAGCGACTCGCCGCATTTTTTGCAAATGCGTTCTTTCGTGCCGTCTTCAGATACCTTGTGCCCGACACGTGTAGGCTTGCCGCAGCGGGGGCATACGATCTGAACCTTGCAGGCGTACATGGCGCCCTCGGCCTTGACGATACCGCCGGCTTCGCCCATCCTACGAGGCTTCACATGCTTTGTAACCATGTTGATTCCCTCGATGATGACTTTGCCCTCTTTGGGGCTGACGGCCAATACCTTACCCTTTTTGCCGCGTTCTTTTCCGCTTAATACGGTAACGGTGTCACCCGTTTTTACATGAACTTTTTTAATCATACTAGTGAGCACCTCCTATTAAAGCACTTCGGGGGCGAGGCTCAATATCTTCAGGTAATCCTTATCGCGAAGCTCTCTCGCCACCGGCCCAAATATACGGGTGCCCCTCGGGTTCTTGTCTTCCTTAATGATGACGGCCGCGTTTTCATCAAAACGGATGTAGGTACCATCCTCGCGGCGCACGCCCTTCGCGGAGCGTACAATAACTGCTTTTACTACGTCGCCCTTTTTAACAACGCCGCCGGGTGCTGCTTTTTTAACCGAAGCTACCACAACGTCGCCAATATTGGCATACCTCCTGCCGGTACCGCCGAGAACGCGGATGCACATAAGCTCCTTCGCGCCGGTGTTGTCGGCAACTTTGAGGTAGGTCTGCTGCTGTATCACAGTGCGTTCCTCCTTTGCACAAAGCCAATAAGTTCTTATTTAGCTTTTTCTATAATCTCGACGAGACGCCATCTCTTCTCTTTAGACAGGGGACGGGTCTCCATCACACGCACGCGGTCACCGATTCTGCATTCATTGTTCTCATCATGAGCCTTCAGCTTCACGGTACGTTTCATAACTTTATTGTAAAGCGGATGCTTTACACTGCCCTCAATGGCCACAACGATGGTTTTGTCCATCTTATCGCTGACCACCTTGCCGACCTCTGTTTTTCTCATATTCCTATCGCTCACGGCTTAATCCTCCCTTCCCTTACGCCTCAGTACTGTGATTGAGTTCGTTTTGACGCAGGACTGTCTGCACTCTCGCGATATCCTTTTTCACAGCACGGATGCGCATCGGGTTGTCGAGCTGATTAATAGCAAGCTGGAAGCGTAGGTTGAAAAGCTCAGCTTTGAGGTCTTTGAGCTTGGTTTCCAGCTCTGCTACTGATAATTCTCTGATCTCTGAGGCCTTCATTACTGCTCACCACCCGTTTCTTCCTTCTTGACAAACTTGCATTTAATCGGCAGCTTGTTTGCCGCTAGTCTCATTGCTTCTCTTGCGGTCTCTTCGTTGATGCCGCCGATCTCGAACATGATGCGGCCCGGCTTCACAACGGCCACCCAATATTCCGGGGAACCTTTACCGGAACCCATTCGGGTTTCAGCCGGCTTCTCGGTGATGGGCTTATCGGGGAAAATTTTGATCCAAACCTGACCGAAACGCTTGGTGTAACGGGTCATGGCTACACGGGCGGCTTCAATCTGGTTGGAGGTGATCCATGCCGGCTCCAGAGCCTGGAGGCCAAAATCACCGTAAGTTACCTTATTGCCGCGGGAGGCCTTACCGGTCAGACGACCTCTGTGCACTCTGCGGTATTTCACTCTCTTAGGCAGCAACATTATTTATTGCCTCCTTCCCTGCGGGGAGTACGGGGTCTACGGTTGTCCTGGAGCACTTCGCCCCGGTACAGCCAAACCTTTACACCGATACGGCCATAAGTAGTGGCAGCCTCGGCAAATCCGTAGTCGATGTCCGCTCTGATGGTCTGCAGCGGAATGGTGCCCTCATGATACTGCTCGGTACGGGCGATTTCCGCGCCGCCCAAACGACCTGCAACCTGGGTCTTGATTCCCTTGGCGCCGAACTTCATAGCACGACCGATGGCCTGCTTCATAGCGCGGCGGAAAGAGGTTCTCTTTTCCAGCTGCTGGGCGATGTTCTCGGCAACCAGCTGTGCGTTCAAATCCGGAGACTTGACTTCCACAATATTGATTGCAACAGGTTTTTTCAGAATGCCTTCGCACTGAACGCGAAGTTTCTCGATCTCGGAGCCGCCCTTACCGATCACCATTCCCGGCTTTGCGCAGTGAATGTGGATACGTACCTTGGACGCGTCACGCTCAATCTCGATCTTCGGAACGCCTGCTGCGTATAACTGCTTCTTCAGCAGTTTGCGGAGGTTGTAGTCCTCGACGAGGGTATCGCCAAAGTCTTTATCCTTCGCGAACCAGCGGGAATCCCAATCTTTGATAACGCCCACACGGAGACCGTGGGGATTTACTTTCTGGCCCATTAAGTTTACCTCCTCTTCTGCTATTCTTGTTCCTTAAGCACCAGGGTTACGTGCGAGGTCTTCTTGTCGATTCTAAACGCGCGACCCTGCGCTCTCGGACGAATGCGCTTGAGGATCGGGCCCGGACATACGAAGCATTCCGCCACGTATAATCTGGAGACATCCATATTGTGATTGTTCTCAGCGTTCGCCATTGCCGACTTGAGTAACTTTTGCAGGTCCTCACAGGCGGCCTTGGGGGTATGCTTGAGGACAGCCATGGCGTAATCAACCGGCTTGTTGCGAATCAAATCAAGCACGATGGATACTTTACGGGGAGAAATGCGGGCGTACTTTAAATAAGCCCTTGCTTCCATGCTATACACTCCTTTCGGCCGTTATTTCGAAGTTTTTGCACCGGCATGACCGCGGTAGGTACGAGTGGGAGCAAACTCGCCGAGTTTGTGTCCAACCATATCCTCCGTCACATACACCGGAACGTGCTTGCGGCCGTCGTGAACCGCAAAGGTGTGGCCAACGAAATCCGGGAAGATGGTGGAGGATCTGCTCCAGGTCTTCAGGATCTTTTTCTCGCCGGCTTTATTCATTTCTTGAACCCTTTTCAACAGCACGGGCTGTACATAAGGGCCCTTTTTAACGCTTCTGCCCATAAGTTTAAGCTCCTTTCTGTACGCCTTACTTACCGTTTCTGCGCTTCACGATAAATTTATCGGAGCGGTTGTGCTTGGCGCGGGTTTTGTAACCCAGAGCCGGTTTACCCCACGGAGTAACAGGGCCGGGACGTCCAACGGGGGACTTGCCCTCACCACCACCGTGCGGATGGTCGCAGGGGTTCATGACAGAACCGCGAACCGTCGGTCTCCAACCCATGTTGCGCTTACGGCCGGCTTTACCGATCTTAACGTTCTCGTGATCGATGTTGCCTACCTGGCCGATGGTGGCCATGCAGTTTACCGGAACGTTTCTCAGCTCGCCGGAAGGCAGTCTCAGAAGAGCCATATTGTTCTCCTTTGCCATCAGCTGCGCCATGTTGCCGGCAGCCCGGGCCAGCTGAGCGCCTTTGCCGGGATACAGCTCAACGTTATGCACGAAGGTACCGGTGGGGATATTGAGAAGCGGCAACGCGTTGCCGGGCTTAATATCCGCATTGGCGCCGGCGAGCACTGTGTCGCCGACCTTCAGGCCGTTGGGGGCGATGATGTATCTCTTCTCGCCGTCCTCATATTGAATGAGAGCGATGTGAGCGGAACGGTTGGGATCATACTCCAGGGTAAGCACTTTACCCGGAACGTCAAATTTCTGACGCTTGAAGTCGATGATGCGGTACTTTCTACGGTTTCCGCCGCCTCTGTGACGAACGGTGATTCTGCCGTAGCTGTTGCGTCCGGATTTCTTGTTCAAAGGGGCGAGAAGACTCTTCTCGGGAGCCACTTTGGACAGACCGGAGTAATCGGTAACCGACATGTTGCGACGTGCGGGCGTCGTCGGTTTATAGTTGATAATAGGCATTCGGTTTCACACTCCTCATGATGGCTTTGCGGGAAGCTGCCAAGCCTTCCCATACGTTGCCTCTGCTTTTTCTTACTTGATATAAGGAAAGCAGACGATTACATCATGCCTTCGAAGAACTCGATGGGCTTGCTGCCCTCGGTCAGAGTGACGTAGGCTTTCTTCCAAGAGGGAGTATAGCCTTCGTTTCTGCCCTGGCGGCGCATCTGGCCTCTCACGTGCAGGGTATTGACCTTTGCCACCTTTACGTTAAAGAGCTCTTCCACTGCTTTGGCAATTTCAATCTTGTTGGCGTCCTTTTTAACCTCGAAGGTGTATTTCTTCTCGGTCATACCGGACATGCTTTTCTCGGTGATAATGGGGCGGATGATGATATCCTGTGCTGCCATTATGCATACACCTCCTCAATCTTGCTCACCGCGTCCTTGAGGACGATCAGCTTATCGGCGCCCAGCATATCGTAAACATTCAGGGTGTTGACTTGTGCAGTCTTCACGCCGGGAATGTTGCGGGCCGACTTAATGATCTTCTCGTTTACCTCGGGGAGTACGATCAGGGCCTTTCTGTCGGCGCCCAACGCGTTGAGCATGGCTGCGATGGTCTTGGTTTTGAACTCATCGAGCTGAATGCTGTCCAGCACGATCAGATTATTGTCGATCACCTTTGTGGAGAAAGCGGACTTCATTGCAAGTCTCTTAACCTTTCTGTTCACGGTGTAACGATAGCTGCGGGGCTTGGGGGCAAACACGATGCCGCCGTGGGTCCACTGGGGAGCGCGGGTAGAACCCTGTCTGGCATGGCCGGTACCCTTTTGTCTCCACGGCTTTTTGCCGCCGCCGGAAACCTCCGCGCGGGTCAGCGCGGACTGGGTGCCCTGGCGCTGGTTGGCCAGATAGTTCTTCACCATATGGTGCATCACAGTGGCGTTGGGTTCGATTCCAAAAATGGCGTCGGAAAGCTCTACGCTGCCGACCTCCTTGCCTTGCATATCAAGCACTGCTACCTTAGGCATTCTAATTCCTCCTTCCCTTACGCCTTCACGCTGTCATGGATGATTACCGTGCCGCCGTTCGGGCCGGGAATGGCACCCTTGATCGCGATGAGGTTGTTCTCGGCGTCCACCTTGACAACCTGCAGATTCTGAACGGTCACTTTCTCAGCGCCCATGTGGCCGGCCATTTTAAGGCCCTTCCACACTCTGGACGGAGAGGAGCAGGCGCCGTTGGAACCGCCGTGGCGGGCAACAGGACCGGAACCGTGCGTCTCTTTGAGTCTCTGGAAATTCCAGCGCTTAATTACGCCGGCATATCCCTTACCTTTGCTGGTGCCGGAAACGTCTACTTTGTCTCCCGCGGCAAAGGTGTCCGCCTTGATAATGTCGCCCACATTGTAAGCGTCGGTATCATCAAAACGGAATTCGCGCAGCGTCCTCTTGGGAGCAACGCCGGCCTTTGCAAAGTGACCAGCCATGGGCTTGTTCACCTTGTGGGCCTTTAAGTCGCCAAAGCCGATTTGCACAGAAGCATAGCCGTCGTTTTCCACGGTTTTCTTCTGAGAGACCACGCAGGGTCCGGCTTCCACGACAGTGACGGGAATGACTTTTCCCTTTTCGTCGAAGATCTGGGTCATACCGATCTTCTTGCCGATGATCGCTTTTTGCATTATGTTACCTCCTGTAGGTTATTGGTTGGCTTTCGCCAACTTGACCACTTCCGCTCGGTAGGTTGAAAAGATTAAAGCTTAATCTCGATTTCAACACCGGCAGGGAGCTCCAAGCTCATCAAAGACTCCACCGTCTTGTTGGACGGTCTGAGGATGTCGATCAGTCTTTTGTGGGTTCTCATCTCAAACTGCTCGCGGCTGTCCTTGTATTTGTGGACGGCGCGCAGGATGGTGATGATCTGCTTTTCGGTAGGCAGCGGAACAGGACCGGATACTCTGGCGCCTGTACGCTTCGCTGTCTGTACGATTTTTTCAGCGGATTGATCCACCAATTGATGATCGTACCCCTTCAGTCTGATTCTGATTTTTTCCTTGACTGCCACTGGTAATCGCCTCCTTGTTTAGTTGGCGGGCGGCGCTTTTCTCATTCCCTCACACCCTGCCGGGTGTTTCTTCCTTTGACATTGAAAAACCGGATTAACTTTTTCATAAAAGTCGATCCGGGTTAAAATCGAAAAGCGTCTGGGCATAAAAAGAGCATAGCAACTCATTCTCACTCTTAACACACCCAATATTCTTGTCGCCCGGTTTAAAATCGGACATACTCCACGGAAAAACCGGCGAATTTCGCCGCAACCTCCCGCTTCATCGCATATCTATTGCAGTCACGCTCAATTATAATAGCATACCAGAGCCACAAAAGCAAGCTTTTTTCTGTATTTTTGCAAGAAATTCTTAGCAATAATTTGGTTATTCTGACATTTTATTTCTTCGACGGTTCTTTTTCCATATTGTGATTATTTTTGTACAATTTCACCGTTTCCGGCTGTATCATGCTCTGTTGCAAGAGCTTTGCCATCTCTTCAACCCCCTCTGGAACATAAGTCTCTCCTGTTTGATAATAGATGGTGTTGGATTTCTTCTCAACGCCGGCCATCAACAAGGAGCGGTTTGCATATGCATACCGGGAGGACGTGCAAAGTTCTTTCAGAGAATCGGACAGCTCTTCCTGTACAAAGCAAAACAACCGCCTGTTTCGACTCTGTCCGGCCAATCGTTCCGTATCCAGCTTTTCCAGCAGACTGCATAACGAAGGGAATACTTCCATCACATCGTCATAATCGTCCGCTCCTTCTATAAGAACCACGATGGTTGCGGGCTTTTTCGGGTTTTCGCAACGCCAAAAGCAGCGGACGGCCGCCCAACGTTTCCCGGTCATGGGAATCTGACAATCATTTCTTTGGAACGCCTGCTGCTCCAGGTACTTTGCAGCGCCCTGGATAAAATCTTCCCATTTAGACTGGGCGCAAACGGCGCGGATCGCCTTCTTTTTGCGCCTTGGGAGAACTGCGGTATATACGCCGTTTATTATGATACCGAGAAGAAACAACACCAGTCCCACGCTTTTTATGATAAAACGGCCGGAGAGCATGCCTGTCGCTGTCAAAAGAAAGCCCAAAATCATAGGGAATACGCCAAAGAGACAATATCTCCACGCGATTTTCCTAGACATAATGAGCGTCATCCTTTCTTCCGCCAACGGAGCCTACCTCGCAGGCTTAACTGCTTTTAAATACGATTCTTCCTATACATTGTTTTCGAGGCGGTCCCTTCTGCCGCTCTCCCATCAATCCCGCAATCGTTTTATCATTCATCCTTAGGCAGCTTGCCAGAGGCCAAGTGCTGCTCCACCAGGCGCACCGCTTTGCGGAAGCCGGGCTTGGAAAAGTCGTCTCCCTTTAAATAAAAGAGGCGGTCGGACGACTTCTCATAGGCCGCCATCACCGTGGAGAAATAGGGATAGGAATAGGTGGTGGCGGTGCAAAACCTTTTGATGGGCTGGGTAAAGGTCTCCTGCACAAAACAGATCACATTGCGAAGAGCAGCCTTTCCCTTCTTTTGCTCAAGAATCCATTCCGCCGCCAGATCGTCCAGCTTGGGCTCCAGCTCCTTGACGTTCTCCATGGTGGAGATCCCCTCCAAAAACACCACACAGGTGCAGATCAGCCCATGGCGGGGTTCCTTTTCCATTTTGTAAAAGCAGTCGGCTCCCACACTGCGCCCCACCAAGCGGATCGACTTTTCCCGTTTCTCAAAGCCCGCCTGTAAGAGCGACTGCGCGCAGCCGGGAAGGAACTCCTCCCATTTGCTTGTGGTATACACCGGGGAGAGCGAGCGCTTTCTTTTCCGTATCGCATAGATGCCGAGGGCGATCGCCAAAAGGAACACGGCGCCCATCGTAAAGACCACAATATCGAAGGAGTAGGGAATTCGAAACGCGAGAAGCACTAAGCTGACTGCCATCCAGATACCCATAATTAAATACAATCGTTTGACTCGTTTCATTCGGCACAATTCCTTTCCGTCTCAAAAAGGGAACCGCTTGGGGTTCCTCTGCATTGCATGTCTTTTATTGTAGCTTAAAACAATTCTGTTGAAAAGGCTTTTTGTGATTTTGCCCGATTTCCTATTCGTATCGTTTCTCTGCCGCGCCAATCTGGCGGGCGGTAAGAGGCAAAAAGGGTAGGCTCTCCCCAAATGGAGAGAGCCTTGCTTGTTGCGTTTTTTTACTGGCTGGAACGGTTGACCATTACTCCTCAGTGTCATCCTCAAAGGTATATTCGTTGAGTTCGTCAAAGTCAAAGAATTCCGCCGGCGTCATGTTGAAGGCGATGGCAATTTTATGGAGGGTTTTCATGCGGGGATTTTTTGTAACACCTCTTACAATATTGTCCAACGTAGACTGTTTGACGCCACTCATTGAAGCTAGCTTATTAATTGCAATCCCACGATCCTTACATAATTTTCGAATACGCATTACTATTAACTCTGAATATTCCATTTCTTTTCCCTTTGTCATTATTGTACCCGATTTCGGGTTACTATGATAATAACAAGGCAAATAATATCAATTACCCGAATACGGGTTGACTTTCAAACTAAATATGAAGTATAATGTCTATTACCCGAATATGGGTAATTTGTAACACGAGTATAATCGGGCATTTTATTTTGATATTGAGAATTATGCAAGCTTTTATAGTTAATTTGGAAGGAAAATTCTTTATGAATTATTCAGAACGTATTCGAGCGCTTCGGGAGGATAATGATCTCACCCAGAAAAACATATCCCAAATCTTATACATTGCGCAAAGCACCTATTCCGCTTATGAACTTCGAAGGGTCCATATTCCCTTGGATCACCTCATTACATTAGCCAAATTTTATAATGTCGATATGAATTATATCTGCGGCGTCAGTGACGTCGTCTCCCCATTTCCACCTGAATAACAAAAAAGAGGCCGGTTAGCAACCGGCCTCTTTTTGTTCTTCTTAGTATTGTTTGCCCCAATACACCATGTGCTTGGCGGGCTTGCCGCAGCACACGCAGGTATCGGCCAGATGCTCCTCCTCAAAGGGAATGCACCGGGATTTCACGCCGCCGGTCTCCTCCTTAAGCTTCTCCTCGCAGGCGGTATCTCCGCACCACATAGCCTTGATGAAGCCGGGCTGATTCTTGGCGATATCCAGAAACTCTTCGTGGCTGCGGGCGACGCGGGTTTTCTCCCGGAGATTCTCCAGCGCCTTCTGATAAATGCCGTCGTGCACCATTTGAAGGGCCTGCTCCACCGCCTCCTCCAAATTGTCCAAAGATACGAAGATCTTCTCCCGGTTGTCACGGCGCACCAGCACACACTGGTTTTTCTCAATGTCCTTCGGCCCGATCTCCAGGCGCAGGGGAACTCCCTTCATCTCGTACTCGCTGAACTTCCAGCCGGCGGAGTTGTCGGAATCGTCCAGCTTAACGCGGAAGCGCCCGTTCAGGCGATCCTTCAGTTCCGCCGCCTTTTCCAGCACGCCGGGCTTGTGCTGCGCAATGGGTACAATGGCCAGTTGAATGGGCGCTACCTTAGGCGGCAGCACCAGGCCGTTGTCGTCGCCGTGCACCATGATGATGGCGCCGATCATCCGGGTAGACACCCCCCAGGAGGTCTGGAAGGGGCTTTGCAGGGTGTTGTCCCGTCCGGTGAAGGTGATGCCGAAGCTCTTTGCAAAGCCGTCCCCGAAATAGTGGGAGGTTCCCCCTTGCAGCGCCACGCCGTTGTGCATCATGGGTTCAATGGTATAGGTGGCTAAAGCCCCCGCGAACTTCTCTTTTTCAGTCTTTTGACCGATGACAGCGGGGATAGCCAGGGTTTCCTTATAGAAGTCGGCGTACACATGCAGCATACGCATGGTTTCCTCCTGAGCTTCCTCTGCGGTTTCGTGCATTGTGTGGCCCTCCTGCCACAAAAACTCCGAGGAGCGCAGGAAGGGACGGGTGGTCTTTTCCCAGCGCACCACCGAGCACCACTGGTTATAAAGCTTGGGAAGGTCGCGGTAGGAGTTAATCACCTTGGCGTAATGCTCGCAGAACAGCACCTCGGAGGTGGGACGCACGCACAGCCGCTCGGCAAGCTTCTCGTCGCCGCCCTGGGTGACCCACGCCACCTCGGGAGCAAAGCCGGCCACGTGGGCTTTTTCCCGCTCCAACAGGCTTTCGGGAATAAACATGGGCATATACACGTTTTCATGTCCCGTCTTTTTAAACCGGGCATCCAGATCCTGCTGGATATTCTCCCAAATCGCGTAGCCATAGGGACGAATCACCATGCATCCCTTTACACTGGAATAGTCCACAAGCTCCGCTTTCTTTACCACGTCGGTATACCATTTGGAAAAGTCGTCCTCCATGGAGGTGATCGCTTCCACCATCTTTTTCTTGTCTGCCATTTTTAAATCCTTACTCCTTTATGTTGCGGACCGACGGAAAAGAGACGGTCCGTACTTGTGATATGTGCGCCGGAGAAGCTTGTTCCCCGTTTATTTGTCTTTGCCGTCCTTTTTATCGTCCGGTCGGCTGAACACCTTGTTGAGCGCCACGATGACCCCAAAAATCAGCAGCATAACCAGCAGCACGCCGCCCATTCCCTTGAGCAACAGGCCCAGGGAATCCCAGATGCTGCCCGCGTCCACCGGGCCCATCAAGCTTTGAAACGCTGTAATCAATCGCATAAATTCTCCTCCTTACAGCAGCGAAGCCGCCAATGACAGGATGATGCCGCCCGCCACAACGGAACCAATCTGTCCCGCCACGTTGGCGCCTACGGCATGCATCAACAGCAGGTTTTCCGGGTCCTCCTTGACCGCCATTTTCTGCACCACACGGGCCGACATGGGAAAAGCCGAGATGCCCGCGCCGCCCACCATGGGATTGATCTTTTTCCCCTTGGGCAGGAAGAGATTGAGCAGCTTTGCGAACAGCACGCCGCCTACGGTGTCCAGCACAAAGGCGAACAGTCCCAGCAGCATGACGATCAGGGTTCCCCAGTTGACAAACTGGTCCGCCCGCATCTGGAAGGCGATGGTGATCCCCAGGAAGATGGTAATCAGGTTAGCCAGCGGCCCCTGGGCGGTCTGGGACAGGCTTTCCAGCTTGCCGCACTCCCGGATCAGGTTGCCGAACATCAAAAAGCCCACAAGAGCCACCGAATCCGGGGCGATAAGGCCGGAGATTAAAGTAACAATGATGGGAAACAGGATGCGGGTGGTGCGGGATACCTTACCCGGATTGTACGGCATACGAATCATACGCTCTTTTTTGGTGGTAACCATCTTGATGGCGAAGGGCTGAATGATGGGCACCAAAGCCATGTAAGAGTAAGCCGCCACCGCGATGGCGCCCATATAGGCGCTCTTGAGCTGTTGAGACACCAGGATGGAGGTGGGACCGTCGGCCGCTCCGATCACCCCGATGGACATGGCGTCCTTGAGAGGAAATCCCAGCAGCACCGCTAAAATCACTGTGACAAAGATCCCCAGTTGGGCCGCGCCGCCAAACAGCAGCATTTTGGGATTGCTGAGCAGGGGACCAAAATCGATCATAGCTCCCACGCCCACAAACAGCAGCAGGGGCATTGCCTCCGCCGCATGAATTCCCACATTAAAAAGCCATTCCACAATTCCGTTTGCGGCGTCCGTATTGAGTACGCCGCTGAATGGGATGTTGACTAAAATCGCACCGAAGCCCATTGGTAACAGCAGCGCCGGCTCCATATCCTTTTTGATAGCCAGGAAAATCAACAGGCCGCCGATCACCCACATAACCAGGATTTTTGGAGTGATGGCCTGGACTCCTTCCAGCAAAAATGAAAAGTCTGACAAAGCTTCCCTCTCCTTTTTCTGTTCTTTTACTTGTAATTTATGAATATAGGGCGAACGCCTGTCCCCCACTCCGATGCGAGTCGACGGAGGGGGCCAGCATTTTAACCCTGATTCGTCCGTTGCTTCCAGTCAAGCTTTTGTAACATTGCGCGTTCTCTTCCGCCGCTTTTCCCTGTTTTCCGAGAAAAGCCCGGTCGTTAAATTTCTTCGCCATTGAGATTGTAATAAAAATATTATAGTAAAATCTTTCCCTATTTTCAATCCTATTTTGTACCGCCCGAGCCATTTTAACCAAAAGGCGCCATTCTCATCCTTATCATGCAGCAAGCGCCGTCTTTTCAAGAGGTTGTCCGGCGTGAAAAGCAAAAACCGATTTACAGCGGCGCCCGCTTGTTCACAACCGCAGCAGATGGAGTTGTAAGGGAAAACAGAAAAAAGCCGCCGCACAGTGATCCCGTGCAGCGGCCATTCTGTCTGGCTTTACAGATTGCTCTCGATATATTTTACGAGTTCGCCGACTGTTTTGATATTCTCGATCTCGTCGTCCGGTACTTCGATTTCAAATTCATCCTCCAAAGACATCAGCAAATCCACCACATCCAAAGAATCCGCGCCCAGATCCTCCGAAATTTTGGTATCCGCGTTGATGGAATCCTCCTCCACATCAAACTGCTCGCTCAGAATCGCCTTGACTTTTTCCAGTACCATGAAAAAACTCCTCCTTGAATTTGTTTAGAAAGACAATATGCCAACAAAATTCCGTATCAGACAATGGACAAAATTATAACTTTCGTGTACAATTTATTTATACGGGATCTCTTGATGGTCATATAACAATTTCCATATCCACATATTATTAGCAAATAATCGCTTTGTCAATAACCAAATGGTATTTTTAGGGTGTAAAGCGGATTTTATTCTAGAATCGGGATGGGAAATTGCAAATGTCCGCATGTGGTTTGCTTTTATTTTTGAATGATACGGAAACCGGACCAGATTCCCCCGGACGGGCGCATCCTGTAGACCAAGCGTCAAACGGTCGCTTCCATTTCCCTTTGCCGCGCTGATTTTTACACCCGAATGAAATGTTTCCTTTTCAGGGATCTATGCAGAAACCCGCCGGTTTATTTCAACAATATAGAAATTGAGGTGTTACCATTGAAAAAACAGTACGCAGTTGTCGGACATCCCATTGGACACACCATGTCGCCCTTTATCCATTCCAGGCTTTTCGAGCTTTCGGGAATCGACGCGGAATACGGGGTTCTGGACATTGCGCCAGAGCGTCTGGCGGAACAGATGCCCGCATTAAAACAGCTGGACGGGTTTAATATCACCATTCCCCATAAGCAAGCTATTATTCCCTATCTGGACGGTCTGGACCGCACCGCTCAGCTTTATGGATCGGTAAACACCGTCAAAACGCAGCAGGGCGTTTCCTCCGGCTTTACCACCGACCCCGACGGTTTTCTTATCGCGCTGCAAAAGGGCGGCGTGCCGCTCACCGGCCGGGTGGTAATCGTGGGCGCCGGCGGGGTAGCCCGCACCATGGCCTATGAATGCTGCATCGCCGGATGCTCCACCACTCTGGCGGTGCGCCGGGAGGATCTTTCGAACGCGGCCCGGCTGGCAGGGGAAATCCTTTCCAACCTGCACACCGCCGCGATCTCCACCTGCCTGCTGGAGCATTTGAGCGACCCCATTGACCTTCTTGTAAACGCCACTCCGGTGGGTATGTATCCCAATACGGACGCTATGCCGGTGGGAGAACACATTTTAAAGAACAGCGCCAACGTATTCGACGCGGTTTATAACCCTTTGGAAACCAAGCTGTTAAAGGCAGCCCGAGCTAACGGCTCAAAAGTCGTGGGGGGCATGCCCATGCTGGTATGGCAGGCCGTGGCCTCTCATAAAATCTGGGACGGCTCCGACTACCGCCAGGAGGACGTGGATCAACTGTGCGAGGATAGTTCCAAAGAACTGCAAAAGCAGTTTGCGGAGGGATGATCTATGGCGACGTTACCCTATAACATCGTGCTGTGCGGTTTTATGGGCTGCGGAAAAAGCACGGTGGGCAAACGGCTGGCCAGACGCCTGGAAGTTCCCTTTGTGGACATGGATCAATACATCGAACAGCAAGCGGGCCGTAAAATCTCGGAAATCTTCGCTTCCGAAGGCGAGGCGGCCTTCCGGGAGATGGAGTACCGGTGTGCCCAGGAGCTGTCCCGCTCCGGCGGGTCGGTGATCGCCACCGGAGGAGGCGCTCTCACCTTTGCGCGCAACCGGGAGGCGCTCAAACACAACGGAACCATCGTTTTGCTCAATCCGCCGCTTTATATCATCAAACGCCGGTTGTGTGGAGACACCACACGTCCCCTGCTCAACCGACCCGACCGGGAAAAGGCGATGGAGGAGCTCTATCACAAACGCCTGCCCCTCTATAGGGAAGCCGCCGACATTACAGTAGCCGCTAAGGGGACCCCCGGCGCGGTGTGCAAAGAGATTTTGCAGGCGCTGGGGCTTGAGGAAGCCGGCGGAAATTCATAAAACCTGATGAAAAAAATTGCCAAGTTATCCGTGAAGCAGTAAAAAGATGGTAGACACTTTTGTGTCTACCATCTTTTTACTGCTTCAAAGTTATAATGGCGCTTTCTTATTTTCTGTTATTTTTATAGCGGTTACGATGGACAATTTCAACTCTCTTTGGCGCAAGCTCTAGCCCTTTTGGATCTATCATTCCATCAACTTCTGGATGATCCATTCCATGGAAATTTTGATAATAAGCAAAAACAAGAAATCGTTTAAGTGGAAATTCTTTTTTAATCCGCTTTAAAATCTCCATACTATAACGATCAAAACTTCCATACCCTCTCATATAAAATACATCCACTTTAACATGTAGTATATGTTTCACGATTTCGTCCTGTAAGGTGGGATAGATTGATCGGTATCCCGATATTCAAAGAAACAGCAGGTTATACTCATGATAGATTCCCTTTTATAAATCTAATAGTTATATAATTACTATTTTATTACATTGTGTTTAAACTTACTACTTTAATTTAAACTAGAGGTAGTGAGGTGATTGATATGAAAGAAAAAAAGGAAATCAACGTTGAAATAGGAAAACGGATTAAACAAGTAAGGGAAAACGCCGGACTGACACAAGAAAAGCTTGCAGAGCTTCTTCAAATTTCTCCACAGCATCTCTCCAATTTAGAGCGGGGAACGGTTGGAATTTCTGTCAGTACGCTGAAACTACTCTGTGACACCTTATATGTATCCGTCGACTTTATGCTGCTAGGCACTACCCCTGAGCCCTCCAGCAGTTTTTTAGAGCAAAAACTCTCCCGTCTGTCAGCAGAGCAACAGGACATATTGCATTCTCTCTTTAATCTGTTGATGGAATTGATTACTGCCTCCCAAAAGGAATCTCCTTCAATTTGACAAACCCTCTTGACAACTCGCGGGTGGACGTATTATGATAACAATAAGTTATCCATCAGCGCGGCCTTACCCGCCGCAGGAAAGGACATTCGTTATGATCGTTTACGCACAGACAAAACGATTTATCAGCTTTGGTACTCCCAGCTATTTTAACTGGGAGTTTTGGGCATGCCTGAAAATCAAAGCTGTGAATGCTTCCGAAATGGATACCGCCTATTGAGCGCGTTTTATAACGCCCTCTTCCATTGTATAATAGGACGATCGTACAGACAGCGGAACTCACAGTGAGTGCCGCTGTCTTTTTGTTTGTCCTGCTATAATAAATTGACGGCAGTCCGTCGTTTCTTTAAGAATTGCGGCCGCATTCTTTTCCTCGACCGGCTGTCCCCTTAGGAGGAATTATATTATGATTATCGTATTAAAACCCCAATGCACCCAAGATCAGCTACAGGAGTTTTCAAGCTCTCTGCAACAGCAATATAACGTCAAGGTAAACGCCTGGTTCGGCACCCAGTCCACCGTGCTGGGTTTGATCGGCGATACTTCAGTGGTTGACATCGACTACATCTCCGCTCAGGACATTGTGGAGAGCGTCAAGCGGGTTCAAGAGCCCTACAAAAAGGCCAACCGGAAATTCCACCCGGACAATACCGTCGTCACCCTGCCCACCGGACAGAAGATCGGGGACGGAAGCATCGCCTTGATGGCCGGACCCTGTTCGGTGGAAAGCGAGGCGCAGATTTGCAAGGTAGCTGAAAGCGTAAAAGCTTCCGGCGCCCAGTTCCTGCGCGGAGGCGCTTTCAAGCCCAGAACTTCTCCCTATGCCTTCCAGGGGCTGAAAGCCGAGGGCCTGGAACTATTAAAAGAGGCCCGCAAAAAAACCGGTCTGCCCATCGTCACGGAGATTATGCGGGTTTCCCACATCGAACTGTTTGAAGATGTGGATATCATCCAGGTGGGAGCCAGGAACATGCAGAACTTTGAGCTGCTTAAGGAGTTGGGCCGCATCAACAAGCCCATCCTTTTAAAACGCGGTTTATCCTCCACCATTGAGGAACTGCTGATGAGCGCCGAGTATATCATGGCGGGCGGCAACGACCAGGTGATCCTGTGCGAACGGGGAATTCGCACCTATGAGACTTATACTCGGAATACCTTAGATATCTCGGCGGTTCCCATCCTCAAAAAGCTGTCTCATCTGCCAGTCATCGTGGATCCCAGCCACGCTTCCGGCATTTCCTGGCTGGTAGAACCCCTCGCCATGGCGGCGGTGGCGGCAGGAGCCGACGGCCTCATCATTGAGGTGCACAACGATCCCAGCCGCGCCCTTTCAGACGGCGCGCAGTCTCTCACTCCTCAGCAGTTCGACAGCGTCGCCAAACGCATTTTCGAGGTAGGAGAGGCCTTCGGCCGCACTCACTGATCCGGATGTTTCCGGCTCCCGGAGAACAAGCCCCGCCTGATGGGACATTCCCCATCCCGGCGGCCTTGGAAAAATTTTGTTACAAAGGCGGAACCTCACTATGAATATAGCAATCATCGGCCTGGGCCTGATCGGAGGATCCTTGGCCAAAGCTTTCAGCGAATACACCGAACATCGGGTGACGGGGTTCGATCAGAACCCCGCAGTGGTTGATTCGGCGTTGCGCACCGGCGCAATCCATCAGGCGGGGGATCCAACCGCTCTTTCTCAGGCGGACGTGGTATACCTGTGTCTCTACCCGGAGGCGGCCGTTTCGTTTGTCAAGCAAAACGCCTCCCATTTCCGCCCAGGCGGGCTGGTGACCGACGCCTGCGGGGTGAAAACCTTTGTCTGCGAACAACTCACCGCTCTTTCCCAGCTCCATGGGTTTGTCTTTGCGGGCAGCCATCCCATGGCCGGCAAGGAGCGCAGCGGGTTCGAGGCCTCGGAGGCCTCGCTCTTCAACGGGGCCAGCTATATCATCGTCCCCTGTGAAGCTCCCAAGCTAGCGGTGGATACCCTCAAACAGCTGGCCCTGGAGATCGGCTTCGGCTGCATCCGGGTGACCACAGCCGCCGAGCACGATCGGATGATCGCTTTTACCTCCCAGGTCCCCCACGCCCTGGCCTGCGCCTATGTGATGAGCCCGCAATGTCCCGGGCACAAGGGCTTCTCGGCGGGCAGTTACCGAGACGTCTCCCGAGTGGCCCGCATCAACGAGGCGCTGTGGGCGGAGCTGTTTTTGGAAAACCGGGAGCCTTTGGTGGAGGAGCTTACGGAACTCATCCGCCATCTGGATGGCATTAAAAACACCATTGAAAACAACGACCGGAACGCGCTGCAGGCTTTGCTTCGGTGCGGCCGACAGATTAAGGAGGCATTGGGAGAATAATGGAATTGACCGTACACACCGCCACCCCCTATCAAATCGTTATCCGCCGGGGCTGCCTGCCCGATGTGGGGCTGCGAGCAGCCGAACTGTTTCCTTCCGCCAAGCGAACCGTAGTGGTCGGGGACAGCAACACCATTCCCCTTTATGGGCAAACAGTGGTGGATTCCCTCACTCGGGCGGGATTTTCTGCTTCCGCTTATTTCTTTCCCGCTGGGGAGGGATCAAAACGGCTCTCCACTGTAGAGGGCATGCTCACTGAATTTGTGGAGCGAGGCCTCACCCGCACCGATTTTGTGGTGGCTTTGGGCGGCGGAGTAACCGGCGATATGGCAGGTTTTGCCGCGGCGAGCTATTTAAGGGGCGTCCCTTTCATTCAAATTCCCACCTCCCTGCTGGCTCAGGTAGATTCCTCGGTGGGAGGAAAAACAGGCGTGGATCTGCCCCAGGGAAAAAATCTGGCGGGCGCTTTCTGGCAGCCCAGCCTGGTGCTGATCGATCCCGACACTCTTCGCACCCTGCCTCCCCGTTTCTTCACCGACGGCATGGGCGAAGTCATCAAATACGGCTGTATTCGTGACAAAGCTCTTTTTGAGCGGTTGGAGCGGGAGCAGGCGTCCGAGTTTTTGGAAGAGATGATCCGCCGCTGTGTGGATTGCAAACGGATTATCGTGGAGCACGATGAGCGGGAAAAAGGGGAACGGATGCTATTAAATTTCGGGCACACCCTGGGCCACGCCCTGGAAAAAGTGTATCATTACGAAACCCTGACCCACGGGGAAGCGGTAGGCGTGGGTATGGTGCAGATCACCAATGCCTCCCAGCGGGCGGGGCTCACAGAGCCGGGAACCGCAGAACGAATCGCCGCCCTTTTACAGCGATACGGCTTGCCGGTGAGCGATCCCTCTCCGCTATCAACACTGGCTGAGGCCGCCTGTTCCGATAAAAAAAGCGCAGGGGATTCCATTCGCTTGGTACTGCTTCGGGAGATTGGGGACAGCTTTACGCACAGAGTTTCCCATGCCCGGCTCTCTGAATTTCTCACAGGGGGTACTGCGTTATGAGCTCAGTGACCCTATTCCCCTCCTCTCTTCAGGGAACGGTGACGGTTCCCCCTTCCAAAAGCGCGGCACACCGGGTTATTCTGTGCGCCGCGCTCTCCCAAGGGGTATGTCGGATTGAAAACGTCGCTCTGAGCAACGACATTCAGGTTACCATTCAAGCGGTAACGGCTTTGGGCGCCAAGGTAACCCTTACCGGCTCCACCCTAACGGTGGACGCTACCCGCCTGTTTTCCCAGCCCAGCGCAGAGCTTGACTGCGGAGAATCGGGCTCTACCCTGCGCTTTTTGATTCCCATCGCCGCCGCGGGAGGAATCTCTTCCCGCTACACCGGCCACGGCAAACTCCCCCAGCGGCCGATTGGGGTTTATCTCGACTGTCTGCCACCGGCGGGGGTACGCTGCGAAACGCAGGGAGGCCTGCCTCTACAAACCAGCGGACAGCTTTGCCCCGGGGTCTTCTCCCTGCCTGGAGATATCAGCTCCCAGTTCGTCACCGGATTGCTGTTGGCTCTGCCCATCTTAAACGGAGACAGCCGGATTATTCTTACCAGCCCTCTGGAATCCGCCGGGTATGTGGATATGACTCTGGAAATCATGGAACAGTTCGGCGTCCGGGTACAGGTCCTGCCCGACGGCTATCTGATACCGGGAAATCAGCGGTATCAACCCCATGACTGCGTTGTGGAAGGGGACTGGTCCCAAGCCGCCTTCTTCCTTGCCGCGGGAGCTCTGGGGAAACACCCCCTGGTGATCCAGGGGCTGTCCCCCTCGTCCACCCAGGGAGATCGGGCGGCCGCTGAACTGTTCCAGAGGTTTGGAGCCGCCGTCAAGTTTACCGAGGAGGGGCTGATGGTTGCTCCCAATACGCTCAATGGCATTGATATTGACGCCGCGCAGATCCCCGACCTGGCGCCCATTCTGGCGGTAACCGGGGCCCTTTCCAGCGGAGTGACCCGCATCACCGGCGCGGCCCGGCTGCGCATCAAGGAAAGCGACCGGCTGGCTGCCATCACAGACGGGCTTACCCGCCTGGGCGGCAATGTGGAGCAGCTGCCCGACGGTCTGATTATTACCGGAACTCCCAAGCTTATCGGGGGTAAGGCTCTGGGCTACAACGACCATCGCATCGTGATGTCCCTTTCTGTGGCGGCGCTGCGGGCCGAAACGCCGGTGGAAATTACCGATGCACAAAGCATCAACAAATCCTATCCCGATTTCTTCAGCCAATACAACCGATTAGGAGGACGCGCTCATGTCATCTAACTGGGGGAATCCCATTCATCTTTCCATCTTTGGTGAAAGCCACGGGCCCGGGATCGGCGTAACGCTGGACGGCCTGCCTGCAGGGGAGGCTATCGATCTCGACGAATTGCAAATTCAGATGGCCCGCCGCGCGCCAGGCCATGACCGCACCGCCACCCCCCGCAAAGAAAAGGATCTTCCGGAAATTCTCTCCGGAATGTTGGAAGGCCGGACCACCGGAGCTCCTTTATGCGCTTTAATCCGCAATACCAACACCCGCTCGGGGGACTATCAAAACCTTTCTGTCCTTCCCCGCCCGGGACATGCCGATTACACCGGATATATACGCTATCAGGGCTACAACGACATACGGGGCGGCGGTCATTTCTCCGGACGGCTTACCGCGCCTTTGGTGTTCGCCGGGGCGGTATGCCGCCAGATTCTTAAACGGCGGGGCATTGACATTGGCGCGCATATCTACTCCATCCGCGGAATCGTCGATCAGCCCTTTGATCCGGTGGACGTGGACGGCCCCTTGCTTCAACGGCTGTCCCATATGAATTTCTCTCTGGTCAATCCCGAAGCAGAATTGCCTATGCGGGACGCCGTGGAACAAGCCCGCCTTTCCCTGGACAGTGTGGGAGGCATCGTAGAGTGCGCGGCGGTAGGCGTTCCCGCCGGTTTGGGTTCCCCCATGTTCGGCGGGGTGGAAAACGTGCTTTCCTCCCTGCTGTTCGGTATCCCTGCTGTCAAAGGGGTGGAGTTTGGCGATGGCTTCGCCGCCGCAGATCTAACCGGCAGCCAGCACAACGATCCCTTTCGGATGGTGGACGGTAACGTTCGCACCGTTACCAATCATGCCGGAGGAATTTTGGGCGGTATAACCACCGGCATGCCGATTGTGCTGCGCACCGCGATTAAACCCACCGCTTCTATTTCCCAAACCCAGAACACGGTGGATTTGGTTACCGGGCAAAACGCGGAACTTGCGGTACAGGGCCGGCACGATCCCTGCATCGTACCCCGGGCTGTCCCCGTTGTGGAAGCGGCGGTGGCCGTGGCGATTCTCAATCTGATGGCGGAGGGAAACAAGCTATGACCTTAGAAGAAATCCGAAAAGAAATTGATCAGATCGATAAACAGCTGCTCTCCCTGTTTCAGAGCCGCATGGACTGCGCCCGACAAGTGGCGCAAGTAAAAGCACGGGACCATCTGCCGGTGCTTAACACCGGGCGGGAACAGGAAATTCTGGACCGTGTAGAGCAGGAGGGCGGCGAGTACGGCGGAGCGGCTAAAATACTCTTTGCAACCCTGATGGACGTCAGCCGGGCTTTGCAGCACGACGCCTTGGGCGGTGGGGACGCGCTGCGGCAGTTGATTCAGGAGGCTCCCAGCACGCTGTCTGGTCATACCGGCTGTTCTGTAGCCTGTCCAGGGGTCTCCGGCTCCTATTCCCACCGGGCGGCACAGACCTTCTTTCCAGAGGGGGAACTGCGCTTTTACACCCAGTTTCCCCAGGTATTCGCTGCTGTGGCATCCGGAGAGGCGGAGTTCGGCGTGGTCCCGGTGGAGAACTCCTCAGCAGGTTCGGTGATCGATGTATATGACTTAATCTTAAAATATCGCTTCTTTATCGTGGGAGCTACTGATCTTCCCATTCATCACTATTTGGCGGCAAATCCGGGCGTAGCCCTGGAAGAAATCCGCACCGTGTACTCCCACCCTCAGGGTTTAGCCCAATGCTCGGAATTTTTGCATGCCGGAGGCTATCAGGTGTGCGAATACTCCAACACTGCCGCCGCCGCCAAGATGGTGGCTCAGTCCCAAAACCGGACGGCGGCCGCCATCTGTTCCAAAGAGGCGGTAGAGCGGTATGGCCTCTCCATCCTCAGCGGTGATATTCAAAATGTAGAGAACAACTGCACCCGGTTTATCGTAATCGCAAAGCATCCTTGTATCCCGCATCAAGCGGACAAGATCAGCCTGTGTTTTTCCCTTCCCCATGTTACAGGATCTCTCTATCGGACGTTGGCCCGATTCGCCTTGCATGGACTGAATCTGACTAAAATTGAGTCTCGGCCTATCCCGGGCAAAAGCTTTGAATATCTGTTTTATCTTGATTTTTCTGGAAATTCACACAATCCCGAGGTGCTCAGCCTGCTATGCTCCCTCTCCGACGAGCTGCCAAGCTTTTCTTTTTTGGGGAACTATAAGGAGGAATCTAATTCCTAAAAGGAAATTCCCCAATAGCAGTGGGGCAGACAGAAGCAGTTTAGATTTTCCTCGTATGGGTACATAGGAGCCCATGACCGCGTCACGCTTTCCAATGTATTGGCAGCGATCATTTTGGGTAATTGTATATTCTCTTTATGTAATGTTTCCGTTTTGACTGGACGCAATGATGGATCGGGTGTTTCGGATCAATGGATAAAGAAAGGACGGCGGCCGCTCAGCGGTCGCCGTCCTTTCTTTGCTGTTTCGAGAACTTTCAGGAATTCAGAAGCGAATATGGGATCTTCACATCTTTCATAAAGAAATTGGTCAATGAATCATCGGGCTTATCCCAAAAACTCATTGATCTGGGACAGCTTCATCAGCGCATCCCTGCGGCCCAGCTTGTAAATATCCAACAGCTTTTCCCGATTTTTTTCATACCGGCCCACCATCAGCGGACGGGACGGACGCACTACCACCGCCTTGCCTTCCTGCTCCAGGCGGGCAATGAGATCCAATTGGGAATTGTATACCTCAGATCGCACCATCATGGCCTCCACCAAATTGGGATAGTCTCGATAAACCGTTTTGAGCACAGCGCGGGGAAATTCAGGCCGGGCCCGTTTGCGGTAAGTGGAATCTCTGGTGAGTACAATAACATTTCTTTCGTTTCCGTCAAAGAGGGAACGCTCAATGGGAATGGGGCAGGCCACCCCGCCGTCCAGCAGATGGTAACCTTTGTAATCCACAATGGTGGAGATCATGGGCAAGGAGGCGGAAGCCCGCAGCACATCCATAGGAAATACAATGTCCTCTTTCTCAAAAAATACCACGCGTCCGGTCACCACATTGGTAGCCCCCACCCGAAATTTTATCGGGGAATTCCGGAAGGTTTCATAATCGAGAGGGACCAACGTGTGGGAAAGCTCTCCAAAAATAAACCCAAACCCGAACAACGATCCGGTTTTGCGGAGGTTTGCCACACTGAGATAGCGCTCGTCCTCAATAAATCGGTAAAAAATCTCCAGATTTCGTTTGGGCTGTTTCGAGATATAGCTTACCGCGTTGCAGGCGCCGGCGGAAATTCCGTATACGCTGGGAAATTCAATCCCTTTTTCCATGAATACATCCAAAACGCCGGCGGTGTAAGAGCCCCGGGTCCCTCCACCCTCTAATACCAATCCTGTTTGCATGGCTTTCACTCCTTCGTTTTCATTTATCCATAAAGCGGATCCTATTTTCATACGATTCAGTATACACGCTCCCGTGTTGGGTTGCAAGGGGATTAAATCGGATAATCCTTCGAAAAATAAAGAAAAAAATCAATTTTTTTAGGATTACCCCTTGATTTTTAGAATCGGACAAGGTATAATAATCAAGCATTCCAGTTATGGACGTTTAGCTCAGCTGGTAGAGCATGCGCTTGACGTGCGCAGGGTCAGCGGTTCAAGTCCGTTAACGTCCACCAAATAAACCCGCATGGTTGCTGATTTTTCAGGAAACCATGCGGGTTTTTGTTTTGGATTTATTTCTTCATACGCAACACAATATGTATATATATTGCTCTCATTCTGCAATTGTTTTATGTTAGAGGAAGTATACCTTGCTGTCATTGTTATCTTAATGTGGCCCAGTATCTTCTAAATCATTGGGATATCTGTCCCCAGTTCCTGCATAAGCGTGTCGCACGTGCGCCGGAGGTTGTGAACTGGCCTGACTTCTATCACTGAAATTTTTGAGTATGTACGATTAACATTCCGGAAGATCATAAATGCGTCGAAGAATACACACAAGCCGGTGTTATCCTATAATCAACTCCAAGAAATATTTTTGGGGGCGGGGATGTTCCGAATACTTCCCCTGGTCTCTGCCTTCCTTGACATCCGGAATATTGCCATCCATATAACCAACCCGCCTAATATGCCAATACCTCATATCCCTCTTCCGTTACAAGCACCTGAATTTCCCACTGGGCGGAGGGCTTTCCGTCTGCTGTATATACCGTCCATCCGTTGGATTGGTCGATAACGATGCGATGAGATCCCATGTTTATCATGGGTTCAATGGTAAATATCATGCCTGGAGCCATGACCATTTGGGTCCCCCGTTTGGAAACATAACTGACCCAGGGGAGCTCATGAAACTGAAGACCTATGCCATGACCACCGATTTCCCGTACCACTGCATACCCATTTTTTTTTGCATGATCGCTCACCGCTTGCCCTATATCGCCAAGAAATCCCCAGGGGCGAACCTGTTTCAGGCCAAGCTCCATACATTCTTTTGCCGTGTCCACCAATCTTTTCGTCGTTTCCGTTACCTTTCCAATACAAAACATGCGGGAAGAATCGGAGTAATATCCCCGATAGTTGGTAGAAACATCCACATTCACAATATCGCCCTCTTTCAGCACTACTTTGGAAGAGGGAATTCCATGGCAAACCTGGTTGTTCACTGAGGTACACACACTTTTTGGAAACCCCTCAAAGTGAAGAGGGGCCGGCACAGCTTTATAATGCGTGGTTCGTTCGTGGACCCATGAATCAATCTGCTGGGTGGTCACCCCAGCCCTGATATGTTGGGCCACAAAGTCCAGGACGGCGATATTGATCTTTGCGCTCTCCCGGATGCCCTTGATCTGTTGGGTATTCTTGATTAGCTTTCTTTGGGGCACGAGATACCCTTTTCCGCGAAGCTCCCGTATCTTTTCGTCAAATTCCTGGTGACATGTGGAATACTCCGCTTTGCTGCCGCACCAGCAAAGCGGTTTTTTTATTCGATCCATAAAAAGCAAGCGCTCCTTTCACTCAACGATACGGATCTCCCTTAGCGCCGATCAGAATCTTGATTCGCAAGGGTTGCCGTACTCTCCCTTCGAAACTGCGACGGAGGCCGACCATACTCTCTGCAAAACGCCCTGGTAAACGCCTCGTGCGAGGAGAATCCATAGCGTACCGCAATGGTTAAAATCGTCTCCTTGGTGTGGGTCAATTCTTTCGCCGCCATCATTAATTTGCGTTTGCCCAGGTAGCGCTTAAAGGACATCCCGCAATATTCGCGGAACTTTGTGGAACAATAATAAGGAGAGTATCCCACATATCGTGACATCTCAAGCAGCGTGGGAGGATTGGTTATATTTTGATCCACCCAGTTAAGCATCGTCTTGTATGTTTTTTCCGACACGTCTACCCACTCCTTTTCCTCTCTATGATATCTTATTAGGAAAGTCTGCGCTTGATTCTTCTTGTTCATTTTTCACCAGATCAGCGAAAACCTTCTAAACAAAATGAACCCCTCTCCAGAGATGTTGCTCAGAGAGGGGTGTTCGTTACCAGCGGGTTATTTGCAATCGGTTTTCCAAAGCCCATGCAGATTGCAATAGGCAAAGGCCGCCAACGGCTTCTCTCCCTGGGTCAACGCAAAGGTAACCTGGGGCGCGCCGTTTTCTTCGGGACATTTCCGGTGTCCTCCCTGGGTGGTCTGCAAATAGATCCAGGCAATATGATGCTCTCCCGTCATGGGATGGGATACGCTGCCCACATTGACCGTCACCTCGTGACACTTGGCTGTTACCACAGGAACGTGTTTTTCACTTGCCGCGTCAGTGGTATTGGCTACAAGCTCCGTCATAGGTTCTCCGCAGCAGATCAGAGGCACCCCTGCGTCATTAAGCAACCCCACCAGATTTCCACAATGCTTACAAACATAAAATTTCTGCTCTTTACTCATGATAATAACCCCCGTCAATAATGAAAGTTATGCTTTCTCTTTATTATACCACCATTTTATAAAAATCAATGAATCATCGGTTAAGTTTTTATGTCAATCCCACATATTCCCTATCTTTCTGAGAAATACTAGGCATAAGCGCCGATGGATTGCATCTCTTCGGCAGCAATTATGACGAGGTGAGATCAATGGATCACAAAGAATTGCCCATGGGGCTCGGAATGGCTTTGGCGCAAAACTCGGACGCCATGCATTACTTCAGCAATCTATCCGATCAGCAGCAGCAGGAGATCATCAATCATACCCACCAAATCCAGTCTCGTCGGGAAATGCATCAATATGTCCAGTCCCTGGCGGAACACAACAGCATCTTTTAACAGGTTCTCTCGGCGATAAAAAGGCAGTCAAACGAGGCGCTCTTTCTTATGAAGAGCGCCTCGCTCCATGTAATACGCAAGCTCTGTTGTTCAGGAATTTTTACGCTCGGTGAGTGTAAAATAAAAAGGGAAACCCTTCCCTATCAAGTATTTGTCTGCAACATTCTCAAGTGTTGAATTACAATAAAGACGAGGAATACAAGTCCCTAATTTTTTCTATATCCGTCCATAAAACATTCTCACATTCATGGAAATAATCAACCAGCTTCTGAAAATATTCATTCATTTTAGGTCCTTCTATCCGCATACAAGATTCTTCAGTTCCAATATTCCAAACGAATACTGCCTCAACAGAATTATCCATATTTTCAACAGCAATAACTCTTACCTGTCTATCGAGTTTAAATAATGGGTTTGACTGGTCAGCCGGCAGCTTCTTTATTATCGTACTTCCATTTGATTCATTTTCTTTCTTTATAGCACAAAAACCGTCTTTATTAACAAGATTCTTTAAGTGTCTATTGAAATTTGGAAAATAACTATTTTTTCTTTTTAAATGGGATTCAATACCCTCAAGTGTTATTAGATGATAAAAATTGTCAGAATTATTTATTGCAGATAAAAGTGTGGATAAAAAATCACTCTCGGCTCTCCATCCAGATTCTGCACCGAGTATGATAGAACTACTGCGTTGCATTAAAAATATACTTTTTAGATGCTTAATTTTAGAGTTCGAATCCAATAGAATGCTTTTTGATACACGATACTGATCCTTTTCTGTGGTTTCTAATTGCTTAACTAGTGTGCTACCAGTTAATTCAATTATTTCATCAAAGTTACAATTTGCTAAATACGATTGAATAGCAACTTTGTCTCCTCTAATCCAACCGTCAAAATTATAGGTTTCCTTCATTTTGGATATGGTTGTAAGTATCCCTAAAGTAAGTTCATTTATACAAGAATAATAAGTTATCATTTTTGAAGATACAATATTGAGAAACCAATTATACTTCTCTGATCCCTCATTATAAATACCACCACGATTTGCATACGATAATTCCTTTTTTTGAGCCAAATATTCATTGGATATAGCAACTACCCCAACAGGAATATCCAGCTTTTTGGCATAGTCATATTCCATATGAATAAAACTCTTTCCGGTTTCTGGGCATATTGTGCCATATCTACCCCCCATAATTAACAAAAAGATATCTGAATCCTCTATGTCTTTTTTTATTACTTCAAATTTTTCAATGTTATCACCTGTGAACAGCTCCATTCCACCAACAATGCATCCATTCTTCATAAGCGCTTGAAAAGCAGAATCTCTCTCCACTTTCATATCCTCGTATGTAGATGAAACAAACACTTTTATTTTTTTCATCAATAGTCCCTCCAATATTTTCGTTAATTGTCCATATTAGAAAGCAGATACTACACATCTTTTATATTTATTTTAAATTTATACCACTTATTATAAAACCTACATAGAGTTTTCGCAAGTGGAACAGTATATAAGACCGCTAATAGTTGGTAAAAACGACATTCTCCCACTAATATAACTAGTAGTTAGTGAGCAATCAATTCCTACAGCTATTACTGTTCTCACAGATTTTTATATTCAAATCTCCTTCCTGGGATAGATCCGGCAGGAAATTACATAAAATGGATTCCATTTATTTTTTTAGTTATCGTCATTTGACAAAAAGCCAGTATATCCCCTTGCGAAGATATACTGGCTAATCTTAAACCAAATTATTATGCCGAAAAAAATTTACATCCAACGCAGTCTAAACGCGTCAATATGGCGTCTATTTAAGATCGTGTTTGCATTACTCTTCCAGGCGCCATTTTATTCCCTGCGGCGTATCCTCCAACACGACCTTGCGTTGTTTTAACTCGTCCCGAATACGGTCCGCAGTGGCCCAATCCTTGTTTTTGCGGGCTTCCGTGCGCTGCCGAATCAACTCCTCAATCTCGTCGTCCAGAGATTGCTCCTTGCGGTTGTATAAAAGCCCCAGCACTCCAGTCAGCTCATCAAAGAGGTTAAGGGCAAACCGGCACAGGTTTTTGGAGGAATTACTCCCCACCCCCAAGGCGGTATTGAGATCGCGGGCCAACTCGAATACAGCGGAGATGGCGTCAGCCGTGTTAAGATCGTCCTCCATCGCCTCTATGAAATGGTCCCGATGCGCGAGGAAGCGGCTTTTCATCTCTTCATCCCCATCCTGCGCTTCAGACTGAGCGTTCCCAAGCACAAATTCCAAATTCTCCCGGCATGTATACAGCCGTTCAAGCGCGGCCTTGCATTGCTCAATCATCTCCACACTGTAGTTGATAGGACTGCGATAATGTGATGCAATCATCAGATAACGGATGGGTTCATAGCCGTATTGGTCCGCCACGTCCCGTACGGTAAAGAAGTTGCCCAAAGATTTGCTCATTTTCCGGTTATCGACATTGATATAACCATTGTGCATCCAATACCGCGCAAAGGGAGCGCCATTGCAGCACTCGCTTTGCGCAATCTCGTTTTCATGATGGGGAAAAATGAGATCCTGGCCCCCGCAGTGCAGATCGATGGTCTTGCCCAAATATCGCCGGGCCATCGCGGAGCACTCGATATGCCAGCCGGGCCGACCGGATCCCCAGGGAGCCTCCCACATTGGTTCGCCGGGCTTCGCAGATTTCCACAAAGCAAAGTCCATGGGATCCTCTTTGATTTCTCCCACGCTGATTCGCGCGCCCGCCTGCAAATCCTCCAGGGGCTGATGCGAAAGCTTGCCGTACTCGTTAAACCTAAGCGTACGAAAATAAACGTCCCCATTATCCGCTGCATAAGCAAATCCCTTATCGATCAGGGTTTGAATGATATCGATAATCTGATCGATGTTTTCCGTGGCCAACGGATGAATCGTAGCCTCTTGGATATTTAATCCCTTGGCATCGGTTTTATATTCTTCAATGTAACGTTTGGACACCGTCAGGTAATCGCTGCCCTCTTCATTCGCCTTATTGATGATCTTATCATCAATGTCGGTAAAGTTCTGGACATAGGTCACCTTCATTCCCCGGTATTCCAAATAGCGGCGCAGCACATCAAACACACAGATGGGACGTGCGTTGCCGATATGAATATAGTTATACACCGTAGGGCCACAGGCATAAATTTTCACCTCGCCCTCCTTCAAGGGAATGAATTCTTCCTTTTGCCTGGTTAGGGTATTATACAGCTTCATGGTTAAAACCATCCTTTCTTACTTGGCGGTAAGCGCCGGCCGGTAAACGCTGTTGACGCCGGTCGGAACTCCTCCAACAAATTTTAACAGTATGGAATATTGATACTCTCATGATGATGACTGTATGAGGCTTCCACCCCTTATCCATCGGGAAACCCCTATTGTTGCAATCCATATTGCCACAGTAAGCCCACCGCATCGATTCATTGGTTACCGGCCACTATGATATGATAATCATAATGGCCGGCTAAACATCATTCATACCACGACAGTCGTGATAAATCAACGGTCGGTTGGCGTAAGTTCCGGCTCTGAATCACAGGCGCACAAGTTTCATGATATTCTTGATTAACCGTCGTTTGTTTTTTCAGGCGTTTGATTGCGCTCCATTCTCTCCATTTTGTTTTGTAGTTGAACCACTTGATACTGCAAGCGACACAGCTCCTGTGACACCGGATCGGTCACATGGATCTGATCCAAGGCGGCGGTCTTGACTCCGTTGACTCTCACTACTCTGGCGGGAACGCCCACTGCAGTGGCATTCGGCGGCACCTCGTCGAGCACCACAGCACCCGCCGCGATACGGGCGTTGTCCCCCACCTTAAAGGGACCCAATACCTTGGCGCCGGAACCCACCATTACATTGTTTCCCAATGTGGGATGCCGTTTTCCCTGGTCCTTTCCAGTACCCCCCAGGGTTACATTTTGATAGATGGTACAATTGTCGCCAATCTCTGCGGTTTCTCCGATGACAACGCCCATTCCGTGGTCAATAAACAATCCTTTTCCTATTGTGGCCCCAGGATGAATTTCTATACCGGTTTTGTGCCGAGCCCGCTGACTGAGCCATCGGGCGATGAATTTATGATTTCTTTGGTAGAACCAGTGGGCTTTGCGGTAAGCACGCACCGCCCGAAATCCCGAGTAAAGGAAATAAACCTCCAACCGGGAACGAGCGGCAGGATCTCGTTCCATAATGGAATCCAGCTCCGCTTTTAAATGGTCAAACATACCATGGTCACCTCCTATACGTTACGCTGTAAACAGAAAAAAGAACAGATATTCTTGCTTTTTGATTCTATTACTTCCCATTCAGACGATTATCCTTAGAGCGTCTTTGTTGTTCAAGTAGGACAACAGTATCCATTTGCTTTGAGATGAGACGTCGTCGGGGCAAAAAAAGCCTCCGTCCCCATAATATGAGGACGGAGGCGAATGATTCGCGGTTCCACTCCGATTTCTCGCTTATCCCGCCAAAACAGCGGATTGCCGGATAACGGCGGCAAAGTCCGCACAGGGATAATAAGCGATCCTACTTCCGTTCCCCCTGTGAGCTGACGGGTGCATTTGGCCGGTCTTAACCGCTAAGGACGCTTTCAGCATGTGCGCCCCCTCTCTGATGCGTAAGGGTCCGGTTACTTCTCCCTCTCGTTGCTGGTTGCATTATTTACTTCATCCCGGATGATTTCTTTGCCTTTTAGTATAGTATAAAATCTCTGGTAAGTAAAGAGTATCACGGGAAAATATCTTGTTTTCTACTCTTGATTTCAGCCCGCCAGTTCTTCCGCATACTGTCATAATCATATTCCATGTTTTTCATTCCGTTGTACCTTTTTACTCCCATTGAATCGGAGTCCTGATGGATCGGCTTGCAGAGCAACCAACTTCTTTCTCTCCACATTATGAGTTCTTAGATCTGGAAAAGTTCCCTTTCTTCTGTGTCCCGTTAGTCATCCGGTATTGCGGCGGGTGCAAAAAGGGAAGCCCTGTTTTCACAAGGCTTCCCTTTCCTCATTATTTCGCTGTTTTTATATATTGGCGATTGTCCCATAAATAAATTCCGCCGGAAATCAGGGTAAATCCCACACAGATCCAAACGGCGATCTGTCCTGCCAAAAGAGATGCCCTGACGAACATCTCCGCTTCCGCCGAACCCAGCGGAATAACCTGCATCAAAATCAGCTCGTTGCCATATTGCAGAACAATAATCACCAGAATCGCGGCAATTTGACTGATGGTTTTTGCCTTACCCCAACCATTGGCCGCGATTACCTTGCCGTTTCCTGAAGCCACTAATCGGATCGAGGTGACCAAAAACTCACGGAAAAGGACAATAATCACGGGAATCGCACCGATTACATCAAGTTCCACAAAACATAGAAACGCGGAAACCACCAGGATTTTATCCGCCAATGGATCGGCAAATTTGCCAAAGTCGGTGATCTGACCGTTTTTCCGGGCTAACTTTCCATCAAAATGATCGGTCAGGGCCGCAGCGCCAAAAATCAAGCCTGCAATTAAATAATGATGCGGTACGGAAGGCATCAGCAGAAAAGCTACAAAAAAGGGCACCAATGCAATACGCAGCAACGTCAACTTATTTGGTGTATTCATTCTTTCCCCTCACTCCACTCTAACACGATACCGGTTTTCGGCCAAATCCTCCGGCAAGCAGGCTGTTTCCACCGAGAGCCTGCTCCGCCCCACGTCATGGTCTCTCCGTTTGGCCAATTATAAATCCTAGTTCGCTTCGTCTGACAGCTCTCCAATGAGGTCGCAGTCCATCGTATCCGTAACCAAAACCTTGACAAACTGTCCCAATCCCGGTTTCTTGTCTCTATGAGTAAAAAACACCTTGCCATCTACCTCAGGGGCATCCGCCTCGCTTCGTCCATACCAGCATTCCGCGTAACGGTCAAATCCCTCGCACAGTACGGTAATGGTTTTACCCACCATAACCGAATTTTTACGGTCCATAATGCGCATTTGTTCTTCCATCAACAGCTGCTGGCGCCGTTGTTTTACCTGTGGATCCACCTGCCCCTTCATTCTGGCGGCGGGAGTGCCCTCCTCCTGGGAATATTCAAAGCAGCCCATCCGGTCAAATTCAACTTCTTTAACAAACTCCGCCAAATCTTCAAACTCCTCTTGGGTTTCGCCGGGAAAGCCCACAATAAAGGTGGTCCGAAGGGTGACGCCCGGAATCTTTTCCCGCACCTTTTGGAGAAGTTCGGTAAGCTCACAGCGATTTCCATGGCGGTTCATGGCTTTGAGCACCCTGCCGTTGCAATGCTGTAAGGGCAAATCTAAGTATTTGACAATTTTATCCTCCCTGGCAATGACCTCCATTAAATCCTCAGTCAACCGGTCAGGATAACAATATAACAGACGAATCCAGCGAATTCCGTCGATTTTACACAACTCGGTCAACAATTCCGGAAGCATCAGCCTCCCGTACAGATCCTCCCCATAGCGGGTGGTATCCTGAGCGATCACCATCAGCTCTCTGACACCACGCCGGGCTAACGTCTCCGCCTCTTGCAGGATATCCTCCATCATTCGGCTGCGAAAACCGCCCCGAATCATGGGAATGGCGCAATAGGTGCATTTGTTGTCACACCCGTCGGCTATTTTCAGATAAGAGAAATAACTGGGCGTGGTGGGCACCCTGTCGCCGCTAAGCGGCATGTTTTCCTTTTTTGGAAAACTCTGCACCTGTTTGCCTGAAAGCACCTGTTCTATCACAGAAGCGATGTCCCCGTTGGCTCCAATCCCCGCCACTGCATCCACTTCGGGAAGCTCCTTTAGGATCTCTTCCCGATAACGCTCCGCCATGCACCCGGTGACCACAATCGCTTGTATGCGGCCTTCCTCCTTAAGCTTGGCAAGCTCCAAAATCTCCTCGATGCTCTCTTGTTTGGCCGCGTCGATAAACCCGCAGGTGTTGACAATGGCCACATCTCCCATGGCCACGTCCTCCACCAGTTGATATCCCTGCTCCTTTAGCTTATAAAGCATCATTTCCGCGTCTACCCGGTTCTTCTCACAACCCAGGCTCACTAATCCTATCCGATATGCCATGTTTCTGAATCATCCTCACCGCCCGATTGGGGCGTATATTCTTCCAGCGCCCGGCGGATTTCCTCCCACCGATAGCCCAAACGCTGCAAAGCAGCCACCGTTCTCCGGCGGCTCTTTTCATCGCCTAGACCGCGCGCATATTTGCGTTCCAAAAGATCCCGCAGCTGTTCCGCGGGATCAATGTCCATTTCCTCTATTATCTCATGAATCAGTTCCCTGTCAATACCCTTTTGCAGAAGTTCATACTCTGTTCTTGATTGGGAAAAACGTCGCCGGACAATCAGCTCTTTTGCATAACGCCGGGCGTAATCTTCATCGTTTATCAACCCGATTTCCTCCATGCGATGGGCCGCTTCAGTGGCGGCCTCCTCGGAAGAGGTTCGTTTAATTTTATCCACCAGTTCCTTTTTGGAGTGGTCCCGATGAGCGAGTAGATACATCGCTTTTTCCCTGGCGCGGCGGCCATCCGACTGCCTGAGCAGCTCCTGCAATTCTTCGTCGCTGATCTCCATTCCTAAACGATATGGGGAGCAAAGCAACGTCTGTTCGTCAACATTAACGGCAAATTCCCCATCGAGATAAAGAGCCCGCAGGCTTTTCCTGCGGGGCTCTATGCCGGTGATGCGCATCAGTCGTCCACCGTGATATCAATGCTGGCCTTTGCTCTCGCGCGGGGTTTCGCCGCCGCCGGTACAGGCTTTACCTCCACCTCTACCGGTTTGGCGGCCGCCGTGGGCGCCGCTACCGGAGCGGTTTTGGCATACAGCTTTCCTACATTTTCCCGCACCTGCTCCTCCACATTGGCGGCCAGCTCCGGGTTATTTCGGAAAAACTCCTTGACATTGTCCCGCCCTTGCCCCAATCGGTCGCCGTTATAAGAGAACCAAGCGCCGCTTTTCTGCACCACATCCAACTTGACAGCCAGATCCAACAGTTCCCCTTCCCGGGAGATTCCACGGCCATACATGACATCGAACTCCGCCTCTCGGAAGGGGGGCGCAATCTTGTTTTTAACCACCTTAGCCCGGGTTCGGGAACCAATCATTTCCCCGTTGCTCTTGAGCGTTTCGATCCTCCGGATATCAATGCGCACCGAGGAATAGAACTTTAAAGCCCTACCGCCGGGAGTTACTTCGGGATTCCCATAAACCACGCCAACTTTTTCACGCAGCTGGTTGATAAAGATAGCCACGCAATTGGATTTTGAGATGGCGCCCGCCAGTTTTCTGAGCGCCTGGGACATAAGCCGGGCCTGCAATCCCACATGGCTGTCCCCCATTTCGCCCTCAATTTCCGCGCGGGGAACCAACGCCGCCACCGAGTCCACTACAATCACGTCAATGGCCCCAGAGCGAACCAAAGCCTCGGTAATCTCCAGCGCCTGCTCCCCGGTGTCCGGCTGGGAAACCAACAGAGAATCCACATCCACGCCCAACGCACGAGCATACACCGGATCCAAGGCGTGTTCCACATCGATAAAAGCGGCGTATCCCCCGTTTTTTTGCCCCTGAGCGATACAGTGCAGAGCCAAAGTGGTTTTACCCGAGGATTCCGGGCCATAAATTTCCACGATACGTCCTCTGGGAAGGCCGCCAATTCCCAATGCCAGATCCAGAGATAAGCTGCCGGTGGACACGGCGTCCACATGCATGGCCTCATTTTGTCCCAAGCGCATAACAGCGCCTTTCCCGAATTGTTTTTCTATCTGTCCCAGCGCGGTTTCCAACGCTTTGCTTTTATCCAGTGCCATAGTAGACCTTCCTTTCGCTGGAGCCGGTTACACGGGTTAGCGCGTTTGATCGCCGGTGCACGCAACCTCCGCTGTCCCCTGTTTAAAAGGCTTTCCCTTCAAACGTCGGCCTCCGGACCCGTTACAAATTCCTTTGGTTTTTGATTGTTTTATTATATCGTAAACAGTTATGGAAATCAACCGAAAAGCCGAGAAAACAAAACTTTTGTTCTGTTTATCCACGCTTACTTTTTTGATACGTCCTTTCTATTCCAATCAATTGATGATGGGAAAACCCACGGACATCTTTTTGTTCCATCTGCGATATACTTCTTGGATTTATTGGCTTGCGGTTTGGCTCTTTTTTCCGGGCCAAACTCCGCTCACCGCCCTGGGAATCCCGCTGAGATCCGGGATCGTCCGTATCTCCCTTAAGCCCGCTTCTTCAAACAGGGCTTTCACCTGCTGATCCTGGTCAATCCCGATCTCCACCGCCGCTATGCCCCCCGCCTTCAATTTAATCAGCCAATTCTCCGCAATTGCACGGTAAAAATCCAATCCGTCTCCTCCGCCATCCAGCGCCATCCGAGGTTCCCATTGGACCTCTTTCTGTAGGCTCGAGAGGTCTCCGCTGGGGATATAGGGAGGATTGGAAACCAGCGCATCCAGCGAGCCGTTCTCCGCCAATTGGAAATCCCGAAGGACATCCCCCCGCACCGGAATCACCCGTTCCATATGGTTCACAGAGATGTTTCTTTGTAGATAATCAAACGCCTTTTCCGACCATTCTACAGCCGTAATCCTGGCCCCCGGCAGTAAAGAACACAACCCGATCGCTACCGCGCCGCTGCCTGCGCACAAGTCAACAATGACCGGATCTTTGACCTGCTTTAGCCTTTGGGCGCATTCATAAACTACCACTTCGGTGTCATCCCGGGGAATCAATACCCCTTCCCCCACCAAAAAAGGCATTCCCATAAACTGCCATTCCTTCAATAAATATTGCAGGGGATATCCTTCGGCCCGCCTGATTAACATCCTTTGATATTCTGTCACCGTTTTGGCGGCCGCCTTTTCCTTTCCATGAATAGCCAACCCTTGCCGGTCCAATCCAAATAGATGCGTAAAAAGGCAAAACGCATCAAAGGCGGGGCTTTCAATCCCCGCCTTTTGCAAATACTGTCTTCCCTGTAGATAAGCTTCTTGAAGGGTCATTTGATAATCTTATCCTCTCCATTTTCCGGGATGACCGCCTTAAGCGCCTCAATGGCCACTTCGATCATACCATCCTCCGGTTCCTTGGTGGTGATCCGCTGCATCCACATGCCGGGCGCCGCGACAGCCCGAGTCACCACATTGTCGTATTTTCCGCATAGTTTAATCAGCTCAAAGCCGATGGCCACCGAGATGGGAAGGCACAATATTTTGATGAATCCCCGCAAAAACGGATTGGTAAAGGGAATAAAAAATCCGATGATGATGCCTACCAGCAACATCAGAATCATAAAGCTGGTCCCGCAGCGCGGATGAAACCGGCTGTGTTTGCGGACGTTTTCCACGGTCAATTCTTCTTCGTTTTCGTAACAAAAGATGGTTTTATGCTCTGCGCCATGATACTCAAAGACCCGTCGCATATCCTTCATCCTGGAGCACAATACAATATAAGCAATAAAAATGCCGATCCGCATAACCCCTTCCACGACGGAGCGTAGCCACCCCGAACCGATGGCAGGCAGAGGATTGGACAACAGATTGCAAATCCAAGTAGGGAGAACAAAAAACAGCAGGATGGCGATACCCACTCCCAATACCGCAGCGATTCCCATGATTACATTGAAGATTTTATCTCCAAACACCCGGTCAATCCACTGTTCAAATTTGTTGGGTTCCCCCTCATCCTCTTCATCATCCAGCCCAGATTTTTCCGCAGAATACATCAGCGCCTTATATCCAATCCGCATGGAGTCAATCAACCCAGCAATCCCGCGCAGCAAGGGTGCGCGAAAGATCTTATATTTGTCCCGTATGTAGTGGGCGTCCAGATATTCGTTACTGATGGCGCCGTTGGGCAGTCTTACCGCCACTGATGTTTTTTTAGGACCTCTCATCATAATTCCCTCGATCAGCGCTTGCCCGCCGATGGAGGTAACCATTTTGGTTTGTTCTCTTGCCATTCTCTGCATCCTTTCCCGGCTTCCCCCCGCGTATTCCATTCTAAGGGGACGCCTTTCATTATTATAGACTATATAAATAAGAGATTACCTCTTGGTTTTTCGCTGCGTCCGGGTAGTTTCTACTGGAAAAGCCGGAAAAGGATTCCATCCGATCTGCTCATCAAAGGATGGGATTCGGGTCCGGCTCTTCTTCCTCTTTTGAAGGGTCTATCGTGGGAATGGTGATAATCACGGTAGTCCCCACCCCTTCTTCGCTCTTGATATCCAGAGAGCCGGAATGCAAATGCATGATTTCATCCGCCACAGCCAGCCCGATTCCAGATCCGCGTTGGGTCTGGTTTGCCTTATAAAATTTATCCTTGATTCTAGGTAGGTGCGCCGCCGGGATTCCGCATCCATTGTCACTGATAATAACATGGATCCAGCCCGGTTCCTCTTTGATGGAAATACTCACCGCCCCGCCCGCAGGCGTATATTTCAGCGCGTTATCAATAATGTTTACAAATACTTGGCGCAGCCGGTTTTTGTCCCCCAATACTGGTGAAACCATCTCGGGCTCTTCATAAAGCAAATGCTTTTGCTCGGAAATGGCGCGCTCCCGATACATGTATACCGCTTCGTCCAGCTCCGCCAACAGATCAATCTTATCCATCATCAGAACCATTCGGCCGTTTTGCATGCGGGAAAAGTCCAACAGCTCCTCCACGATTCCGGAAAGTCGTTCGCTCTCCCGTACAATTACCCCCATACCCTTTTCCATCGTTCTGGAATCGGTTTGACCGCTCATCTGCATGGTTTCCGCCCAGCCCTTAATCGCCGTCAGAGGCGTGCGCAACTCATGAGATACCGACGAGATAAAATCGTTTTTCAGCTTTTCGGCCGCACCCAATTCTCCCGCCATATAATTGATGGTGTCGCACAGCTCTCCAATTTCATCGTCATAGGGCTTGTCGATGCGTGCGTTAAAGTCTCCCTGGGCGATTCGTTTTGCCGTGGACCCAATCTCGCGCACCGGATTCACTATGGATTTGATGAAATAGGAAGAAGACATCACAACAAAAAAGATCACCATAATTCCCACTAACAGCAGCATAGCCACCGACAGGAAAATCTTACGGTCCACCGCTTCCAGCGAAACGACAAAACGAATGCCCCCCACATAAGTTTTGTTAGAATTATAAAACACACTGGTGACAGCCATCACCCGTTCCCCCGAGGAGAGCTGCCCTGTCCAGGTGCCATACCCCTTTTCCGAAGCCTTGGCCTGGTCGTAGTCAGGCATGGGCTGCCCTTCATCTGGAGGGAAACCAGTGGAGGTAACCTCAATTCCCCCCTGGTCGTTAATCAGCATAAGCTCCATTCGTTCCTTTTCCTGGAAATTCTCCACGTAGCTCCGGCCAGCCGCAATAAATTTCGCGGGGGTATCCTTTGAATTGATAAAATATCCATTGAGGCTGCTTTCGCTTCCGTTAATGGTTTGTTGAATGCCGGAATAAAAAAATCCCCGCACAACAAAGGCAAAGCTGAACACCAGCACAATCAAAATGGCCAGAATCAACCCTAAACTATTCAAAAGCCAGCGTCTTGTAATGCCTTTTACCGCCATGTTTCCATCCTCTCTCGGTGCTCTTTTTTCTCCTTGCTGATGTGGGCAATCCTTTGCGTCTTACAGAAACGGTTCTTTATAAGCGCTTATGCCTCCCATTTATAACCCAATCCCCACACCGTAACAATATGCTTTGGATTGGAGGGTTCATCTTCAATTTTCATGCGCAGCCGGCGGATATTCACATCCACAATTTTTTCCTCTCCGAAATAAGCTTCTCCCCACACATGATTCAAAATATCGGTGCGGTCCAAAGCCGCCCCAGGGTTGCTGAAAAAGTATTCCATGATCTGGAATTCCACTTGGGTCAGATCAATCATCTTTCCCTTCTTTTGCAGGGTACGGTTACGCAGGTTAAGCACAAATTCTCCAGAGCGTATCTCCTCCTGGAAATTATTCTCCGCACGCACTTCCGCTAAGGCTACCCGGCGATATAGGGCATCCACCCTGGCCACAAGCTCCGAAGGGCTAAAGGGTTTGGTAACATAGTCGTCCGCTCCCAGCATCAATCCACTTACCTTATCCATCTCCTGGGTGCGCGCGGTAAGCATGATGATGCCGATGTTCCCACTTTTTTGGCGCAGCTCTCTACAAACGGCGAACCCGTCGATGCCAGGCATCATTATGTCCAAAATCGCCAGGTCAAAATTCCGGTTTTCTTCCTCATACTTTTGCAGGGCAGCCTCTCCACAGTTGGCCTCCACCACCTCATAGCCCGCCCTCTGCAGATTAATCACCACAAATTCGCGAATTGCGTCCTCGTCCTCCGCCACTAAAATACGTTTCAAACAAACTCCTCCTTATGCATTCGAGACAAGCTTAAAGTAATTTTGTACCTGTTGATAATTCAATGCAAACTTACTATCCGTACTGGGAAAAGAAACCGCATAAACCCGTCCATTTTGTTTTCTCAGCACCGAAAAGTCTTCTGTTTTTTTGCTATCCTGCCATTCGGAATCGGAAAAGACCTGAATTTTTAAAATAGCGACGCCTTGCGCCCCAATCCCTTCCTGATTTTTTACCCATTCGTAAAAAGTTAAGGTTTTTGTTTCGGTTTCAATCCGGGCGGTCACCCTTCCCTCCCATTCATTGGGAATTTGGAACCCATATCCATCCGAGAAATTCGCAACCATGTTGTATACAAAGCCCCAAGTTCCCTTAGTTACATCATACCAGTTCCATTGGGTGATGTAGCAGGGTCCCGTTCCATCCTCCTTGCTGGTTTCGCCTGGCATCTGGCTAACAATCGGAATTTCTATGATGCCGTTGCCGTCGATATCGCTGCTCACTGTTGCAGTGGGCCTGATCGTCTCGTTGGACATCCCATTGCTATTGGATAGGGGGGCAACCATCCCGCCCTTTTTATCGTCCCAGTATACGATCTCTGTCTGCATCCAATTGTCCGACTTATAGCCGTCAATCACAACCCCCACCACGTTGGTGGAGATATTCCCCACGATTACCGATTCATAGCGCACCACAGTGGGATCCAGCTCTACCCGGCTTACGTTATTAATTTGATGCGTTTTCGCGTCCATCTTCAACAGCTTGGCGTCCGCCACGATGTCCTCCGCGGCGTTATTCAATGTGGTGATAAAAATCTCATCTTCCATATTCTTATCAAAATCAGAGATTGCAATGGAAGAATAGTTGTAGTCCACATCAACGGGTACGATCTCCCCGTTGTCATATCGGTAAATAGAGAGGGCGTTGCTGGCATTATTATAAGAATTGGTCCAGCCAACGATAATCTCTTTTATCCCATCCCCGTCCATATCGCCAAAACAGATGAGATCCACCCCCGGACCAGCGCCAGGAAGATTGCCCCAACTGGTCCACTGGTCGTCTTTGGATCCGATAACCATCATATGCACCGAGGTATCCTTTCCTTTATTCGATGCATAAAAAGCAACGGCTTCCTTTTTGCCGTTCCCAGTGATATCATACATCACCACCGCGGAACGATAAGAGCCGCGCTGGGGATACTTCAAAGTGATGTCCGGGCCGCCCTCCTCCTCCAGCACCTGCTGGATATTTGCTTCGTCTCCGGTGGCTTTGGGAGGCTTCATCAGGTTAAGCGTATCAAAGCCGGTAAACTGGCAGCCGGATAACAGAATCATCAAGCATGCCATAGCAACCGCGATCAGCGTTTTCTTCCCCTGCATATCCTTCCTTTTCCTCCTATTCTTGGGTATCCCAGACAATATTTTTAATTATTATACCATCATCCATGAAAAAAGAACAGTATCAATTCTGTTATCCTGTGAAATCCTGTTTCACCGATTGTCTGAATCACTGCAACCAAAAGGCAAAAGGAAAGGGGTTGACAACCGCCCCGCAGTCATCAACCCCTTTTGGCTTCTTCACTTCATGAATGGTTCCCTCCAAAAAGCGAACATCCGGAATATTAGATCCCACGACTCTTTCAACTCTCTGGCAAAACCATCTTCCGCAGCCTTTGCGGCGCAGGCAATTCCCAGCTTCCGAAAACCATCCTCCGCTACGCTTCGATCCATCCTAAAAAGCAGAGCGGATCCCGGCAGCTCTTCCGGTCCATTGATACACTCCATCCGCTTTTAACCCTAGCGCAAGGAGGAATCGCCTCATGGCTAAAATCCCCTTAATCCCTTTCCTTGCTTTTCAAGCTCTCCTCAACGGCCTTTCCATAAGCGATATAGTGGCCGTAAAAATCAACGCTCAGGATAGGCAACTCCATAGTATTTATGGCGGACTCCATCTGGTCCGCATAACTGTTGATAAATTCCCCAGAAGGACTTGCATAAATAATCTGTGAAGCGGGACAAATCTCTAAATTGTCCAGGAGATCCTGTTTGGTTTGTTCATTCCATTTGTTTTTCAGCTTTTCCCTGGCATCCCTAAAGATTTCCAGATAGCGCTCACGGATCTCATAGCCCATCGATTCATAGACAGACGTGCCGTTCCAATATTCCGACTTGCTGCCCTTTGGAATCTCCACTTTTCTGTAAGGGGTAATCGTTCTGGCGCGACTGTCGGAATCATATCCATAAGAATTATCCAGCTCCACTCGATAGGGATCCGGCAAGCCATAAATTTCATGCATACCCCGGCGAACCAGGAAGCTCTCTTCCTCCGTCACACACGTGTATATAATCCTCACTTGTACCAGACCGTAAGATCCCTCTTTTCCATTGTATTGGGACATATTTTCCAGCATCAGATTCGCTACACGCGCCGTCACTCCAAAAATCGGTTCTTCTTTTTCTATCTGCAAATAGATTGAATCATTCGTATCGCCGCTTGATTGGCTCCTTGTATAATCCCCTTCTTTTAACCCGAGGGAACGGACAATCTCATCTTCACTCATTCCCCATTCCAAACCGCAAAACGTATAATAGCCCTTTTCCTCCCAATTCTCTCTGCGGTCCCAATCCGCCCAAACCTTGACGTCCTGCCGCTTCTGGCAGGCGGAAAAAAGCGCCAATAACGCGATACATAAAAAGATCGCTCTCATTCGTTTCATGATTATCCTCCCTTTCTATGAAAAGATAAGCGTCCATTCAACGAAAGTAATCCAATCAACGTTCATTCTAGCTCTTGAAGCCGCTGAGCAATGCGCTGTTGCGCCTGCCTGGGATCAGCCCGACCGCCGGAAGCCCTCATCACCGCGCCCACCAGCACCTTGGCCGCCTGCTTTTTTCCCTTTAAATAGTCCTGAACCGCTCCCGGAAATTCCTCAAGGGCCTGACTGCAAAGGGTTTCCAGGTCATCTTCCGTGACGATATTTCCTCTTCTCCCCAAAAGCGCCTGATTAAAGGACGTTCCGGCCAGCAAATCAGCCATCACATCTTTTGCCATTGCATGGGTCAGCTCGCCCTGTTCTTCTAACAATAATAACGATCCAAACTTCTGGGGAGTCACCGCCAGCGCAAAGTTCTGTTTTGCATCTTCATCAGGCAAAAAAGCGAAGATTTCCGATAACATCCATTTCGCAGCCCGATTGGGCAGGCCTGAGGCTTGGCAGACCTTCTCAAAATAGGCGGCCACTGCTGGATATTTGGTCAGGGAATATGCGTCCTGCGGGGATATCCCCCAATCGATTTGATATCTTCTTCGTTTTTGGGCGGGCAACTCCGGCAGCTCCCTCCGCCAAGCGTCCAGCTCCTCCTGGGTAATCGCTATATGAGGGATGTCCGGTTCTTCAAAATAACGATAGTCGTTGTCCGCCTCTTTTTGACGCATGGGGAGCGTCTCTCCTTTGCGCTGATCATAGCGCCGCGTCTCCCTGTTTACCACTCCTCCCTGATTGAGAAGAGCCGTTTGTCTTTGATACTCAAACTCCACCGCCTTGACCAGAAAGGCCATGGAGTTCATATTTTTGATTTCGGTCCGCACCCCCAATGATTTCCACCCCTTTGGGCGCACCGATACGTTCACGTCCACCCGCAGGGAGCCCTCCTGCATTTTGCAGTCGGAGATTCCTAAATAACGCATAATTGCCTGCAGCTGTTCCAAATAATCCACCGCCTGCCTGGGTGTGCGAAAATCCGGCTCAGTCACAATTTCTATCAGCGGAACTCCCGCCCGATTATAGTCCACCAAAATTTCGGAACCAGTATGTATCAGTTTTCCGGCGTCCTCTTCCATATGAATTCTTCGAATGCGTATGTTATGTCCATCGGACAGTTGCAGCGCTCCATGCTCACATAAGGGAATTTCCTGCTGGGTGATCTGATAAGCTTTTGCCAAATCGGGATAAAAATAATGCTTGCGGGACATTCTGGAAACCGGATTGATCCTACATTGTAACGCCATTCCCGCCAAGGCCGCGTCATGCACAGCCTCCCGATTGAGCATCGGGAGGGTTCCGGGCATCCCAACGCAAACCGGACAGCAATCCGTATTGGGTTCCCGTCCAAACCGCACTGGACATCCGCAGAATATTTTCGTATGGGTGCTAAGCTCAACATGAGTTTCCAAACCAAGGATTAGTTCATATTCCATACCTGATCCTCCCAATTTTTTCCCACCTGATAGCTTCCTTCGGTCTCGCGTTCAAAACTGCGGGCCACTCGGAGCAGCAAAGGCTCGCTCATTTTCGGCCCTGTCAACTGCATTCCGATGGGAAGTCCTTCCCCATCAAATCCACAGGGCGCCGAAAGCGCGGGCAGACCCGCTAAATTGGCAGGAACAGTACAGATATCGGTTTGATAATGATCCACACATTTTTCTTTCTCCCCAATCCTATAAGCGGTACCGGCCGCCGTGGGCGACAGCAGGAAGTCGCAATGAGAAAACGCCTGGTAAAACGCGCCCTTGATTTCCTCCCGAAGCGTTTGGGCTTTCTGATAATATGCGTCGTAATACCCTTCGCTCAACACATAAGTGCCCAGTAAAATCCGATGCTTTACTTCCTTTCCGAATCCTTCTCCCCGGCTCCTTCGGATTAAATCGTCGATGCCGTCGTAGCGATCCGTCCTGCGCCCAAACCGCACGCCGTCGTAGCGCCCAAGATTGGAAGCGGCTTGGGCGCAGGCCAACACATAATAAACCGGCAGCGCGCATTGTAGCGCCGGCAGTTTTAATTCCACCCGAACCGCTCCTAATTTCTCCAAGGCTTCAGCAGCCTGTTCCAAGGCGTCTGCGACTTCCATGGTGATTCCATGATGATATTCCCACACCACACCAAACCGAAGGCCTTTGATACCGCTTTCCAAATCCTTTAAACATGAAATCCGTTGGTCAGGCAGACTGGTTGCGTCTTCTTTATCCCAACAGGAAATGGCGTCCATCACCAACGCCGCGTCGGTAACGGTAGCGGCAATCGGCCCAATCTGATCTAAACCCGAGGCATGGGCGATCAGTCCCCGGCGTGATACCGCCCCATAAGTGGGCTTTACTCCCACCACTCCGCAAAACGCCGCCGGCTGGCGGATAGAGCCTCCCGTATCTGAGCCCAACCCGTAGACCGCCAAATTTCCTCCCACAGCGGCGGCTGTTCCGCTGGAGCTTCCTCCCGGCGCCCGATCCACTCTCACCGGATTGCGGGCAGGTCCAAAATAGGAGGTTTCTCCGGAAGAGCCCATTGCAAATTCATCCAAATTCGTCTTGCCCAGCAGCACCGCATTTTGATGATTTAATCTCTGCCAAACAAACGCATCGTAAATCGGAACGTATTCATGAAGCATTTTGGAGGCGCAGGTGGTACGGATTCCCCTTGTGGAAATATTGTCCTTAAGCGTCATGGGGATTCCCTCCAAAGGCATCAGCCGTTCCTTGCGGCTTAGTTTGCCGTCCACCGTTCTGGCTTGGCGCAACGCATGTTCCTGGGTGCAGGTGATATAGGCGTTCAGGCGCGGCTGCTCCCGTTGGATTCTCTGTAAATAGCACCGGGTGAGTTCCTCGCAGGAGAGTTTCCTCTCATAATACCACTGATGTATGGCTTTGATTCTGCTTTCCATATAACAATCCCTCTTTGTTTTCTGCCGAATTTCCTTTTGGTAAAGGGCGCCGCCTTTTATCTTTTCCCAGGCAGCATAAAAAATCCGTCTTTGCTTTGCGGAGTATTGCGAAGAATTTCCTCTCTATCCGCGCATTGCCTTCTCTCATCTTCCCGTAACGGCGCCGGTTTTTCTTCCTTTTCCCGTTGCGCCCCATCTGGTATATTCGCCTTGCACACTTCCTGCGCAAAGGCGACAATCTCCTCCATATCTTGTGCAATGTCCTCCTCTTCAGAGGGCGTCAGATACAATCGGGCCAATTCGCACAATTGATTGAATTCCTTTCTTTTCATCCTCTTACTCCTTTTTCACAATGATTCTGCTAAAGAAAGCCTCCCCGGGCTTTTCCCCAGCCATACGCGGAAATCTGGCGCACGCCAGACTTCACACAATGTGATCGCTTTTGCTTTATTTTTCTATCCGCCCATAATCCGATGATTTTGTTGTAAGTATAGCATAAATAAGTTGATTGCCGATAGATCGTTTACGCAAAAAAGCTTTTCACCAGGATCCCGGTGAAAAGCTTTTTTATTTCTTCCTGCACAGCCGCTGACTATGTAAAAATTCTTTCGCAGCGGCCAAACGCCGGCATATTCGGTTCTATCCGCGCAGAAAAGGCAATGGATCAATGCGGGTTCCGTTATTCCAAACCTCAAAATGCAAATGAGCGCCATAGGAGTTGCCGGTATTGCCCACCAAAGCAATGGTGTCTCCGCGCTTGACATGGTCGCCTACATTCACCAAAACCTCGTCGCAGTGGGCATATTGGGTGGCGTATCCATCGCCATGGTCGATCATCACATGATACCCCCAGCCGCTTCCCCAGGAGTCGGTTTTGTTTGCCCGAATGACCACTCCGTCTTCCGCGGCGACAATCTTGGCTCGGAATACATTGCCTCCCGCAATATCAAGTCCTCTATGGTACCCATAAATGGGACGATCTCCAAAATAATCGGTAATTGTGGTAAAACCGGGAAGAGGCCAGAGGTATTTGCTCTGAGCCGGTCCCGGATCCGGCGGTGGGGCCGGTGGTGAAACGGAAGGCGGATCCGGCTCTGGAGGGGACGTGGACTCCGGTTGGGACGAGGGACTGGAAGAAGAGGGCTCCGATGGGCTGATTGAGCTGGAAGAACTGCTGGAAGGCACGGAACTGGTTGGTTGTGAACTGGAGACGTTCTGCTGCGCCTTCTGATTTGCCACATACTCTCTGTGCCATCTGGCCAGCTCCTCGTCGAACGCCTCCTGCTCCCGGATGGCATCCAACCGCTGCTGCTGCGTTTCGTCCTGCTGTCCCTGAAGACTTCGGATGATGGCGTTGCATTCCTTTTGTAAGCTGTTTAGCTCCTCCTTTTGGGATTGAAGACGCTTATTTGCCTGCATTACCTTTTCGCGATTTTGTTCAACGTCGTCCTTTTCCCCTTGAATTCTCTCGACTGAGCTTTTTAACTTCTCAATCAGCTGGGTGTCCCGCTGGGAGATTCGCTGCAGGATCATGGACTTGTCCAAAAAATCATTGACGTCGGTTGCTCCTAAAAGGATGTCCAATCCGGACGCCTCTCCCGACATATAAATCGCGCGCAGTCTTTTCTTCAGCAGCTCATAATCCGCTTCTATCTCCTGTTGATGATTTTCTATCAGTCGGCTCTTTTCTTTGATTTCCCGATCCAATTGATCGATTTGATCTTCCGTGTTGCGAATCTGTTGTTCCAAGACGTTAATCTGCTGTTTTAAGGTATCCCGATATTCCACCTGCCGATCCTTGTCTTCCTGGATTTCCAGCAATCTTTTCTCTAAATCACTGCGAAGTTTGCTCAGTTCCTTTTCCTTTTGATCCAAATCCTTTTTCTGTTGATCCAATTGCTCCTGCTGGGCAATCAGATCATCCCCTTGCGCCGAGATCGGGGAAACTGTCTGGGTCGCTGTAAAGATAGACAGCGCCAGAACACCAGCCAAAATTCGTTTGGCTGGTCGATGACTATGTCTCAAATAAAGCCCTCCTTTTCCTCTTGCCGTCCGGTCTGATCAGTGACGAGGACAACAAAACAGCTTGCTGAACATATCCAAATCGGCGGTATTTCGTAGTAAAAGTAATCCAAATCTTTCCTTATATGTTTTAGTCTACTGGTACATTCCCCAAAAGTCAAGAAACCCTGTCTTAATTCTCACAAATTTTTTGACTCATTCTGCAATATTCCGCATCTCTCCCACATTCTGATAAATCCAATCTGTAAAACGTGACAAATATACGATATTTTATCATAATAAGCCATATACCGCTTTTTTCCCCTATTTACAGACATTTATATTCTATTTTTTTGTTTTCTCTTCTTTTTTCATGAACTTTATTGCGTTTTTACAATGACAATGCTACTATAGAAAAAGTGCTGTACAATGTAATCATTGTTGCAGCAGAATTTTTATTTTTGATTAATATTCTTCTTATCGATGAACCTTTCATTAATCACTGGAAAGACTGCGAGGTCGTATCACCTTTGATAAAAAATTGTCGGATAAAACTACCTGTGCTCTTCTTAATTTCTCTCGTCTTATTCATGTTACATTTAGATCTGTTTGGCCATATATGGAACCAATTTTATTCTCATGGCACTCCTTTTTTACAAACCGCCGGCAGATGGCTGGTATATTCCATTTATGCAGTATTGCTGGCTGTGTTTTCCATTGTTTATAACGCCTATCAGATTCATCGGCTCAAACCGATGGAAATCGTATATTCCCAAATTCTGTCATTGTTTTTTACAAACCTGATCGCTTATTTTCAACTGTGCTTAATCCACCACGCATTGCTTCCAGCCAAAGGTATTCTAGGATTATTGGGCGTGCAGAGTATCTTCTCCGTGATCTGGGCGGTATTTGCCGATAAATTGTGTCAAAAGCTATTTCCGCCGGAATCCATTGCCGTTGTCTTTGGAGAACGTTCCTCCCTGGAAGAGAGTCTGTCCCCTCCGCTGCATTATCGCGCTCACTTTATGCCAACGGCCTATATTGACTGCCGTCAAGAGGAGGCGTCCATTCTGAGGCAATTGGTGCAATTCGACACCGTTTTGCTTCAAGAGGTCCCCGTACCCCTGCGCAATCGGCTCCTAAAGTTTTGTTACGCCCACTCTATCACGGTATATATGACCCCGAACATCACCGATATCCTGTTGCGGAGCGCTGAAAATTCCATTCCTTGCGGCGTCCCTATCCTCTGCTGTAACAGCAACGGGCTCAGGCTGAGCCAAAGAATCACGAAACGTGTTTTAGATCTATTGGTCTCTATGCTATGCATTTTGGTTTGCCTGCCTTTAATGGGGATCATTGCCCTCATGGTAAAGGGGTATGACGGAGGTCCGGTGCTTTTTCGGCAAAGACGGTGCACCCAAGGGGGAAAGATCTTTAAGATTCTGAAATTCCGCAGTATGGTGGTAGACGCGGAAAAAGATGGGATTTTCAAGCCGGTTAACAATGAAGATCCCCGCATCACACCGGTGGGGCGTTTTCTGCGCAACACCCATTTTGACGAACTTCCCCAGCTGTTTAATATTCTTCGGGGCGATATGAGTTTTGTGGGACCTCGGCCGGAACGTGTGGAGCATGTGGAAGCTTATACCAAAGAAATTCCGGAGTTTCGATATCGGTTAAAGGTAAAAGGGGGACTCACGGGATATGCGCAGGTGATGGGCGCTTACAACACAAACGCCTATGATAAACTCAAATTGGACCTGATGTATATTCAGAACTACTCTCTTTTTCTTGATTTAAAATTAATTCTCCTCACCCTGAAAAGCATCTTTACCGACCAAGACCACAAACCGTCGGCGCCTCTCGGTAATGTGCCGGCTAAGACGCCCCAAACAGAAAACAAAAAGCAGGAGCTTATAAAAAAGTAGAAAAGCGCCCGAATCCTCGGCTCTGCCAATGGGGGTTCTGTGCGTCATAGAAAAAGGGCGGCTGGAATGTTATCCAGCCGCCCTTTTTATTGGTTCACCGGCAACTTTTGCCGCGCAATTAAAAATTTGATGGGAATCCCTTGACGGGAGAACATCATTTCGTGTTCTGTCACGATATTTCCTTCATAATCCGAATGATGCAGATCCAGGGTGGAATACTCCACCTCGAAGCCGCATTCCTCCAGATATCCGAGGGTATCCCGGAAAAGCCCGCCGTCGTCTGTCTTAAAATAAAGCCGGGCGTCAGGGTTTAAAAAAGTCTTGTATTTCTCAAGCTGCCGGGGATGGGTTAACCGGCGCTTGCGATGCGCGGGTTTTGGCCAAGGGTTGCAAAAATTGATGTACAGCCGGTCCACCCTGTCCGTTTCCCCCATCATTTGATCGATTCGCTCGATATCCTGGGACATCAGAGCAATGTTATCCACCGGTTGCCCCAACTGAGAATAAACTCTCTCGATCTCCCTTTTCGCCACTGCCAGCACTTCGCTTTTAATATCCACCGCGATATAGTTAATCTCCGGATTTTGCGCCGCCAGCTGAGCGGTAAAGGTTCCCTTTCCACACCCCAATTCCATATGCAGCGGCTGCTTGATTGGGAACCATTGCTCCCACCTGTTTCGGTTTTCCAATGGACTGTCCACAAAAAAAGGGCAGGCAGCCAGTTCCGGTCGTGCCCACGGTTTTCTCCTCATTCTCATATGTCTCTCTCCCATAATCCAGCTTATGAAGATATTATAGCAAAATTTTCCCATTGTGTCGATGTTGCCTCTTCCCGCGCATTTTTCACCTTACAGCTGAGAATCGTCGCAGGCATTTTTCATCCATTTCATTGCTTTTTTCATATTTCCTCCATAGAAAAAGGACAAAGTGCTTATTTTATTTTGATTTTCAAACTATAGTCTGGAAAATTTTTACAAACTTTACAGAGAGCGCTATCTTCGTTGCCACTTCTCCATAATTGTGCTATAATAAACCTAGCAAAAATCCCATGATTACTACCTTTTACCCACTTAGAAGTAGTATGAACATCAGTACTTCACCAAGCTTGCATCCAGCAGGACCGGCCCTTTTCATGTTCGTTTGGCTCGGTCAAAATCGACACCAACTGAATGGAGTACTAACGGAAGAGATGGAGGAGTTAATATGCGTAAGAAATCCAAACGAAAAGCGGTTCAGAAGCGGCCCAACAGCGCGTCGCCCGCGGCCGCTAAGCCGAATCAAATAAATGCAACCGCCCCTGAGACGGTACCGGCAGTGGAAAAGGAAACCGTTCCGGCGGCTGCCGAAAGCGCCGCCGTAAAAGCCGCGTCCATTGAGGAAATAGCGACGCCTTCCGTATCCAACGTGGACAAACCGGAGCAGTCCCAACTCAAAGAGGTGAAACCGGAGCCAACTCAGCTGATGGAAAACAAACCGCAAGACACCAAATTAATGGAAAAGAAACCGGAGCCAACCAAGCTCATCGAAACCAAACAAGAGGAAACACAGCTTGCCAACGCAAAAACAGAACCCGCCGGTTTAATCAAAACCGAAGAAAAGAAGCCGGAATCAGATGCGGTAAAAACAGAATCCAAGGATCCTGCACAAAAGGCGGCTACGCGCACGTCCCGGACCAAAAAGGCCGGCGAAACCACACAGGAACCGGCGGAGAAAACAGCCAAAAAGCCGGCCGCAAGAAAATCTCGCACAGCCGCGGCAAACAAAGAGGGAGCCACTACCGTTCAAAAGACCACTCGCAGCAAAACCGCCAAGGCGGCCAAAGACGCGAAAGACCAAGCGCCCGCCAAAACCACCAGAAAGCGCGCGGCTGCAAAACCCGCGGTGGACGAGGAAGCTGAGTTCACAGCCCGCTTCCAAAGCCATTTGGACGAATTCAAGTGGCTGTATATGGAGCTATACAACAACGAGCGCCTGTTTGACGAGCTGAATTTCAACTTAAAGGAAATCTATAAAGTCCGTAAAGCTTCTCTGAAAGCGCTGGACCGGGTTCGGGAAGCGGATCCTGAGTGGTACCGTCGCGGCGACCGTCTGGCCATGCAGCTGGATACCGGGCTGTTTGCCGGCACGTTATCGGGCATTAAGGAAAAGCTCTCTTATCTCAAAGACCTGAAGGTCAATCATCTGCACCTGACCCCTCTGCTGAAAACCCCGGTGCACAACAGCGACGACGGATATACCATCTCCGATTTCCGCGCAGTGCGGGAGGATTTGGGCGATACCCAGCAACTGGAGGCTTTGACGGATGCCTGCCACAAAAAAAACATCTCCCTAGCTATCGACTTCTCGGTAAATCACACTTCTGCGGAACACGAGTGGGCCCGGCGCGCCTTACAGGGTGATTCGGAATATGCGGCCCGCTACATCAACCATTGGGATCTCAATTACCGCAATCCTGTGGTTTTTAACGAGATGGTATATAATGTGCTGTTTCTGGCCAATCTGGGTGTGGACGCCATTCAGCTTCACGATCTGAACCTGCTAAATACGCGCAGCCACAGCTTCCCCAAGGTGCATTCTCTCACCCGTATGCTGCGCATGATCTGCGACATCGTGTGCCCCGGCGTATTGCTGGAATGCACCACGGGCATGACTCCTCAGGAAGCGCAGAGCTTCTTAGGGACGCCGGAAAAACCTGAATGCCATGTGCTGTATAATTCTCTTATTACCTCCAGCGTGTGGAACTCCCTGGCTACCCGGGATATTAGACTGCTTAAGGGGGAGCTGGACAACCTTCCTCAGGGGGCTACCTATCTCAACGCGCTGCGCACTTACGATCCTCTTCGCTGGGAGATGAGCGACGATCCTTTGAGCTGGCTTGGCTTTGATCCTTATCTGCACCGTGAATTCCTGTTTGACTTTTATGACGGCAGCTATTCCGGCAGCTTTGCCAAGGGCGCGCAGTATCACAACTATGAGGACGACGGCAGCTGCGGCACCACGGCTTCCCTCTGCGGCATTGAGAAGGCCTTGGAGAATAAGGATGATACAGACTTGGATTTAGCGGTCAGCCGCGATCTGATGATGCATACGTTCCTCCTTACACTGCCCGGCATTCCCACTCTGTATAGCGGAGATGAGGTGGGCCAGCTCAACCAGACGATTGCATTGGAAGCCGATACTCGTCTTACCTATCGCGCGCCCTTCGACTGGTCTCTGGCTGAACAGCGGACCGATGCTTCCACCGTTGCCGGTAAGCTGTTCCAGCATCTTCGCTCGATTCAAACCGCCCGCGCGAAATATGCGCATTTATTCTCGGAGAATGTTCCTTATACAACTGTGGATTGCGGGGATATTAGTATCCTATCGATTGTCCGTGTCCAGGAATTGGGGACTTTGAACGCCTTGTTCAATTTCTGTGAAGAGGAACGCGCGGTCACGGTGGAACCCGGCGCTTACACGGATCTACTCACCGGCAAAAAGAGCAAAGGCGGCGAGATAATCCTTGCGCCGTATCAGGCTATGTGGCTTTATCGGAAGTCCTGATCGAAAGCAAACATAACACTGGATCCTTGGCGGGAAGCAGGGGCTTTTTCATCCTTTTGGGGAGAGAGGCAATCAAAATCGCCTCTTTCAGGCTGGTTTATCGCCGCAAATTTTACAATTTATTCACATAAACGTCACAATTATATTTGACTTTATTTACTAACCAGATGTATTATAATAATACTTATTACTTTATTGCACCTTATTTTCTACCTTTCCATCCCCCCAGATGGAAAATAAAGTATCAGTGTTGAATAAGGCAGAAAGCCCAGGCTTTGATTCGCAGAGCCTGGGCTTTCATTTTTTCCGCTGTCTTTCCATTGTTCTTGGAAAGACTTCTCCCCTATCCCCTCGCTTATTGGAGCATAGTCTTATTTCCAATATGGATAAGCAAAAAGGAGGAAGCGTTGCTTCCTCCTTTTCTATTACTACTTAATCAAGACAAAACGTTTGGTTTTGCCAGAAACTTCTCGCGTTTGCTTCCTACTTGTCTTTGCGTTGTGAACGCTTAATAAACAGTAAGCGAATTGTATCATTCATTCTAATGGGAACGGCCAGCCGTTTACAGAGCGCGGAGCAATTGGCGGTAATATCATTTCGCGTCCCTTAAAGGGCAATAGGCCATATCAAAATCCGTGCAAACACTAGTCTGTAGGATATTTGATTATGATACATGTTAACGGCGTCTCGCTGGAGAGAAGTCATTAATCCTCATAGCCATTGGGATTATTCTTCTGCCAGCGCCAGCTATCCTCGCACATCTCGGAAAGGTCCCTTTCCGCTTTCCATCCCAATTCATTGAGCGCCTTTGAAGCGTCGGCGTAGCATGTGGCGATATCCCCAGGACGCCGGGGCGCGATCCGATAGGGCAGCGTTTTTCCACAGGCCTTTTCAAAGCTGTGGATAATATCCAGCACACTGTAGCCGATCCCCGTCCCCAAATTATAGATCGCCACGCCGGGATTTTCCATGATCTTATTCAGAGCTTTGACATGTCCCTGGGCCAGATCCACCACATGGATATAATCCCGAACGCCGGTGCCGTCATGAGTATCGTAATCGTCGCCAAATACGTTGATGCATTCCAATTTCCCAACGGCCACCTGCGAGACATAGGGCAGCAGGTTATTGGGAATCCCACGGGGATTCTCCCCGATGCGACCGCTTTTATGGGCGCCGATGGGATTAAAGTAGCGAAGCAACACCACGTTCCACTGAGGGTCGGCGGTGTGCAGATCGGTAAGCACATCCTCCAAAATCAGTTTGGTTCTGCCATAGGGGTTGGTGACCGACAGGGGAAAATCCTCCCGGATAGGAACCGTCTTGGGGCTACCGTATACCGTGGCGGAAGAACTGAACACAATGTTCTTTACCCCGTGCCGGCGCATAGCGTCGCACAGCAAAAAGGTGCCCGTCAAGTTATTGTGATAATATTCCAGCGGCTTTTGCACCGATTCCCCGACTGCTTTGAGCCCGGCGAAGTGAATCACCGCGTCGATGGATTCCTTTTCAAAGATATTATTCAGAGCGATTTCGTCCAGCAAATCGCTCTGGTAGAAAGCGAGAGTCTTGCCGGTGATTTCCTGCACCCGATCCAAGGCTTTTTCGCTGGAATTGCACAGGTTGTCCACCACAACCACCTCATACCCTGCGTTTAACAGCTCCACGCAGGTGTGGCTGCCGATGTAGCCCGCGCCTCCAGTAACCAGAATCTTCATAACAGAATCCTCCTTACCTATTTCTGTAATCAGTATACCCCTTTTTCCTTTTGAATACAAGGTGAGAACTGTCGCAGATATTGCTGACAGATATCCCGCTTTTTGCATGATATGCCCTTGATTTGCTAGAGGCTTGTTGGATTTTTCTCCTCCAAATGCACAAGTTTTTGCTGAGTTTTCAATAGTTCCTTTGCCATAAGTAGAAGGAATTCCTGCGTCTCTGGCATCAATTGACTAAAAAGTTTGGTAAACTCTCTTTCATATGGGGACGAAAAGAATATATCGCCTTCTCCTGTACGAAGCCAGCTTTCGCTAACATGATAGGAGGAACAAATAACCTTAATATATCGATCAGACAATGGGTTAATACCATTCTCAATCATAGAATAAGCTGTTTGTGTTAAACCCAATTGTTTTGCAAAATCTGTCTGATTTACCTTTAATATTTTCCGTAGTTGCTTTAAACGATTCGTCATCTTTTTCACCTTTTATTTTTTATACCTTTCTATACTCACAGATTATCATATTCTTTATAAAAACACAAGAGAACTTATAATCAAATTAATAATATCAGTTGATTTTATATTAATTTTATGATATATTAATAACATAAAATTAATATAAAGAGGTGACTATAATGAAAGATACAATCCTTCATGAAGCCGTTGATACTTTCAGAAAATTATCTCCAAAAAATCAGGAATACCTGTTATCATTGGTTAAAGAAACCGATACCAGCATCAAGAAAGCCTACAACGAAAACGAAAAAAACATCAATCGCAAGAAATAAAAACCTCGTCTTAGTAGAAGGATGTGTTTTCATGGATATCCAGCAAAAGGTGGCCATCCGGCTTTCGGAGCTGTGCCGCTTTTATGAAGTGTCTCCCAAAGAACTGTCGAAAAAAACGGGTGTGGCTGTCTCATCCATTCAGGCGATTCTAGACGGAAGCTATAAACTGCTTCGGATCAATACCCTGATAAAGCTATGCGACGGGTTGGGGATTTCTCTTTTTGACTTTTTCAGCGCCGACGTTTTTGAATTAGATTCATAATTCGATGCTTTTTGTTGGTTTTCCAACGTCGGTTTTTTGTTATTTTATACTTTTTATGGGTATCCCGACTTATTGTTTTGACATAGATCCCTTTTGTTTTATTGTACCCGCTCATGCCGCGGGGGCACATACTTTCTCTTGCGCAAGAGAAAGTACGCAAAGAGTGCGTCCAAGTGGGTTTCACCCCCTTGGAGAACC
>JAAWNT010000038.1 GCA_022799115.1 Clostridiales bacterium | reverse complement strand
GGAGAACCCCTGAAGGTCGCTGCGGCGGGTCTTCTAGGTGAAGCCTAGCGGAATGATGGCTCAGAGTGAACGTCTACGCCGTTCAAATCGCCATCATTCTCCGACGTTTGCGCTCGTCAAGCCCCCACGCAGTCGCTCGAACTGTTTCCAACGTGTTCTGTCCTGCACCCGCTATACAGCGCAACAAGACGGGGCATACACGGATTTTTGGCGGGCCTTTGCAGAAGGGCTGAAACCGCACAAAAGGAACGAAAACGCAATCAGGGTGCAAAACCACAAAGGCCCTTTAACGGTCCGCCAAGTATCCGTTATGCTTGACGGGCTAACGTAGAAGAACCCCGCCGCAGCGGGCCTTGGGAGGATTCACAAGGGGGAATCACTCCCTTGTGTGTATTCTTTGCCTACTTTCTTGTACAAGCAAGAAAGTAGGTGCCCCCGCGGCATGAGCGGGTGCAATAACACCATAAGGACCTATGGTAAAACAACAGGTTGGGAAACCAGCAAAGACTACCAAGTAAATAAAACCTGAGCGCAACAAGACGGGGCATACACGGATTTTTGGCGGGTCTTTGCAAAAAGGCTGAAACAGCGCAAAAGGAACGAAAACGCAACTAGGGCGCAAACGCACAAAGGATCTTTAACGGCCCGCCAAGTATCCGTTATGCTTCCCGGGCTAACGTAGAAGAACTCCGCCGCAGTGGGCCTTGGACCCCCCTCCAAAGCCGCTGGCTATGCCGGTCCTTTTGCGCTTACGTTCTTTGGTTGCGGCCAAACCGCGTAGCCTCCTTTGCTGGGGAGTTTTTTTGTGATGTTTAAAGCAGAAAAGCCTTCCGCACCCTTTTTCAAGGAAAACAGAAGGCCTTTTTGTTCAAAGAATATTACACATTAAACCGGAACAGCACTACGTCCCCGTCGTTCATCACATACTCCTTGCCCTCGGAGCGCACGAGGCCCTTTTCCTTGGCGGCGGCCAGGGAACCGCACGCCAGCAGATCCTTGTAATCAATGACCTCCGCGCGGATGAATCCCCGTTCAAAATCCGTGTGGATTTTGCCTGCGGCCCCCGGGGCCTTGGTGCCTTTTTCAATGGTCCAGGCGCGCACCTCCGGCTGCCCGGCAGTGAGGTAGGAGATCAGCCCCAACAGGCTGTAGCACTCCCGGATCAGACGGTCAAGGCCGGATTCCTGTAACCCCATGTCGGAAAGGAACAGTTCCTTTTCCTCTTTATCCATTCCCGCGATTTCGGCTTCGATTTCGGCGCAGATGGGCAGCACCCCCGCGTGTTCGCTCTGGGCGATGTCCTGCACTACCTTAAGATAGGGGTTTTGGTCCACCCCCTCCTTAAAGTCCTGCTCACTCATGTTGGCGGCGTAAAGAATGGGCTTGTTGGTGAGCAGCGCCACGGTGGAGAGAATCTCCTTCTCCTCTTCGGTGCACTCCACGGAGCGGGCGGGCTTGCCTTCGTTGAGGGCTTCCTTCACCCGTTTCAAAAAGTCAAATTCCCCCTGAAGCCCCTTGTCTCCCTTGAGCATCTTCTGGGTCTTGTCGATGCGCCGGTCCAGCACGTCGATGTCCGACAGGATTAGCTCCACGTTGATGGTCTCGATATCCCGGGCGGGATCAATGCTGCCCTCCACATGGACGATGTCGTCGTTTTCAAAGCAGCGCACCACATGGACGATGGCGTCCACCTCGCGGATGTTGCTCAAAAACTTGTTGCCCAGGCCCTCTCCCTTGGAGGCGCCCCGCACCAATCCCGCGATGTCCACAAACTCGATGGAGGCCGGGGTAACCTTCACCGGGTGGTAGAGCTCTGCCAGAAGATCCAGGCGTTTGTCCGGAACCGCTACCACGCCCACATTGGGCTCGATGGTACAAAAGGGATAGTTGGCGGACTGGGCGCCCGCGTCGGTGATCGCGTTAAACAGGGTGCTTTTACCCACATTGGGCAGCCCCACAATGCCTAATTTCATAATGACAACAACCTTTCTAATGCCGGAATAACGGCGCATAGCTTAATAAAACCAATCCAATCCCAAAGCCTTTCCAACGCTTAACGGATGGCGCGGGTACGGATCGGAAGGGAAGCGCAAACGGATGTCATGGCCTGGGGAAAGGGTTCACCCCCCATGACAGGAAAGGGACATAGCGTCCATTTTCCCTGAAAGCGGGGAGAAAGAGGGCGTGCTCACCCGGGAGTTTTTGCACCCACCTTGGCCACAAACAAAAGATGGGGCATGTCCATATCATAATAATGCTTCACCATCCGGCCGCAGGGAACCATGCCGTTGCGGCGGGCCACCCTTTGGGAGGGGAAATTATTATCCCGGATGATGGAGTAAACCTCGTCGGCGCCCAGGACATCAAACGCATACTGCTTACAGGCCGCCGCCGCCTCGGTGGCGTAGCCCTGATGCCAAAAGGCTTTCTCAAAGAGATAGCCCACCTCCAGCACGCGGCGCTCTCCCCAGTCCTGCCAGGTAATCCCGCACTGGCCGATCATAGAGCCGGTTTCCCGCAGCGCCACGGCCCACAGGCCAAAGCCGTCGTCATGATACCGCTGCATCTGGCGGTTGAGCCATTCCCATGCTTCCTCATCGGAAAAGGCGTGCTCGTAGGCGTACATCACCTCTTCGTCCTGTAAGATACGGCATAGCGCGGGAAAATCCTCTCGAGTCATCTCACGGAGAATAAGCCGCTTTGTTTCTAGTATCATTGCGACCTCCTTGGATCCGTTTTGTCAATGTATTTTATTATACTGGTTTTTTCTCAAACACGCAATACGGTGGAATTTCATTTTCCGCATCAGGCCGGTGCGCAGGAAAACGATATTGTACCGATCAGATATGAGCCGGATAAAGGGATTTCCCTCCCGGTTCGGCAGCTGGTTGAGGGGCGGCGTTCCTAAACCCGCAGTCATTGCAACCCGGATTCACCGGCAGCCGTTGATGGAGTAAGGCCTCGTATTTCCAAACCGAGCGCAGCAAAGGCGGCAACGGAGAGCGACCGGTTTTTTACCCCTCATGGTCGTCTTTAGGCGCCAGCATACTCAGGCCGATCCGCTTTTTCTTCAAATCCACCGAAAGCACCCACACCTTGACGATATCCCCCACCTTGAGGGCTTCTGAGGGATGCTTGATATAGCGGTTGCAGATTTGGGAGATGTGCACCAGCCCGTCCTGATGAACCCCCACGTCCACAAACGCGCCGAAGTCGATGACGTTGCGCACGGTACCGGTCAGCTCCATGCCTGGTTTCAGGTCCTCCATGCTGAGCACGTCGGTGCGCAGCAGCGGGGGCGGCAGCTCGTCGCGAGGATCGCGACCGGGCAGGGAGATCTCCTTGATGATGTCTTCAATGGTGGGAACCCCCGCGCCGATTCGGCTGGATAGCTCCGCAAGGCCGATGGAACCGGCCTTTTCCTTTAAGGAGGAGATGCGTCCCTGTTTTACGTCCTGTAACGTAAAGCCGCACTCTGTGAGCAGAGCTTTGGCTGCGGCATAGGACTCCGGATGTACGGCGGTATTGTCCAGCACGTTGCCGCTTTCCGGCACCCGGAGGAACCCCGCGCACTGTTCAAAGGCCTTGGGGCCCAGCTTCTTGACCTTTTTCAGCTCGGCGCGGGAACGGAAGGCCCCGTTTTCTTCCCGGTAAGCCACAATGTTCTTGGAAACGGCGGCGCTCAGTCCCGATACATGAGAAAGCAGAGAGGGGGAGGCGGTGTTCAGGTCTACCCCCACTCGATTCACGCAATCCTCCACCACGCCGCCCAGGGCCTCGTCCAGACGTTTTTTGGGCATGTCGTGCTGGTATTGGCCCACCCCGATGGCCTTGGGATCGATTTTTACAAGCTCTGCCAACGGGTCCTGCAACCGGCGGGCGATGGATACCGCGCTGCGCAGGGTGAGGTCGAAGTCGGGGAACTCCTCCGCGGCTAGCTTGGAGGCGGAGTACACCGAGGCTCCGGCCTCGCTGACCACCATATAAGAAACGCCGGTCCCCAATGAGGAAATCACCCGAGCGGTAAACAGCTCGGTTTCCTTGGAGGCGGTGCCGTTGCCGATGGCGATAACCTGCACCCCATATTTTTGAATCAGATCCGAAACCACCTGTTCCGCCTCCTTCACCTTGGCCTGGGAGTGGGTGGGATAGATCACGCCGGTATGCAGCACGCGTCCGGTTTCGTCCACAACGGCCACCTTACAGCCGGTGCGATAGCCGGGGTCAAGCCCCATCGCTACCTTGCCCTTGACCGGAGGCTGCATCAACAGATGCCTGAGGTTTACCGAAAACACCTTGATGGCCTGTTCCGCCGCCTGCTCGGTGAGGGAGGAGCGCAGCTCACGTTCGATGGAGGGGAAGATGAGCCGGTCGTAGGCGTCCTGGGCGGCCTTCGTCACCGCCTGAGCGCAGGGGGATTCCCCCTTGAGCGCCACCGAATGCACGATGTTCATGGCTTTTCCCGGATCCAGCGAAATGGAAACCTTCAAAAAACCTTCCCGCTCGCCCCGGTCGATGGCCAACACCCGGTGGCCCGCCAGCCTGCGCAGGGGTTCCTCAAAGTCGTAATACTGGGCGTATACCGAATCCTCGTCCGGTTTAGCCGCCTTGGAGCGCAGCACTCCCTGAGCCTCTCCCACCACGCGCAGACGCTTGCGGATGCCCGCGTCGTCGGAGAGCTGCTCCGCGATGATATCCAGCGCGCCCTGTAACGCCTCCTCTGGGGATTCCACTCCCTTTTCCGGATTGACATAGCCCCCTGCCAGATCAATGGGGGATTCTCCTTTGGGATCCTGGGCGAAAACGGCCTGGGCAAGCGGTTCCAATCCCTTTTCCCGGGCAATGGAAGCGCGGGTTTTCCGTTTGGGCCGGTAGGGGCGGTAAAGGTCCTCCAGCTCCGCCAATGTACAAGCGTGATCCAGCGCGGCGGAAAGCTCGTCGGTCATGGCCTCAAGCGCCGTGACCTGCTCCCGAATCTCTTCCCGGCGCTTGTCCATGGATCGCAGATAGCACAGCCGGTCGCTGAGCTCTCTGAGCACCTGGTCGTCCAGGGCGCCGTGGGCTTCCTTTCGGTAACGGGCGATAAAGGGAATGGTGTTGCCCTCGTCCAGCAGGGAAATGACATTGTCCACCTGCCAGGGCTTTAGATGAAATTGCTCGCAAAGAGCGGCGGTATAATCCATAGTGATAAACCTGCTTTCTGATAAAATCAATGGGACCAAATGGGCCGAGAACGGCTCCCTTAGGAGCAAAATCCCAGGGGAGCCGCCAGCAAAGGGGGAGAGCGCTTCTGGGCCGCGCCGCGTCCGATGGGAAACAGCGGAGGGGCAAACTCCGGTTTGCGGAACACGCCGCGCATCCTCCTGCCCAGGGCAGTCGTACTCCGGCGAACCGACGCGGCGTGGGGGCGCTATCCCGGATTAAAACAAAACGGGCAGGGTTCCCTGCCATAATCCCAGGGCCCGCAAAAGGAACATCACCCCGTACACCAGCCCAAAAATCACCGGCTGATGGACAATATAGAGGATCAGCGCGTGTTTGCCCAGCCAGGAAAGAGGGGGCACCCGAGAGGGATATAAAAACCGGGGAAACAGGCCGTCCCGGGCGAACCGTCCCAGAAAAGTGCCCGCCAGGAATAAAAAGATCCAGGGGAGCAGAGGGAAGTAGTCCGCTGAGTATAATTGATCTGCGATCATACGATTTGGATATAAAAATTGCAGGGAGAAGGGAAGCGGGGGCATGGGCACGGAGAATATCCCCTGCACGCCAAACCCAAGGGTACCAATTTGAAAGGTGCATACGAAGAGGGCGCCGGTAAGCAGAAGGCCCGCCCACACGTTGCACTTGTTGAGCAGCGGGGAGACGAGTCCAAACAGGATCATACCCGCGGAGAGCAGGTGCAGGATGCCAAACCGAATGGCCTCTTCCGGGATCAGCAGCAGGGTGAATCCGGTAATCGCCGCCGCCACCGCCAAAAGTTTGATTCCCCGGATGAGATTGGAGTGGGACAACTGGGAGGAGATGCCGGAGATCAGGATAAACAGACCGGCGAAAAACGGTTCGGCGGGCATGAAGAAATACAGCAATGTTCTGCCAAGGGGAAGATCAAAGAGAAAACCCATGGTGTAGAAGGCGTGGTAAAAGATCATGCACAGCACACAAAACCCCCGGAGCTCGTCCATGGCGTGGATACGCGGCCGGGGGAGGCCGGGCCGGAGCACGGCGTTATCATTACGTGACAAATGGGACACCAACCTTTTCATAGCGAGATAGGGAAAAATATGTTATACTAGTATAGCATAAAAAATCATGGGGTTGCAAACAGGGGAAACCCGAGAAGAGCCCAATTCATGCATCCGGCACAGTTTTTCGCCACGTTTTATGAACAGGAAATCAGCCTTGGGCAATATTTGCGGGGAACGCCGGGCCGCTGTAAAGAAGCCCTCGCCAGAGGACGCTCATAAAGAAAGCGCCGTCCAAAGCGGGGAGCAGAACCGGAGAGCGTTTGTTTTCCTAGTAACGGCTCTCTTTCACCGAAGCACCCCCGGCGATCACGAGGCGGCAAAAAAACGAAGGCTTGAAGGCTTATGGTGCGAGGAATGGAACGGCATTCCCTTGCGCTGCCTGAGCCAATGGGAATAGAACGGACCGGCGGTTCCAAATCCCCTGAAAAAGTAGGAGGTAATAACCATGCAGGAATTAAAAGTAGGAGCAAAGGCCACCCGTCAAAAGAAGGTTACCAGGGATATGCTGGCCACCTCGGTGGGAAGCGGCAGCGTAGAGGTGCTGGCCACCCCTATGGTGGCGGCGCTCATGGAGGGAGCGGCCGCCGACCTGGCGCAGAGCGGACTGGAAGACGTCTACACCACGGTGGGAACCAAGCTCAATATCGAGCACTTAAACCCCACCGCTCTGGGCATGACGGTGACCGCTGAAGCCGAGCTCACGAGCGTGGAGGGCCGGGTGTTCCGGTTTGCGGTGCGCGCCTATGACGAAGGGGGCCTGGTGGCTGCCGGCGAGCATGAAAGGGTTTCCATCAAGCGCGAGGGCTTTGCGGAAAAGGCCGCCAGGCGCGGCAGGGACGGAGAATAACCATGGCTTGCGCCTATGACGTGGTGCTGTTTGACCTGGACGGCACCCTTTGCGATACCGGGGAGGGCATCCGCAATTCCATCCGCCGCGCCCTTGATGAGATGAACCGGCCCATCCCCTCCGATCCCGAGCTGCGCCGGTTTATCGGTCCGCCCTTGAGGGACAGCTTTCGGGACTTCTGCGGCATGACCCAGACGGAGGCCGACGAGGGGGTCCGCCGGTTTCGGGCCTATTACAACACCGAGGGCTGGCTGCAAACCAGGCTGTACGACGGCATCGCGGAGCTGCTCCATGCTCTTGGAGACGCAGGGGTCCGAGTGGCCACCGCCACCTCCAAGCCGGAGGACGCCGCGCTGCGCATTTTAGAGCGCATGGGAATTCTGCCCTGCTTTCAGGCGGTGGTGGGATCGCTGCCCGACGGGGCCCGGTCGCTGAAAAAAGAGTTGATTCCCTATGCCATGCAGCAGTGCGGCGTTTCCAAAGGCGAGCGGGTGGTAATGGTGGGGGATACCCATTTTGACGCCCAGGGGGCCAGACAGACCGGGGTGGACTTCATTGGGGCGCTCTACGGCTATGGAACCCGGGAGGAGCTTGTCTCCCAGGGGGCTGCCGTGCTGGCGCAGAGCGTGGCCCAGCTTGGGAGGTTCCTGCTGCCATGACGTTGCACGATTATCTGCAAAACCTCAGTTCCGGACGCTCCAAAAGCGACCGGGACGCCGCAATCTTCACTCTGGGGAATGAGCTGGGGCTTCCCCGGCGTCTGGTGATGCCCGGAGAAGGAATGTCCTGTTGGAAGGGCGCGGCGTTCGCACTCAAACTGATGGGCCGTCCCGCATTGGACGAGGCCCTTCCCGATATGATGGAATGGCTCAGGGATATGAGCTGGCCGGGGGCGGAGGAGATCCGCCGTTTGCTGCTTTCCGACGTACCCCGGGGAAATCTGGCTCAGCTCATTGAAAACGCCGCAGGCAAGGCCGTTTCCCAGAGGGATTCCCAATGGCTTTCGAACCTGGCGGGTTTGCTGGCTTCAGCCGGGCTTGACCAGTCGGACTTTTTGGACCCACAGCGGTACCGGGCGCTATTGTCCGCCATACCGGATTAGAAGGGGCAAAAGGGCCTTCCAACAAGGGATGGAACATTTTCACGCGGGAAAATGGATTTGTCCAGGGGCCATGCCGTCCCCCAAATGCCATTCCGCCCCGTCGGCCCCGCATTTTTTACTCAGTATTCCCCGGAAAATCACCCAGCCGTCACAGGGCTGTTTTACAATCTGAAAAGAAGCTCCCGCCCTGGCGGGAGGCGGCATCGTTTCATAGGCGGAATCTCCATCCCCGTCAAACGGCGGGGGGAACGGACCGCCGTTATTTTTGATTTCAGCAGGAGGGCGCGGTATGTACCGAATCTTAGTGGTGGACGACGAAGATCGTATCCGCCAGATTATCAAGAAATACGCGGAATTTGAGGGCTATCAGGTGGAGGAGGCCGGAGACGGCATGGAGGCGGTCCACATCTGCCGGTCCGAGAGCTTCGATTTAATCATTATGGATATTATGATGCCGGAGCTGGACGGCTTTTCCGCCTGCCGGGAGATCCGCAAAACCAGCGCAACCCCGGTAATCATGCTGTCCGCCCGGGGCGAGGAATACGACCGCATCCACGGCTTTGAGCTGGGGGTGGATGACTACGTGGTGAAACCCTTTTCTCCCAAGGAACTGATGATGCGGGTGGCCGCCATCCTGAAGCGGGCCAAGGGCTCCGCCGGGAACGCCCAGCGGGACATGGTGAGCTTTGGCGGGCTGACGGTGGACTTTACCGCCCGCATCGTTTACATCGACGGGGCAAGGGTGGATATGACCCCCAAGGAGTATGAGCTGCTTTTCTATATGGTGAAAAACAGGGGCATTGCCCTGACCCGGGAAAAGCTGATTAACGAGGTGTGGGGCTACGATTTTATGGGAGACGACCGCACCCTGGATACCCATATCAAGCTGCTGCGCAAGAGCTTAGGGCCCTACAGCGGCTACATTGTCACCCTGCGCGGGGTGGGGTATCGCTTTGAAGCTTGATAAGATCAGCGTCCGCTGGCAAATCTGCTTCGGGTTCGCTTCCTTTGCGGCGGTGCTGCTGATCCTTTTGTGGCTGTTCCAGATCGTTTTTCTGGATAGCTTTTACCAGTCCATCAAAACCAAGAACATCGAATCCTGCGCTCAGGCCATTGTGCAAAACATTGACAATAAGGGCCTGCCCGCCTTGGTTGATGATATCTCCACCCAAAACGACGTGAGCGTGCGTATTTTGGATCTGGATATCAAAAACCTGTTTCAAGATCTTTTCTCGGTGCAGGCGTCGCCGGACAGCGCCATCCATCGGATGACCTATATGGAGCTTTACGACTATGCAAACCGGGCCAAGGAAAAAGGCGGCACCCTGCTGGAAACGAACTCCAGCCAATGGAACCGGGAGTATTTCATTCAGGGACAATACGGAGGCATTTACGGCGTGGCCCCCCCTGCCGACCGGCTGAAAAACGACAGTCTCATTTATGTGTCGCTGGTGACCCGGACGGACAGATCCTCGGTGATGGTGATGCTCCATTCCTCCATCAGCCCGGTGAATTCTACCGTAGAAACCCTGCGCATCCAACTTATGATTATCACCGGCATTTTGGTGGCGCTGGCTTTGGTGTTGTCCATCCTGATCTCCCGGATGGTGTCAAAGCCCATCGTCAAGATCAACGAAACGGCGCAAAGCCTGGCCAAGGGGAGATATGACGTCACCTTTGAGGGCGAGGGATATAAGGAGATCAAACAGCTCAACGACACTCTGAATTACGCCGCCACCGAGCTGTCCAAGGTGGAGGGACTCCGGCGGGATCTAATTGCCAATATCTCTCACGACCTGCGCACCCCGCTGACCATGATTACCGGATACGGGGAGATGATGCGGGACATTCCCGGTGAGAATACGCCGGAGAACGTGCAGGTAATCATCGACGAGGCCACCCGGCTGAGCAGTTTGGTCACCGACCTGCTGGACATTTCCAAGCTGCAATCGGGCGCCCAGAGCCTGAGCCTGACGGAGTTCGATCTTACCCAGAGCGTGCGCTCCATTCTGAAGCGTTATTCGCTGCTCACCAGCCAGGACGGGTATAAGGTGGAATTTATCTGCGATACCGACGTATTCGTCCGGGCCGACGAGATCAAGATTTCCCAGGTGGTGTATAACCTGATTAATAACGCCGTCAACTATGCCGGGGAGGATAAGACGGTGATCGTCACCCAGCGGGTAGTTCCGGGACGGGTTCGGCTGGAGGTCACCGACCACGGCAAGGGCATCGCCCAGGAGGAGCTTCCCTATATTTGGGACCGGTATTATAAAGTGGATAAAACCCACAAGCGCGCGGTGATCGGCACCGGTCTGGGGCTGTCCATTGTGAAGTCGGTGCTGGATATGCACGGGGCGGATTATGGCGTCACGAGCCAGGAGGGCGTGGGGAGTACGTTTTGGTTTGAGATTGATACGATTTTGTTGCGTTGATTTTTTATTTTTCTCGAATCTTTCTTTTCGTTTTCTTGTTTTTTATCGTCCTGCGGTTGGGGCCGCCTCCTTGCTTTTCAGGAGGCGGTCTCTTTTTTTTCGGGGCTCTTTTATTGACTTGGTACTATTGGTAGGTTTCCCAACTTGTTGTCTTAACATAGATCCCTATGTTGTATTGTATCCGCTGCCGCGGGGGCCTTCCTTTCTTGCTCGTACAAGAAAGGAAGCAAAGAATACGCACAAGGGGGAGATTCCCCCTTGTGAATCCCCCC
>JAAWNT010000067.1 GCA_022799115.1 Clostridiales bacterium | reverse complement strand
AGAAGGAGCTTTTTTTGTACCCTAAACAGGATTGTTATAACTCCGCAAATAGCAATATATCGCAATTTTATTGTTTATCATACAACATAACTGTAATTAAGTTGTAAAGCAAACGAAAAGGAGCATGGTGAAAATTAAAAAGATTACGAATAAAGAACTGCTGCTGGATACAACCATGCAGATCATAGCGGAAGGCGGGTTGGCTTTCTTTTCCATGAGACAGGTAACAGATGCATGCGGCGTATCGGATTCCCTGATCTACCGCCACTATGAAACAAAGGAAAAGCTCCTTTTCCAGTGTTACCTGCGCGTAGAACAGAAGATCCAAGCGTTATTTGAACAGGAAGCCATACCTGTAATCGAAACAAGGGAGGACCTGTGCCGGCACATCCATGATATATGGATCAAATACATCTCGTTTCTGGTGCAAAACCCTTATCAGACCATTTTTTATTTTGAATACCGAGACTCCAAATATTATAGGTCCGAAAAAGCGGTAGACCGCATGCCGTTCTGCTTTTGGAGCGCGAGAGCATTTTTAGAACAACACGCGAACTGCAAGCTCCGATTGGAGTATTGCCGAATGTATCTTTCCGATGTGACCGGTTCCTTTGCCAGAAGGATGATCGGAGGGGAGCTGTCCTCCGATTCAGAAAGTATGGAACTGATATGGAATCTGCTTTGGTCGGGCTTCTCAAACTTGGTAAAATCCGGGGAGGTTTATAAAACCCTGCGGTAGGAAAAACGAAACGGAAAGGAGCGGGCTCCTGTTATGACGGATAAGGAATTAAGAAAACTGAAACGCGGCGAACTTCTGGAAATGCTGCTTGAGCAAAGCAGAGAGATGCAGAAGCTGAAGGCGGAGCTGGAAAAGGCAACCGGCTTGCTGGAAGAGCGGCGGCTTATCATAGACAGCGCCGGTTCCATAGCCGAAGCGTCGTTGAAGCTCAACGGCGTGTTTGAGGCGGCGCAGAAGGCGGCGGATCAGTACCTGGAAAACGTGAAACGGCTGAGCGGCGGCTTATGCGAATGTCCGGAAAAACAAGACGAACCGGGGGAATCCCAATGATTCGGACGAGAAAAATGGAACCGGATTCACGGCCGCTTCCTACGATTCAACAACTGGAGACGGAACTTCGACGCGTGCGCTATAGGCGCCGGTTCAGAAATGTGTTCCGCAGCACGGTTTTTACATTGATTACCGTCGCGGCTATTGCTGTTCTGGTTGCAACGCTGTGGCTTCCGGTGCTGAAAATCTACGGCTCCTCCATGACGCCTACGCTGGAAAACGGTCAGATTGTCATCTCGGTAAAATCGGGCTCCTATGAAACAGGGGATCTGGTGGTCTTTCGGTACAACAACAAGGTGCTTGTAAAACGGTTGATTGCTCAGGCGGGAGACTGGGTAAATATCGACAAGGATGGAACCGTATATGTAAACGACATCCCCCTCGACGAGCCGTATCTGACAGAAAAAGCGCTGGGCGAATGCGATCTGGAGCTGCCTTATCAGGTTCCGGAATCCCGCCTGTTTGTCATGGGCGACCATCGCAGCGTTTCCGTGGATTCCCGCAGCACGGCGGTCGGCTGCGTGGCGGAAGAACAGCTTGTGGGGATTATTGTTCTCCGTGTTTGGCCGCTGGATCAATTCGGTGGAGTAAACTGATTTTATCTATGGAATATTTGTGGAAGGGAGAGAACAGCCGGTGAACATGACATCTGTAAAAGAGCAAAAGCTTTCGGCAAAGAAACGGCGCAAATGGTATTATACCCTCGCCGTATCACTGGCTGCAATTGTAGTATTCTCCACCACCTATGCGTTGATCCTGCCTGCAATCACCATGGAAAAACGCACGGCGCGCGACGTGATCGGCTGGAACTGGGTGGATCGCCACGAATCCCTGATTCAGAGCGGCGGCCAGTGGTATCTAAGCCTACCGGGGGCCAGTGTGAACATGCCTGCAACGGGGCAAGACGTGCGCCAGCTGCTGCCGGAGGAACTGACGGCTTCCATGTCCGACGGCACGACCGGGACGCTTCCGCTGGAATGGGATCTGTCCGTGTTGCCCGACTCCGGCGGATATGAGGGCTCCTATTCCCTATTCGCCGGACTGCCGCAGGGCTATACTCTGCATGAAGGCATCCCGCAGCCGCAGGTTATGCTGGTGCTTGGCGGCGCAGGGCTATACGCCGATTATCCCGGCAACCGGCGGACTCTGACGCAGGCGGAACTGGACACCGCGCTGAAAACCCATATCGTACAGGGGCCAAACCCGCCAAACGTTACGGTGAACCTGTTTGACTACACCTCGGCTAAGGACGGCGCGACCCAAAAGGACCTCCTGGACCGGGACCCCGCCTACAACGCGGCGGGCCCCAATGAATGGAACAGAGGCATTAACCAAAACCGTCTTCTGCTCTTTGGCGACTCAATGGTGGGGGCGGGCTACTGGAACATCGGCGCCGGCGCGGGAAAAAAATGGGCGCAGAAATATACCAACTTAAAAGGGATTGTGGAAAACACCCTGAAAAGCGGCTATCCCATGATTAACCTGAGCGAGGCGAGGACTCCCCTGAACGACGTGACCATTCCCGGAGAACTAACCAACCTATACCGGGCCGAAAATCCCTACGCTGCAAACAACCTTGCAAACGCCTTAATCGCCCCGGCGCTGTCGTCCACCGTGCTCCAAGGGGCGGGGGCGATAAAAAAGTCAGATAACACGTGGGACTATTCCAAGGTGGACGCCTCTTTGGACTACTTGTTTGATCTGACGAAGGAATCCGGTTCCAATTACAAAAAAGCCTACCAAAATGTCACCGGTCTGTTTCAGATGGATGACAAGGGTTATTACTATTACAACGCCCGGAACAATTTTGCCGAATTTGTAAAAGACGAAAGCGGCGATGCCGTCACACAGGACGGCCAGCCCAGCGACGGATCCTTTATCCTGTACGACGGCCCTGCCGTGTGGCGCACGGACGGAGGCTGGGACGGCAAAGGATTTAACGGCGATATGAGTTTGGGAAACTTCTATCCCTTCAATACGGGCAGGCAGGTATTTGACAGTCTTGAAACCACAGCGGACGGCAAGCAGATTCTAAGCAGCAGCGTCGGTCACCTGGATAACACCAAATGGTCCCAGCCGCTGATTAATCAATCCACCCGTCAAGAGGTCTTTCTCAACCATCATATGGGGATGTCGCTGGAGATTGACTTTACCCAACCGGTGAACGGCAAGATGAACATGGGGGCGACCGGCAAACAGGACATGATCTTTGAATTCTCCGGCGACGACGACGTTTGGGTTTTTGTGGACGACGTGCTGGTTTTGGATATCGGCGGCATCCACAGCGAACTGTACGGCACCATCAATTTCGCTACCGGCGAGGTAGTGACGGGCCAGAGCTGGCGGACAAATGGAAAAATTCCGCAGACGCCGGGAGCAGAGGCTGTCAAAACCACCCTTTATGATCTCTTTACAAAGGCTTTGGGCAAGGAGAAAACCGACGCGATGGGCTGGAATGAGATGGCAGACGGCAAAAAAACCTTTGCCAGCAGTTCCGCCCACACCCTAAAGATGTTCTATCTGGAGCGAGGCAATTACGACTCCAGCTTATACCTGCGCTTCAACCTACAGCCGATGCTTTACCATCATATCAGGAAGGTAGATCAAAACGGCGCCCCCCTTGCGGGAGTGGAATTCGATTTGTATGCCGCCAGGCTCAAAGACGGTCTCACCCAAACGAGCAGCAAGATTAGCGACTATGAGGAAACCAGCGGGGTTCTAGCCACCCTGAAAACCGCAGAGAACGGCTCCGCCACGTTCCTCGAGGAGGACGAATCCGGCGAAATGCGCCCCTTCAACTTTGCCGACCGGTATTCGTCGGACGACACGATGTACTATATCCTTAAGGAAACTAAAACCCCCGCCGGATACCGGCCCTTGCCGGAGAATATCGTATTGCAGTTTAATCCCGCCACTGCCATGCTGGTGGTGGCCAACCGGTATCAGACCGGTTCATACGCAAGTTTCGTATCCAACATTGTGGAAACCGGTTCGCTGACCTACGGGGCGTTTCATGAAGGCTCCGGGGACATTCAGCCGAGTAAAATCGAAGTAACCGATTTGAGCAAAAAAGACGGCCTTGTTATCGCGGTGCCCATGCTGCTTCAAAAGGGTATGACCAAAGAGGGGGATTCCGGCAAGTGGGAGGCCCTGTACGGCAGCAACACCGCCGGCTTTAACGCCATTATGCCGGCAGAACGCACCGCCGTGGCATGGCGCACTGCCATTCTAAAGGCGCTGCTGTACCAATGCAGCGACGAGGACTCGCCGAAGTGGTACCTGAAGTGGAACGACGAAAACCTACGGCTGGAGGGCATCCTCAACGATCTGCCCGGCCGCGCCGACCGCTACGCACTGTACAATTCCCAGGACGCCGACATGAAGATGGTCTATGGCGTCATCGAGCCGTATGCGCTGCAAAAGCTGGGCGTCACAGGGACGTCGGATGAAGAACGATACAAAAACCTCAGCGATTATATCCGACGGCAAGTCGAGGAGGCGTTGACGGGCTTCGATGAGAACGGCGGCCAGACCCGGGAACAAGTGATCGATGCGGTAATTTCTCGGATTGGCGAGACGATACAAAAGACTACGTCCGACGGCGGCAGTTACATGGGTAACGGAACACCGGCGCAGCGCGGCTTCAGTTTCCTGAATACCGACCAATTCCAGCGAGATTTCCGATCCCTGATCTACATTCCCAATGAGCAGCGCGAGCTGCGGGTTTGGAAGGTGGATGAGGACGGCAAGAGCATCAACGGCGCGGAGTTTACCTTATATCAGGACGCTGAGGGAACCGGCGGGGACATCGCCGCATCCGGCGTTACCGCAAGGGTAGACGGGCAGGACGGCACGCTGATTTTCATGCCGGAGCCCCCCACGGACGCGGCCGGCAATGTATTGCCCGGCTACGCAAAAATGGGCTGGGCGGCATCCGACTGCTCTCGTTTTCTCCTGAAGGAGACCAAAGCCCCGCCGGGCTATCAGATAAACGATACCGCGATTCCCGTTGTTTTGGGCGTTCATTCCATCTATGCCGACGCAGGTACTGCCGACGACGGCGTCACCGTCATGGCGGGCGTTGGTAAGCTGATGCAGACCATGACCAAATATGCCGCCGACGACATGGTGAACATTACGCTCAGGGACATTACTGCCATCGCCCAGACGCAGGAAAGCCTGTCGTCCGGTAATGAATGGAACTCCGACGGTTGGGTGGACGACAAAGTGGATGGCGCCGATATGCCGCACAGCATGAACCTCCATTACGGGATCAACCAAGTTGTAAACTACGGCCTTCATGACCAGGACGGCGGAAAAACTATGAACCCCTTCTTTGTTACCGACACCGGTTTTCTGCGCACGCGGGTGATGCAAAACAGCGACGCGCTGAAGGACAGTATATACCATGACAATGTCAATATGGCCAACTGGGATGATCTTGGGGATATGAATATCACAAGCCTGTTCAGTCAGACGAACATTGTGGTAGTTACAAATAAGAAACCGGAGGATACCAATACCGGCAAACTGACCATTCGCAAAACCATTACCGGACCGGATTTAAACGAGGAAGATTACCAAAAGAACTTTACCTTCACAGTAACGCTTCTTGACCCCGACGGGCAGCCTTTGACGGATAAGTATTACTACTTCGGCACGGACCGCTCCGGCTATATCGAAAACGGCGGCTCCCTCTCCCTGCGCCACGACGAGGCCGTAACGGTTCTCGGCCTGCCGCCGGGAACGCAGTGGAGCGTAAAAGAAATAGAACCCGACGGCTGGCATGTGATTTCCATCAGCGACACCATCCACGGCTCAATCGAAGCGGATCAGACTGCGGCTGCGGTCTTTATCAATATAAAGGGCATCGACCGCACGCTGGAGGGTCTGACCTGGCTGGATGAAAGCATGGATGGAATTCAGAATGAGGCTCCTTCCTCCCGTCTCTCCGGCGTGAAAGTGCAGCTGTTAAAGCTCAAAGAAAACGGCAACCCCGCCAAGGAAGACGATTACGAGCCTTACCATTTCCGGGGCGACCCGAATCAGCCAGCCGTAGAGATTGAAACCGGCCAACAGATCAGTGTGCGGGCGGCGGGCGCAAACGCAGCCGCGGAATACGCGCAGGGCCGGTACAAATTCACCGACCTGCCCGCCGGAACCTTTGCCGTGCGCTTTGTGGACGGCCCTGCTGTAAAAATAGCAGGCTTTCTTGCCTCCCCGCAAAATCAAGGCGACAATGAGGAAAAGGATTCCGATGGCATTCCCATTTATTCAGGAAACCCCAAAACGCTGGAAAAAACGGTAATCTTAGGGATCGAAATGCCGCCGGCCGAGGAGATGGATGCACCTCTGTATGAATCCAAGTATCATGACAGCGGTTTTTACCCAAAGGGTTATGAGCTGCCAGATACAGGCGGCCCCGGAACCATTGTGTACTCCACGGCCGGGCTGTTGCTGACAGTGGCTTCCTATGTGGGATATACGGTCAAACGCAGAAGGGAGAGATGAATGGAGGAATTGTTTTTCGCGGCGTACCCCACGTATTTCCGCAGTTCATTTATTACAAGTTGAAAGGATGATAGACAAATGAAACTAAGAAAGAAAATCCTGGCGTTACTGCTATCCATGATGATGATTCTGACGCTGGGCGTTACCGCTTTGGCGCAAGAGGCGGCTCCTACCGTTGACGCCGACAAAGGCAGCGGTTCCATTACGGTTCAAAACGCCGCTAAGGGCGAGACCTACAATCTGTACCGCCTGTTTGACGCTACGGTTTCCGCCGCGCAGACGGAGGGGCAAGCGGATTCCATCGTCTATACCGGCACGATCCCTGATAGCTTAAGCGGCTACTTCACTGCCGATCAAAACGGCTACATCACCGCGGCGGACGCCGCCTGGAAAGATCCGTCCACCAAGGCGGAAATGAGCGACGGACTTCGAGACGCCCTGAAAGACTGGGCGCAGGGAAGAACCGCTGTCGCCACTGCAAAAAGCGACGGCAGCGAGCTCAAGTTCACATCCCTCAAATACGGCTATTATGTTGTAGTCAGCACCCAGGGAACCGCCATTTCCGTGGACTCCACCAATCCCAACGCAACCATCGTGGATAAGAACAGTACAGGACCTGACAATTTGACCAAGACCGTTGGGGACGACAACGTCTACATTGGGGATACGGTTACATATACCGTGGGCTTCCATACCTCCAACTATGACGGCGCTGGTACTGAGGCGAAAAAGATCATTTCTTATACCATCTCCGATACCCTGCCCGATTTCCTGACGAATGTGAATGTGCTCAGCGTCCTTATTGACAATGACGGCGACGCCGAGACCACCGACGACCAGACGACGCTTGACCCCGTCCCGCAGTTCAGCGACAAGAAAATTGTCCTTGACTGGTACGATGAAACAAACAGCAAATTTTTGTATGACAACGGCGCTACGGTCACCATTACCTACACCGCCGTTGTGACCGACAAGGCGAAGATCGACGGCGACGGAAACAAGAATACAGTGACCCTTCAGTGGACCACTGAGGGCAACGATGAGCCTGGTCCCAGCAAGCTGACAACGGACGAAATCATCTACACCTACGCGCTTGCATTGAAAAAGGTGGACGAAAAGGGCGCAGGCCTGGCCGACGCCAAATTCCAATTTCCCTTTTATGTAAAAGCGGACCCGGACACAGACGGCGCTTACCTCTATGCGGGTACGACCGCGGGCGAGGGGCTTGTAAATGAGCTGACTACTCCCAACACTGGTTTAATTATTGTGAAGGGCGTGAAAGCGGATACGGAATTTTCCATCACGGAAGTCGACGCGCCAAACGGCTATAATAAGCTCACTACTCCTGTTAAAGTAACGCCTACGAAGACCGGTACGACAACCACGGATACCACCATTTATTTGGATGCCGACGGCAATGTGTTGCAAGAGGAAACCACTGAGTCCATCGAGGTTTCCGTTAAGATTGATGAGCTTGCCGCCACTGCGGTGGCCGTTCTCAATAAGACCGGTTCTCTTCTGCCCTCCACCGGTGGAATCGGCACCACGATTTTCTATGTGGCCGGTTCGATCCTGCTTGTGGGAGCCGTCATATTCTTTGTAGTCAGAAAGCGTATGAATGCGGAAGATCTCACCACGAATTAATCTATTTTATTAAACTTCTGTCTGTAAACGACGGGGATCTTTTCGATCCCCGTCTTACAGCAGGAAGGAGAAGCCTGTATGAAAAAGCGTTTATCTACCCTTCTTTTTATCCTCGTATTTCTTACAGGCTTGTCCCTTCTGCTGTATCCAACGGTCAGCGACTGGTGGAACTCGCTGCACCAGTCCCGCGCAATCGCCGGCTATACGCAGGAGATCGCCAATTTGGACGACGAAAAATACCAACAGCTTTTGAAAGACGCCCAGGCGTATAACGAAACGCTGACGCGACGGACCGGCGCCCGCTTTCAGCTTTCGGAAAAGGAGCTTCTCGCGTACAACGCCGTTTTGGATGTGTCCGGCACGGGGATCATGGGATATATAGAAATTCCGGTTTTGCAGACCAAACTGCCTGTCTATCACGGTACCGGCAACGCGGCGCTGTCAACAGGGGTAGGGCATATTGAGGGCAGCAGCCTGCCGGTGGGCGGGCAAAGCACCCACTGCGTTCTGTCGGGCCATCGAGGGCTGCCCAGCGCCAAGCTGTTTACCAATTTGGATCGGCTGGTGGAGGGAGATATTTTCCTGCTCCACACGCTGGACGAAACGCTGACTTATGAGGTGGATCAGATCCGCATTGTGACGCCCCAGGAAACAAGCGACCTGTATATTGAGGAAGGCATGGATTACTGCACGCTGGTGACCTGTACGCCCTACGGCGTCAATACCCATCGGCTGCTGGTGCGGGGACGCCGGATTGAAACGGTAAAAGCAGAGCGGACGATTCGTGTAACCGCCGACGCCATCCAGATCGAACCGCTGCTGGTGGCGCCCTTTGCGGCGATCCCGCTGCTGCTGGCGCTTTTGGTTCTGCTGCTTTTCAAAACCCGGAAAAAGAAGCCGAAGAAAAAGGGATCGGAGTGATGATATGGAAAACAGACGATTCCGGCTGTTGGCAACTGTGCTGGCGCTTTTCCTGCTGTGCAGCGCAGTTGACGTATTGGCGGCCGGTACGAATCGGGTGGATTTTTTGAAAAAAGGGGCCGTGCGCGTCACGCTCCAAGCGGATGCAACGCCGGTTCCCTCCGCAGAACTCACGCTGTATAAAGCGGCGGACCCCCAAATTCAGGGAAACAACCTCCGTTTTACGTTTACGGAGGCCTTCAAAGCCTTCGGCGGCGCGCCGGAGGATATCGGGGACGCCGCCGCCATACAAAGGCTTGCCGCCTATGTCAAGGAAAATGGGATCTCCGGTCAATCGGCAAAATCGGACGCAAGCGGAACCATCCGGATCAATGATCTGTCTTTGGGGATTTATCTCGCGGTGCAGACCGGCAGCGTCGAAGGCTTTTCCGACTGCACGCCGTTTCTGATTGCGCTTCCGTTTGAGGAAAACGGCCAATGGCGCTATGAAATCGACGCTACGCCGAAAACCGATGTGGTGAAGCTGATCGATATCACGGTCAGAAAAGTCTGGAACGACGACGGGCAGAATCGGCCGGACAACATCGCCGTACAGTTATATAAAGGCGGCGCGGCAATCGATTCCGTTACGCTGGGGGAGGAAAACGGCTGGACCCATACATGGAGTAACCAGCCCAAAAGCGACGATTATACCGTCCGGGAAGCGGTCCCTAAGGGATATACCGCCGCTTACGAACGCAACGGATATCTCTACACGATAACAAACACGGAGAAACTCATTCAGACGGGCCAGCTGATATGGCCGATCCCCGTATTGGCGGGCACGGGAGTTTTATTGTTTGTTCTCGGCTGGTTTATATGGAGGAAGAAAAACAATGCGTAAGAAAAGCGGCGCCCTGTGTATGACATTGGGCGCTCTTTTGATTGCGGCGGCAATCGCGCTGGCGGCGTATAATCAGCTGGAGGCGTCGCATGCCGCCAACGAGGTAAAAACAATTTTACCTCAGCTACAGCAAGCGATTACCGACCGCTTTGATACAGAAAAATCCGACAGCTCAACAGAGACGGACGAACCCGCGCAGGTAAGGAAAATGACGGAGGTAGAAATTGACGGCCACCGCTATATCGGTTATCTGTCGATTCCTGCGTTGGAGCTGGAGCTGCCGGTAATGGCCGATTGGGATTATACGAGGCTGAAGAAGTCCCCCTGTCGGTATTTCGGCTCTGTCTATTCGGATAATCTGGTGATAGCCGCTCACAACTATGCCCGCCATTTCGGGAAGCTTGCCGATTTGCGCATGGGCGATCCCATACGGTTTATCGATATGGAGGGGGCGGTTTATGACTATGAGGTCTGCGATTTGGAAACCCTGCCGCCAACCGCCACGGAGGAAATGCTGCAAAGCGGTTGGGATCTGTCCCTATATACCTGCACCCTCAGTGGCGGCGGCCGCGTGACCGTGCGCTGTAAACGGGTGCGGTGAATGCGCACAAAGGGTAAATCCCCCTTGTGACCGCCAAAAATCCGTGTATGCCCCATCTTGTTGCGCTGTATAGCGCGTGCAGGACAGAACCGACAGGAACAATTCGAGCGACTGCGTGGGGGCTTGACGAGCGCATAGGTTGGGGTATGATGGCGATTTGAGCGGCGCAGCCGTTCACTCTGAGCCATCATTCCGCCAGGCTTTACTTAGGAGACCCGCCGCAGCGACCTTCAGGGGTTCTCCAAGGGGGTGAAACCCTCTTGGACGCACTCTTTGCGTACTTTCTCTTGCGCAAGAGAAAGTACGTGCC
>JAAWNT010000069.1 GCA_022799115.1 Clostridiales bacterium | reverse complement strand
GAAGCATTTGGAGGCGTCGTTTTCCGATCCCTCCGCTGTCGGCTGACTTCCTTTTTTCAGAGCTCTTTTCCTTTTTGCGAAATTCTCTTGACACTACCCTTTTCCTTTTTGCGAAATTCTCTTGACACTACCACCGCTTGATCTATTTCTTTAACAATTTCTTCTGTACCAGGCTTTCACTTGGTTTTCATCCATTTAAAAAAATAGACCTCGGAAACATAAGTTTCTAAGGTCTATTCTATATTTTAGGCAACCAAAAATTCTTAAAAATTTGTTTTCCCTTTGACAAAAGAACAGGATTTTGTCAATAAAACTGTGATTTTATTAACTTTCTGAATTTTGCAAAGGCTTCATTTAGGAACGTTTGGGGGCAAGATTTTTTTACAAAATCAGTTTGCCTTTTGACACGACGGTCATTCCCACTCGCTCCTGCTAAGCCAATTCTAAGCAAGTTTGTTTATGTGGTTTAGCAGAGTGTATCTACATTATTTGCATTATCGGTAAAGCATAGGCTATCCGATTTTTTGTTGCCATTACGTTGCCACAGCTAACGTGCATCTTAAGCAAAGTTGATTATTCGGAGTGAGAAATTACAGACACTGTTTTATCCTCAAATCGCATGTCTTCCTGCTTAATCTGTTGGATTGCGTTATTTAGGTAGTCTCTCGCTTCTTTCAATTCACTATTACTCTGCATTTCAGATTCGATAAATAACTCAATATGCTTTATCGCACTTTTTATGCTTTCTAAAATATCGTTATATTGTGGCGAAATATCAACAACGCATTTGTTAAGTTCTTTGTTTATAGTCTGACACTTTTTCACAATGCTGGAATTGGAATTCCTTTTTTATTTACCTGTGAAATCATTGCCGAAATCTCTTGATATTGAGTACCTACCACTTTGAATAGCTGCTCTATTTTTTCATGTTCCTTAATTTCAAGAACTCTGTGGATGTCTTTTTCGGTTGATTCAACTTTTGATTTCAAAGTAAATATCTGCCATATTGCTATTGGCAAGGCAATTATACTACAAATACTTGCTATGTTGCTGATGGCTTGCCAAATTTTATTGCTCCTTTTTCAAGTAAGAATACTTGGGCATATCACCATACAAAGCCATAAATACTTCTTCCCATCTTCCGTCGTCCATAAAACCTTTTGCCAATTCTTCACACATATGATAATCTCCGTCGTGTTCGGGAACTATAGCATAGAGTTTATTTTCAAAACCGCGGTGCGAGTAATCTTTTCCATTTTCAATCAAATCACGAAACTCATCCATGACATCCATAATGGCTCGATACTGTTCTCTTGTAAGTTCATATTCAAAAATACTGCGATCCAAATCCGAATTGCTAAACAATAATTCTTGGCGGAATTCAATAAAATCTAATCTTTTCATAATCATGTCAAATTGTTCATTACTCATTTGTATCTGTCTCCTTTGATTATATAAAAGTTTGGAATATAGTTCAACGACATTCTGTTTTAGAATGTCAAAGGGCTTCTGTGTCAGTTGATTCTTCTTTATGCCAGCGTTCCAAAACAGCTTCCACCTGTCGGATCAACTGTTCCTTGTCGGGCATATACAGCACATACTTTTCAGCGAAGATCTGATTAGACAAGCCACCAAGAGCATATTGCACGTCGAAATTCCCTTTGTCGGTGCAGAGAATAATACCGACAGGTGGATTATCATCCTGGTCATTGACCTCGTTTGCATAGTAGTTCAAATATATATATTGAGTTGACCGACTGCTTCCGGTATAAGCTTTGTTATCTTCAGTTCGATCAAAACATAGGAACGCAAAATTTTATTATAGAACACCATATCCACATGCTCCTGCTAAACCAATTCTAAACAAGTTTGCTTGTGCGGTTTAGCAGGAGATATCTGCATTATTTGTATTATCGGTAAAGCACAGGCTATCCGATTTTTTACTGCCATTTCGTTGCCATGAATTAATCAGCTGTCCATCTGGAATCAAAATCTTCTTTGCTCATCTCCAGATTAGAGTTTAACTGATCCAAAACCTGCTTTCCGCCCGGCATCATTTTCAGTGATGCCAGATACTGCTTAATGGCCATTCGCAAATCTTTTAGGGATGCTTTTGATTTTATCCAATTCTGTGGCACAAATATTTTTCCGCTATCAACTGCTTCAGAAGATGCCGTTTCCAATGCCATATTTAAACAACTACCAGCTGTTTCAATAACCACATCTAGCAATTCTGAAGATTCCATTTTTCTTAATGCCACAGCTGGACTTGGAACAGAGTCGTTCATCTTGTTGATCTCACAGAAAATCACGGAAATCGCATACAGCTGGTGATAAGGTGCATAAGCTTTCATTGCCAGCAATGTCTCATTCAGACCCATTGGGTTATCTTTGTCCCACTTTGCGTATAGTGTGCTAAACAGTACATTTAATGCCTGCACATTTTCAGGCGCATATTCACGTCGAAAGAGCTGATCGAAGTATTTATCAAAAATTTTTGTTTCTCCATAGGATAGATTAGGTCTTTGAGAATGCCATGCAATCAGCTGTTTGCCCAAGTCTGTCAGGTTGACTATGTGCGCTGTATTGTACTTCACCGTATCAACCTTTTCGCCTCTTTTAGTCACAAAATAGCCATCCGGGTAAAATTGTTCATACGCCTTTTTCATAGCCAAAACCGCTTTATCATTACTTCTGAGATCGCGGGCTTTGACTGCGCTCTGGCTATTTGTAGAAGTACTGATATTATCAGCTCGCTCAGCATCAATAATCTCATAAAACCGGAACATGATGTATGCACTGTTTGCCTTTTTCGCCGATTCGCTGCAGCTAAATACGGTACTCAAAGACTGGCATCCATTGACGACATTCAGTTCCTTTACAGAAAGAATTCCATCATGAATCGACATCTGGGAGCAAATCGCTGTAATGCCATTATGTAGAAAGAAAAAATCACCCGGATTATTCTTTATTGTCCGCGCTATCGCCTTGTTGACTTTGTTGCTTGTTCCAAGCGATTGACGCACATTTTTTCGGAACAAGCTGCCATCTTTGATTCCTGTAATTTTAATACAATCTTTTAATGGTAGCGCAACAATAACAGCTTTTGTCCCGTCAATCTCCAGTTCCATATATTTGCCGTCTTCAAGCCTGAATTCATGATTAATATAGGGACGATTCCGGTTGAGCGCTTCTTCATACTTGAATTTCAGCAAATCATTATCTACAACGACTAAATTTGCTGACAGGGTTTCGTCATCAGATAGCTGCTTTTGAAATACAGTAAGATCCTGCTTTGCTGCGTCAGTCAAAGCAGAGGTCATAATCAACTCAAAACAGATATCATACTCATCCTCAAGGGCTGTAGCAATTTCACTAATCTTTACCTGCAAATTGTGATTTGCTCCATCTTGCAGATGTGCTAAATCTTTTATTTGAATCCAAGAGGAAAGGACCTCACGCAACGGTTCTGCATCTACGGTGTCCCCACCGTAAAATTTCCCCTGAATAATGTAAACTGTGCATGCTTGATTGTCGATATAAACGGCATCAATCTGTTTATCACCCGCTCCATCAGTAATGCAATCCTTTGTTTCAAATGTATCAAGATTATGAATGTTGCGGAGATACCATGCCACAAAACGTTGCCCATCATTCGGAAAATTCTCCTTGTAATAGTCCTGCTTTAACTCTGATAAAATCTTGTTATACATTGATAACGCCCCTAACTTTGCAGATAATGCGTAATTTTAATGCCTCGGTCCTAAGAACTTATCCCCGTTCAAATGAATCATATGGTCTGGCATATCAGCAATCCATACCTCTGTTTCCCATGCAAGAGATTCAGAAAACTTTTTGAAAGTCTTAAAATCAAGGAATGCTGTGACATATATCTTTCCAGCCTTTACCCCGACAGTCATTTCCTCAATCTCTTTAATCCGTTTCGGCTCCATCGGTCCAACAGAAGTAACAGACTCGATAAAGTATAGCCAATTCTTTTCCTCAGAATAGAGGACAACATCTGGCATTTTATCGTGGAGTGTAATCTCAAATCCCAGACCGCTCAGCTTGTCCACATTCTTAACAAGATCCTTTTCTGTTGTATCCCCAACATAGAGGCACTCGCAGTTTGGAGCAAAGCGTGGGGCAAATTTCTCGATGATCGCTTTCTGCAACTCATTATGTTTGCCGGGGGAAAATGTAAAATCTTCGCCATTGATCTGTACGGGCATTTTTTGCATCGCTCTTTTTGAAGTATATATCTGAACAAGCGATTCGTGATTTTGCAAAAATGAAGTAAGCCTATCTGTCCATGACGCTGTTCCAAAGCTCTTAAGCAATGAAAGCATCTCATCGGTTAAGCGATAGCGGTAATTTGGGCTGTTTGTAGCCATTCCATTGTCCTCGATGAAAGCCGCATTTCTGAAATGATGCATTGCCTGTTTGCGAAAAGTCTCCCTACTGTTCTCGGCATATGTAACCCCATATATCTGTTTGGTATAAGCAATAATGTCATGAATGCGAATCCACTCATTTGTTGCTGATTCCCATTTATCACGCTTACCGATGCTCGCCATGGCCAGCAACACATAACAACACAGATCAGACTGTTGCTTAACTGGCACTTGCAATTCTTTCAGGATCGTTCTCGCTTCCTCTATCTTCCGCATAAATAAAACTCCTAACTATGTTATCACAAGTCGTTTCTGAGGTATCATGACATCTAATAAGCTCTTTTCCCATAGCTTCTATGGTTGCCAAGGGCGGGACTGGCATAGTATTTACTTCTGTGGAATTGACCTGCGTTGAGCCGTTCAGTATCCGATAATAGCAGTCATAAAATGTAGAGTTGAACAGAACATAAAGTCCATAAACGATGCACTCTGATAATTCTCGTGACCCACCAATAAAATTGATTTTATTCTGTGTACTAATCTTCTCATACTCAGGGTGCTTATTGGCTAAATACACGCCACATTGTAAACGGCGGTGTTCTTCCTTCGCAGTAAACCGTTTGACAAACAAATAGTTTGCATTTTCCTGTAAAAGTCCTGACTGCTCAGTAACAATGTACTCATGCTCTTTCCCTATCGGGAAAAGAACCTTTCCGTTCTGAATATGCTGCGAGTAGAAAAGAGGGACCGCTTTTTCTTCTTGTTCGCTTCTCAATGCCTCTCTGTTCCTGAAATCGACTGTCAAACCCGTCTTCATTTTCAGTCCGATACTTGGTAATGTATCTTTCCAGCCATTTAACAGTTCTAAAGTTCTTACTTCCTGCTCATTCGTCACGAGGAATACATAAGAATCTTCGCCCGAGACGACAATGTTATATGGAGCTTCAAATGTAGTCAAATCTGAAAAATCAAAATTACTTTGCGTAGTCGTTATAGTTACGGTCTCAGGCTTGTCCGGCGCCTTTTTGATTTTAATGATCATTGTTTCCTGCAAGACACTTTCCTGATCGAAGACCTTATCTCTACTCCCAAATAAATGGATATGCTCCAATGCACCTTCATTCAAGAATTTCTGGCGAAAGCTTTTGAAATACGCTCCAGAAGTCCATGAACGGGGAATGATATACACCATTTCACCGTTAGAAGCGAGGTTAAACATTCCCATTGCCGCAAAGAGAAAGTATAGATTGGGAGCACCGTAACAAACATCGGGCATAGCCTGCGCTTCAGGAGCATCTTTTCCTATTTTCATATAAGGTGGGTTGCCAATAATCAAATCATATTTATGAGACATGGGATCAGCCCCGAGCATATTATTATACTCTAAGACTTGGCTGAGAATATAATTTTCCGTTCTCACTTCATAGACAATCTCTTTAGTAGAATTATTACAGGCATAGTCCAAATTTCTTCTCAGCAAATCAATAATATTCGCATCTGTTTCATAGCACATTACGCTGATTTTCTCAACTTGGCATTTATCTTGAAGCCTATCAAGCAAGGCAACAATTAGTATTCCAGATCCGGCACCGGCATCAAGAATATGCAGCTCGTTCTTTTCCGTAGGTATATCAAATAGCCCCGCCATAAATACAGCAGTTTCCTTGCTTGTGAAAAATTGCCCGTACTTCTTGCGCTGTGACTTGGGCATTTTCTCCATATATTCATTTGTTGATTTGATTGCATAATCAAGCAGTTTCATGATTCGTAAACTCCATTACATCGCCAATGTCACAATTCATTGCAGAGCAAATCTTACACAAGCTCTCCATCGAAACGAACTCGTTTCTACCCATCTTTGCAAGGACATTAAAGCTAATACCAGCGGCATCTTTTAGCTCTGTTCGATTCATCTTCCTATCAATCAGCAATTTCCAGAGCTTATCATAAGAAACAGTCATCACGATTCTCCGTTCAATTTAGCTTGTCCTCATTGTAACACACCTCAAATGATTTTTCAAGATAATCTCACAAAAAGGTGAGGGACAGGCAGTGCAACACACACTATCTGTCCCTTAATTCTTTAGCAATAAATTATTTCTGTGTTCACAATTTTCCTCGCCCTGTCAGCGATGTTGTTCATCAATCCGACCCAGCGTATTTGATCTTCCGCCTTGAGTTTCTCCGTCACCCCCTCCCTTTTTGCCATCTGTCCCACCAGCCGAAGAAACATATCCTGCGCCTGCTGGTCGATGTCTGCGAGGTAGCTGTTTAACTTACCGGAGGTCAACAGTGTAGTATAGACTGCCCGCTTACGCTCCTTCAAGTAGCGCCCGTGTCGCTGACCCCAGACACCAACCGGCTTGCGTTCTTCTTCGGGTAATGCGAGAAGTGGGTAGTAATAATCACCCCGTAGCTCATACCAAAGACCGTTCTTTTCACCATAGATTTGCTTTTTCATCGTGTGTACCTACCTTTCAAAATCATGATTTCTAAAGCGTTTGTTACGCTGTTTAGACTGTTGCGTTTCCCTTGCTTTTGTAAGCAAATCGTCGATCTGCCTGCTGCCAAACACCTTGCGGAGCAGCTTGTAATCTTTGTTTTCAGCCCGTAGAGTTTCATTTTCATCTTTCAGGCAATCATTGACTTTGCTCAATTTCTCGTTTTCCCGATAGAGCCTACCGTTCTCTGTGTTCAGCCGATGGTAGTTGTCCAATGCTTCAAAACACCGAGCCAAAGCTTTTTTCACAAGGGATTTCAGCTTCTTTACAAGCGGATCGACAAACCTCGCTTTGTAGGTTTTGGCACTCATCAATCCCTGTGGTTCGGGGAGTTGAAATGCCTCGTCGAAGTCCAAATCCTGCTCCACATTTTGCAAATCTTTCAGACCACCATCGAAGTTTTGGACTCTCCGACTAAGGCTTTTGACTTCGTCTTTTTTACTGGCGATCTGCTCATCGAGTGCAACGATTTCTTTCTGCCGTTCCTGCTTTTTGTAGTCCAGAACATCGAGGTGCTGCTCATGGGTTCCCTTGTGTTTCCATCCAATTCCGTGCCGTTCCATGACCGCCGCAAGCTGTTCTTTTTCGTATTGTACCCACTGATTCCACTCCGTATCTCCACGAGTTCCTCTCTTGAAGCCCTGCGCCGCTAATGCCTGTTTGAGTGAAACTCTTGTGTCCAAACCACGCTTGCTGCCGGTGGTGAACGGCACGAAATCAATGTGCAAATGGGGTGTCGCCTCATCCATGTGGAGGTGGGAGGAGAACACTCGAAGCTGTGGATTGCGCTCCTGAAATCCACGATAATACTCATCTAAAATCTGCCTCGCAAGATTGCCATTTTCACTTTCTGCGCCCATATTCTCTTTGTCGCCTATCTGTAAAATCAGCTCATGGAACGGCTTTTCCTGCTTGCCGGAACAGATTTTCTCATAGTAGTTTTCTATCCTCCGGTCGGTTCTTGTCTGCTTCTCGTTGTATCTCTGGAGGGCTTCATCAAAGAGTTGGTGGTAGACCTTTTTGATGTTCTCGTTACAATAATCTACATTCAGGTGGGTGCGCTCACCGTCCACATTCTCCGCCCGAAACTTGCGGCTATTGTGATTGACCGAACCTTTTCCCACCATTGCGCTGATGGTTCTTTTTATAAAAATCGCTTCCTTTCCTTATCCGGTGTTAGCCGGGCTTCTGTTACTCTTGGCAAGAGTAACGCAAAAGCACTTTTGACAGCAGAGCTATCAAAAGCTGCTATTGCGCCCTACGGGGTGGAGTGGGGCTTTGCCCCGGCAACTGCGGTTGCCTCCCCAGCAGGGAGCGCTCTTTGAAAAGAGCTTCCCTGCACCCCGCAGAAACTTTGCGTGACGGTCGTGACGATGGTGACGGTCTTTTTTATACCGTCACCCGCTGTCTAAACATCGTCACGACCGTCACCATCGTCACGCCACCGCAGGCTGAAGCGCCAGCTTCACCCTCCGTGCGGCGTGAGTGCGGCTGCTCTCATAGGCGATGTGGTACTCGCTCATGAACCTCCCCGCATTGACATTCAGCCGCAACGTTAAGGTATTCGGCTTCATGTCCAGATTGGTGAGGGCAATCAGGCCGGACGCTGTACCCTGCCACTCTGGGCTTTCCTCTGATACGACCTTCGCCACCGCCTCCAAAACAGGGTCAGGTGGTTCCACCCAGATCTCCGTTTCGACTTCTTCCAGCTCCCAAGTGAGCCGTTCTTTGTCCCTGTTCAGATACAATCGCTGATCCTGTTGATCTCTGCCGGAAACATCAAGGATCGCCGCAGTACTTGTCCTGTTCTCTTTGTAAAGTAGAAATGCTCCATCTGCTGACCCTAACAGACCATTGGTGCCAGAAATCATATCAAATTTATCGTCCGCCTGCTGCTTGCGGGTGTGGTGTACCAGCAGCAGACAGATACCGCTGTCATCAGCAATTTTCTTGAGTCTGCTGATAACCTCGTAGTCAGTAGAGTAGCTGTATTTCTCGCCGCCTTCGCCCCGTATCTTTTGGAGCGTGTCGATGATAACCAGCCTTGTGTCCAAGTGTTCCTCCAGAAACTTTTTGAGCTGTTCCTCCAGTCCATCTCCGAGCTGCTTTGCAAATACGGCGAAGTAGAGATTATCTGTCCCCTCTGCGCCGAACATTCGGTAGAGGCGCTTTTGCAGACGCCTGTGATCGTCCTCCAACGCCAGATAGAGAACTGTCCCCTGATGAGCAGGAAAGTCCCACAGCGGTGTCCCTGTGCTGACATGGTAGGCAAGCTGCGCCATGAAGAACGACTTGCCTACCTTTGGAGAGCCTGCAAAGAGGTATGTCCCCGGATAGAGCAGACCGTCTATGACGGGCGTTCTGCTCTGATACACATTCTCATACAGCTCACTCATAGAGATCGTGGGAAGATATGCTGGGTCTGTTACTCGATTTAATTTTCTGAGCATTTCTTCATACGAGGTCTTGTTTTTGGCAGCCGCTTCTGATATACTTTGGTCAGTACATAGGATTGGCTGTCCTCCGTCTGCGCCAACAGATGGATTCAGGACAGTCTTTTCTTTTTTCTCAGCCATCCAACCCCTCCTTCATGCCGCCCATGATGACGGCAATCATTTCAATGATATCGAGCAATTCATCGTCTACGCTCCGCCCACCCTCAATTCGCCGCAGTTCATCAAGGACAGCGGCGAGCTGGTCACGCAGCGCCTTATACACCCTCGGATTGCCCTGCACCACCACATCCCGGCACAGTAGACGCCTTGTGATATAGTCCTGCTTGGTAAGCCCGGACAGCTTCACAAATCTTTCGATTTGTTCATCTTCTTCCGGCGATACCCGAAAGGCAACTGTCTTGTTTCTCCAACGATTGTGGTTATCTCTGTTTTTAGCCGACATATTACATTCCCCTCTCCAAATCCATTTTGTCTGCCATTTCCGTCTGTTTGGATGGGAATAGATGAGCGTAGTTGTAGGTGATCTCGATACTCTCATGTCCCACTCGATCTGCGATTGCTGTTGCAGAAAAGCCGAGATCAATCAGGTAACTGACATGACTGTGGCGAATATCGTGGATTCTGATCCTCTTGACGCCAGCTTCCTTAGACCCTCTGTCCATCTCTCGATGGAGATAACTCTTTGTTTGGGCAATGAAATGGTTCGGTTGCTCTTTTCCGTTTTCGGCGTGGTAATCAAGTCTCTGCCGTTCAGATGCTGAAAGGATTTATTGATCGAAACTGTCCTCTTCTCAAAATCAAAATCCGCAGGTGTCAGGGCCAGCAGTTCTCCTTCTCTCAGTCCGCACCAGTAGAGCATTTCAAAAGCATAATAGGACATGGGCTTGTCCATCATTGCCTCCGCAAATTTCAGATACTCGTCTTTCGTCCAAAAAAGCATTTCACGGTTTTTCTTCTTGCCCATGCTACCAGCCTTTTTACAGGGATTTTCTTTCAGATTGTAGTACCTGACCGCATGGTTAAAGATGGCGCTGAGCTGGTTGTGAACGGTTTTCAGATAGACAGGTGAATACGCCTTTCCGTTCTCGTCTTTGAAGTTGATCAGTTCATTTTGCCATGTGATAATCTGCTGGGCGGTGATCTTGCACATCTTGAGCTTTCCGAAATACGGCAGCAGCTTGGTCTGAATAATGTGTTCCTTTGTTGCCCATGTGTTTTCCTTGAGGCGGCTTTGCATATCCTCGGTATAACGCTCAACGAAGCTCTTGAATGTCATATCAAGGTCATTGCCGACTCTGTTGAGCTGTTCTCGCTCCCATGCCTGGGCTTCACGCTTGGTCTGAAAACCTCGCTTTTGAGATTGCTTGCGCTCACCGTTCCAATCGGTATAGCGGTAGATCACCCGCCAAGTGTTTGTCTTTTCTTCCTTGTAAACTGCCATTTCAATTCCTCGCTTTCCTCTCTGTCCCATAACAGGTTTGTTCTAAAAAATACTGCTTGTTCACACGCCCCGAAATCGTCAGGAAACCCTGTTCTTTCAGTTCGGCGTTTAACTTCTGTACGATCTTGTAGGCGTAGGACTTGGACACGCCCAGTTCGTCCGCCACATCCTGTACTTTCATAAAAGTTGCATTTGCCATCTGTCCACCCCCTCTATTTTGGATATAGTTCGATTCTTTAGTGTCGGGATTCTTTCTGACCGCCTCCCGATTTGCCCGAGCGGATGTGTCATACCGTTATGCACGACGGAAGCTAAGCTTATTAGCTTAATTTCATTATACTAAGCATATTTGCTTTTGTCAAGCAGTTTGCGGGAAAATATTAAATAAATCTGTTTAGATTTCTCTTGACTATTCTAAACATATCTGCTATACTCAGCCTATACATAGGGCAAAGGAGCGTTCTATATGGCAATCGGTGAGAGGATCCACTTTTTCAGGCTCAAGCGTGGCATGACCCAAAAGTATCTCGGGCAGGCTGTTGGCTTTCCCGAAAAGAGTGCTGATGTACGGCTGGCGCAGTATGAAACAGGTACTCGAACACCCAAAGCAGACTTAACGGCGGCATTAGCGCAGGTGCTTGATGTTTCTCCGCAGGCTCTTGATGTTCCCGATATAGATACCGACATTGGACTCCTGCATACACTTTTTGCTCTGGAGGACATTCGTGGTCTGACTATTGGAGAAATTGACGGTGAAATTTGTCTGCGGCTGGATAGAAGCAGAGGCTTGACTTACTCCTCCATGTTTGAAATGCTATTGAAGTGGGCAAACGAAGCCAAGAAGTTGGAAGCCGGAGAAATCACCAGAGAAGAGTACGACCACTGGCGCTACACATATCCCAAAGTGGAAGCCCAGCGCACAAGAGATGAACTTGACGCACTGAGAAAAGCGCGACAACCCAAAACAGAATAAACAAAGAGCTATCTGACTTCTTTCTGAAATCAGATAGCTCTTTGCTTATTCTTCGGATAATTCAAATAATGTTGCCATTTCGTTGCCACAGAGGGCATTGAAGTGGCGAAAACCCAGTAATTACGGGCTTTTCTGTGGGTGTGATGTTAAGGGGCAAAACCACTTTTTAAAAATTTTTTGCCCCTAGCTATAATTTTTACACCCATGATTTTATAATACTCTGAATAGATTCCAAATCTACT
>JAAWNT010000037.1 GCA_022799115.1 Clostridiales bacterium | reverse complement strand
GGATTCCAAAGGGGGAATCCCTCCCTTTGGCGTATTCTTTGCGTCCTTTCTTGTACGAGCAAGAAAGGACGTGCCCCCGCGGCATGAGCGGGTACAATACAGCAAAAAGGATCTATGTCAAAACAACAAGTCGGGAAACCCATAAAAAGTATAAAATAAAAAACAGGGGTTGAGAAACCAACAACAAGTAGCGTAAAAAAAACAAAACACCAACAATTGTTCGTATACTAAATATTCTATCTCCTTATACTTGTTATGTCAAGAACAATTGTAGGTGATAGAATATGAAAGAAATTTTGGCAGCGCGGTTAAAACAATGCAGAAAAGAAAAAGGATTCACACAGCGAGAAGTTGCCATCTATTGTGATATTTCAGAAAAGGCCTATCAAAATTATGAATTAATGACACGAGAGCCTAAGCTGGAAGTTTTGCTCAAAATTGCAGAAATCTTTCAAGTTTCGCTGGATTATCTTGTAGGGAGAACGGAGAAAAAGCAAGTGAACAAATAACAAGAAAAAAGAAATCATAGGAGTATGCGAAAGATGTGAAAAGGCGCCGTCGTTTCATCAAACGACGGCGCCTTTTCACATCTTTATTAGGCTGAATGCCGGTTCTTTTTATAGAAATTCGGTAACAAACGCCTGCACCCTTGCATACATCCTCGGATCCACCTGAGCGGTGACGGCGATGCCGTCGCCGGTATACTCCTCGCTGACCAGATGGGATTTCTCCCGCAGTTCGGCGCACAGTCCCGCCTGGTCGAAGGGCAGCAGCAAATGCACCGTGCGGATGGCCACCGGAAGGTTCTCCTCAATGGCGGCCAGCAGCGCGTCCACCCCCTCCCCACTTTTGGCGCAAATGCGCACGGCGTTGCCGATCATGGGCAGATCGTTCAAATGGGGAACCAGGTCGCACTTGTTGAGCACCGGAATTACGGGCCGCCCCCCGCACCCCAATTCCTCCAGCAGCTTGCGGGTCACCTCCAGGTGGAGCTGGGCCTCCTCGCTGGAAGCGTCGCATACATTCAGAATGATGTCGGCCAAAGCCGCTTCCTCTAAGGTGGAGTGAAACGCCTCCACCAGATGATGGGGCAGCCGCCGTACCAGTCCCACTGTATCGATGAGCATCACGGTTGCTCCGCCGGGCAGCTTTAACGCCCGAGAGGTGGGATCCAGGGTGGCGAACAGCTTGTCTTCCGCCAATACCCCGGCCTGGGTTAGCGTATTCATCAAGGTGGACTTTCCGGCGTTGGTATAGCCAACGATGGCCGCGGTGATGACGCCGTCCTTTTTCCGCCGCCGCCGAAGCTGTTCCCGGTGCTGCTCCAGCCGGGCAAGCTGCTGCCGCAGACTCTCGATGCGCCGCCGGATGTGCCGCCGGTCGGTTTCCAGCTTGCTCTCGCCGGGCCCTCGGGTGCCGATGCCGCCGCCTAAGCGGGACATGGCCAGGCCCTTTCCGGTGAGCCGGGGCAGCAGATATTTTAGTTGAGCCAGCTCCACCTGAAGTTTTCCCTCGGCGGTTCTGGCTCTTGCGGCGAAGATATCCAGAATCAGCATGGTGCGGTCGATCACCCGGAGGTCGGCCTCAATCTCCAGATTGCGGATCTGGGTGGGGGTAAGCTCACAGTCAAAAATAAGCAGATCGATGTCGTTATTCCGGCAAAAGTCCCGGATTTCCTCCAGCCGGCCCGCGCCCACACAGGTGGCCCCGTCGGGCCGCTCCCTCTTTTGGGTGACTGACGACACCGGCACGGCCCCCGCGCTCTCGGTGAGCTCATATAGCTCCAGCAGGGAAGCCTGAGCGTCAAAGTCTCCGGTGTCCACCGAAACCAGCAGCGCGCGCTCGGGACCCCGTTCCATATCGTCTTGCTGTATTATCAATGCAATCATCCTTTCGTAAAAACCGGGCGCGCTCCTTCCCCGCGATCTAAACGGAGATAACGCCGCCGGTTGAACGTGAACCGCCGGTTGCGCGGTTCGCTCTGTATCGCGCCGCCCCCGCTTTTAAGGGAAGGCGGACGCGGCGCCCTGTAGAAATAGTATGCGTAGCCGCGCCGGGAAAAACCCGCGCGTACCCCTACGGTTCGTTTCTCATGACGGGACTCCTTACCGGCCGGTGGCGCCGGCCTTGTTTCGTTCACATTTTTGGAATGGCCAAAAGCGGATTTGCCCATTCCGCCGCGGGGCGCATACGCGCCGTCTTGTCCCACAGCCGGTTCCATCATACCATAAACCGCCGCACAGAAAAAGAACCCGGCGGATATTTTCGCCGGGCGTATGCATTTCCGTATAGAAATAGGGCGTGAACGCAATGGTTCACGCCGCTCCAAGAATATTCCCGGGCCGTTTTGTTTGATACAAGCGGTATCATTGGGGGGAACCGTTTGTTTTCATACCGACTTCCCGTAAATATTATTGGCTAAGAAGGGGATTCTCGCGCGCCGTTTGGGGAAAGGGATCGTTACGTCGGCGTCCGGATTGGCGGCCGGCGCTGCGGGGGCCGCCCGGTCTGCAAAGAAAAAAGCTCCACCGTTGGGAGGAGCCGATTGGGTACAACAAAAGAAGGAAATAAATTCCTGATGTTTTTTGTGCAACCGGCTGTCATACCTTACTACGGCTTTAGACCCTTGGCTTTGCGTCCCTACTTTTCAATAGGTTTGCCAATATTCAACTTACTTCCAACACCGAGCTTTTACGATGGTTTTATTATACCATAATCAATGATTGAATCAAGAGTTTGCTCCAATTTCCGGAGGAATGGATAAAATCAAATTGCTCCGATTGGATAACTTGACAGACCGGAAAAAGGAAGCGTGATTCGCACCCGGAACGTCGCCGCTGTATGCCGATGAACGGGAGATAGACGAAAACCGCCAGTAACGGGTTATGGAGCGGCCCTGTCAACGCCCGCACCCGTAGGAAGGGGGCGTGTGAACCGCGTGAGGGCTTCCCCTTGGCCCTTTTGGCCCGGAAATCGAAAACGCCCGCCTTCGCCGTGGCCGGCGAAGAACGGGCGCGGGAAACCGTTGGGACGGTTACTCTTCGTTTTTTTCTTGATCGTCAAGCTGAGTGGCCGCTTCCGGCTGCGTTGCGGGCTTGGCGTCGGCTTGCTCCTCTTCCGTGGAATCCTGGTCCGGATTTTCTGCCAGGGCGTCGCCCTCGTCAAGATAAGAGGGGTTGATATCCAGAGTGCTGCCGGGAATATATCCCTCCTCCACAACCTCCGGGGTATCGGGCTCCTCGGGCTTCTCCTCCATCCGTTCGTAACCGCTGGTAAAGGTATAGGGGATGCCGTAGCCCAGCATCACCAGACCGAACAACGTCACTACATTGGATTGCAGCACCATGGCCGCGATGGGCAGGGACGGAAAAAAGATGCACAGCACGATATACAGCCCCGGAACCACCATGAGCAGCAGCACGCTCAGGCTGAACCGGGTGATTTGCTTGCCGTCGCCCACTCGGGTGGCGTAGAACAGCAGCAGACCGAATACCACATACATCAGGATGGTCAGTCCGTTTCGCAGGGGAATGCTCTCCAAATTGTTTACCATCTGCTCAATAAAGTACATGCATACCACATAAGCGATGACCAGGAATGAGGACAGGATTTGATTGGCGTTGATTTTCTTCTTGGTCTTGGTAGGTTCCATGGTAATACCCTCCGTTTTCATAGATTCCAAAAATTGGCGATTATGATTATACCAGGGGAAAGCGATGAACGGGTGAAAAACTTGTGAACAAATAATGAACTGTCGCCGCCTGAGCTGTGGACGCAACGGGTTCAAGCGCCGGACGCTCTGTCCAAGAGGTACAAATGGGTAGCCCCTTTCCCCCATTGGCCACTGCTACCTGCATTTTGCCGCCAGCGCCACCCATCCCCGTTCACAGCGGCGGTCCACCACCTCAAACCGGGGAGCGAGGGCGGAAAGCACATCCTGTTCCCGGGTGTCGATGATACCGCTCATCAGATAGACGGCGTCGGGATCCAGGTACTGGGGGATATCCCTTGTCAGAGACAAGATGACGTCGGCCACAATGTTTGCCACCACCACCCGATATGTGCCGGTGACCTTTTGGGTGAGGTCTCCGCAGATGGCGGTAAACCGGTCCGTCACCCCGTTGAGCCGGGCGTTTTCCCGGGCGGTTTTCACTGCCAGCTCGTCGATATCCACCCCCACGGCCCGGCCGGCTCCCAAAAGCAGCGCCGCCACCGAAAGAATGCCGCTGCCGCAGCCCACGTCCAGCACGTCGCAGCCGGAAGTTACATATTGCTCCAGCAGCTCCAGGCACAGCCGGGTAGTCTCATGGGTGCCGGTGCCGAAGGCCAGGCCGGGTTCCAGATGGAGGACGGTGCGGCCCCCGGTTTCTCCGGCTTCCTCCCAGTTGGGACGAATGAGCAGCTTCTTGCCCACCGGGATGGGGTGAAAGTATTGCTTCCAATTGTTAATCCAGTCTTCCTGGGCGCAGTTTTGCATGGAGATGGTGAAGGGGATGCCGCAGGCCCGGTATCGCTCTTCCAAAAAAGAAGCGGCTTCGCCGGGATTCTCCTGGGGGCTTATGTAGACGTGAACGAGTCCCACCGTGCGGTCTTTCTCCAGCAGCTCCTGGTCGATCAGATCGATACGTGCGATCTCCCAAGCCTCCTGCTCCAGATGGGAATAGTCCTCGATGTAGATGCCGTAGGGCACTACCATCTGGGCGATGTCTCCGGCCCGGTCCACCTGGGCTACCGGCACCGTGACGATCAGTTCGGTCCAATCGTGATCCATAGTATGATACTCCTTTGTTTTGGCGTAATCTGTCCCTTTGAGGGACGGAACTCTCTCTATTGTAAAGGCTTACGCCGTTTGACGCAAGGGGGAACGGCGGGATTGGCAAGGAAAACGATTGCACCGATGCCTCCCCTGCGGCTGAAAAAGTCCAAATGGGTTCCCCTTTTCGGATCAGCCCGGCGGCTGTTTGGTGTTAGCCGGGGCGCGCCGGCCATTTTTGGGCGGAGAATTCCCCCGCCCGCGGCAAACATGAGATTTTTAAATCCTTCGACAAAATAGGGGCGTATTTCAAAAGGATAGGAGGTATTCTAAGAGTAACCATGGGATGGAAAGGTCAAAATCCCGGAAAGCAGATAGGAGGGAAAAGAGGGCCTGCTTTTACAAAATAAAGAAAAATAGATAATATTGTGCTTATTTAAATCAATATTATGCTAGTTTTGGAGGAAAACTGCGGCGCTGTCGATCAAACGGGAAGAAGAACGCTTGCCGGTAACGGCTGCGAAAACCAAGGCGTGGCGCGTTCTGGTGCGGAACGCTGAGGATGGAAACGAACGGTTTCGCAGGAACGATTTAGAGAGAAAAAGGTATTGCCAATAAATAATAAATAAAATACCGAATCTTAACTATTTTTATAATTATTTAAAAAATCCAACATTTTTTATCAAAATCTAACGTTTTTGGTGTAGACTGAACGTAATGTTTGAATTATAATAAAAACGTTCCGATTGTGGAATAATTTGTGCATAATAGAAAAGATAAGAAAAAGACATGGAAAAGCCTTCCCCTTTGCAGCAGCGCAAAGGGGAAGAAAACTAGGCTGCGTCCATGAACATGCGCAAGAGCGGAGAGAAACGGCTGCATGATGGGGTGTGCAACATTGTCCTAATGACCAGGCGTTTTGCCTCCGTTTTTATAAGTCTATTTCATATTGGGAAGGCAGGTGAACCGTCGTATTCTGCCGCAAGGCAACTTTTGTGAGAGACACACAAGAAAAAGGAGAGTTGAAATGAAGAAACATTTTTGGAGAAAGACCACGGCCATGGCGCTGAGCACCGTGCTGGCTGCGTCTTCCCTACCCATGCTGGGCAGTTTGACTGCGGGCGCCATTCAGGTTCCCCAGTCCATCCCCATGTCCAATGACTTCTATTACAAAAACGAATCCCTGCAGCCCTACGGCGCCTGCTTCCAGGCGGAAGAGCTGCGCAACTGGACCCCGGACAACGATCCCGACGCCCGCTATAATCAGAGTGGGGTTGCTCTGAAGGACCGTTGGATGGGCCCCAACGTTAACCCCAACGCATCCCGTGACGCCAAGGTTTATCCCCTGGCCATGAGCAACCCCCGCGCCAGCGAGGGTCCCTCCCAGGGCGGCGACGGCGACTTTGTGTACGCTTTCACCAACTTCCAGTATGTGGATACCTATAACTTCTGGGGCGGCTCCAGCGCCGAGGGCGCCATTGCCATTCCTTCCCCAGAGCACATTGATTCGGCCCACCGCAACGGCGTTCCCGCCACCGGCACCATCTTCATCCCCTGGGGCGATTCCCAGTACGGCAACGAGTTCATCCGTCAGATGATGGAGCAGGACGATCAGGGCAACTTTATCATGGCGGACAAGCTCATTGAGATTGCCGAGTACTATGGCTTCGAGGGCTATATTATCAACCATGAAAGCGGCGGACACAACAAATTTAAGGATTTCTTAGCTTACATACAGCAGAAGAAACCGGACGGCTTTACCATGACCTGGTACAATGGCTCCGGTACCCTGACCTCCGGCAGCGTCACCAGCTGGATGCAGGACGGCGACAAGCGCATCAACGACGAGTGGTGGCTGGACATGAGCTGGGGCAGCATTGATTCCACCATTGCGGCGGCCAAGCAGAACAACCGCAGCCCCTTTGATATCCATGCTTCCTGGGAATATTTCCCCTATCTGGGCAAGGGCGGAAGAATCGACTCCTTGATTGGCGCCGACCAGAAGCTCAAGGTTTCCCTGGGTATTCTGTCCCCCACCGTCACCCTGACCCAGTCCTCGGATTCCTCCGACTTCCAGAACGTACAGGATCAGACCCTGTGGGTAGGTCCCACCTTTGATCCCCGCTCCACCACCCGCGGCTCCGTGTGGCCGGGTTTTGCAAACCTGATCGCGGATCAGACCCCCATCATCGGCAGCGAATTCGTCACCACCTTCACCACCGGCAACGGCTACAAGTTCTATGAGAACGGCGTGGTCACCGGCAAGGAAAACGGCTGGTACAACCGCTCCATGACCGGCGTTCTGCCCACCTGGAGATGGATCATCGATTCCGAAGGCCAGAAACTTGAGGGAAGCATCGACTATAACGACGCTTACTTTGCCGGAACTTCTCTGAAGTTTAACGGAAATCTGGACGCCGGAAAAGCCAATCACATCAAGCTGTATTCCGCCCAGCTGGATATTGAGGACGACAGCAAGCTGAGCGTGACCTATAAGACGCCCGCCAACAAGGGCGTGAAGATGAGCGTGGGCCTGTGCTTCGGCGATACCTACGACGACGCCAACTTCAAATTCTATGATGTGGACACCACCACAGACGGCGAGTGGACCACCGCCACCGTGGATTTGGGCGAGGACGCGGGCAAAACCGCCATCGCCATCTCCATGAAATTTGCCTCTGACGCGGACGTAAGCGATTACGCCATCAACATCGGTCGTTTGGCCATCACCACTGCGGAGGCCGACGCGGTCGCTCCCGAAAAGGTGACCGGCGTGACCTACGACGAGGTTATCTATCCCACCGACACCACCGCAGAAGCCAGAGTGTACTGGGATAAGGCGAAAAACGCCGATATGTATGAGGTTCGCCGCATCCATGCCGACGGCTCCAAGGAGTTCATCGGCTCTACCCCCAACAACGCCTATTACTTTGGAAACTTCGCCAAAGACGGCGACGAGTCCTCCTTCTACTTTGAGATCACCCCGGTGAGCGAGAACGGCACCGCCGGCGAAGTTACCACCCTGAAGTTCAAATGGCCCAATGAGACCAACGGGTTTGCCCCCATACAGGAGGCCGGCGAGAACATCGCTCTGAAGAAGCCTGCGGTTTCTACCATCCGCTGCGAGGGCGACGGCCCGGTTGACAAGCTCAACGACGGCGTCATCACCCTGAGTAAGTGGTGCGGCCAGGCCCATGTGGACAGGGGCGCGGCCGTCATCGATCTGGGCGAAGAAAGAGACATCAGCCGCTGGGTGGTGTACCACGCCAACTGCCGCGGAGCCGGCGAGGGCGTTGCCTTCAACACCATCGACTTTGACCTGATGTATGCCCCGGACGACGGCCAACCGTTGCTGGACGGCGACACCCAGGCCAGCAAAAATCGTGTGAATGCAATGGCCTTTACCACGGCGGACGTGGTGAATGGAAACACCGACGACATCACCGACCGCAACCTGAGCCAGCCCATCAAGGCCAGATATGTCAAACTCAATGTGCGTCATTCCGGTTCCAGCCCGTGGATTGCCATCCGTATCTACGAGTTTGAGCTGTATGAACACAACTATACCTCCGCTCCCACGCCTCTGCTGGCCAGAAACGTGACGGTGGAGAACAACGAGGGCGCCACTGACCGTGTTACTCTCAACAACGTGCCCATGCCCAGCACCACCGGCAACACCGGTTTGGTAAAGCTGTATCGCAGCATGGACGACACCGAGCCCTTCGCACAGGTGAAGGCGACTCAGCCCAATCAGTCCTATCGTGAGCGCAACGTGGGTATTGCCAACTTTACCGACCTCGACCTGGGCGCCGAAGGCGGACGGCTGTATTACAGCACCGTGGTTGACGGCTATGCGGCAGAGTCCCCGCGCTACAGCGTGGTCATTCCGCCGGAGACCGGTGAAGCCATTCCCACCCCCGAAATGACTTTGGAGGCCACTGCCAAGGGCGTGCAGTTAAACGACGCCTACGGCGTGATGACCCTTTCCGGCCTGCCGGAGGGCACCAGCCTCAAGGTATACGACAGCGCCGATTCCATGATCCCGATCCTGTTTGCCTCCGAGATTCCGGAAGGCTCCGACTCCATCCGCATGGAGCGCATCCCGCTCAAAAAGGACGGCGGCACCTTCTACTATGTGTTGAGCAAAGACGGATCCCCCGACAGCGAGCGCATCGCCGTCAATTATGAGAATCCGGCCGACATGGCGATTGACGCCACCACCCTGCCGGAGCTGATCGAGAAATATCAGCCCGTTATCGACAACAAGGCAGACTACGTCCCCTCCACCTTCACCGCCTTTGAAGAGGCCTTTGGTGCCGCTAAGGCTCTGATGGAGGAAGAGAACGTCACCGCAGCCCAGGCTGAGGAGGCCCGCGCCGCGATGATGACCGCTTTCGCAAGCGTGAGAAGCATTGCCGATACCCAGAGAATCAGCGAGTATATTGAGGAAGTGGAGAGCACCCACGCCTACGATCAAGACTATACCGAGGACGAGTGGAACGGCTATCAGACCGCTCTGAACGCCCTGAAGGGTCTGGTCAACAGCACGAAGGACGGCACCAACCCGGCGGATAAGCTGGCCATTGAAAAGGCCCGCATCGCGTTGGACGCCGCAAAAGCAAAACTGGAAACTCCCAAGAGTATCGATATCACCCCGGTTGCCAAGCAGGTGCGCGGCGCCCGTTTGAACCTTGCCGATATTGATTACACCGTCAACGGCAAGGGCGGTTCCACCGTCAGCCAGGATGTCAGCTGGAGCTTAGCGGGCGGCAATACCAGCTCCGGCACCTATATTTCCACCAGCATCTGGTATGGAAGCTATCTGTACATCGGTTCCGACGAGGCTTCCCGTACCGTAACCCTGCGCGCCACATCCCAGCAGGATTCCAGCGTGTACGCGGATCTGGAAATCACCATCCGCCAGCAGGGCGCGGTGATTCTGCCTGAGATTGAAAACGCCGCCATTACGGCGGACAAAGAAGCCGCATTTGACGACGAGACTGTGACCGTTACAGTAACTCCCAACAAGGGTTACCGCGTCAAGAAGGGCTCTCTCACCATGAACGGCGAGCCCATTGAGAACAACACCTTTGTGATGCCCAGCGCTGACGCCAACATCGAAGTGGTCATTGAGAAGGCCGCGGTGATGGATGTCATCAACGCAGTCATCGAGAAGGCCGAGCAGCTCAAGGCCGAAGGCGCCCTGGAGGGCACCATGGAAGCGGTTGTGACCGAGTTCAACGCAGCTCTGGAAGCGGCCAAGGCCATCGATCCCGAAACCGCCTATCAGCCTGACATCAACGCCGCTACCGTCCGTCTGCTGTCCGTAATGGCCAAGGTAGATTGGAAACAGGGCGACAAGACCGTTCTGGAAGTGGCCTTCGAAGTGGCTCAGTCCATCAACGATAACCTGGATCTGTATGTAGACGCCGGCAAGGCCGAGTTTACAGACGCATTCAACAGAGCGGAAGAGCTCCTGGCCAGCGGCAACGCATGGCAGGACGATATTGACGCTGCGGTTGCGGATCTGATCGAAGCCATGAGCAATATGAGAATGAAGGCCAATAAGGACATCCTTAACGGCATGATCGAGCAAGCGGGCGCGTTGAATCTCAGCGGTTACACCGCCGACAGTGCAAACGCTCTGAAAGCCGCCCTGGAGAATGCCAAGACGGTTGCTCAGAACGACGCCGCCACCCAGGATGAAGTGGATGCGGCAGTAGCCAATCTGGCTGCGGCGAGAGCCGGCCTGGTGAAGGCAAACGGCGGCAGCACCCAGATTCCTGTGCAGGACACCGGCGACGGCAGCAAGCCTTCCGCTCCCACCCAGACCGGCGACGCGGGCAGCATGGCCGCGTTCGGTATGATGGCTCTGGCTGCGGCAGCTGTGGTACTGTTCAAAAAGAAGAGAGGCTAATTCCGCAGGGATTCGCTTCGTATAGTCTGTAATTCCCGGGGAGGCAAACCATTTGGTTTGCCTCCCTTTGTTTTATAATCGCTGGCCGCACGGGGCGTGGATTTGTTATTTTGAGATTTCGTACGGCATTGCAGATTCAAGGGCAAAAAGCTTACGGGCTGCCGCAACTATGGACGGATGACGAAAAGCGCAACCGGCATAGGGATAGGTTCCCCCTGTGAACGATGGCGTTACGGGGGCAAAGGCAAAATCGGAACAATGAATGTTATGCGAGCTTGGAACAAGATCCGTTAAGGTCCAATTGTACTGCATCCGGGACGTGGTGTGAGATGCCGTCTTGCCCGCGCGTGCTTGCTATGGTATAATGCGGAAAGTAATTGCGGCCCTCGACAGCCTGAAAGGAGTTCCCGCCATGCCAAGATTTTTTACCGGTCCCATCAGCGGTGGCCGGCACCTCATTACCGGACCTGATGCGGTCCATATCGCCAAATCTCTGCGGATGCGCCCCGGCGAAGCCCTCACCCTGTGCGACGGGCAGGGGATGGATTATCGGTGCGTCATTCAGGAACTCTCACCGGACGGCGTGGAGGCGACGATTCTCGAGCAGATTCCCAATCGGAGCGAACCTTCGGTGTGGGTGACCCTTTATCAAGGGATTCCCAAATCGGATAAAATGGATTTGATCGTCCAAAAGGCGGTGGAACTGGGCGTGAGTGAGGTGGTCCCTGTCCTTACCAGCCGCTGTGTTTCTCGCCCCGACCCAAGGGCTATGGCAAAGAAGGTGGACCGCTGGAGTAAAATCGCCGGGGAGGCCGCCAAACAAAGCGGACGAGGACGGATTCCTGCGGTTTTACCGGCGCTGGATTTTAAAGACGCGGTTGCGCACGCCAAGGATGGGGAGAGGAAGCTCTTGTTTCTCTATGAGGGAGGAGGCGTTCCTTTTCGAGAGGCGGTCTGTCCCGCCGATGTCCGATACGCCCTGTTTGTGGGCCCGGAGGGAGGCTTTGCTCAGGAGGAGGCCGACGGAGTCCGGACCGCAGGCGGAGCCATCGCCACGTTGGGACCCCGGATCCTGCGTACCGAAACCGCGCCGTTGGCCGCCTTAGCGGCGCTGATGTTCGCCACCGGCAATATGGATTAAAAGAGTCGGACAGAGGGAAATTGTCCCTTTCTTTTTGTTTATGTATGGTTTGTCCCCATGGATTGATGGTTAAGAGAGATTATCGTATCTATCAGGGAAGAAAATCCTGCTGTTCCTGTGTGCAGCGCAACGGAAAGGAAAATGGGGGTGTAATACGGAACCCACAAAAAGAAACAGAATCCCGCCTATGAATGCAGGCGGGATTCTGTTCGTTTACAGATAGAACGGCAGGAACAAGGGGTCCGCTCCTGTTGAAATCTTAGAGAGGATAGGATAAATACGACTAATTTTTTCAATCGTATGGGAGGCATCAAAAACAGTGGAATATACTGGGAACGGTGGAAAAGGGGAGAAATAGAAATAGCAAAAGAATCATTAGTGTTTTTGTGATAATTTGTCTAATTGGATGTACCGGATGCGGTCGTTTGCTTAAAAGCTATGTTGAAAGCGATAATAGACCCCGCTATACCCAAGATCAGGTTAAACAATTGCTTGCCGATCACATGGAGGTTTTCAATGAAGCAAGAGCTATTTCATATGAACGCGAAAAGGCGTGGGACACTATTACAGAGGAGGAGAAGCAGAAGATACAAAAGATGATGGATCTAGGGGTAGCGTATATTAATTATAGGGAAGAGAAGGGCGCCTTCTATTTTTATTTTAAAGAATCGGAAAATCTGTAAACGTTATAGAGTTAATGTGCATGAAGGCTTACCCCAATGCCCAAGATGGGATTGATTATCGAATTAAGATAAGG
>JAAWNT010000036.1 GCA_022799115.1 Clostridiales bacterium | reverse complement strand
TGTTCCGGTGGCTCCGGTGGGACCAGTCGGGCCGGTAGGACCTGTAGGACCAGTGGGACCGGTGGGGCCGGTTGCTCCTGTTCCGGTGGCTCCGGTGGGCCCAGTCGGGCCGGTAGGACCTGTAGGACCAGTGGGACCGGTGGGGCCGGTTGCTCCTGTTCCGGTGGCTCCGGTGGGCCCAGTCGGGCCGGTGGGACCTGTAGGGCCAGTGGGTCCGGTGGGGCACACACAGCAACAAGGCGGCATCGGACAGGGAACCGGTCTACAACAGCAAGGCGGGCAAGGGGGACAAGGGGGACAGTTCCGCTGTTGATCACAGCTGCAATGGGTGTTCGGGCAGTTTGTTCCGGAATTTACCAATGGATCGCTCTTGACCGGATAGCTCCCAGAACACGGACCACGATAATCGTTGGGCCGATAAATGTTCATACATCAAATCTCCATTTCTATAGTCACATTCCGCTTGTTGAGATCTGCGGTTCTGAATCGTTACACACGGCTGTTACAAGGCTATGAGTGTATCGAGCAATTCCCTGAGCGCGTAGTTTTTTCATTTTTCGGAATACTCATCCCTCAAGTCGTGCTCAAACGGGCATTTATTGTGACACCCGTACTGGATTCTCTTCCGTTTCCGTTCGGGCTTTGGAATTGAGGACGATTTCGTCCTTTTACCGGATTGCGCCGGGTAAAAAACAGAGGTTTCCTCTTGTCAAATTCCAAACGGACATCGAATCTGTTTACGATTTGGGTGCTTTTCCATGACCGTAAAAGGGTGGAAAAAAGGAATCGGGACATTCTTTAAACTTTCGTACCTGCTCCTTCTCCATCTCCTCAAAATCCATCACCGTTTGGGATTGTTTCTTGGGGGAATCCTGAAGCCATGCCGGAATCGGATTTTCCTCCGGATTGGTGCAGTGATATACCTTCATCTCCATGATAACACCTCCGTAAATTTACTCCGTCTCTATCAGGATATGCGGGGGAGGGAAATTGCGCTCCTATTTCCCGCTCCCTCCTATTCACTATATGCAAAAGAGGGACATGCGGTGATGAGAGGTTCCTCAGCGAACTTTTGCCGCGTTACACACCAAATCGTTTTATTTCCTTTCGATCATTGTTTGACAAATTCTAAAGCTCTTGCTATAATAAAAAAGTCTGATTTCATACTTTATGATTTCGTACTTTAGAAAGAAGGGTTGGCATGAACGATCAGAACCATCAAGACAATTCCATTGAGGCTTACCGCGCTACCTATAAGGAGCTGGACCGCATTTGGTCCATGTGCTCCAAGGCCTGCGGCTTATCGGACGCGGAATATTGGGCCCTTCATATGATCCGCGAGGGATGTAGTACACAGACAGAGATCAGCGAACAGCTCTCCATGAACAAGCAAACCGTTCATTCGGCGTTAAAGATGCTCATCAAAAAGGATATGGTTCGTTTGGAGACAAAGCAAAACAATTTGAGAGAGAAACAGATTATCATGACCGAAACCGGCCAGAAGTTCGCGCGGACATACATCGATCGTATGCACGATATCGAAGAAGAGGCGTGGAATGCACTCAAGCTCGAAGAGCGAGAACTGCTGGTCCTAGTTTCGCAAAAATACAACGCGCTTCTGGAACCCGCGCTGCGGCGCTATTTGGCAGAGAAGTCCTCTGCGGCGGAACTGTAAAACGGACGCATCTGTGAAAGGGAAAGCAAGTGGATTATGGGCGCTCGGTTATGGTACATAACCGGGGCGTCTTTTTCTTCCTCATTCGACAGGAACAACGGATTGGAGGTTTTCAGTATGAATATCATCACTGTGGGCCGGGAATTTGGCAGCGGCGGCCGGGAGCTTGGAAAGCGCATGGCGGATCTTCTGGGCTTTGCTTACTATGATCGGGAAATCATCACGGCGATTGCCGAAAAAAGCCGGCTAGACGCGGGATATGTTGCAAAGAGGCTGGACAGCGGGTTTGAGAAAAATTATCCGGTCACCTTTGGCCGAACCTTTTCTTATCCCCCCGCCTTACAGCAGAATTCGACCAAAATTTATGTGGCGGAACAACAGGTCATCCGGGAGTTGGCAGCCCATGGCAAACATTGCGTGGTAGTGGGGAGAAACACAGATGTAATCTTGTCTGACTACTCCCCTTGGCGTTTATTTGTATACGCCGACATGCAGTCAAAAATCAAGCGCTGCATCGATCGCGCTCCTGCGGAAGAAAATCTATCGGAACATGAGATCAAGCGAAACATCAGGCGGGTGGACGCCAATCGCGCCAAGCATCGGGAGCTGCTGGCCGGCGGTAAATGGGGACAAAAGGAGTGCTATCATCTGTGCGTCAATACCACCGGATGGGCGCTCAAAGAGCTGGCGCCCCTGATTGCTCAATATGCTTGCGGCTATTTCAGGAGGATGTAACATGAGAATTCAACTATCGGAACATTTCACCTATCATAAATTATTTCGGTTTGTACTGCCGTCCATTGTCATGATGATCTTCACTTCTATCTACGGTGTGGTGGACGGGTTGTTCGTCTCCAACTTTGTGGGAAAAACACCGTTTGCCGCACTGAACCTGATTATGCCCTTGTTGATGATTCTGGGCGCGTTGGGATTCATGATCGGCACCGGGGGCAGCGCCATCGTATCCAAGACTTTGGGTGAGGGCAATAAGAAAAAGGCGAACCAATATTTCTCCATGCTGGTCTATGTCACCATCGCTGGTGGACTGGCCCTCTCGGCGGTGGGTCTGATCTGGATCCGTCCCATCGCGGCCGCCATGGGCGCGGATGCGGCAATGATCGAGGATTGTGTCTTGTACGGCAGAATTCTACTGATTTCCCTGACGGCTTTTATGCTGCAAAACGTGTTTCAAAGCTTTCTCATCACTGCGGAAAAGCCCTATTGGGGGCTTGGTATCACGGTGGCCGCCGGCCTGACGAATATCATCCTGGATTTTTTATTCATCGCGGTGTTTCGTTGGGGGCTGGCAGGCGCGGCCGTCGCCACCGCCCTCAGCCAGGTGGTAGGCGGCGCTATCCCCATGTTCTATTTTGCACGACGAAACAACAGTCTCCTCCGTCTGACCAAAACGGGATTCTATGGAAAAATCCTATTTAAGACATGCACCAACGGTTCCTCCGAGCTGATGACCAATGTCTCCATGTCTTTGGTGAATATCCTCTACAATTACCAACTGATGAATATAGCCGGTGAGGACGGAGTGGCCGCATATGGTGTGATTATGTATGTAAACTTTATCTTCGCCGCCATCTTTATCGGCTACTCCATCGGCTGCGCCCCCATCGTCGGTTATCATTATGGGGCGGGCAACCATGAAGAGCTAAAAAATCTGTTTCGAAAGAGCATCGCGATCGTATCCCTTTTAGGGATTGTTCTCACTGTGGCGGCGGCCGGGCTCTCCCAACCGCTTTCCAAGATATTCGTGGGCTACGATCCCGCGCTGTCCCAAATGACCAGTCATGGCTTCCAGCTCTATTCCCTGTCCTTTTTGGCGGTCGGCGTCAATATCTTTGGTTCCGGATTTTTTACCGCTCTCAACAACGGCGCGGTCTCGGCGACGATCTCATTTTTGAGAACTCTGGTTTTCCAGGTGGCGGCGATTCTCGTGCTTCCCTTGCTGTTGGGGCTGGATGGCATTTGGCTGGCGGTGGTGGCGGCCGAACTGCTGGCACTTGTTGTGACGGCTATTTTCTTTTTCACCAAAAGAAAGCGCTATCACTATTTATAAAGATCTCTATGTTAAAAAAGAGGGAGGGAATCCATGGATTCCCTCCCTCTTTTTTTGCTTTAAAGCGGTTTTATCGCCATATTGTAAAAGCCGGAAAAAAGCCGATTCCCGGCTGAATTTCTCAAGGGGCTTCTGCCGCATAGACCAACGCTTTCCCTGTACAGCGGCGATTGGTAGAAATGTACGATTGGGGATTTTTCAAATCCCCTGCGAACGTTTTTTATTCCCGGCGGTATAGCAAGATTGCTTCGTAAAAAGACAAAAAAGACGCCTTCCAAATGAAAGGCGTCTTGTTCGATAAATGGAAATTATCTCTTGGAGAACTGGGGAGCGCGGCGGGCGGCTTTGAGGCCGTACTTTTTACGCTCTTTCATTCTCGGGTCGCGGGTCAGGAACCCGGCCTTCTTGAGAATGGGACGGAGGTTCTCGGAATCATACTGAAGCAGCGCACGGGCGATGCCGTGACGGATGGCGCCGGCCTGGCCGGTAACGCCGCCGCCTGCTACGCGGCACACGATGTCGAACTTCTCATTGGTTTCGGTGGAAACCAGGGGCTGACGGACAATCAGCTTCAGAGTCTCCAGTCCAAAATAGTCGTCGATGTCTCTATCGTTGATGGTAACCTTGCCGGTTCCCTGATAAATTCTTACGCGGGCAACCGAGCTCTTTCTTCTACCAGTTCCGTAGAAATAAGGCGCTTTCTCGTACATAGTCTATTTCCTCCTTCCTTACAGTTCCCAGGCTTCCGGCTTCTGGGCGGCATGGCAATGCTCTGCGCCGGCAAAGACACGCAGTCTCAGCATAGCGGCGCGGCCGATGGTGGTATCCGGGATCATACCCTTTACCGCCAGCTCCATGGCCTTTTCCGGCTTCTGGGCCATCAGAGTGTCGTAACGGGTGGCTTTGAGATGGCCGATATAGCCGGTGTGGCGATAGTAATACTTCTGAGTGAGCTTTTTGCCGGTAAGAACCGCATCCTTGCAGTTGATAACGATCACATGGTCGCCGCAATCAACGTGAGGAGCGAAGGTGGGCTTATGTTTGCCGCGGAGCAACACGGCGGCTTGGGCGGCTACGCGGCCCAGCGGTTTGCCGGCTGCGTCAAGCACATACCACTTGCGCTCTACCTGGCCAGCTTTGGGCATATAAGTGGACATAGCTGTTTCCTCCTGTATTTTCAATCAGTCATTTGTTGTGCAAATCCCGCAAAAACAGACGGGGATGCTCAATCGCAGGACTTATCATAACACAGGCCGCAAGCCCTGTCAATAGACTTTTTCCAATTTTTTAATTTACAAACTCCATTGCTCGTATTTTCTCTCGTAATCTCCGTTTTTCTAGTCATAGCTCACTTGTCATTTTTGATTTTTGAAAGGCTGCTCCTCCTCTCCCCCATCCCAATCTTTGTGCGCCATGTTATCCATCTGATACTGGTGTATGCGGAAAGCGACCATCCCCGATAGCTGGTGAAGCCCTGCTTGATGCAGAGAATGAAAGATACGGGCGTTGTTGCGCAGGGAGCTGACCCGTATTCCCATGACGATTTCCCAGTCCTTTGGATTTTCATTAATCCATTTTGATAGAATACCATAACTTTTTTCGCTCATAGTATAATCCTCCATTTGCAATTCTATAATTGCAATTATAGTTTGTTTTCCTGGTACGATCAAGAAAACGTTTGCAATTTTCACATTGCAAATTTAGAAAGAAGGTACTTGCTATGGATCAATGGTTATATCAGGATTTTACAATAGGAGCAGCGTTAAAGCGGTTAAGAAAACGCTCCGGATTAACGCAGGATCAAGTGGCCGCGCAATTACAGATCATGAACCGGGATGTTACCCGTTCTATGTATGCACAGATGGAGTGCGGGACATATGGAATCCGGATGAGCGTACTGGTGGCTTTAAAATCTATTTTCCGTGCGGAATATTCAGAATTTTTCGCAGACCTGCCTTAAGGTTCCAAAAGCAAAACTAGGATGAAACAAAAAATAAAAATAGGGCTGGAATCCTCCAAACAGACTCCAGTCCTATTAAAATAAATTTATTCATCCAGCTTCAAAACCGACATAAACGCCTCCTGTGGCACCTCCACCGTGCCCAGCTGCCGCATGCGTTTTTTGCCTTCCTTCTGCTTTTCCAGAAGCTTCTTCTTCCGGGTGATGTCGCCGCCATAGCACTTGGCCAGCACATCCTTGCGCATGGCCTTCACTGTCTCCCGGGCGATGATCTTTCCGCCGATACATGCCTGAATTGGAATTTCAAACATTTGGCGGGGAATCTTCTCCTTGAGCTTTTCCGCCATCTTTCGGGCTCTGGGATACGCCTTGTCCGCGTGAATGATAAAGGACAACGCGTCCACAACGTCCCCGTTGAGCATCATGTCCAGCTTGACCAGGTTGCTCTTCTGATACCCCATCAGCTCATAGTCAAAGGAGGCATATCCCCTGGTGCGGGACTTGAGGGCGTCAAAGAAATCATAGATAATCTCATTTAAGGGCAGCTCATAGTGGATATCCACCCGATCCGCTTCGATATAACTCATATCCTTGAACACGCCGCGCCGGTCCTGGCACAGCTCCATGATGTTTCCCACATACTCGCTGGGCGCATAAATGTGGGCGTTGGCCATGGGCTCTTCCGCCTGCTGGATCAGGGAGGGATCCGGATAATTGGTGGGGTTATCAATGTATACCACTTCGCCGTCGGTCTTGGTAATCCGGTAAATTACCGAGGGAGCGGTGGTAATAAGATCCAGGTTATACTCCCGTTCCAGCCTCTCCTCAATGATTTCCATATGAAGCAGCCCTAAAAAGCCGCAGCGGAAGCCAAAGCCCAGGGCAATGGAGGTTTCCGCCTCAAACGAAAGGGAGGCGTCGTTGAGCTGCAGCTTCTCCAGCGCCTCTCTTAAGTCGGAGTAATGGGCGCCGTCGGCAGGATAGATGCCGCAGAACACCATGGGCTGCACCGCTCGGTAGCCGGGCAGCGGTTCGCCGGCGGGACGGTCCACTCGGGTGACGGTATCTCCCACCCGGGCGTCTCCCACCGTCTTGATGGATGCGGCGATATATCCCACCTCTCCCGCGCACAGCTCGTCCGCAGGCTCCAGCCGGGTGGCGCGCAGGTAACCGCACTCCACCACATCATAGGAAGCCCCGGTTGCCATTAGCTTGATCTGGTCGCCGGGATGCACGGCGCCGTCCATCAGCCGGACGTAGATAATAACCCCTCGATATGCATCGTAATAAGAATCGAAAATCAGAGCCTGCAGCGGGGCATCGTTATCTCCCTTGGGCGGGGGCACGGCGTTCACCACCTGCTCCATCACCGCTTGGATGTTGATGCCCGCCTTGGCGGAAACCAACGGTGCCTCGTCGGCAGGGATGCCAATGACGTCCTCAATCTCGGCGCGCACACGCTCGGGATCGGCGCTGGGCAGGTCAATTTTATTGATGACCGGAACAATCTCCAGCCCCGCGTCCACCGCCAGATAGGTGTTGGCCAGGGTCTGGGCCTCGATCCCCTGGGAGGCGTCCACCACCAGAATCGCTCCTTCGCAGGCAGCCAGCGACCGGGAAACCTCATAGTTAAAGTCCACGTGGCCAGGGGTGTCGATCAGGTTAAACACATAATCCTTTCCATCCTGCGCGTGGTACACCAGGGTAACGGCGTGGGCTTTTATGGTGATGCCCCGTTCCCGCTCTAAGTCCATGTTGTCCAGCAGCTGGTCGGACATGTCCCGGAGCGCCACCGACTGGGTCTGTTCCAAAATCCGGTCGGCCAGCGTGGACTTTCCGTGGTCGATATGGGCGATAATGCTGAAATTGCGAATCTGTTCGCGGGGGATTGACAAGGCGATCACCTCTCGGCAAAATTTGAATCAGTTTATTATAGCACAGGTTGTTTTTCTTTACAATGAAAGTTTGACGAAGGGCAACCCGCAGCCCGGAACGCCCACAGCATTTCCGTCAATTCGTTTTCACTCTGTTCCTTTTGGCTTCACCGTTTCAAATTTGGGCAAACTATATCGACTTTTTTTATAAAACGTTCACCAATTTACACAGGCAGTGCCGTATAATCGGATTATAATCTGCGGAGGCACGGCCCAGATCAGCGCTCAAAGCGGCCGTGATAACAAAAAGGAGAGTAAAAACAGTATGGATATGGGAAAAATCTTAATCGTGGACGATGACCAGAATATATGCGAATTGCTGCGCCTCTACATTGAAAAAGAGGGCTTTACCACCGCCATTGCCAACGACGGCAAACAGGCGCTGGAACTATTTGATACGGAGAACCCCGACCTCATTATGCTGGATATCATGCTGCCCGGGCTGGACGGCTGGCAGGTGTGCAGAGAGATCCGCAAGAAATCTCAGGCTCCCATCATTATGCTCACAGCCAAAGGCGAGGTATTTGATAAGGTGCTTGGATTGGAGCTGGGTGCCGACGACTATGTGGTAAAGCCCTTTGAGGCCAAAGAGGTGGTGGCGCGCATCAAGGCGGTGCTCCGCCGCAGCGGCCAGCAGCAGGGCGAGGCCGTCAAAGAGGTAAAATACGATAAGCTTTCCATCAATCTTACCAACTATGAGCTGCGGGTGGACGGCGTACAGGTGGACACGCCGCCGAAAGAGATGGAGCTGATTTACCATTTGGCCAGCAATCCCAACCGGGTGTTTACCCGGGATCAACTGCTGGACGAGGTGTGGGGTTTTGATTATTACGGCGATTCCCGTACTGTGGACGTGCATGTCAAGCGCCTGCGCGAAAAGCTTGAGGGAGTGTCCGATAAATGGGCGCTGAAAACCGTTTGGGGCGTGGGTTATAAATTCGAGGTGAAGGAATAGACATGGCGATGCAGAAAACCCTGTTTAAAAAATATCTGCGGGTCAGCCTGGCCATTATTCTGGTGAGTTTTCTCCTGTTGGGCGTCATGCTGATCGTGTTTATGTCCCGTTATTGGCAGGATGAGAAGCGCGATTTGCTCAACACCAATGTGGAGAGCATCGCGGAATTCGCCTCTAAAAAGATTCTGATCGGGGATGGAAGCGGGGTGCTGCAAACCTCGGAACTGCAGGGGGTGATGCAGATGTTCTCTGCCAATATCTCGGCCACCATCTTTATTGCGGATGTACGGGGAGACGTAAAACTTACGGCGGAGAATGATCTCTCCATTCAAAGCGCAACCGTGCCGGAGAATGTGATGCAGTCTGCCATGAACGGCAGTTACGCAGGCACCACCTCTCTGAATGGTCTGTTCGGCTACAACTGCTACGTGGTAGGGCGTCCGATCCTGACCAGCAGCCAAGACGGCAGCCCTCTAGTGGCGGGCGTGGTGTTTGCCGCCTCAGACGCCCGGTATCTGAGCACCTTCCGCACAGATATGCTTCGTATGTTCATCTTCGCCTCCATTGGGGCGTTTGCGGTATCTTTTTGCGTGGTGGGGTTGTTCTCCTACGGTATGGTTCGTCCTCTGCGGGAAATGGCCATCGCGGCCCGGTGCTTCGGGCAGGGAGATTTCTCCCGCAGGGTTCCGGTAACCAGTCAGGACGAGGTGGGGCAGCTGGCCCTGGCCTTTAATAATATGGCGGCTTCGCTGGCTTCCTCCGAGAGCGCCCGGCGCAGTTTCATCGCCAACGTATCCCATGAGTTAAAAACGCCCATGACCACCATCGCCGGATTTATTGACGGGATTTTAGACGGTACCATCCCGCCGGAGAAACAAGGGCATTATCTAAAAATTGTTTCCGACGAGGTCAAGCGGTTGTCCCGATTGGTTAAAACCATGCTGGACCTTTCCCGCATTGACAACGGCGAGCTGCATATGAACAAACAGCGGTTCGACCTGACCAGCACTGTGCTTACCGCCCTGCTTACATTTGAGGACAGTATTGACAAAAAGGACATCGAGGTGCGGGGACTGGAGGATGCACAAAGCCTGTTCATCGATGGGGACCCCGATATGATTCACCAAGTCGTATACAATCTAATTGAGAACGCTGTAAAATTCGTGAATAACAGCGGTTATATCGAACTGCATGTTACGGACGCCACCAATCGGGCGGTGGTGAGCATTCGAAACAGCGGACAGGGAATTCCCGCTGATGAGATCGGAATGATCTTTGATAAATTTTACAAGACCGATAAGTCCCGCAGTCAGGACAAAAACGGCATGGGGCTGGGACTTTATATCGTCCGTACCATTGTGCAGCAGCATGGGGGCGACATCTCTGTGAGTTCCGCCGTGGGGGAGTATTGCGAGTTCACATTCTGGCTTCCCAAAAACGCTGAGGGACTGGCGGTGAGAAACACCAAATCATAAACCAATCCAGCCTTATGTGACGATTTGTTCAGATTCCCATCACAATTTCATCGCATTTGCTTACGGGATTGTTCACTTATTTCAACTATGATAGCAATATCGATTGGATATTATGTCAAGTAACAACTAAGATTAGGAGAGATCATCCATGAATGAGGAATATTTCGGAAATCCGGGTCGTGGGGAGGCCTCGGAACCCGACACGAAAAACGGGGAACCGACCCGTTCTTTACAACCCGGCGAAGGAGGGAACTCCGGTTCTCCGTCTGCCCATCAGGAACCGGAAGGGGCGCAAGTCAATCCGGTTTCTAAATTTGCAGAAGAGCCGTTCTCTGGATTTGAGGAAGCTGCGGAAGAACCCATCTATAGCGGGCAACCCGATCAAACCCCACCGTTTTCTCAACCGGCTGCGTCTGACAACGCAGGAAATCCGGACGGCCCTTCTCTATGGAGCGGCTCTGAGGGAAGGTCTTTGGAAGGAGACGGCCCCGCGCAGGGAGAAGCCGGATCGGACGGCGGTTCCTCCCGTATGACCGGCTGGGATGCAAATTATCCGGCTTCGCAAACGCCGATGCAATATCAGTCCGCCGATCCCCTGGGCAACGGATCCCCGGAGCAGGAAAGTTCGGCTTCCAGTTCCGTTGTATTTTCTCAAAGTCAGGAAACCGGACCAATGGGCGCTCCCCAGTATGTTTCCCGGCAGACGGCTTACGGCGAGAATCCCAACGGAGGCGTTCAGCCGGACGTTGGCCCGCGGGCTGGATATCCTGAAGCGTTTCCGCCGCAAAGCGGGTACGGACAGCCTGGCTATGGGGTAAGTCCGGAAGGCTTTCCGGCAGGTAACGGCGCGGCGGACGGATTGCAACACGGCCGGACAAACGGTATGGACGACGGGTTTTCTCATGCGCCCTTTGCGGTGGGACAGCCCACGGGCGGTTCCAGCCACGGCGCGGCGGAACCGGGCGGCCCTTCGTCTCGCAATCCCTATGCGCAGGGCGATCCGTATTCCATGGGACAGCCGCCTGTGGACGGTTCCTATTCTCCGCTTCCCGGGCAGCTTGGGGGAATGGAAACTTCCCAGGAACATCCTCCCAAAAAGAAAATGGACAAGGGACTAAAATTCTTTTTATGGGCCGTGGGCATTGTGTTGGGCGGTTTTGTGCTGGCCTTCAGCGGATATGGCATCTATTCCGCCGTTTCCGGTCTGCCCACCGGGGACAACGCCTCCAGCGTCAGCTCTTCCCCTTCCCCCGGCGTGAGTTCTTCCCCGCAGATGAACAACAATGTGCCCAGCGGGCCGGCGACTGATCCCAACTGGGGCGGGCTGGAGCTGGAAAATCAGCAGCAGCTCAACGGCGGCGCCGATACCTTGAGCGCCGCGGAGATCTATGAGAAGCAGGCGCCCGCTATCGTTGGTATCTGCGTGTATAACCAGGGTTCTCAACCTGGAGATGATCCGGCCATGGAGGGATCGGGAATTATCATCAGCCAAAACGGCTATATCATGACCAACTCCCATGTGGTCAACGACTCCAATGCGTTTCCTGTGGAGGTTGTGCTGAGCACCGGCGACCGGTATGCCGCCACGGTAGTGGGTTATGACAAACGCACCGACCTGGCGGTGGTGAAGGTGGAGGCCACCGGGCTTCCTGTGGCCACGCTGGGCAACGCCGACGAGCTGCGGGTGGGAGACTGGGTGCTGGCCATCGGCAATCCCGGCGGGCTTAACTACAACAATTCCTTGACCAGAGGAATTGTCTCCGCCATCAATCGCTCGGTGGAGAGCAAGGCTCAGACCGCCATGAAATACATCCAGACCGATACCGCCATTAATCCCGGCAACTCCGGCGGCGCGCTGCTCAACATGTACGGTCAGGTGATTGGCATCAACACCGCCAAGATCCAAGGCTATGAGGGCATGGGATTCGCCATTCCCATCACTACCGCCAAGAAGATTGTGGATGATATCATTGAAAACGGCTATGTAGCGGGCCGGGTGCGGCTGGGATTAAGCGGCTCCATTGTGTCCGAATACCATGCCCGGATCTACAACCTGCCGCAGGGAGTGATTATTCGTTCTATCACCGACGACAGTGATTTGGTCAACAAAGGGGTGATGGAGGACGACATTATCACCAAGATCAACGGCAAGGACGTCACCAGCATGGACGACATTTATGACGAGCTGGCCAATCATACGCCGGGCGACACCGTGAAGCTGACGATATTCCGCAGCGGAACCGGCATGACCAAACCCACTACCTTTGAGGTAGATGTGGTTTTGCTGGAGGATAAAGGCGAGACACAACAGTAATCATTTATTATATTATTGAACCCCCGCCGAGGAGTTGGTTTCTCCTGGCGGGGGCCTTTTTGTTGGTTTTCCAAGCTCTGTTTTTTATTTTATACTTTTTATGGGTTTCCTAACTTGTTGTTTTACCATAGATCCTTTTTGTTCTATTGTACCCGCTCATGCCGCGGGGGCACGAACTTTCTCTTGCGCAAGAGAAAGTTCGCAAAGAGTGCGTCCAAGGGGGATTCACCCCCTTGGAGAACCCCTGAAGGTCGCTGCGGCGGGTCTTCTAGGTGTAGCCTGGCGGAATGATGGCTCAG
>JAAWNT010000035.1 GCA_022799115.1 Clostridiales bacterium | reverse complement strand
CCCCTTGTGAATCCCCCCAAGGCCCGCTGCGGCGGGGTTCTTCTACGTTGGCACGTCAAGCATAACGGATACTTGGCGGGCCGTTAAAGGGCCTTTGTGGTTTTGCACCCTGATTGCGTTTTCGTTCCTTTTGTGCGGTTTCGACCTTCTTGCAAAGGCCCGCCAAAAATCCGTGTATGCCCTGTCTTGTTGCGCTGTATAGCGGGTGCAAGACAGAACACGTTGGGAACAGTTCGAGCGACTGCGTGGGGGCTTGACGAGCGCAAGCGTTGGGGTATGATGGCGATTTGAACGGCGTAGCCGTTCACTCTGAGCCATCATTCCGCCAGGCTTCCCTTAGAAGACCCGCCGCAGCGACCTTCAGGGGTTCTCCAAGGGGGTGAAACCCTCTTGGACGCACTCTTTGCATACTTTCTCTTGCGCAAGAGAAAGTATGTGCCCCCGCGGCATGAGCGGGTACAATACAACATAAGGGATCTATGATCTATCATAGGTTGGGAAACCCATAAAAAGCTTCCAATAAGCTTTCAAAAGAGAGGTTCGCAAACCAACAACAAGTCACAGAATAAGCGATAAAAACAGAAAAATAAGGCCCCGAACCCTTTCGGCCGTGCGCTGCCAAGCGCAAAAAAACTCACCGTCCCGTGGATCCAAACCCTCCATCCCCCCGTTTGGTTTCATCCAAAACGGAGACTTCCTCCACCGGAAGGGGGCACACCGGCGTTACTACCAGCTGCGCGATGCGTTCGCCGGGAGCAATGGTATAGGGGATGTTTCCCAGGTTGCACAGCCCCACCTGAATTTCTCCCCGGTAATCGCTGTCAATCACTCCCACGCCGTTGCTCAGGCACACTCCGTGCTTCACCCCAAGCCCGCTGCGGGCGTATATGAGCGCCACATAGCTGCTGTCCGGCAGGCCGATGGCGATACCCGTAGGGATGACCGCCCGTCCGCCGGGGGAAAGGGTGACGGGTTCCTCAATACAGGCGCACAGATCAAGCCCGGCAGCCCCCTCGGTTGCCCTTTGGGGAATTGCCGCCGCCGGCCGTTTTTTTAAAATTTTTAAGGTATTTCCCAATACAATTCCTCATTTCCACAAACTCTGGAAAACCGTCGGTTTTCGACTGTTTATTCCACACCTCGATCGGATAATCCTCGTGTAAAGCCAAATTCCGGCCTGTCCCCTTTGTGGAAAGAAAGGAGCTTTTCCTCACTTTCCACAGGGTTTTCCACAGAAAATCGTAAAATCACGAAATCCATCCCCTGTATTTCCCGCTTTCGGTCCCACAAAACAGTGGGCACCGAATTGAGCATCTCGGTGCAGCCGCCGCTGCACTGCATGGGGAAAGCGACCCCCATCCGGTCGGTGAGCGCCGGCGGGCGTTTGCATCCCTGGCATCCGCCTGGGGCGTTGGCCGCCGGACAATTGCGAGTAAGCATCAAGGGCATCCGGCCGTAGACCATAACGCCCCGGGGAAGGGTTCCTCCCAGCCGGGCGGCCTGGGAAAGACTCAGCTCCATGGAAAGTTCCGCATCAGCAAGCCCCCATTCTTGGGCCTGCTCCAACGCGGCGGTGTTAAACAGGTTGAGGCCGAAGCCGCCATGGACGGTCATTCCCGCTTGTGCGGCGGCCGCCACGGCGCCCAGAGTTCCCGCCCAAGCGTGGGTAATCCCCAATTTCTTGGCGCTTTCAAGAGCGGCGAGAACCTCCCGTTCCCGGCCAAACATCCCGCGAGGGATCTCCAACGCCACTGGGAACCCTTCGCCGAGCAGCCGTTTCAACTCGGAACCGGTGGTGTGAAGCGGTACATAGACAAGTTCACAGTTGCGAAAGGCCTGCGGAATCCGTGTGTGAGGAAACCGCGCCCGAATGTTAGGATCGCCGCAGGTTCGATGGTTTTCCACCGTTTCCATGGAAACCGGGGAAAACTTATGCGCCGGCCGGAACGCCCGTTGTGCGCTGAGCTCGGAGAGCGCCTCCCGCCGCAGACGGTTGAGAGCCGAGGCGGGCAAAGCGAGGCCGGGGGCGACGGCGGCGGCGCACTCCCGAAGCGCATACGGAGTGCCCCCCGTTTTTCCCAGCTGCTCTTGGCATTTTTCCGGCGTGACGGCCACCCGCTGGGCGGGCTGAGGGAGCTCTCCAAACACGCGGGCTTGGTTTCCCTCCCCGTCCCGCGCGGACACCTCCGCAGGCTGGTCCGGGCGTATAGCGACGGTGAAGTCCACCGGGATGCGGGCGGGTTCGTCCTTGTAGCCCGCCCGCAGATTCGCCAGCACCTCCCCGGTGGCGGCGGCAACGTCCTCCTTCTGCCGGGTGCCGAACAGGGCGCGGCCCCGCTTCCCGGTGAGATACCCGTCGGTAAAGCCGGAACGGGAAAACACCGCCGCAAGGGGCTCCATCTGTTCCTTGGGTACGCTTCCCTCTTTCAGCGCGGCCCGGCAGGCGGCTACTGCCGCCGCCACATACTCCGGGCGCTTCATGCGTCCCTCGATTTTTGCGGAGCATACGCCAATTTCCGCCAATCGGCGCAGGTGATCCAGATTGCAGCAATCTTTCAGGCTTAAGTCGTGCCCGGTGCCGCCGGGGGCGGAAAAGGGCAGGCGGCAGGGTTGGGCGCACAGGCCCCGGTTGCCGCTGCGTCCGCCCAGCGCGGCGCTTAAGTAGCACTGTCCGGATACCGACATACACAGCGCGCCATGAACAAAAACCTCCAGTTCAATCGGACTGGAGGCGGCGATTTCCTCAATTTCCGTCAAAGACAGTTCCCGGGACAGCACTACCCGGGAAAATCCCGCGTCATAAAGACGCTTGGCTCCCAAGGGTGTGTGCACGCTCATCTGGGTGGAGCCGTGCAGCCGCATCCCCGGGCAGGCGCGCCGCACCAGGGAGGCCAGCCCCGCGTCCTGCACGATGAGCGCGTCCACCGGCAGGGAAGCGGCGTAGTCAACCAGCTCCATGGCCTTTGGCAGCTCACTGTCCCGCACCAGCGTGTTCAGGGCCAAATAAACCCGCACGCCCCGCACATGGCAATACTCCACCGCGTCTTTCAGAGCGTCTCGGTCAAAATTGCCCGCGTTGCCCCTGGCGCTAAACTGTTTGGCCCCCAGGTACACCGCGTCCGCGCCCAGCCGGACGGCGGGGAGCAGGCTCTCCGGAGAACCCACGGGGGCCAGTATTTCCAGTTTGTTCATCCCTGCTCGTCCTTTGTTTCTTCTTGGGGATCAAACAGGCTCATAACCTCGTCGTCGGCCTCGCCGTCCACGGGGATGGGCTTGCTGTAAAGCCTGGCCTGGGGCGGCGCCGTCCGTCCCGAAGAAGGGGCGGGGCGGGAGATGGGGGCCGGAGGAGCCACCGTGCGTCCGGGAATCCCGGTTTGCTGGGCCGCCGGCGCGCCCGCAGGACGAACGGCGGGGCTGCCCGCGCTGTCCTGCTCCGCCAGGCGCATGCGTAGGGTCTGAATTTCCCGCTTCATGCGGTCAATCTCCCGGCGGGCCTCGTCGGCCTCCATGCGGGATTTGGAGGACTCCTCCAAATAATCCTTGATCTGAGAGCGCAGGTTGTCCGCGCTCAAATTGGCCTTTTTGGCCTCGTCGCAATAATCCAGCGCGGTGAGCACCGCGCTCATCAGCACCGAAATACGGGCGTTGTCCTGCATGTTGAGGGCAATGCGCTTTTCCACCTCGCTGCCGATCCTTCGGATGTATTCTTCCTCTTCGTCGGAGGAGATGACATAGTCGGTGCCGTAAATATTCAGCCGAACCCTGTTTTTGCCCATGGTACCGTCCATCCTTTCTTAGATAAAGCCCGAAAGGGCGTTGTTATTTCATTGATATAGATAAATCTATTATAATAGATTTCCTGCGGATAGCAAACCCATTTCTGAATAATTTCATCAATTGTTTTGATTTCCCCAAGGGTACCCGCCGCCGGGATGGGGACGGTCGATGGGAATCCGTGCGCTGGTTTTTGGAAGAAGATTGCAGTGGCGATACGCTGCTGGGACAAAATTAGCATTATATTAATACCAATAAAAACGAAAAATGCCAAATTTTAGCGGCAATTAATTGGATGATTGACTAAATTTTAAACATTGGTTTTATAAAATATCACGTTTTTATAAAATTTGGTGTGTGCAGTGTTTACTATTAGGATAACATTGTGCTAATATGTGGGCGAACCCGGAAGAAACGGAAGAATGTCCGAATTCCGTACGTCAGAAAAACCAAGAAAACCCATTTCATTTTATCAAGAAAGGAAGAAAACAAAGCATGAAAAAACGCATGTATCGGCGGCCCTTATCCATGCTGCTGGCGGTATCCATGACCGCGGCCATGGCGGCGGGAAGCATCTCCACCGTCTATGCGGGCGGCGACACGCTGCCTGCGCGCCCCGGCGAAGCGGGCTACAAGGGAGAAAACCAGCCCACCATGCACGGCTACAGCGTGCAGGATCTGCTAAACTGGTCCCCGGAAACCGACCAATACGCCAAGTTTATGCGCGCGCAGATTCCCCAACAGGAAAAAATCGCGCCCTTTGCCCAGACCCAGGCCAATCCGCTCCTGGTAGAGGATGTAAAGTCCTTACAACTTACTTCCGACTACGGCAACGGATTCTTCGATGCCTACAGCTACAACGACCAGTTCAGCGACTACTGCTTCAACTTCTGGCAGTATGTGGACTACACCGCCTCCTGGCACGGCATGGTCACCGAGTCCACTCCCAACGACCTGTTCAACCCCGAGGCCGGCTGGTGGGAGCGCGATTACCAATTCGGCATCATCAATCTGCCCAACCCGGCTTACACCAACGCCGCTCACAAGAACGGCTCCCAGTCGTTGGGCTGCATCTTCTTCCCCCGGGACGAGCACACCCAGCTTTATGTCTACAAGGACGAAGAGGGCAACTTCCCCATCGCGGACAAGCTCATTGAGATTGCCAACTATTACGGCTTCGACGGCTATTTCATCAATGCCGAGGAACGCCTGCCCGCCAACTTTATGCCGCTTTACGACGAATTTGTCAGCTACCTGACCGCCAACGGGATGTACATCCAGGTGTACGCCTCCAACCCCTACGGACAGAACAACCAGGGGAGCTGGGGCGGCATCGACTACTACAATAAGGACGCCACCGTGTTCAGCAACTGGGTGAAAAAGCCCGGATCCCCCCAAGGAGCCAGCTCCCTGTACATGAACCCTGATCCCTCCAAATCCCACGTAAACGGCTCGGTGAGCATCATGGAATCTCTGGGTCTGGATGCGAGAAACACCGTGTTCAATACCTTGGAGGCCGGTCAGACCGGATTCTCCGGAACCCGCGGCAGCCTCTATAACACCTATGACGAAAACCTGGTGCCCCGCACCGGCATCGCCTCTCTGGGCGCGTCCATGGTGTACACCGGCTTAGACGAACAGCTCTTCGGGCATTCCGGAAACAACTCCTATAACGAATATAAGCGCGGCGATCCGGATTATCAGAAATATGTATTCGCCCGGGAGCGCACCTTCTGGTCCGGCGCACCGGATGCCCCGATGTATAACAACGTCAACGCCAATGAGGAGCTGCTGGGCAAGGTGGTCAACGCCACCGCAGACCCGGTTGCCACCTCCAATGATCCCGACAGAGGCGGAATCGTAGCAGGTAAGCCCTATTTCAGAGGAATGTCGGCCTTTATTACCGAGCGCTCGGTGGTGGGAGGTTCCACCTTCACCACCAACTTCAACACCGGCCACGGCATGCAGTACTTTGTGGACGGACAAGTCAGCAACGACAACCAGTGGGCAAACATCAACATCCAGGATATCCTGCCCTCCTGGCAGTGGTGGATCGACACCGAGGGTACCCGTCTGCACGCTGAGTTCGACTACGGCGAGAAATACAACAAGAACCAGCTGCAAAACTACACCCAGGTGGGCGGCTATCAGGGCGGTTCCTCCTTGGTGGTCAACGGCAAGCTGGACGCGGAGAACACCCTGCGTCTGTACAAGACCGATTTAAGCGTGAAAGACTCCACCAAGATCTCCGTGACCTACAATAAGCCCTGCGCGGACGACGGCTCCAAGATGGAGCTGGCGGTGATCTTTAAGAACGAGCCCAACACGGTGGTTACCTTTAATGTGCCAGGTTCCGGCAAACAGACCGACGGCTGGGTGACCAAGCAGATCAGCCTGGGTGACTACGCGGGCGAGGAGATCGCCATGCTGGGCCTTACCTTTGATCCCGGTAAGAACGACATTGAGAATTACCAGATGAACATCGGCGAGCTGAAGGTGATGGACGGCCAGTCCTACACCCCCGACAAGCCCACCGGATTTACCATCGAACAGGCCTTCGATTCCACAGAGACCTATTTAAGCTGGGATATGGAGGACTTTGACAAGGTGAAGCAGTACAACGTGTCCGCCGTGCTGTCCGACGGCAGCGAAGTGGCCCTGGGCGGCATCTATGACAACGTGTACTATGTAAAATCCCTCTACGGCGAGCAGGGCGAAGTGACCTTCAAGCTCACCGCCGTGGGCAAGGACGGCTCCGAGAGCGAGCCCGCCACCCTCACCTACAACTTTGGCGACAAGGTGCGCAATGTAGAGGTAACCGAGAACGCCGGTTATCTGGACGTGTCCTGGGACAATCCCGCCAACGCCGATTACGACAGCCTTTCTCTGGACGTCTCCTTTAACTACAGCACAAAACCCGAGACCTACGCCCTGAGCGTGGACAAGGACGCCACAAGCGCCCGGATGATCGTGCCCGTGGCCGACGGCTCCGAGTACACCCTCACCCTGTCCACCGTCAAGAACGGGGTTAAGGGAGAGGCCATCGCCAAAAGCGGTAAGCTCAAGGATCTGTACAGCATGCCTTACTCCGGTACGGCCGTAGAAAACGGAAGCGGCTATAGCAGCCCCATCACCATGTCGCCCCCCAAGAACAGCGACTGGTGGCATATGTATCTGTATAAAAATGGAAGACTCACAAAGACCGTGGTCCGTGGAAAAGACGGCATGCCCTCGGCCAACGAGGCCAACGGCTGCACCGTCATCATGGAAGATTTCGCGGGCAACCTGTCGGAACCCACGGTGTTCTATAAGGACGCTCCCCAGGATGGGGAAATTACCCGGGCAATGATTCCCGACGAGGCCCTCTATAACGCCGTAATCAATCAGGCGGGCAATACGGTAGCTAAGGCGGCCGCCTTTACCGGAACGCTCGACCTGTCCGGCAGCGATGTGAAGGACCTTACCGGAATTTCCCTGCTTTCCAGCATGACCGGTCTGAACCTCAGCGGATGCGCCGGGCTGGAAGAAATCAAAGCGGGCGTCTTTGACAGCGCCGCGCAGCTTAAGGAAATTGACATTACCGGATGCAGCGCGCTCAAGAGCGTTACCATCAACAATACGTCTCTGGAAACGCTGGTTTACGACGATGTGGAGAGCTTCCCCAACCTGTTGATCCTGAACCTGTCCGGCAACCGGCTGGATATGAGCGAGGGAACCCCGGAGCGGGCCCTGGCGGATCAGGTCGATCAGCAAGCGCAGGAATACGACGGACCTCTCTTCACGGAATCACAGCCCGGAAATCTGGCCCTCAACGGCGTCATCACCGACGACACCATCGACGATTGGAGCACTAACTTTGTGGCTCCCGGAAACATGATCGACGGGGATAGAAACTCCGAGTGCTCTGCGGGCAATCCCATTGCCGGCAGCCCCACCGGCGGCGCTTACATCACCGTGGATCTGGGCGCTCCCTCTGAGATTACCTCTTGGGCGGCCTACCTGGGCGGCTCCAACGGCGCCAATTGCATTCCCTCTAAGTTCAGCCTGCTATATTCCAACGACAATGTAAACTTTGAAACCCTGGACACCATCACCGGGAAATCCGCTGAGGTGATAAAGACGCTGGATGCTCCTGTTACCGCTCGGTATTGGAAGTTCCTGGTGCAGGAAGGTTCCAGCTGGTCCAGCATCATCACTGAGCTGGAGCTGTACGGCAATGTAAACGTGGAAAAGACCCTGGGCGCCGAATATGGATCTCAGCGGCCGCTGCTCTATCCCAACGTGGAGGAGAAGCTTTATTTCGACGTGAATAAAAACGGCAAGACCATGGATCTCAACGAGTACTACCAGGAATGCATGGACACCACGGTCAGCGTGCGCGGAACCCTGAAGGAAGAGCTCAAAAACGCTTCCTTTATCGCCAACGGATACGATTGGGACAGCGCGCTGGTAAGTAAGGACGTGCATCAGATTCTGGTCACCGACAAAAACGGAAACGTATGGATGGATACCATCGAGACCAATCAAGACGGCGTGTACACCGTGCAGTATATCACCTATGATTCCGCCGATTATCACGGCGAAGTGATGTTCACCCAGACCGTATACGTCCGCGCCATCACCAGCGTGCTGGAAGCGGTAATCGCCAACGCGGAGCAGATGATTGCGGACAACGCCCTGGAGAACACCATGGAAGCGGTAGTCACCGAGTTCTACGCGGCTTTGGAAGCGGCCCGCGAGATGGTGAATAAGGACGGAGCCACCCAGGAAGAGATTAACGCCGCCACCGTGCGCCTGCTGTCCGTCATGGCCAAGGTGGATTGGAAACAGGGCGACAAGACCATCCTGGAAATCGCGATTCAGGTTGCGGAAACCATCGAACCCAATTTGGACAAATATGTGGATTCCTGCGTCGGTCCCTTCACAGAAGCGCTTGCAAACGCACGCGCGCTGATGGAAAGCGGCAACGCCTGGGACGACGACATTCAGGCCGCCACCACTGCCTTGGTGGAAGCCATGAGCAACATGAAGATGAAACCCGATAAGAACGCGCTCAACGAGCTGATTGCATCCGCCAAGACAATGGATCTCAGCAAATATACCGCCGACAGCGCCGACGCCCTGCGATCTGCCTTAGCAGCGGCCGAAGCCATGGCGGAGAACCAAGCCGCCACCCAGGATCAGGTGGACGCGGCGGCCAACACCTTGAAGGCGGCCCTCGACGGCCTGACCGTCAAGAACGGCGGCAATGGGAACGCTCCCTCCGATGACAACAACGGAACCACCGCCCCCGTGGGCGACGGAAGCGCACCCACCAAGACCGGCGACTCCATGAACGCAGCGGGGCTTGCCGCCCTCGCTCTTCTGAGCGCTGCCGCCGTAGCCGTGTTGAAGAAGCGCAAAATTCGCTAAGCGGCGCGAAAGCTAAATACTCATTTTTCTTCAAAAACAACTTGCTTTTCTCAATCTCCTTTTGTATCAACAAGAGCCGCCCTCCAACCGGAGGGCGGCTCTTGTGCGTGTTTGCCGTTTTGGCGGGGACGGCATGGGACGGATTGCCGGGCGGGATGCGTTCCCCAACGGGAAGAATTGCGGAGAACGCCCCGCTCCCCGTCCCATAAAAGGAAGGCCGGGAGGATCCGCGCGGTTGAGCGGCGGTGCGCCCCTGCCCCGTCCCCCGGATTCCTTTGGTAGAAAGCCGAAGGAGTTGTCTTAGGGCGGGAAAGTCCCTCCCGCCGGATGGGAACCGTCCAGGCCTGTCCCCTGCGTCCACTGACAGGACGTTTAAAAACCAGGAACGGGTTTGCGTTCCGGGAGATACAACGGGACCGATGACAGCGGGGATTATGCCCTGGGTTGAGCCTCAGAGGACGGCTGCGCACGGCAAAAATAAGGACCGTATCCGTCCTCGTGCGTGGACACATAGGTCCACGCCGCCCCCTCGTCCATCAGATACACGTCGTTTTCATCCAGCAGGGCCCCGCTTTGCAGCCGGGAGGCGTCCGCCATCATCAGGGCGTTTTCCTCGTCGCCGTCATACTCGTAAAAGGCCAGCAGCTTGCCTTTTTGCTGCCGGTCAAAGGCGCGCCGTGCCTCCTCCCCATGCAAACACGGCGTTCGCCCCGAGGAAAACACCACCCACAGCACGGGCTTGTAATCCGCCGATTTCAGCGACTGGGACAGCGTGGGGCAAAAGGCCTTGATCCATCGGCGGCGCAGCTCCTGGCAGGTGAGCGGCGTTTCAACGAGCTCCAGGGAATCCGGTTGGTTCATGGGTATCCTCTCCTGTTTTGTGTGATGGTTTTTATTATAGGGGGAAATGAAAAATCACGCAAGGGCACAGCTTGCTGGTGAATGTTATTCATCATAAATTGACAACAAGAAAGACCGGTGTTATTATAAAAATATTACAAAGGATTGTTAAAAAAGAGGAGCTGAGGGTGGTTCCAATGTGGATGAAAAGCGAATGGTGAAAGGGATCCCCCAAATGGTGCGACAGGAGACTGTGCATTCACCCCCGCGGGCCGGGGGCTGAGCGCCGTGTTGGGAGCGCCAATCAAATTTTTGATAAAAATTGATAGAAAACGGTAGAAACAAGTTCTTTTAAAGACCTGCGCCGTGCGGACTGCACCCAAAAGCGCGGTTCCCTCTTTTGCGGGTACATGATGAAGAAGACGGAAAACGAAGGGAGCGGTTGGAATGAGAAAACGAGCGGCGGTCGTTGCGCTGATTTTTCTGTTTGTATGGTTTGGGTCCTCCTGCGCGCCGAACGATGGAAAGCTGGAGCTCACAAAAGGCCATGACGTGGACTTCTCCCCCTTAGCCCCCCTCGAATGGGGCATGATCCAGGAGCAGGCGCTGGCCGCCCTTAGCATCAGCGAGGAACAGGTGGAGCATATGGAGGACCCCTATGTGTGGATGCGCAGGGAGGATTACTCTGGATTGGAAGGCTCCGGCGGGGACGACGCGCTGCGGATCAGAGAGCCGATGCAGGTGCTGGGGATCCAGGCCAAGGAGGTGTGCCTCCAGATGACGGATCTCAAAGGGTATAATGAGGGGGAGCCTATGGCGCTTCTTCTTACCGACGTGTACGTCTGGTTTCCCTATGAGGACGAGGGGGACTTTGAGGCCGTAAAGAAGGCGGTCAGCAAGTTGTATGGGGAGCCTTCTCCGATGAAATATCAAGCGTATCAAGGGATAACGGGCGGTGACGAAATCCCGGTGGATCCGAAAACCAAGGCGATCTGGTACGGGGCGAAAACCTTATCCGACGTTCTGACCCCCGAGAGCAGCGATTATTATCAGAGCTTGGAGGCGAGGATTCCGCTCGGGTGGGGACGGGACGATCTCTGGAAGGAAAAAATCAGCGCCACCAGGCTCACCCACGTTGAGGCCCTCTACTCCCCGGACCACTATTTCAACGTGGGAGAGGGCGGGTACAAAAAGCAGGAGCCCCCATTGATCGAGGTGCGGTTTAACGGAGGATATGCCTGTGTCTCCCGTTACTTAAACCAACGTACTGCGGCGCAGCCGTGATGAAATGAAAGGGGGCCTCCGCCGGTCGGGCGGGGGCCCTTGTGTATGCAGGAATCCGGAGACGGAATGGAGTTCTCCGGGATCGGGGAGTACGGACCGTCATGGCGCGGCCTGCGGCGGATCGTTTTACCGGCTGGGCTTGTTGGGAAAAGGCGGCGTGGCAACGAGCTTGCGCGGGAATCAAAAAGAAAACGAGGGACAGTTCCCCCCTCTTGACCCAATACCATAATCTTCTGTTATTTTGCCCTCTGCCGTGCTATACTAACACCAGGTGATGACGATGAACGAGGAAGAACTGCTGGGCACCGCCACCGACTTGGGGGCGCTGCTGCTGGAAAACGGCGCGGAGATCTACCGGGTGGAGGAATCGGTGACCCGGATTCTTACCGCCTACGGAGTGCAGGAGGCGGAGGTGTTCGCCATTCCCACCTGTCTGATTACCACGGTGAGCGTGGAGGGAAAAACCCGCACCAAACTGCGGCGGGTGAAGGCGCGCCGGACCGACCTGGACCGGGTGGAGCGGTATAATAATCTGTGCCGGCGGGTTTGCCGGCAGACCCCGCCCCGGGAGGAAGTGCTGCGGGCCATTGGGGAGATTCAGCGAAGGCCCATGTACGGATTGCCCATGAAAGCGGCGGCCTTTGCGCTGACCGCCTCCGCCTTCGCCCTGTTTTTCGGCGGAACCTGGATGGACGCCCTGTGCGCCGCGCTGATCGGCGCGGTGATGAAGCTTCTGGCCCATCCCATGGACCGGCTGCACACCAATTCCTTTTTTATGAATATTGTGCTCAGCGGTCTGACTGCGGCCCTGGCTCTGGGCGGGGTGGCTTTGGGGCTGGGAACCAATGTGGACAAGATCGTCATCGGATCCTTTATGAACCTGGTGCCCGGGGTGGCCATCACCAACGCCATGCGGGATATTATCGCCGGGGATTTGGTCGCCGGGCTCACCCGGCTGACCGAGGCGCTGCTCACCGCGGTGGCCATGGCGCTGGGCGCGGGAATCGCTGTGGCTGTGGTTCACTGGGGAGGAGGAATTTAAGTGAAAGATCTTTTCCTTTCCTGCCTGTGTGTGTTCGCCGCCTGCGTGGGTGTCTGCGTGATGTTCAACCTGCGCCGGAGAGCCTTGCTGTTGGCGTCCCTGGGCGCGGCTTTGGGGTGGTTTATTTATCTGCTGACGGCCTTTACGGGGAACGATATTGTTCAGTGCTTTGCGGCAACCCTGGCGGTGTCTGCCTATGCGGAGATTTTGGCGCGGGTAAACAAGGCCCCGGTGACGGTGTTTTTAATCGTGGGGATTATTCCCATGGTGCCGGGCGGGGGCATTTATTACGCCATGGAGTATTGCCTACGGGGGGATATGGAGAATTTTTTGACCACCGGTCTGCATACGTTTGGGATCGCTGGCGCGATTGCGGTGGGGATTTTGTTGGTGTCGTCCTTGGCGCGGCTTTTTTTGAAAAAATAGTTTTTTATTCTTTTTTTTGGGGGCGAAGGCCCCCTTTTTTTATTTTTTAAAGCCTTATAAGATGCTTTTGGTTGGTTTCCCGACTTGTTGTTTTGGCATAGATCCCTATTGTTGTATTGTACCCGCTCATGCCGCGGGGGCACGTACTTTCTCTTGCGCAAGAGAAAGTACGCAAAGAGTGCGTCCAATGGGGTTTCACCCCCTTGGAGAACC
>JAAWNT010000068.1 GCA_022799115.1 Clostridiales bacterium | reverse complement strand
TTGCTTTCAGGGAATCCTCCACCAAACGGTAGCCCGCGTCCGGCGTAACCGTTACGAGAACGGTTTCGCCTTGCTTCGCGCTCTGCTTATTTACCGTTATAGCTCCGTTTGCCAATTGGTCCACTGTAATCTTGTAGGAGTCTTCGGAAGAGATCGGTTCAAATTCCGCCGTAATCACCACATCCTCTTCCGGCATGATAAACCGAGTGCCAGTAATCGCAATTCCGTTGTATTTCAAGGAACCCTCTTTCAGCTGGTATCCCTGCTCCGGAATTACCTGGAAATTCACCCGCACACCGGCCTGATAGTGCTCTGATTCAATCAAGACAGAACCGTTTGCGATCGCTGGATCCACCGACAGATTATAAGTATTTTCCATGATATGGGTATCCACGCCCATCATTTTCCACTCATAAATACGGGTAGCGGGATATCCGCCGGATCCGCCGTTTGCTACAAACAACCGGAAGTAACGGCCTGCCGGAGGATCGTCAAACGTAATTTCCGTAAGGTTTTGGCCGTTATTGGTGATGCGCTTGATGGTGGTCCAATTGTCGTTATTTCCCAAATAATTTTGGTCCTTAAGTTGTTCCGGGGTGGGATTTTCATCCTTGAGCACCTGCAATGAGAAATCCTTGGTGATGTAGGCGGCTCCCTCAGAACCGGCGTGCAGCACAGTCCATTTGCTGATGGTCTTTTTTGCGCCCAAATCAATGGCCATCCACTGGTTGATGCTGGTGTTGGCGCCAGGGCACCATTTGGTTTCGTTGTTCTCATCCAGCGCGCGCTCCGGGACTTCCACGCCGGTGGGATCGCCGGTCGCCCCGATGACCACCGCCTGGTACGCCACATTGGCGGGGACGGTGGGATCCTCATATACGCGGTCCAGTACGGTTACGGTATAAGTCGCAGATTTAGAGCTGTCATAGGCAGAAGTCGCGCGGACAGTGATCTCCTGGGAAAGTTCGTTTTTACCCATGGTAAGCAGTCCGTTGGGGGTTACGATGGTGGTAACGTCGGAGTTACCCTCCACGCTCCAGATTATTTCCACAGCATCCGCTTGGTCAGCGATGACCTGCGCAACATATTGTCCGCTCTCCCCTTGTTTTACTTCCGCATCGCCGGAGACAATGGAAACGCTTTGAATGCCCACCAGAGAGGGATCCAATTCGGGCAGCTCCACGGTATCCAGAAGCTCTACGATATACTCCGTGAAAGGCCGCATATAGGTATCGGAGCAGACCGCGCTGAGCTTATTAATAGTGATTTCCTCCCCAGCGCCCTCCAAAGATACCATTTCATAGCGGGGATTTTCTACAATATTCAGGCGGTCAAAAGCGGCTTGCGCGCTGTAATACCCCTGGTAGACGGTCACTGGATCGTCGCTTAAGGTGGCGTTTATTACACCCTTGATGACAACTGCCATATCATACAGCTTATTCATGCTTGTCTGAGCCTCGCTTACCAGAAGCCGGTAAGCGGGGTTTTCGCTGTCTTTCAAGGTTTCGAGCTTCTGAATCGCGTTGATGATTTCATCCATCCGATCTCTCAGCGCGACAGCAGACTCCGTTTCATCGGTTCCCACCTCTGCCTTGAATTGATTGTACAGCTTGCGCAGGTCAGCGGGTTCAATCTTTTTATTGAGGCTGCTGTAAACCACCTTGAGCGCTGCCGCCATGTCCGCATCGTCCGGAATGATGGAGTCAAAGCAGTGGTTCCAATTTCGTTGAGCGTTAAAGGCGGCGGGATTCCAGGCATAATCCGCAATCGCATGGAAAGCCACCTTAGAGGCCTCTTCAAAGTTCATGGGATTGGATACGACGCCCACCAAATTGGAGAGGTTGGAGTCCAAAGAATAGAACGAATCGACCGGACAGGTGTAGAAGACGTTATCGTCGTTGTCGTTAACCGGATAGTTCCACCATAAGCAGGGGGATCGTCCCAGCCAGCTTTCATACAAGGCGGCGTCGGAATTTCTGATGTCGGAGAATACATCGTTTCCAGTAAAGCACACCACCACATCTTCATGAACGTTTTTGAACGCGGACAGATAACTGCTGGCCCCGCTGGTGGTGTAATAGGTGGGGGTAAAGAAGAGGGGCTTTATCTGATCCTCTGCCGAAGCGCCTTCGATGTTATACGTCTCATATAGCTTCTTCTGAACCTGATCGATCAGATAAGCGTGTCTGGTCCCGCTGGCGCTACCGGTGATATCGTCCAGAAATACGCCAAATTCCCGTACGCCCAGGTCGTACATATGAGCAAACTTCACCATCAGATCCTCTACGCCTTGGTCGATGGTAGCGTTTGAGCTGAAATTAATCCCATTTTGCATAGCGGGATGAGCCACCCATACAAAGTCTACATTACAGGCCGCCGCTTTGGTTGTGATGGTACGGATGTCGTCCTGTGTCAGCACACCATGGGCCGTCTCGTCATCGGTAAGTTCGGTGGGATAATCCTGTCTCCATTTGCCTAAATGATAAGGATCGCTTTTGGGGCCATACAGGAATACGTTCATTTTATACCGTTTGGCGTAATCCATCCAGCTCAATGTGCCGTCCACTGTCCATGGATAGCCGTAATAGCCTTCCACCGCTCCGCGATATTTCTGGTTGGCGTAGTCCTCAAAGGTGGATACCTTCAGCGTACTGCCCTCCGCCTGATCCAGCACCTGTTCCAAAGTAGCCAGTCCGTAATAGGCGGCGTCGGTATCCTTACCTAGAATCACCAAATCGCCGTTTTCCTTAATTTGAACCACGTGCATATCGAATTTGTTTGCACCCGCAGCAAAGACATCCCTTGGAATTCCCTCATACGTATCCGCCAAACCGCCGGATCCGTTGATTCCGATGTACAGATTGGTTTTTCCCTGTACGGGAGCCGCGCTGTATTCCACAGCCAGGCCATGCTTGGCGAACACTTCGTCGATGCGGTTTTTGGTGACCGTATCAATTCCATCCTCTTTGATGACATTGACCGTATTGGACAGCAAAACCGTTTGTTCGGCATCGGTTACTTTTTGAGGGGTGGGATAGATCAAATAATTTCCAACGGGGCCCACCGGTTCTTCCCCGTTCCCTTCATAATAAACCGCCAGTTCATAGATGGAAACCGAATCCCAATTGGATTCCGCTCCATCACAGTCGGTGACGTAAACCCGCAGATATCTGCCCTTGGCGTCCTTGGGCAGCAGAATGCTTTCATCCTTAGTGGTGATCTTTGAATTGCTTTCGTACACCGTCGTCCAATTTTCCGGAGCGCTTGGATCGTTGGATACCTCCAGACGATATTGGATGATGTTCAGCTGTTCCCAGAAGATCTCCACCGTATCAAAGGTGGTTTCCTCTCCAAAGTCCACTTGCAGCCACTTGGCGCCTGGCACATTCTTTTTGGGGTTAGAGGCCCACCGGGTATTCATACTCCCATCTACTGCCAATTGGGCTCTGAATTGGGTCCCGGTTTCCACCTCGTTAGCCGTGGCTGTTTTGTTTAAAGCTAAATTTACCCTCTCCGTCGCTCGTGCGGTAATCATAACAGGTTCCGCAGCGGACGCCCCCTGACGCGCTGCAAACGCCGTACTGCTGGTGAGCATCACACATGCTGCCAGGGCGCCGCCCAGCACGCGCTGTAATAACTTCTTCAAATTTTTGCCGCCTCCTTTTCTTCGTTTGTCTTCCTTAATACCTCTCTGCGTCAGCTCCTTGTCTTGCTCTCTTATGTTTGAAGATGCGCTAACCAGAACCTATTATTTTCCAGCAATAAAGGACGCAGAGCCGCTTAGCCATTCGGTTGAAAGTATGGTTCACCTCCTTTGTCTAAGCAATAAAATGTATTATTATTATATATCGAATTTTCTGAGAAGTCAATTCCATTTTGTTGCATTGTGTATAATAAATTTATACATTTGTGCAGTTATCTATCCTTATGGACAACAAATAAGATTCACACTCAACCGCACAACGATACCTAAACTGTTTTGGATGTCCATTCCAGATATGCCCCCCCAAGTTCAATCGCCACTTCTGGAATTTCTGGTATTGTCCGAGTTCTATGTTCACAAGTCAAGCCGCCAGTTGAACCAGTGGCCTGCACAGCCCCTAAAAGGGGCTATTACCGGCTTAACCCCTAGTGAATTATATTATTGCATCACACCCACTTCCACACGTAAACGGGTTAAAACAATTCTCCATAACTGGTTCGATAATTTTTTATTGTCCTTTCTTCTTTTCGGCTCATGTAAAGCGCGCCCTCCTTTTTGTCGCTCCGCTCTTTTTCCTCCCTCGATAGGAGCGGGGATCTATTCCCACGCCTAAAGACACAAAAAAACGGCACAGTAATCTCTCAAGGACTACTGTGCCGCAGTTATGGTATATAATTTACTTTATCTATGCAGACATTCTATCACTCAGCGAAAGGATCTTGAAAATCTCCTTCGTCAATCTCCGGCTCTGAAGTACCCACGATGTTGCTTGTAACTTCAGACTGCTGGTTCGATTGACTCTGGTTGCATCCTTCGAACGGACCAATAAAAAGGCATAAGGCCAAAGCCAGGGTTAAAACACGCCATTTTTTCATAATCTGTGCTCCCTTTCGATTACGGGGTCTTCAGCTGTACAACGTTGCTGCTATAGATTGTTACCTGGTTACCGCTCTCATCTTCGTAAGTAAGGAAAGCCCGGGCGGTTCTGCTCTGCTTAGCTGCAACATTATTGACGTTGGAAATAAATTGAGCGTTCGTTCCGGTAACGGCACAAGTAGCAACCTTCACGCCATCGACAGTTCCACCCATCACAAAATCTTTAAGATTTTCATCCGTAATGGTCTTATTGGTCAAGATTATGCCTCTTTGTACCAGTTTGTAGTTGCTCGGAACAGAGCACACTCCGGAGTAGCTCATACGATACTTTGTGCCTATACGTGTAACCGTACCGCTGTCATTCAAAGCAATTGAAGGAATTTCCTGTTTTTCCTCCTGCTTGTCTATAAATTCCGGGATCAGCGTTACAGTAGAGGTCACGGCAAAGGTGTAGATTTCATTATAGCTTACAACATCGCCCTTTTCATTTTTCCAGCAGGAGAAAACCTTGCCCTCGGGGGCCTTAGCTGAAACAGTCGCCGTTTCACGAGATTTGAACTGTGCATTGTTATCAGAAGCGCCCTCAATGGCAGCATTCTCACCAACTGTAAGGGTATAAGTTTCTTCAAACGCCTCAAACTTTGCCTTTACGCCAATCACGCTGTTCATCTCAAATGTAAAATTACCGCCCAACTCAATTTCATTCTCCTGATTACGCTCGTCAATCAGTTTCAGGGAAGTCAAACGATAACCCGGCGCAGGGATTGCGCTCAAACGGACTTTTGCGGATTCATAAATTTTATCTGCGGCGGGGGTTTCGGTGCTGTCTTCTTTCACAACATACGCCTTTACAGTACCCTTACCTTGCACATCAATGCCCAGGGGGAATTTGACAGGCTCGCCATAAATAGCGCCGTCCACGGGAACCACAAAATCCGCGCCATATTCTTCGTCCACATCCACCGTATTCATGCCGGTATCCACAGTCATAAGATCACCGTCATTGTCGCTGAGGTCGATTTTGAACATGTTCAATTCGCCTTTTAACTGATCGACAGAAAGTATTCCGATCGGCAGCATATTGGTGACGTTGCCGTTTTCATCCTTAGCAAATTGCACCAGATTTTCAGCCGCCGCTACATAAATATTCATGATCTGGGTTTCGGAATCAAAAATCGACTCTTTGATCTGCGCTTTTTGCAATGCGCCGTCAAACTCCAGGGTCATTCCTCTGCCTGCGACTGCGGAGCCTTCGTTGTCTTTCAACTGAAGAGAAATCTGATAGGCAGAAATGCTTTCCGCCCTTGTGGGATCCAACTCCAGCCAAACACGAACGACGTTGGTGTTATACTCGTCTACCAATTCAGTACGCAATCTATATGGCACGGTACCGACGGCAGATGTCTCTGAGGATTCTCCTGAAGTATCCTCTACCGCATAAGCGGTAGTAGGCGCTACACAAGAAATTGTCATGATTGCCGCGAGCAGCAACGCCCTAAATCTCATTTTTCTCATAGTAACCTCCATTTATAGTGGGCACGCCGCCAAATCAGGGAGGCGTGCCCATTTCGTCTATCTAACAAGAATGTTTACATTTCATTTTCCGTCAGGAATTACAATTATTCTTCTCCCGACTCGTTTCCAGACTTGTTGGTCAGGGTAATGGTAGGCAGTGTTTCAGGCACTTGAACCATGAAGGAATCGCTGACCAGTCGTTCACCTGCCAGAGTTAAGGCGTCGTCTACGCGGTACAGCTCAGCATATACGCTGGTGGGAAGTTCTACAACGATATCCTCATCATTTTCACCAGCGCCTGGTAAACCAAACTTGCCTTCATTTTCGCCGGCGAGAGGCTCTAACCAGTAGACCCAGAAGCCATCCTTCACATTGACGATACTTCCCTCATCGGGCATATCCGCAAAGAATACCTGATAGCCGTTAATGATGCTGTCGCGTTTGTTTTCAAAGGAATTATCGTACATTTTGTGGTTCTGGTTGTACAGTTTTACCACGTTGTAAGCTGCGTTACCGGTATACTTTCCAGTGACAACAAAGGAACCGGCAGGGATCTTATCGCCACTCTCGGCATCCAGCACATAATCCTCGTCCAGAATACCAATCGCATTGTCGGTGTTCCAGGTTTCTTTTCCGTTTTCATCCACAGTCGAAATACCAATGTCCACATTATCGCCGGACGGACCAAGCAATGTTAATTCAGCAAAGCCCATAGTCTTGACATTATTCGGAGCAGTAATCCGAACATGGGTTGCCGCAAACGCCTTGATATTTCCATTGTTTTTAAAATACAGAACTTTTCTGCCGTCAGACAATTCGCCTGCCTCGCAAGAACTCATTTTGGTATAGGATTTACCGCCGTCGGCGCTGAATTCCAACACATATTTCCATGGCAGAGTATGGTGTGCCGCTACGCCTTCTGCGGTAGGATCAGGCATTGCAATTGCAATAACTTCCTGTTTACCGCCCAGAGAAATGACCATTTGTGCAGTACGAGCTGTCGTCGTTCCATTGTAGGCAGTGCCATTGTCGCCATCAAACGAGAGGCCGGCAGCACTTTCGGTGCGCAGGGTTTCGCCGGTATCTTTATCCAGATAGCAAACATCCATGGTCTTGGTATAAGTTACAGTCTCTCCGGTCTTCGCATCTTTGTAGCTATTGCCCTCTTCCAGCTTGACGTTGTCATATACTGTCAGCAAACCGGCATCGGAAATCGTGTTCGTACTGACTACAGACCACTTGTCGGTAGGCAGATCGCCTTCATGGCGAATCTTGATCGGTTCCAGTTCGGTCATGGAAGTTTCGTTCAGGTACTTATCATAAGCTCTGACGCCATAAGTCATGACACGATTGTTCTGCGTTTCAACAATATCCGTGTAGACGGTGGTTGCTGCGTATGTGCCGTCTTCATTCTTAGTAGGCTCAACGAAAGCGACAGATTGACCGTTACGAATGATTTCATAGCCCAAAATGGCATCCATATTGCTCTCTTCAGGCAGTTGGATCGTCAAGGTCACCTTTCTGGCGTCAGCGTTTACACCCTGCTCCAGCTCAACATTGACGGTCGTGGAGGTCATGGGAGCTCCGTTTGCCAGTGTATACGCATGAGCCGCATCGTTGATGTACTGAATCTTTCTTGTTTCCTTGGGGAATTGCGCCGCATATCGGATGGTGTCTGCATCCGGCACCAGTCCCCATGCAACGAAGAAGTCTGTCAGATCCTTCTGGGATGCCGCGCAAGCGGTACGCATGATGTTCTGATCAACAGTGCCCCTGCTTACCTGTGCGAAAGTTAATTCTGTTTGCGGAGCCAAAGCCGAACTTCTTCTATACAGATAATAGCGGGCGAAGAACTCATTGGCCAGCATTTCATTGTAATTGGCTTCCGTGTAGTACTTGCCATTCTCATCAGGTGTATTGTAATAGTCGTAATGTGCGTAATTAGTATCATAGGCAAGGTGAAGCTGCCAGTACATACCAAGTTGTGCAAAGACGCTGCTAGGCTTGCCTTCCGTATTGGAGGTTACATGGCTGTAAACCTTTTCATACGGAATACGGGAGGTTGTTTCACTATCCCATGTCTTTTCAAACTGAGACCAAATGTTATTGGTTACTTCCGCATAGGACACGCCGGATGCATCGGCATTGTGGCCCATTTCGTGGGCGATACCCCAACCGAACATATTGCCTCCAGTACGTTTGCCGTTTTCATCGGTGGTAATCGGATTACCTCCGGTGAGACCGGGTACGGAACCCCACTCAATACCCAGGTGGAGACCGCCGGCGTACATAAAGGCGCCTGCGAACATTCTGTGATAACGGATGTTAAAGCGCGCTGTAGGAGTACCCTTGACCGTATTCGCAATTCCAGGATTGAAACCACGCTCTTTGTAGAACAGCTCGATCATCTGGTTCATGGCAATCATGCTGTTATACAGTTTATCCGTCATTGCGTCTATGTCTCCATCCACACCGCCGATGGGATTTAAAATCTGGCTTGCCGGTACGGACATGAACACATTATCCAGGCTGATCTCGGTACTATTCAGGAAGCAGTTGGAACCGTTTCCAAATTCGTAGCCGCCGACAGACTCCTGATGAGCATCGTGGTTTGCGCGCAGATTTCTATTATACTCTACCAGCTCTTCGACATATGTTTTGATAGTTGCTTTCCAAGCCGCTTCGTCAACAGTTCTGCGATCCTCACCGACGGTTCTGTGCAGATCCAGCAGAGGAATCTTGGTAGCGCCGCTGATACGAACTTGAATCGGATTGTTCTGGACATTGGTAGAGGTATGCACGATGTATAAAGAGCCGCCTCTTTCAAAGTCAAGGCTGGAAACATTCGGAACTTCGATTTCATTTTTACCTTGATACAGGGTAATTTCACCTGCCTGCCATGCAGCAGCTTCCGCATGGTACTGGGTGAATACCAATCTCGCATCTACCTTCTGACCGATTGTTTTGCCCTTCTGGCCTACATAAACATTGATCTTATTTCCGCTCTGTGCTACATAACCCAGAGGCTGACGTCCGTTCAGACCGCCTTGGAAATTGTTCGCCAGACCTGTCTTTGTAATATCAGGTTTTACCTGGAACACATTCGCGTCTATTCCGCCATTGGTCAGCAGTTCCTCTGCGAACTCAAGTTCGGACAGCAACAGATCCTTTTTCGGATGATACTCATTATGTTCCGCGTCTATCGTATTTGCACGATCACGCAGCGCTGTGATTTTATCCAGAGTTACGTCATCTTTCAAGGTTACGTGCATATCGTCCGCATAAAGATCGTATGTGTCATCTTCCAAGGAATCGTATTTAAAGAATTTGATCTCAGAATAATTGCAGGCAGCATTGTAGTATTTGTGCAAACCGAAAGCCAGCGTTTTTGCCTTCACCGGCTTGCTCAGGATATAGCGAGTGGTATTTTTCGCTGTAGGATGCAGCGACTGCACGGTACAGTCCACACTCTCCGAATGGCCTTCTGCGTCTGTAGCGGTGATATAAATTTTAAAAATACCGCCTTCGTTATAACCGTCCTCCAACCGATTGGTGGCAACGATTTCTTTAATCCACTGTTCCTCTTTAAACGTTACCGTCGCACCGATATCGGCATAAGATGTGCTGTGGAAGTAGGTTGTGTAGTCGTCGTCAATGAGCCATTCAGGGTTAAATATGGTGCCTTCCGGATACTTGGAGGCATCCAAAGGACCTCTTTGTGCAATCGACTCAATCTCATCTCTATCGACCATATTATACTTGGAGAACTGAGGAACTTCGCTTGTGGTCTTACCGATCGCAGGCAGAGAATACCCGCCGCGGCGCCATGCGCCATTGTCATCGGTATTCCAGCCGTAAACACGAACCTGATAGGTGGTGTTGTCCTTCAAACCGGTAATTTTGTAGGTGTTGGTGAGAATTTCGTGTACTACGGTCCACTCGTCCTCTTCTTCTCCAGCAGCCTTTTTCTCACGATATTCTAAGGTGTACTTTTCAGTACCGGTCATGTCCTTCCAAGACACGTCCAACTGACGGAACTTACCGTTGACGCTCACATTATCCGGCGCGTCAGGCGCTTTGCCCGCAAGCTGATGATGTTGTTTAATTTCACTATAAGGGCTGGACCAGCTTCCGTTGGTGGATTTTACTCTGACAAAATAGTCCCAAAGAGGCGTAACCTTATCTTTGTCTCCACCCTCAAAGGAGCTAATCACAATCTGATTGACACCAGCTTTGTAAGTTCTCTCAGGGAAATTTTGTCCTTTCTTGGAAATAGCGGAAATAGCCACTTCATAGCCAGTTACGTTTACTTCAGGATCCCAGGTCACAGTGAAGCTATCGCCGGAACCTGTAATTTCAATATTTTGGGGAATATTCAGTTCCGGTTCAGGAATACGAGATTCCATATCGTTCAAGAACTCTACCTTTGCAATCTCTGTCAGGTTTGTGGTAGCCGCGGTGGCGGTAACGACAATTGTAACCTTCTTGATTGCGATCTGCGTACCCAGGTTGATCTCAATGCTGCCATCTGCTTTGCGGATCGCAGTCGCTTGAGCCCGAGCCATACGCATCATTCTTGCACGCTGCGGTTGAGGTTCTGAGCCAGTTTCACTATCCTGAATCGGCACCTCAATCATCTGGCCCTCGCCATTGGGGTCATCAGGATTCACGGTTTCTACTTTAATGGTACCGGCAGTGGGACCGCTTTCTGCAGGAGCAGAAATAACCATACCGCCAACCTCAGCCGTGTTTGCCAATTCCATTTCGATTTCAATCGGGTTTTCTTCGGAAATCTCTACATCGTTGTTCTTAGGAGCAATCTGAATCGGTTCTACAGCGTCTTCCATAATGGTGTCCAGCTTACGCTCGCCCTGGGGAACCGCTTTTTCCTGTTCCTTTTCTACCTTAACCGCAGACTTCATTACGGTTACGATAGGCGTTGCTTCCTGTTTCGTCTTATTCATATTGTAAGCCAGAATACTCAAATCCAGAATATCTGTCTTACCATCCAGAGTCAAATCATAAATGGATTCAAATTCATCGTTCGGCACATCATCCGGTTTTTCAGGGACTTCGGGATCCGGATTTTCAAGTGATGCTACAGGTTCTACCGGCTTAGTGCTCGTTTGACCCATATGTTCCAAGAGAATCTTAATATCCATCTCATCGATCACACAGTCACCGTTGACGTCACCCAATGCGAACACGCCAGGGGAAGTCTTTCCCTCGCCACGATAGGATGTATAGCTGTTGCTGAATACCAACGTGGTCTTAGTTCCTTCCTGAATATTAACCTTCTGTGTAAAATCATTAAAATAGTACTCGGCGTTCATGTGTAATGTATATTCGCCGACCGGCACGTTAGACGCCTGGAAAACAAGCGTATCTCCAACCACGCTGCAAACCGTATCATAATGATTTTCCTCGCCCTGAGAAACACTTGGCCGCTCATCATGAAGTGTAACCAGGAACAGCCCTTTCATTTCTTCGAGGTCTTGCTTGATGGGGAAATCATTTTGTAGCTGCAGTTCAAAGTTCACGACATCTACATCCGTGGGTATTTCTTCTTCCTGCTCATTGGCGGAGGAGTCTGCAACTCCTGCAATTAATGTGTCTGCATTAGCCGCCAGTGCAGACACTGGAATCTGGATAAACATAGCCAGAACCAATAACATTGCCAACAGTTTCTTCTTCAAATCATCACGCTTCTTTCTAAAAAATCAATTTTTTTTGCTTTTTGTTTCAAAGAAAGATAATCAACCCCCAATACTGCATTTTACAGCTCAGGCTCTTTGATTGCGCCCCTGCGTTTCCGCAAATTTGCCGAGTATTATTCTAAAAAGAACTTATGGAAATGTCAAGTCTATTTCCCAAAATTCGACGTTTTTTTAGTCCATTACTTACCAGCGTCTCCAAATAAATCCTCTATTGTTTTCATCAATCAATCTTGCAAAGGAAATAATCCATAAAACTTCTTTATCTCCTGGGATTTGAGCGCTTCCGTAATCGAAATTCTCGTGACATTCACATTAAACAAAACCGTATTCATTCAAAATCAGCTTACCGTCATCATTGCCAACGATCCCCCATTTTTCCGTCCTGCCACAACAGGAGCAGTGGCGATATTTTTCCTTGGATACGGCAATCAAAGCCTGTAACAATACGCGCTTACATTGCGGACATTCCATAGAGTCTTGTACGCTACTGATACACATATTTTTTCATCATACCGTATACGCAAGCTTCAAATGCCACGTCATCTGTGACAAAAGCGCTTAGGACAATATTTAATGGGCTGACGGACGAGTGCTCCGAACCGGAAAACTGCTTTAAAAATGAAAGGCGCTCCGTCCGCAACACGGACGAACAGAAGCAATGGCCGTTGTCCTTCGGGATATACGCAAAAGATGTACAGCCGCATGCGTTGGCAACGCTGATACAGTCATTGACTTTACCGATGAAAATAATGAGTGCCACTGCCATATTCCATCTCCGGGCAACTGGATACAAAAGAAAATACACAGCTAACCGGTACTGTCATACTCGTTTCGCCTGCGTGTAATTTTGAGCTATGTTGCAATATTTACAATTTCAACGACTGTGTGCGATACGTTCTTTATCCATTTGGATGATCTCCAGATTACTCGTTTGATACGATCGTTAAATCTGTACCATTGTAAATCTGGAGATCAATTTTCTACTCATCGGCATTATATTGAAACCCCAAGCTTATCCCATGGGCTTTATACAAAAAAACACCGTCTTAGAACTTAATCTAAGACGGTGTTTTTGGTGGAGATAAGCGGGATCGAACCGCTGACCTCTTGAATGCCATTCAAGCGCTCTCCCAGCTGAGCTATACCCCCAACTTTACAACGATCAACTTCACTTGCTTTTATAGACGATTATCAAATCTCTATGGAAGCAGATTGAATATCTGTCTCGCTGCGACTTTTATATATTAGCATAACTATTTCTTTTTTGCAAGCTTTTTTTGCAAATTTTTTATTTTTCTTTTCTCCAAGAATTTTCTCTCTCAAAATAGGAGCTGATCCACCTCATAACCGAACATAGAATAGAGCAGTTGTATCATCCCGCCGCATCGGTGACACTCATACAATTATTTTACCGTTTTGGTTGTATGCCCTTTCATCCCATATACTTCCAACCACAAGAAAAAGGCGCGGCAAAGGGGATGGTTCCCGCTTTGCCGCGCCTTCATTCGTCGATTACTTATGGATTACTCGGATCAATTTCTTTTCTTTCTGGTCAAAACCGCAGCTGCGCCTGCCAAAGCAATCAGTCCAACCAGGGCCAGCGAGCCAGCGTCGCCGGTCTGGGTGGGAGCGGAGCCGTCGCCCACAGGAGCGGTGGTTCCGGCGTTGTCGTTGCCGTTGTTGTTGGCATCGTCCGCCGGGTTGTTGCCGTTCACAACCACAAGGCCATTCAGAGCCGCTTT
>JAAWNT010000034.1 GCA_022799115.1 Clostridiales bacterium | reverse complement strand
AGGGTCCACCCGTTCCCATCCCGAACACGGAAGTTAAGCTCAATGGTGCCGAAGATACTTGGCTGGTGACGGCCTGGAAAAATAGGAAGATGCCAACACTGTAAAGCAGTCACCCAATAGGGTGGCTGTTTTTTTATTTGTTTGTTCCAGGTGTCACATGTGACCATCGCTCCATGTGAATCGTATTTACAGTAAGAGGGAGGAAAAACAGAATGGAAGCGCATTCGTGTAATACGGAGCAGCTCTTTTCAGAAAAGTATAGCCAGTATTCCACGATGTTGTACCGGCTCTCTATGATCTACCTGGGCAACGCCTACGACGCGGAAGAAGCGGTGCAGGAGGCGTTTATACGCCTGCTGTACAAAGCGCCCGTCTTTGCCGACATGGAACACGAGAAACGATGGCTGCTCAGAGTTCAGATCAACATCTGTAAGGATATGCTCAAAAGCGGGTGGCGGACCAAAACCGTCCGCCTGGAAGAGACGGGTTCCTATCAGATGGAACCGGACAGTCTGTACATTATGGAGCAGCTGGTCGCCCTGCCTCAAAAATATAAGTCTGTGATCTATCTGCACTACTACGAGGGCTATCGTCTTCAGGAGATCGCGAAACTTCTGGGGATCGGGCTGTCTGCGGTAAAGATGAGGATCAAGCGGGGCAAGGAACTGCTGCGCATGGAACTGGAGGTGGAAGCCGATGAATGAGCGGGATTTAAAGCGGGCGATCGATTCCATACAACAATCTCCCGGTATGGAGACGAGGGTGCGCCGCGCGGTGGTGAATGACTGCCGGTTCAGCAAAGACCGCAGAAGGCGTCCCCTGCTCCAGGGTAGCGTAATCGCGGCGGCGTGCTGCGCGGCGGCCGCCGCGGTAGTTGTGATCACTTCCTTTCAAATTGGAAGCTTGGGAGGAGGATACGCGCTGAACGTCACATCCCAGGGACAGTGCTGCCCAGGAGCTCCCGGAAAGCAGCCGGGAGAGTCCTCCAATCGGGTGGAGGTGACCCTCAGCCGCGCTTCCGGGATCCCGGTATCGGATGGGATTTCCTTTTCCGCCGCCGTCACCGGTCCGGACGCGGAACGCCTCACCCCCCAGGTTCGGACAGATCAGGGAACCTTTATTCCGGATGGCGACACAGGGGACAAAACCGTGTCGGGTACGTGGCTTATTCCGACGGAGGAGGCCATAGACGGACAGCGCTTTATTGCCTCCGTCTCGGTGATGGATGACAGCGGCGCTCCAGGGAAAAGCAAATACCTCATTGCCATCTATCACAAGGAAAGCCAAACCCTGTCGGTGGAAGTGAGCGATTCCCCCGACGGCTGATCGTCCGGCTGCAAAGGAAGAGAGGGCGTTCCCAGCTGGACTGCCCAGGACAGCGGCGCTCTATCATATGACGGTCTTACCGCCGCGTTTCCCCCGAAACGGCGGCCGTTCCCATACAAACGGAGGTATGGGAGCGGCCTGAAAACCCCAATTTCCAACCGTTGGCCGAGGGGCAGACCCTAACAACACGCAAGAGCGCGCCCTTTGGCGGAAACCATGAACAGAACCCCTTCTCCGCCCGGCCTCCCTCCCTCTATCAAACGCCGGATGGGGAGGGAGGTTCTGTTTATGACAGCAACATGCCCCGCAGCAGGATAGCTGCGGGGCATGTTGCTGTCATAAAATACCGGGAGCCGTAACAAATCATGCTTTCTAGCGGGCCCCTCGGCCACGGCTATCGGGACGCCGCTTTGGATCCCTGTTCCTCAATCGCCATCACAAAATAGAACGATTCCTCAATATTATTTTTTAAGATCATGTGAAGCCGGCAAGACCGTCAATCAATCCTATAAAAAAGGGAGCAGTCCAAACAGTTACCGTTTGAGCTGCTCCCCCTAAGAACATTCAATTTGGTTACGCCGTCACCACGTCTACCGCGTAGTCTCCCATCTGCTTGAGATCCTCCTGGGTGGGCATAAAGTTGATCTTAACCCCGTCGCCCAGCACCTGATACTTGAGGGAGTTCAGCCGGTCTTTCATCATGCCCACGGCCTCGCCGCTCCAGCCATAGGACCCGAACACTCCGGCGGGCTTGCCCTTGGAGTTGATGGCGTCAATGCTGGCAAGCACGTCCCACACGATTTTGGGCGCGTCCCGGTTGATGGTGCAGGAACCGATAATCAAAGCGTCGGCCTCGTTGGCTTTCTGCACCGTTTCCCCAAAGGGTGCGGACACGATATCGATGCACTCGGCCTGCACGTCGGTGCGGGAATTGATGGCGTTGCAGGCGGCTTCCGCCAGAAGCTGGGTGCAACGGTAGGCGGAGGCGTACAGCACCACGGCGGTTTTCTTGCCGGAACCGGATGCGGGCGCGCTCCAACGGCGGTAGTCGTCCATCCGCTCCTTTATTTCCTTCACGAGAACCGGCCCATGGCTGGGGCACACCGCCTTTATGGGCAGATCCTTGATTTTATCCAGTCCAGCCAGCACATAGGGCTTAAAGGGACCGAAAATGCCTTGGTAATAGTAAGAGAACTCACCCAGGTAGGCGCTTCTGTAGCGAATGTCGCTGTCCAGCATGGTGGGTTCGCAGTAGTGACAGCCGAGAAAATCGCAGGAGAACAAAACCTGATCGTCGGGATGGTAGGTCATCATGGAATCCGGCCAGTGCAGAAGAGGAGCCACCACAAACTGCAGCGAGACGCTGCCGGTGTCCAGTGTGTCCCCATGACGCACCACCTTACATTGGAAATCCCGGTTGGTAATGGATTTCAAATACTTTTGAGCCGCCGCGGTGCACACCACGGTGATGTTGGGATTCACCGCCAGCAGCTTCTCTAAAGAACCGGAGTGGTCCGGCTCGGTGTGGTTCATAATGATGTAATCGATGTCCTGCAAATCCACCAGGCTTTGCACATTATACAGATATTCGTCAAAGAAGTCGGTGTGAACAGTCTCCACCAAGACGTTCTTTTGTCCTGTGATTAAATACGCATTATAGGTGGTGCCGTATTTGGCCTCCATTACGATGTCGAACACCCGGAGTCCGGGGTTCATCACCCCGACGGAATAGACATGATCGGAGATTTTTATAATTCCCATGGGAGATCCTTCCTTTCACAACAAGTCGAACAAAGGGGAAAAAGAGGAAATCCGCCCGCCATAGGGATTTCCCCTAGGACAGACGGCATTCCATCCGCGGCAGACGGATTATTCCTTGCTGAACATATCCTTTCCCACGCCGCACAGGGGGCACACCCAATCCTCGGGAATGTCCTCGAACGAAGTCCCAGCAGACACGCCGTTGTCAGGATCGCCGGTTTCCGGATCATACACATATCCGCAAACGTCGCATACATATTTCTCCATAGATAACAGCTCCTTAAAAATTTATTTCTAGTAGGTCAATCGGATTTATGGTTCCATAATAAAATAATTATTTCACAAAGTCAATAGGGGGAAATCGGGTTTTCCCCACTGCGGTTAAAATATGCGAACTAATCCAATTCCGTGGGCGAGGCCCCGATTTTTTTGTCGATTAGGCAAATCCTACAAGCAGCGAACCAGGGAAACGCACGGGGGAAGGGTCGTCTTGGATAGGATTCCCATTATCTTTGAAAACATACAGGAAAATGCTGTGCGGGAACGGATAAATTTTAAAGGAAGAAATTTTGTCTTTTCGCCCGCCGCCAAGAACGGCGGGCGGCCTGTCTTGAAGCTTGCCTGACGAATGAGCCGTGGCAAACGCAATCCGCCCACTTTAAAGGATCCACAGCCTGAAGAAAGTATGGGAAAGCGCCGGCATATGATTGATAGAGAGGAAGAGGCGTTCTTATTTTGTATTTGAATCCATTTCCTATTTGTGGTAGACTAGAATTAAAATCAAAGATCATGGAGGGATAGAAATGCAAATTGAAAAAGTAGGCGATTCCATCCGGGACCTTGTAGAAAAAAATGAGATTTTAAAGACAATTATGGGGGGCAGCGATTACATCATTTACGGCTACACCTTCCTTCTTGTTCTGTCAAAGTTTATTAGCCTGGGAGGATTTGTGGACGCCCTGTTGGGTGTGCTGCTCTTTCCGCTGATTATTCTGGCCTTTGCCGGCAGAAAATACATAGGCATGATTGTCCTGTTTTCCGGTCAGGCCTTTGCCTGCCTGTATGGGTTTATTCTCAACATTTACTACCTGACGTTTACCCGCTATTTCATCGGCAGCTCCGGGAATATTTGGGAAAATGTTTTTGGCGTGGCGGTATCCGGCCTGCTGCTCTGGCTTTCCATCGCTTTGTTTTTGAAGAGCCGCCCTGCAAAACCTGCTCCAGCCGCTCCGGTTTCACAGCCGTCCATGCAGTTCCGGCCGCCCGTACAGCAAGTGATTCCGCCGCAGGCGGCCCCGCAAACTTTCAATGTTCCAGTGTCCGCGCAGCCCGCGCCAACGCAAGGCGCGTATATTCCGACGCCAGCCGCGCAGATCCCGGTTTCCCACAACCAGTACGCGCCGGCGCAGCAGCCGGCAGTCCCGCAGACGCCGGTTTCTCAACAGCCCATGGCGCAGTCCGCCGCGGCGGATCCCTATGCAAACTACCGGCCGCAGAATATAGAATCGCCTGCGCCGATTCAAAAAAGACCGGAACCGGACGGAGGCGTAACTCCCGGCGTGGTTTGCGCCCAGTGCGGTGCCATGCTGCCCGACGGGGCAATGTTCTGCACCAGGTGCGGGCATAAGTTGAGGGACTAAACGCCTCTGGCTCCCATCGTATCTTCATCACATGAAAGCATACCCCCAGGGAGATCCCCTGGGGGTGTCTGCAAAAACCATGCGGGCCATTCCGATGGCCCGCATTTTTTGTGCCCAAAGGATTGGGAATCCCGGGCCGCAGGATGGTCTCCCTTCTTTTTACTTGCAGTCATATGTGGGCTTGAGCCATTGCCAGCCGTTTGAACAAAGTTTTTGCTTGCCTATATTGTCAACCTAATTTCAAAATATGGTTGACAATCTTGTCTAATCCGGGTATACTATGCTTGTCCGATCCGCAGGGCCCAGCGGATCATTCCTCATCGACGGCCATTGGCCAACATATATTTTTTAAAGAAAAGGGGTTTTAAAATGCAATCCTCCAAGCTTATGGAATTGACAAAGGTGTCCCTTTGCGTGGCGCTGCTGTGCGTCTCCGCGTTTATTGTAATCCCCATTCCCTTCACCCCGGTAATGATTACCGGCCAGACCCTGATTGTCAACCTGGTGGCCCTAGTGCTCCGGCCCGCTCAATCGGCCGCGGCCATTGCAGTCTATCTGCTGTTAGGCGTCTGCGGAATCCCTGTGTTCTCCGGGGGAACCGCCGGGCTTGGCCATCTGCTGGGGCCCACGGGTGGCTTTTTCTTTGGTTTTTTGGCTGCCGCCCCCCTTATCAGCTGGCTCAAGGGACCAAACAACCGGTTGCACCGTTATTTGATTGCAACCATTGCGGTAGGACTCCCGGTGATTGACCTTTTGGGCGCCGCCTACTTCAGCATTGTCCAGCATGTGGGAATTGGAGCGGCCCTGATGGGAGCAGTGGTTCCCTTTTTGGTGGGCGATGTGTGCAAATGCGCAGCGGCCGCCCTCATCGCGGTGCCGCTCAATAAGGCCCTTGCCCGGCAGAAGGCGGCGGCCTGACGAGACCTCCCCTTGGCGGATTCCTTCGATGGTGAAAACAGAAACTCAAAAAAACAGATCGCGCGCAGCGCCAACCAGGCACCGCGCGCGATCTGTTTTTATTTTGTATGGTAAGTCGTAATCAAAGAAACAGCCGCGCCCCGGCTTTCATGGAACTCGCCCGCTCAGTCGTTGCCCACCACAAAACGGGTCAGCCCCGCCCCTTCAAATTCATTGGGACGGGCGCGGAATCCAAACCGCTCATAAAATTTTTCCCGCCCTTTGTCCGCCATTGCGCCCACCAGCACCGAAGCGTCCGGGGGAACGGAGCTTTTGATCTTGTTGATGCACTGATCCATCAGGGCCTTGCCCACGCCATTGCCCTGATAATCGGGATGCACAATGACATCCTGAATAAAATGATAGAAGCCGCCGTCGCCCACGATTCTGGCCATACCGATCACCATATCGTGGTGGACTGCACTGACCACATACCAGGAATTGGAGAGGGAAACCTTGGCCAGCTGGGAGGACATGGGGGACCAGCCCACACTGCTGCGCAGCATGTTATAATCACCAGGGTTTAATTTATTATCTTTTAACAGGTATTCCATCGCGCATGCCACCTTTTCCATATTTTGTGTATTTATTATAACACAGCGAGCGGCAATATGCAATTGTTATTTGTTTAACTTGCATGATTGTATTAAATATGGTTGTTAAAATTTGTACAAACAAGTGTTTGTGAATAAAGAAAGATCCGTTCTCCCATTTTGTTTCACGAAATCAAAAGATCCGTCCGCCCAAGGGCGAACGGATCAAAGAAAAAGGAAAAGAAGAAAAACAAGCGACAGGCATCATCTGTGGCCGCAACATCTGCCGCAGAACCGCGCGCAATCCGTACAGTCTGGACCGGTTGCCCCAAACCCGCTCCATTTTTTATATTGTACAGCCAATCCCAGGCGGGTCAACCGCACAGGTTCAAATTTATTTGAAGGCAATTCCCGTTTTGGCTGAACGGGCGTCCAGCCCAGCGGCATCCGGCTTTCAGGGGCGATGGAAGAAAGCCAACGCGCGCTGGATCCGGCTCTGTGGAGTACTTGCAAAAAAGGACCGCCGCTTGCGGCAGTCCATGAAAGGCGTCCGGTTTGGCCCAAACTACTTTTTTTCCTCCTCCTGGGAGGAAATTTTATACGCCCGCGCCATTTTGATGATAAAATCCACATCCCGTTCGGAGAGATCCAACCCCTCAATCCCCTTCAATAAATGAAAATGCATGGAGGGAATCTCCTGCAGCTTCTGAAGATACTGCGGGTCCGCCGGTCTTTTATGGGATTGGCAGTCGTCGGTCATCCCCATCAAATAATCGGTGGACACGTCGAACAGCTCGGCGGTTTTGCGAATGACGTCGGCTGTGGGCTTGGACTTGCCGGCCTTCCAGCCGGTCACCACCGACTTGGAAAACCCCATTTTCTCACAGTAATTCACGGCTGTGAGATGATGCTGGGCGCATAGGGCCAATATTCGTTCCACCGTCACCATAGCTTGATTCCCCCAAGATCCAAAATTGTAATAAAAAATCCTACAAAAGCTTGACAGTAAAATTTTTTTGCACTATAATAAAAACATACCAAATGAATACGAGGCGCAAAAAGACCGCAGATTTCTACTGTCTCCATGGCTTAGATAGGTGAGGACATATCACTCATACTGTTTCAATAATAGGATAATTTCTTACTTTTGTCAATGGTAACATTTGGAATTTGCGGGTTGCTTACAGAAAGGAAGATTGCAATGAAGATCAAGAAATTATTTTCCGGGGAATACGAAGTTACCAGCGAGGGCGAGATATTTTCCCGCAAAAAAGGAGGCTGCCGGCTGCTCAAAGGGGCGCTTTACCACAGCAAGAATGGAGACGCCTGTTATCGGACCGTGCTTCTCACCGTGCAGGGCCAGCAGAAAAACTACTATGTGCACCGGCTGGTTGCCGAAGCCTTTGTAGAAAATCCGGATCATCTTCCCTGTGTGCGCCATAAGGATGGCGACAGCCTGAACAACCGCGCGGAAAATCTGGAGTGGTGCACCAGGTCCACCGCTATCCAGTGCGCTGTGGACGACGGACGCATCAGCGTGTGGAAGAACGCCGTCCCTTGCGCCCGCTGTCAAAAGCCGATGATCTCCAAAAAATCCAATCTGTGCGTCGGCTGTCAGGCGGCTGAAAAGAAGGAGCAGCGCGCCAACAGCCGCGCCGAACGACTCTGCCAAGAGCTTTCAAACATTCCCCAGGAGATCCTTTCCCCATTGCAAAGCCGGGCGGTGGCCTTACGTCGGGATGGGCGCACCTTTCAATCCATCGCGGATGAAATGAACATTTCTTGCCAGTACGCCCATCAGCTGGTGAAGCTCGCCATGGCCAAGGCCGGCGGATTTCAGGGAAGGGGAAAGCAGACGCCCCAATATGTGGCCAGATTCCAGCAGACCCAGGAGCGAAAGCTGGAGCGCAAACGGGACAAGCTGAAAAAAGCGATTGAAGAAGCGAACAAACTTTCGTCCGAGCTGCGCGCGTACAGCGCGCCCATTCAATAAAAAAAGGAATATACAAAAGGAGGAAGTTTAATGGGATTTACCTGTAGGATTTGTGGGCGCGCTTATTCTTATGACCGGCAGACCAAAATTTGTCCCTCCTGCAACAGCTTGATCCGGCAGATGTCCAAAACCATCCCCTACCAGGAGAGGGCGGAGATTTTGCGTCAGCAGGTAAAATACGGGATATTTGGAACAATTCCCCAAGGGATACCGGTGTCCCTAAGCGACACTCTGCAAGTCAAGGCCTGCCGCAGGTGCGTGTGGAGGCGATCAGTAAACGGCGACCGCCTCCACGTGGAGTGTTCGCTGCCTACCTGCGCCAAAGGATGGGGCAAGCGTTGGAGGGCGCGGACATGAGGGTGGCGCAATTGAACCCAAAGGATCTATGATAAAACGATAAGTAGAAAAATAAACAATAAGGAATAAGAAAAAGGATTGAAAATCTCAAAGAGCCGAGGGAAAACTCCCTCGGCTCTTAACGGATTCCGCTTTTTAAATCTGTGGAATTTTAACGGCAACGCTTGCGTCCTCCGCTGACATCAATAAGGGATTCGCCGCATTGCGGGTGGCCAAGTTGTCACCCTCCGGACGGAAGAGCCTTATGTCAATCGTCTCCAACTTCTTATCAACACCATCCGTAACAGACGCAAGGAGCGGCCTTCGGTGTTACCAGATTATTTAACCGCTTTCAGTTCTTTAATACTTTTGCTATGCTCTGTCACAACGCTTTTGATAACCTCCGTGTCCGATTTCACCTGGTACAGCGTCTCCTCCAGGATGTCGAGCCGTTGCAGCTTTTGGGCCGTTTCCTGGTGGTATTCCATCAGAAGATCCAAGCGCTTGTTTGTGTGGTTTTCCTGGATGACCTCAATTTTTGTGACGCGCTGCTTTAATTCCGACATATCGCGTTTTAACTCGGATACGTCGCCTTTTAGTCCGGATACATCACTCTTTAGCTCGGAAAGATCTTTTTGCATCGGTTCCAGCAAAGACTTCATGGTTTGCAGTATTTGTTCATCTGTCATACAATCACCGCCTTGTTTTCATTGTACCATCCCCCTTGTGCGGATTCAAGGGGAGGTTTTTCACCTTTTTTGGAGGGAAGATTGGAATTCTGAGGATGGAGAGGTTGCGTCCTGAGCACACGCAAGTGGATTTCGCCGAGGAGACGGACGGGGACAGCGAAAAGGCCGCTGCATGTTGGTTGCAGGGGCCTTTTTTAAAGAAAAAGAAGGAAAAACGGATGGATGGATTTTACCGGAAATATGCCACACCGGATTCAAAGAGCTTCTGGTCCTTCGCTCCGGGCACATTCTTATAAAGACTGTTGCCCTTGCGCTCGGAATGCCCCATTTTGCCCAAAATCCGTCCGTCGGGGCTGGTAATGCCCTCCACCGCGCACACAGAACCGTTGGGATTCCACGCAATGTCGGAAGAGGGGATTCCCTCCGGGGATACGTATTGGGTGGCAATCTGGCCATTGGCGATCAGTTTTTTCATCATATCGTCGTCCGCCACAAAACGGCCTTCACCATGGGAAACCGGTACGGTGAACACGTCGCCCGGGCGCGTACCTGCCAGCCACGGGGATTTCACCGAGGTTACCCGGGTATAAACCATGCGGGACACGTGGCGGCCCAGGGTATTGAAGGTCAGGGTGGGATCGGTCTCGATGATGTTGGTGATCTTGCCGTAGGGGAGCAGTCCCAGCTTAATCAGGGCCTGGAACCCGTTGCAGATACCCAGCATCAGGCCGTCCCTCTCTTCCAGCAGGCGGGTAACCTGCTCTGCCACGCGGGGATTGCGGAAGGTGGTGGCGATAAACTTGCCGGAGCCGTCCGGCTCGTCGCCGCCGGAGAAGCCGCCGGGCAGCATGACGATGTTTGCCTGACGGATGGCATTGGCCATGCGCTCAATGGTCTCTTCAATATCCGCCGGGGTAAGGTTTTTGACAATGAGCACTTCCGGGATAGCTCCCGCCTTTTCGAAGGCCCGGGCGGTGTCGATCTCACAGTTGGTGCCCGGGAAGGCCGGTATGAACACCCGGGGCTTGGCCGCCTTGATGGCGGGGGCGCGGTCAAAACGCTCCTCCCACAGCGGCGTCTGAAGGCGGATCGCCGGAGCTGAGGCCTTGGTGGGGAACACCTTTTCCAGAGTCCGGGTCCATGCGGCGATACAATCGTCAATGGACAGGGTTTCCCCGCCGATGCGGATGACGCCGTCGCCGTTGGTTTTGCCCAGCACGATGTAGCTGATATCCTTTAACGCCAAGCTGTCGTCCTCCACCTCCAGGATGAGAGAACCGGACAGCGGAGCGAAGATCTCCTGTTTCTCCGACATGTTTTGGAAGGTAAAGCCGATCTTGTTGCCAAAACAGCTTCTGGCCACGGCTGCGGCTACGCCGCCCTCCCGCACTACGTTTGCGGAGTGCACCGCTCCCTCCTCCATCAGACGGGAAACGGCGCGGTATACTTCTTTTAACGCCTCCCAATCGGGAAGCAGGGTTTCTTTATTCTCCGGCGCCGGGATGAACACTACGGTGGCGTCCTCCTTCTGGAAAGCGGCGGAGACGGTTTTGCTTGCTTTGGTCATGTCCACAGCGAAGCTCACCAGAGTGGGGGGCACGTCCAAATCCTCAAAGGAGCCGGACATACTGTCCTTGCCGCCGATGGAGGGGATGCCCAGCTTTGTCTGCGCTTCAAAGGCGCCCAGCAGCGCGGCGGCGGGTTTGCCCCAGCGTTCGGGAACATCGTGGAGACGCTCGAAATATTCCTGGAAGGTAAGCCGCGCTTTCAGCGGGTCCGCGCCCACAGCGGAGAGCTTACTGAGGCTCTCCACCACCGCGTAGGCCGCGCCGTGGAAGGGACTCCACCTGGACACGCCCGGGATGTAGCCGTAGCTCATGGCGGTGCTGTCGTCGGTTTCGCCGGAAAGCAGCGGGATTTTGGCCACCATGGCCTCTTCCGGGGTGAGCTGGTAGCGACCGGCGAAGGGCATCAGCACGGTGCCGGCGCCGATGGAGGAGTCAAACCGCTCGGAGAGGCCCTTCTGAGAGCATACCTCCAGGCGGGACAGGTTCTTTAAAAACGCATCCGCCATGGGCAGATCATGCAGAGCGGCAGGCTCCAAGTGACGATAATTTTCCTCCGGGTTCACCGCGGTGATGCGGGCGCGGGCCCGCTGAGTGACGCCGTTGGTATTTAAGAAAGCGCGGCTTAAATTCACGATCACATCTCCGCGCCAATCCATGGTGAGACGAGGTTCTTCGGTGACAGTGGCCACCCAAGTGGCTTCCAGGTTTTCTTCCCCGGCGGCTTTGACAAAGGAGTCCACGTCCTTGGGATCAAGCACCACCGCCATGCGCTCCTGAGACTCGGAAATAGCAAGCTCCGTGCCGTCTAAGCCCTCGTATTTCTTGGTGACCTTGTTGAGGTCCACCCGAAGGCCGTCGGCCAGCTCGCCGATGGCCACGCACACGCCGCCCGCGCCGAAGTCGTTGCAGCGCTTAATCAGGCGGGATACTTCCCGGTTGCGGAACAGACGCTGAATCTTGCGTTCGGTGGGGGGATTGCCCTTTTGCACCTCCGCGCCGCAGGTTTCAATGGACTGCTCGGTGTGCGCCTTGGAGGAGCCGGTGGCTCCGCCGCAGCCGTCGCGCCCGGTGCGTCCGCCCAGCAGAACGATGGCGTCGCCCGGCGCGGGAACCTCCCGCACCACGTTCTCCTTGGGGGAAGCGCCGATGACCGCGCCGATCTCCATGCGCTTGGCGGCATAGCCGGGATCATAAAGCTCGGTAACCTGGCCGGTGGCAAGACCGATCTGGTTGCCGTAGGAGCTGTAGCCGTGGGCCGCCCCGGTGGTGATTTTGCGGGTGGGCAGCTTGCCGGGCATGGTGTCTTCAAAGGGAATGGTGGGGTCGCCGGAGCCGGTGACCCGCATGGCCTGGTAGACGTAGGACCGCCCGGACAGGGGATCCCGGATGGCGCCGCCTAAACAGGTGGCCGCGCCGCCGAAGGGCTCGATCTCGGTGGGATGGTTGTGGGTTTCGTTTTTAAATTGAATGAGCCAGGGCTCGGTTTTGCCGTCGATGGTCACCGGGGCCTCGATGGAGCAGGCATTGATCTCCTCGCTCACATCCAGGTCGGGAATTTTGCCCTGCTTTTTCAGCAGCTTCATGCCGGCAAGCGCCATATCCATCAAAGAAACCGGGCGTTCGGTATCCTTGCCGTACAGCTCGTCGCGGGCGGCGTAGTAGGCGGCGAGGGCGTCCTCAATGGCTTTGGATACGGCGTTTTTCTCAATCTCGATTTGCTCCAACCGGGTTAAGAAGGTGGTGTGGCGGCAGTGGTCCGACCAATAGGTATCGATCACCCGCAGCTCGGTGACGGTGGGATCCCGGTGTTCCTGGTCCCGGAAATAGTCCCGGCAGAACAGAAGGTCGGAGAGCGTCATGGCGAAGCCCATGTTTTGGTAATATTGGTTCATCTGCTCCTCGTCCCAGGCGATAAAGCCGGTTACTCTCGCCACGTCGGCGGGTACGTCGGCCTTAAGATCCAGGGTTTCCGGTTTGGAAAGGGAGGCGATTCGGGATTCCACGGGGTTCACCAGATAGTGCTTCACACGGGTGAATTCCTCGTCGGAAAGCTCTCCCTTGAGCACCACCACCCGGGCGGTGACCACTTGGGGACGCTCTCCCTGGGTAAGAAGCTGGACGCATTGGGCGGCGGAATCGGCCCGCTGGTCGTACTGACCGGGCAGGTATTCCATGGCAAAGATCCGGTCGCCCGGATCGACGGGCAGCTCCTCCTCATAAACCCGGTCCACGTTGGGCTCGGAGAGGATGGTGTCCCTGGCCTGTAAAAATTCCTCCCGGGAAAGTCCCGACAGATCATAACGATTGCAAAGGCGCAGCGCCTGTATGGACGCAAGGCCCAGGTTATCTCTTAAATCAGACAGCATGTGACCGGCTTCGATGTCAAAGCCCGGACGTTTTTCCACAAAGACTCTGATTACGTTTGACATACATTTCCTCCATTCCGCCGCCCGCCCCGGATGGGGATGCGGCTGCAAAAGCATACGGCATCGGTAACGCTCTTTTTTGATATTTTATCACATTTTCTTTCATTAGAAAAGAGGAATTGTCACAAGCTTTTTCCATAGAATGGGACGGGTTTTCGCTTTGTTGGACAAGCGCGGGGAACGGGCCGATTTCCCCAGAAATTGCTACTGCTAAGCGGCGGGAATCTCCGTACACTACAAAGTGTTTCCCGGGCGATGGCCCGCAAACGCAGACCGCATTTAAAAGGAGGTGAATGTCATGGCCAACGATCTCAACGACCTGCTGGAGGAGGACGGCGAGGTGTGTCAATATTTTTTGACGCTGCCGCCCAAGGTGCAGGATGACCTGACCATGCGGGCGGAAGAAATCCGTTCAGTGGATGATTTAAAGCAATATGTACACCTGTTGATGGGCTGAGATTAAGGCCGGAATCGGATGAAACGGCGCGCCGCTTGCGCGCCCCGCCGAATTCCGGCTTTTTGGTTTTCCGCGCAAAAGCGCCCGGACCGGCAAACGCAGGCGGCCCGAGCGCTTTTGCTATGGCGTTTATACAAAGGAGGAGGCGGGGGGGCTCAGTGGCTGCCGCCGCCGTTTTCCATCATGCTTTCGGCGCAGCTTACCAGCTCCTCGATGGATTTTAACTCCACGCCGGTTTGTTTGATGGTTTCTTGTACATATACCGGAAGGGTATTGAAGTACTGCTGCATCTCTTGGTCAAAGTTGTTTGTTGGCATTTCTCATCACCTCAAGGGTAGTTTGCGCCGTTCGGCGCGGGGTATTCTTTTTTTTGTTTTTTTGAAATTTTAAATTTTATAAGATGCTTTTTTGTTGGGTTCCTGATCTCTCTTTGAATGCTTATTGGAGGCTTTTTGTTGGTTTCCCAACTTGTTGTTTTGCCATAGATCCCTTATGTTGTATTGTACCCGCTGATGCCGCGGGGGCACGTACTTTCTCTCGCGCAAGAGAAAGTACGCAAAGAGTGCGTCCAAGAGGGTTTCACCCCCTTGGAGAACCCCTGAAGGTCGCTG
>JAAWNT010000002.1 GCA_022799115.1 Clostridiales bacterium | reverse complement strand
GGTTCTCCAAGGGGATGAATTCCCCTTGGACGCACTCTTTGCATCCTTTCTCTTGCGCGAGAGAAAGGATGTGCCCCCGCGGCATGAGCGGGTACAATAAAACAATAAGGACCTATGGTATAACAACAAGCCTGGAAAACAACAAATGGCAGCAAATCAACAACTTTAATAACAGTACTATTATAGGTTTATTATAACACTATCAAATATTAGTGTCAATATAGTATGATAATAACACTAATCAAACTAGGAGATGGTTGGATGAAAGATAGTAATATTGTTGTTCTGCAATTCAGAATGAAGGAAGAAACCCATAAAAAATTAAAGCAGATCTCCAATAAGGAACTCCGCTCCTTAAATAATCAAATTGAATATTTCGTAGTTAAGGGAATCCAAGAATACGAAAGACAGAACGGCCCCCTTGGAGAAGAGGAACAATAGCAAATAAGAACAACAAATGCTCTGGCATACACGAATTTTGGGCGGATCATAGCCGCCAACCGAGCCGTGATGCTCGCCAGACCCGCGTAGGAGACCCGCCGCAGCGGACCTTGGAGGGGGTTCCAAGGGGGATGGCGAAGCCTCCCCTTTGGCGCACTCTTTGCATCCTTTCTCTTGCGAAAGAGAAAGGATGTGCCCCGCGGCATGAGCGGGTGCAATAAAACAAAAAGTATCTTCCATAAAAAACGAGGCCAGAAAGCTAAAACCCGCTCTCTGGCCTATTTAAATAACTTTATGAATTCTCTCCGCTTTTTAACGTTTTCACCTCATCAAGCGAAAGCCCAGAAATTTCCGAAATTTCTTCCAACGTATATTTACCCGCCTCTATCATGCGAAGCGCAGCCGTTTTCATGCCTTCTTTTCGTCCTTCCTGCAAGGATTCATTTCTCATGTCCTCCATAACCTTGCACATGATTGTGATTCCCTCCTTACTCTCTTTAAAAAATTTGACTCGATCCGCCAATACTCCATAGTACATATCAGACGGATTTGTACAGGAAAAATCGTGCATCAACCTCCCAATCGGCGTTTCGTCCCGATACGCGCCGTTTACATACAGGATATGCGAACCGTCCTCAAATTTCTCGCCGGTTCCCAAAATGCAGCGCTCTATCCGGTATAAAGGTTGCCCTTTTCCCATCACATCATTCTCGGTGATAAACACGACCCATGTTTCCGGCAGCTCATCAAAATCCTCGCCTTTTTTCAAAAGGTTTGCATCCATCATACTGGAATTGTAACGCGCTCTTTTTCTTCCCGCTCCTTTGTCCGCACGCTGTATTTCCACGTTTATTTTTCTTCCCGCGCTGTCTGTTGCCAGTATATCCAATCTTACGGAGCGGTTTAACAGGTTCTCGACAAATACCTGGGTGCGGACGTCCACCACTGTTAAATCCGGCCTATCAAGTACAATCCGCAGCACCAGCTCGATACAATCCGTTTCGCCTTCAAAGCATTTGGTCAGAAAATCATCATCCAGCAGGCGAAATCCTTTGAGCCGCTGTAAATCCTCCTGGTGTTTCCGATCGATTTTTTCCGTTACCGTCAAAAGTTACACCTACCTTTGCATACACCTTCTCATAATCATACTACCATAAGCCATACGTTTTTTCAAGCTGAGAGCCGATTCTGTTCCGGACCGGTGAAACAAAAAAGGCCGGCCTCCTCCCCTCAAAATAGAGGCGCGGCGGCCGGTCGTTCTTATTCCAAATTTATCAAACAAAAAAACAACGAAACGGAGTGTCCCTCCGGCGTCGGGAACCTTATCCCGCCACCACCTCCATGTTCAGGATCTCCTCCTTGCGGGCCAGCAGGTCGTTGGCAACGAGCGTCCGCTCCACCTTCTCCAGGCCCAGGCGGTCCACCATGCTGCCAAACCGCTCCCCGGCTTTTCCCTCGCTCTTAAAAAGCAGAATGGCTTTTTCCACCACGGACACCGCTTCCTCTTTGGTAAACAAGGGGCTGAGCTTGTCCCCGTGGCGCACCTGCTTGCCCCAGCGGCCGCCTACATAGACCCGGTATCCCACAGTTCCGTCCGGAATGGCGCCAAAGGGGCATTTGGTGACGCAGCGGCCGCAGCTGTTGCACACCTTGGGGTCCATGACAAGCTTGCCGTCCTCCACCTTAGAGGCCTTCATGGGGCAGGTGCGCTCAATGACGCACTTTTTGCAGCCCCGGCATTTCTCCCGGTCAAAGGCCGGAACCCGCTGGCCCACAATTCCCACATCGTTTAAGTCGGGTTTGACGCAGTTGTTGGGACATCCTCCCACCGCGATTTTAAATTTATGGGGTAAAGTTACGCTCCGGTATCCCTCATAAAACAGCTCGTGCAGCTCCTGGGTGAGCGCTTGGGTGTCGATCAGTCCGAACACACAGACAGTACCCTTACAGCTGACCAAAGGCCGCACCTTGGCTCCGGTGCCGCCGGTGACCATATTCTCCCGGGCGACAAATTCCTGAAAAGCCGGAATGTCCTCGTATTTCACCCCGGGCAGCTCCAGCGTCATCCGGGAGGTCAGAGCAATCTGTCCATTGCCGAACTTGAGGGCCGCCTCGCTTAAGTTGCGCATCTGCTCCGCGTTCATAACGCCGTTGACCGTAATAATCCGGGCAGACACATGCTCTCCGTCCCGATTGGGTAAAAAGCCCATCGCTTTGACTCTTTTTTTCTCCTCCGCAGTAACTGCCATTGCACATTCCCTCCTGAATTTCGATGTCTTTATTATACAACTAGTTTTTACTTCTGTAAAATACAAAAATATGATTATAATAATAGGTGATTCCCTATATAAAAGGAGCGTCTGTATGACCATTCGCCATTTGAAAGTATTAATCGCCGTGGCCGACTGCGGTAAAATGAGCCTAGCGGCCAAAACGCTGTATATCTCCCAGCCCACCGTCAGCCAGGCAATCTCAGAAATCGAGCAGTATTACGGCATCCGTCTGTTTGAGCGGCTGTCCCGCAAGCTCTATCCCACTCCGGAAGGAAAGCGCCTGCTGGGTTATGCCCGGCACATTGTCTCCCTGTTTGAAGAGATGGAGCTGGACCTGCAAAACGCCGGACAACACCCTTTCCTCAAAATAGGAGCCACCATCACGGTAGGAGCCTGCGTGCTGCCTGGCCTTGTTCAAAAATTTGAAAAGGAATGCGCCCCCTGCAAGGCGGAAGTCTACGTGGACAACACCCGGTCGATTGAGGAAAAGCTGTTGAAAAGTCAGCTTGACGTTGGGATTGTAGAGGGTACGGTGAACAGTCAGGATCTTATCTCGCAGCCGCTGATGGAGGACGAGCTGATCCTTGTGTGCGCGCCGGATCATCCCCTTGCGGAACACGCGGCGGCGAGCGCCCAGGATTTGCAGAATCTCCGCTTTGTTCTGCGGGAGCCAGGCAGCGGAACCCGAGAACTTTTTGAAAAGTACCTCGCCCTCCATGGCGTGAGCGTCCACATCAAATGGGTGTGCCACAGCGCCGAGGCCATCAAAAACGCGGTGATTGAAGGGCAGGGGGCGGCGGTACTTTCCCGCCGCCTGGCCGCGGAGGAAATCAAGCTGGGTAAATTGATCGCCGTTCCCTTTGAGGATACACGAATGACGCGACAATTTTGTTTGATCCATCATAAAAATAAATTTCTGTCCCCCTCCCTTCAGAGGTTCATCGGCTGCGCCAAGGACTATTCCGCAGCCGGCGTGGGCCAATAGCAAAAAAGCGCATCCCGAACAGGAGCGCTTCTTTCTTGTTACGAGGATAGGACGGTCGCTCGGCGCCGCCGGAAGGCAACGGCGTTTCCGCCTATATAAGGGGACACGGCGCATCCATTGACGATTTCTGGGATCCTGAGGGGGTAGTGGATCACGTTCCCCCTAGCCCTCTTTCCAGATCAAAACCGGAATGGGGGGATCGTTGGGCCGATTGTAAAATTGGGCCATCAGCACAGTGTATTGCCTGTCGTCAATGGTTTTGAGGTACTCCATCAGCGCGTCCTTTTCCTCATAACCGCTGTCCTTTCCATAATAGATGCATACGCTCATCACTCCGCCGGGCTTCAGCAGGCGCAGCCCTTTCTCAATGGCGGGGATGCTGGTTTCGGCAGTGGTGAACACCCGATGGTCCCCGCCCGGCAGGTACCCCAGGTTAAAGACGATGGCATCCACCGATTCTGACTGCGCATAGCGGTCCATTTCGCTGTGACTGTCCAGAATCACCTGCGCAATATGGGAATATCCCGATTTCTCCAGCAGTTCCCGGGTTGCGTCCACCGCCTGCCGCTGGATGTCGAAGGCCAAAACCTTTCCCCCGTCCCCCACCAGGGAACAGAGAAACGCGGCGTCTCGCCCCTTTCCCGCGGTTGCGTCAATGCAAAAGCTTCCCGGTTTTACATGCTCCTGTAAAAAACGGTGGGCAACGCCCAGGGTATTGAGTCCCATCACTTCCGCTCCTCTCTCAATCCTTGGTATCCAGGGCGCGCAAGATCCGGGCCGGATTGCCCCCAACCACAACATGATCGGGAACATCCTTGACTACCACCGAGCCGGAAGCCACAATCACGTTATTGCCGATGGTCACGCCCGGATTAATCACGGCGCTTCCCCCAATCCACACATCATCCCCGATGGCGATGGGCTTCCCATATTCCATCATCACCGGCTTGCCGTCGATGAATTGCGTCCTGCGCTGTTCCTTGTCAAAGGGATGCATCGGGGTGTAAAGGCAGACCTTGGGTCCCAAAAGACAGTTGTCCCCAATGCGCACGTCGCACACATCCAGGATGACGCAATCAAAATTGGCAAAAAAGTTTTCTCCAACGTGGATGTTGTATCCATAATCGCAGTGAAAACTGGGCTCAATGTTGATCCTTTCCCCGGTGGAGCCAAACAGCTCTTTGAGAAGGCGGCTTCTCTCCTGGGTTTCCTCCTCGGTGGTCTGGTTAAACAGGCGCACCAGTCTTCTGGCCCGCAACCGTTCCTTAATCAGCTGGGTGTCGTTGGCGTCGTAGAGAAGCCCGGCCACCATCTTTTCGCGTTCGGTCATTGCAGCGTTCCTCCTACCAAATGGCACAATGAAATCAGCCTTGGGAACCCTTCTCCCCGGCTGGTTTGCTCCCTATTTTAACACGCTTTCTCCATGGATGCAAACAAGAACTTCCGCCGTCGTTCCTCTTTTTGGAGCGGTCTCGGGAAAAACATGCACAGTATCTATAAAAAAATAAGAGTCGGCTGCAATATTACGCCCTTCTCTGTTGTATTCTAATTGAAAGGGGGTAACGCCAGATGAGGCCACCTGTGCAAGAAAACGACATTGAGCAAATCTTGAATGCCTATTCCGATATGGTGGTGCGCATTGCCTACCATCATGTGAAAAACCGCGCGGACGCGGAAGATATCGCGCAGGAGGCTTTTGTGAGGCTTATCACCGCACAACCCCGGCTGGAGAACGAGGAGCATCAAAAAGCCTGGCTGATCCGGGTAACCGTCAATCTGTGCAAAAACCTGCTGCGGTCGCCCCGAAGCAGGGAGCTCCCCCTGGACGATCTCGAGGAGGACAGGGCTCAGGAACAACGGGAGATCTGGGACGCCGTTTGGCGGCTGCCGGCGAAATTCCGCAACGCGGTGTACCTGTATTACTACGAGGGGTACTCGGTAGCGGAAACCGCAGCGCTGCTGGGCAAAAAGCCCGGCACGGTGGCCTCCTGGCTGCACCGCGCCCGCCTCCGATTAAAGACAGATTTGACGGGAGGTATCTGAATGACCAACAACCGCAGGGAAAACAATTCCCCCTATGTACGCGCCGTAGACCGGATCCAGGCGACCGATCGTTTCCGGCAAGCCGCCGCCTGCAACATGCGCCGGGCGCTGGATCAATTGCCCGCTAAACCCAAACGGCCATTTATCTTGAACCGCCGCGTTTGGATCCCTATGACCGCATCCCTAGCGCTGCTTATTTGCCTTTGCGTCGTCGGCTTGTATGTCATTCCGGGTTCCTCCTATATGCGGGATGACCAACCCCTTTGGGAACATACGGAACCGGAAATTGCCCAGGAGCCCTCGTTCGTCTGGGAGGGCCGGCGCTATCAGATGCATAATGAACCCATGGACGGACTGCAAATTTCCTCCGCCATGCCCCAGGCCTCCTTGGGAACCGTGACCATAACTGGAACCCCCTGCCCCATATATCCGGCCGAAGGACTTCCCTCCCAGCTATTTCTGATCGCCAACCCAAATGGCGATCAGTCGGTTCTTTTTTCTTTTGTTGGGTTTTGCTCGCAAGAGCACTCCATGTCGGATCTGCTTGCGTTGTATCGGGAGGCTTGCGGCGATGTGATCTCGATTTCCTGCGTCCGCAAAGACTACTCCAAACCGGACTTAAGGGAAGAACCTCTGGTAGAGACTTCTTCCCCGGACGAAATAGAGCGGCTGTTGACCGCGTTTTCCTCCATGCGCCCCGACGCAACCATCCGGGTGAATCAAGGCAGCACCCATTATAGCTCCGACGGTTCCACCGTGATGCACACCATAGAAACCGACGGAAGGGCGCTTGAGGTGCGCTTTGAAAACGGGCTCTTCCTGCGTGTCTTTCTCTATCTCGACGACGGCGCCGCCGGAGGGTATGGATATTTGTATCCGCTGCCACAGATAATCTCTGATTGGGTGCTGAAGCGTTCTTAACCGGTTTGCACAGAAACCCACCGGGAACATATCCAATAAAACGATCCGTTCATGGAGAATTCTCTTCTTGAACCGCCACACCATACCGGCCGATCATGTTTAAGCCTTGGCATTCCGAGGCCCGCCGGACCGATTCCCGTTTCAGAGAAACCGCTCTGGATAAAGAAACAAGGAAAAACGCCCGGCGTGTTGGAAAGCGCCGGGCGTTTTTTGTGGGGTTTGTTTACTCTCTCTGCTGGTTTGACAAAGTGTCCGCCGGTAGACTATAATAAAAAGCACTTGACGGTTACCACCGATCACAATAGTTAAAGAGGGATTTGCTATGAAAACACCCACCCCGCCGCCGGAGGGCTACCATCTGAAAAACGTCATTGATTTTCGCTATAACGGCAAACTGGTATTGCTGATTAATCTCGGAATGGTGGGCGTCACCGCCCTGCTCATCTGGGGAATGGTGCAAGTGCGGGAATTTTCCCTGCTTTTGCCGCTGGACGGGGGCTACACCGCCCTTCAACGGTTTATGGTGCCGCTCAGCATTGTGATTTTTCTCTTTCTTTACATCCATGTCCGGGAGCTGCTGCACTGCGCGGGCTTTGCCCTGATTTCCCACAAACGGCCGAAATACCGGATGCGCGTTTTTTCCGCCGCCTGCGGAGTTCCGGACTTTTATTTTGATAAAAAGGGATATCTGATGGCCACCCTGTTCCCCATCACGGTGATTACCGTGGCGCTCGCTATCCTGCTGTTGTATTTATCCAACCCCTGGTTTTGGGTGGTATACATTGTTCTCGCCTTTAATGTGTCCAGCGGGGTGAGGGACGCATACGTCTGTTCTATCGTACATGACGCGCCCAAGGGGGCTTTGCTTTGGGACGATGGCCGGATAATCAAAATCTATACGCCTTCTGAAAACAACGAATAAGAAAACTTCTGTTTTCCAAAAAGGGTCCCTGTCTCCAAATAGTTGCGGAGACAGGGACCCCTTTACGTTTTTCCGGCTGATTAATAGTTTTCCGCTCTAACCTCGAAATAGGCCTGGGGATGTTTGCAGGCAGGACAGATGCCGGGGGCGCTTTTGCCCACGTGCACATAGCCGCAGTTTCGGCACACCCAAACCACTTCGCCATCTTTGGTAAACACCTTGTTTTCCTTCAAATTGACCACCAGCTTTTGGAACCGCTCTTCATGTTCCTTCTCCACTTTGGCGATTAACCGCATAGTGGCGGCAATTTCGGTGAACCCTTCCTCCTGGGCGATGTCAGCGAACTCTTTGTACATCTCGGTCCACTCGTAATGTTCACCCGCCGCAGCGTCGATGAGGCTGTCCAGGGTGTTGGGCTTGCCGCCGTCATGAAGATACTTAAACCACAGCTCGGCATGTTCCTTTTCATTGGATGCGGTGGCGTCAAAAAGATCTCCAATCTGCTGATAGCCCTCTTTACGGGCAGTGGCCCCATAAAAGGTATACTTATTGCGCGCCTGGGATTCTCCCGCAAAGGCGGTCATCAGATTGGCTTCGGTACGACTTCCTTTTAATTCCATAGCAATTACCTCCTTTTTACTGCTATTAGTGTGGGTATTTTTTCTATGGATATTCATCTTTTGGTAAAACTCCCGCACCGGCTGTTTTACCGTCTTTCTCTTGGACGGATACGGTAAACAAAGAAGGCGCATTTTATGCTGATTCGGTTTCATGCAATCCCGGATATAACCATTCCCCCTTTGAAGGGGATCGGGGGCCGTCCCTGCCAAAATGACGGCGGACTCTCAGAACAAAACAATGATAATACGAATCCCATCCGGCGCTTCGATCGGGTTGCACGCTCATCCCACCGGCAGCGAAATCAATGATGTGATAAGCTATTTACGGGCGTATCCATCGGGGGTCTGCCACAAAAACCAGGACGCGCCCGGCGAACATCGTATGCCGGGCGCATCCTGATTTTTATAGATATGCTTATTGTTCCCGCAGCACCAATTCGGAGGCGTTTCCGCTTGCTGTAACGGTGTACTGATAGTTCTTCATCTCATACTGTCTCGATCCATTCCAGTTGATGTGATCCCGTACCTCCTGGCTCTTTCCTTTCACCACTACCCGAATGGGGGACTCCTTGGGAACGATCAATTCGGTGGAGCCCACCGAGGTATGAACATCCAGATCCCCGGTTACCTGAGCAAAGGACAGAAGCACCGATCCGGCGGAGCACTCGCTTTCCACCCGGCCTCTGATGCGCTCCAGCTTGGTCTCCGCCGCATTGTTGTCCACAGAAATTTCTTCAGCTGTGACCAAATCCCCATAGAGCGAACCTGCGCTACAGGAAAACTCAGCCTTTTGGTTCACAAGGATTTCCCGCAGAGAGACGGCGGCGGCATTGCCGTCCATTTCCAGCGCTTTCGCCTTCACCTCAGACAATTCCAATCTTCCGGCATTTAGGGAAACGTCCATATCTTCAGTAATTTTAATGTGGGAGATTTTGGCGTCACAGGCGTTAAGCTCCCATTCAATCTCGCCCTGATAGGATGCGGGAATGCGCAGATCCAGCTTGGAAAAGGAAGTGGCCTCCCCCGGCCGGAACCACCGGATCCATTTTCGCTCCTGTTTAATCTTAATATACAGTTTATCCTCCTTGGTTTCTATGTTCATACGCGCGTAGTCGTCCCCAAACAGCACGCCGCTTTTAAAATCGGCGGACAGTTGGTCCACGCTTTCCTCCTGCTGCGCCTGCAACTGGCAGGCGTTGGCCTCTATCACAATGGTTTTCACCCCATCCAGGGAAAGGCGCTTGCTGTCGGAATAATCCATGTCGTCTTCCTCAATGGGAAATCCGTCTTCGTAATCGTCCGAAAAATCGGATACGCTGTAAAAGGAACGGTCTTCGATCGCCCGCCAGAGCTGATCGAACGTACCGGTCGTGCTTAGCACCACGGAACCCGCGATCAGCAAAACCAGAAACCCAATGAAAAACCCCAGGGCAACTTTTCCAACCGCTTTCATATTGCCGCCTCCTTTTGGCCGCTGATTACCCGACCGCACATTTTAAAATAAGAGATTGCCAGTTTGACCACGCCGGCAGTATAGGAGATCAACGCCAGGAAGAGCGCCACGCAAAGGCACAGGGCGGCCCCTCCCAGCAGCGCCAAGCCAACGTTGAAGAAATGAACGAGGAACAACGCCACGGCCACGCAGCCCGCCGCTATCGCCACCGAGAAGATAACGCCCCACAAAACGACGGCCAGACCGCCGCCCACCGGCAGCACCAAAAACACGGTGAGAAAAATCAGCAGTACCGTAAAGAAGATTTGTTCTCCCTGGCTTCGGGACGGATAAGGCGCATAAACGGCCGTTTGAGGCTGGGCCGCAGCCTCTCCATCCGGATGAAAATAGCCCTGGCTGTCGTAATACCCGGTCGACTCATGGTCCGCGCCGGGATAGCCGGTCGGCGGAATCCCCTGCTGGGAATATCCATATCCCTGGGGAGGTACCTGTTGGGCCGAAGGAGGCTCCGGGGCCGCCTGGAACACGCCCTCCTGCACCCAGGGATCCCCATAGTCCTCCGGTTGGGGCGCCCGTGGTGGCTCCGGATAATTGGGCGATTCAAAGGGATTGGCGGCCTTTGCAGGCTTCTGTTCCGTTTCAAAGGGAAAACCCGCTTCCGAAAAGGAAGCGGCAGCCGGCCGCTGATCGGGCTGTGCCGCCGGGATTTGGGGAACTTCAAAGGGCCTCTCCAGCGCGTCCCCCTCGGCATAGGTGGCGCCCAGCTCCTCCGGGGAGCCCAACCCCTGCGCGGTTTGCTCCTCGGTGTTCCCCATCTCCGCACTAATGCGGAAATGCTCTTCATAATCGTTTAAAATATCTTCCCGTTCCTGCGGAGGCAGGTGGGACAGCGCATTGCTCAGCCGCGATATAAACTCCACTTTATTCATCGTGAACTCCCTCCCCTATAAATCAGCAAGTTGACCTGCTGGGTGAATGTCTGCCACTCGGCCGCTAAGGACGCAGCCAGCTTTTTTCCCTCCGGCGTTATCGCATAATATTTTCTGGGCGCGCCGCCGGGCGATTCCACCAAATAAGAAGACACATAGTTTTCCTGTTTGAGACGGCGCAGAATCGGATATACCGTCCCATCCGAAATGGAGATGCTGCGGGTCAACTCATTGGCGATATCGTATCCATACCGGTCGCCGTGTTCCAGCATAAGTAGCACGCACATCTCCAGCACGCCCTTTTTAAATTGGATATTCATAGCGCCCCCCTTTATTGTATTCAGTATTATACAATGTATAATACTATATATACGCTAGATTTATTCCAATGTCAACTGATTTTCCCACAATTTTCTGATTTTCCAAGAAATTATTTCTCCTTTGTGATAAAATAAATAAAAAGAACCTATGACGGAGGTGCCGGAATGAAAAAAATCAAGACTGGGGTACTGTTTTTGTTATGGGCGGCGGTGCTGCTTCTGAGTACCTCCTGCAAAGCGCAGCAGCAAGTCCCGGTGGACACCCTGCTCGCCCTGGATTCTCTGGGGGCCGGCAGCCGCACCATCACCTGCCGGCTTACCGACGCCGGGCTGGATTCCGACGCCGCACAGGCGCTGGACGCCCTCGTCGCAAACTATTGTCCCTCCATGCTCCACTATGCCAAGCTGGAGGAAAACGGGGATCTGCGCTACCAATTTCGGCTTGAGTTTTCCTCTTATACGGACTATACCCAGCAAATTGCCCAGCTGTTAGGGCGCAAACCCGTAATCATCGTTTCCTTTCCCGATACTGTGTTCGCCACCGGCAGCCGAATTTCGGAGGACTTTGAAAGCGGCGACCTATTCAGCTGGCTTTACGCCGCCATCTCTCTGGAAGGGTTACAGGGAGAACTGTCCCCGCGCTTTTACAGCGGGTCTACCGCAGTCAGCCTGGATGGACGCACGCAAACCACAGGGGATCGCATCTCCTTAAACCGCACCCAGGGGCATCCCCTGGACGCAATTTTTCTGGATACCGTGAACAACGGAGACGGCACCTATGACCGCACCGTTACCTTCCGTATCCCCCTCGCCACTGTACATGAACTGGGAGAGGATTTAAAAACCTATATGAACGCCCGCACCGACGCCAAAGCGGTCAGCGCTCAGTGGACCGATTTTGTCTCCGGAACCGAGTACACGGTAAAGTTTCAGGGGCTGACTCTTTCCGAATTATCCCGATGTACCAACCTGCTTTTTAATTCCAGGTTTAGCGGAACCCTTGACTGCGGCGAACATGCCGACGGCTCCACCCCGTTCATTGACGGCTTCCATTTTACAGAAACGCTGGACCTGTCCAGCTATACGGGGGTCGGCGGGCGGGATCTTCCCATCCGGTATCGTTACGCCTCCAAATCCCAGCGATCGGTAGCCAAAGGGGAAACTTACCTGGTTGGCAGCTGGAACACCGCTGGAACGGTGGAAGACAATGTCTATTGCTATGAGGGGCAGGCCTCCATGCTGGATATCCGGGTGCTGGAACAGCGGGAACACCTGTCCTTGGAAACCGTAATCACCCTGTCCTGTCTCGGGGACGGACAGTTCCAGCGGGATGTGGATTTTTTGTTCGACGCCCAGGATAACGCAGGCGTTCAGTACGCGATGGATTTTCTAAGCGCCCGGAAAAGCGGCGCCACCGTGGAACAGCGCACCTCGGAACAGGGACTGCTGTGCCATGTGACCGCCCAGGGCAGCGCCGAGGAAATCTCTCAGAAAATGACCGCCCTGTTCGGTGAGCAAAACGTCATGAGCTACGCCTCCTCCGGCGCCTCGGTGCAGGTGCATCACACCACTCAGCTTAGCGATACCATTCGGATGGCCCATCTATATACAGGCGCAAACCAAAACGCGCCCATTACCTATCAAATAAAGACAAACGGCAAAGAACAGCTCAACGACCTGCGATACACCAGTGAAACCCACTCCTCCAAGGTATCTCTCTCCCAGAACGCGGACGGCGCGGTCTCCTTCTCCCTCTACAGCGGTGATACCGTCATAGAGTACAATGGGTACACCGCCAATCACTTCGGCATCTTCCTGGTATTCCTGGCAATTGCCTGCGTGGTTGCGGCCGTCATTGCGCTGATCCTGCATATCCGCCGCAGGGACGGAAAGGCAGGAGGCCCCCCTCACCCCTCCGGCGATTTGGCGCTTTACGATCCGGAGGAATCCATTGAAGAGATTTTAGCGGAATTATAGCGTATGCCTGCGGTCCGGTTGGGAAAGATCATCACATGTATCAGGAACTGGGCGGAGGCATGGGAAGGCGCAATTATTTGCCCGCTTCCGCGCCCTTTCAGCCTCCGCCGGTTCTCCCTTTTTCTGATAACCGGTCGTGCTGCGGTATTTCCTGATTATGACGCAATCAGTCTGTAGGCTGCCGGGGCCTGCCAAACGTATCCCATCCGTGAAACGATAACGCTTGATTGGGTTTGCGCCATATCTCCGAAAGAAAAGAGGAATTTGTTTGACAACTCAATTTTGTATCTTTGACCTGGACGGTACACTGGTCAACTCCCTGGAGGACCTGGCCGACGCGACCAACTATGCATTACGTCTGCAAGGCTTTCCTACCCATCCGGTGGACCAGTACCGCCGGTTTGTGGGCGATGGCGTTGTCATGCTGCTGCAAAGAGCCGCCCCCCAACCGTGCTCCTCGGAGGAATTGAAGCGGCTGCACAGTGATTTTGACCAATATTATTCGGTTCATTGTTTCGATAAAACCCGCCCTTATGAAGGATGTGAAGCGCTGCTTCATTCCCTCTCACAAAATCAGATTCCCTTTGGGGTGTTGTCCAATAAGCCCCACCAGTTCGTGGGAGAAATCGTCCGTCGGCTGTTTCCCAACGCCGCCTTTGCCTCGGTGGCCGGAAAACGACCGGGCTATGAAAAAAAACCCGATCCCGCCGCCCTCAATGAAATGATTCGCATACAGGGCGCGGAAAAAAAACGTTGTCTGTATATCGGTGACAGCGATGTTGACGTATACACCGCCCACAATGCGGGCATCCGCTGCTGCGGCGCTTTGTGGGGATTCCGCGGCTATCAGGAATTGTCCCTTGCAGGGGCCGATTATTTTGCCGCCGCTCCTTTGGATGTGCGCGCTTGTCTGTAACCCCCTTGGAAATGAAGAAATGCTCCCTGAATCGGCGCGAAAGCCATCCAGGGAGCACTTTTTGATTGCGGATTTCTGTCAATTCTCTCGTTGAATTTTATCCAATGTTCCCAAAGACGCCTCCTTCCATCGGATGAAGTTTGCAGCCTTATTGGATTTTATGAGGGGATTTTCTTTGATTTTCGCACCCTTTTTATTCTTTTGAATAGAATGATATCAGCTGCAAATTTGCCGAAAACGCGCCTTACATAAGGAGGTATGTTTATGAACCGATATTTTAGCTCCGAGTGGAACGGAACCTTTTCTGAGGGGATTCCCTGTTCCCCCTATTGCGCCACTTATCCTGATGACTGCCCCTTTCCTGCACCTTCTCCCCATTCCAACTGCTTTCCGTCTTCCTCTCGCCCCTCCTCCTGCTATGTACCGGTTCCCTGTCCGATTCCCGGGCCGACCGGCGCCACAGGCTCCACTGGTCCTACGGGGCCTACAGGGGCCACCGGGATTGGGCTTACAGGCCCCGCCGGCCCTACCGGCGCTACTGGAGCCACCGGCTCTGTAGTAGGGATCACCGGACCAACCGGTCCCACTGGAGCTACTGGCCCCACCGGGCCAACGGGTCCCACCGGAGCTTCCGCAGCCTCCGACCTGATGGTTGCCGTCAACGACACCGCGCAAACCCCGGAGGACGCCGCCGCGATCCCTTTTTCAGAAAACACCTTTTTAACCGGTACTGCAATCACTCACACAGCGGGTTCGGGCGTCTTCTCCCTAAATCAAACGGGAATTTATGAGGTTTCCTATTCCACCAATCTGATTAATGCGGAAGCCTCCCTTCCAAAAACCGTCAATGTGGGACTCTATTTAGGTGAAACCCGGGTTCCCGGCAGCTTTACGGAACAGACTCTTACCGCCGCCGATCAAACGGCGTCTCTGAGCGCCACACTCGCCATACCCGTCACAACTGTCCCCGCGGAGATTTATTTGCTCAACGGGGGAACCGGGATTACCTATAACGAAAGCATCCTCTACATCCGCAGGCTCGGAGACATTTAGTCGCCGACTGCTTCAAACGACAAAAAGAGCTTTCCCTCGCTGCAAAGGGAAAGCTCTTTTTGTTTCTATAAACGCCCCGGGGTATAAAGGTCGGCATTCTCCCCATCCTCTCCCCGGTAGAGCTGCAATAGCAGCCGGGCAGCCACCTGGGAGAACAGGATTCCGTTTTCCGAGGGACAAAGAGCAAAATAGCAATTGGGATAGTTCTCCTGAGCGCCGATGACCGGCAGCCCATCCTCGGTTTGAAGAAAATCGGCGGTATACGCGTATTCCGGCTGTGTTTCCCGGATTCCCGGGAACATACGGGTCACTTCCTCCTCCAAATGGGCGAATTTCTTTCCCGCAAGCACATCCAACGGCAAAAATCCCGCCATTCTCCGGTTTCGGTCAATAAGCCCGGTATCCAGCCCGGAGGCCAGAATTCTTCCCTGGGGCGTCACGGAAAAGGTAATCTCCGGACGGCCCACATGATGGATGACGCAGCCGTCGGTCCACCCGGACAGGCTTTCCGCCGGGCGGGTAGCCACGGCAAAACAGGTTCTCCTGCTGCCGGATCCCTTTAGAAAGTCACAGCAATCCAAACCGATGGCCACCACCACGGTGGAGGCGGTTACGGTGTGGCGGACCGAGGTGGCCAGCATCCGCCGGGCGCCTTCCTGGGAAATATCCTCCACCACGGTATTCTCATAAATTCTGGCTCCCGCCTTTTCCGCGGCGGCAAGCGCCCCGTGGGTCAGCAAATAAGGATCCACGGTAGCGGCCGTGCCGCGGCTTAGCAGCCCGCACTCCAGGTCAAAGGAGTACAGATCCCTGGCTTGCTCCCGGCTGACCAGTTCCACAGGAAAGCCGTTGTGCTTTTTTAATAAATACTCGTCGTTGATGCCGTCGGCCAAATCCTCCGAGTCTACAAAACTCAGACTGTCCCGGCGGGTGAATCCGCTGGACGCCGCGCAGGCGGCGGCCAATTCTTCCAGCTCGTCCATGGCCCGGAAGCACTGGCCAACTACTTTTACCGCCCGGTCCACCCCGATCCGGCGGGAAAGCTCTTGAAGCCCTCCGGCGGGATCGGCCTGCAATACTCCGGCGGAGTGAGACGTACCCCCGTATCCCACCGGTCCTCCCGCCAGCAAAACGGTGTCCACACCGGCCTGAGCAAATTGCAGGGCGCACAATGCTCCTGTTATACCGCCGCCCACCACGCATACCTCACAATCTTCGTTCTGATATAACCATGGGTAAATAGCGGGAACCGCGTTTATTGACGTCCACAGGGGAGTATTTTGATCGATTTGATTCATACTAGCGCCAGCCTTTCCGTCTGATATGCTAGTAGTGTGGGCTTTTTTTCCATTGCTTATACAAGTTCTTCCTGGAAAACGGATTCCTTTTTGGTTTCTTTCAAAAACGTAAGAATTGGATTGCCCAAATCCATATCTTTTGCCGGGCGCCTATTGTACAATAGAGACGAGGTGAATCTCCATGAACTCTGTCTTACGTTTGGAACGAGTAGAAAAATATTACGGCAGCCGGGGAGCGATCTCCAAAGCGGTGGACGATATCAGCTTTGAGGTGGCGCAAGGGGAATTCTTGGGGGTAATGGGGCCGTCCGGCTCCGGCAAAACCACCCTTCTGAATATGATCGCCGCCATTGATACCGTCAGCGCCGGGCACATCTTGATCGGCGGACAGGATGTCACCGAGCTTTCCGAGGACGAGCTCTCCGATTTCCGGCGGACAAACCTGGGCTTTATCTTCCAGAATTACAACCTCCTGGACACCCTTACCCTGGGAGAAAACATCTCTCTGGCCCTCACCATCAACCGAATTCCCCGCCGCCGGATCAACGCGCTGGTGGCGGAGGCAGCCCGGCGGCTGGGCATTGAGGACCTGCTGAATCAATATCCCGGCGAGGTTTCCGGAGGACAGCAGCAGCGGTGCGCCTGCGCCAGGGCTTTGGTCACTCGTCCCAAGCTGATTCTGGCCGACGAACCCACCGGCGCGCTGGATTCCAAAAACGCTCGTCTGCTCTTGGAGCAGTTTCTTTCCATCAACCGGGAGCTCTCCGCCACTCTGCTGATGGTTACCCACGACGCCTTTTCCGCCAGCTATTGTTCCCGCATTCTGTTTCTCAAGGACGGGCGCATCTTCAACGAACTCATCCGGGGAGAAAAGAGCCGCCGCCAGTTCTTTCAGGAGATCCTGGATGTAATGTCCCTGTTAGGAGGGGATTTTTCCGATGTACGTTAAGCTTTGTCTGCGGGGAATCCGGCGGTGCGCCAAGGATTACTGGTCCTATTGTCTCACCATTGGCTTGACGGCGGCGTTTGTCTATGCCTTCCATCTGCTGATTACCGCAAAAGAGCTGCGCGCGCTCAGCAGTGACTTTGACGCCGCCGCCTCCTTTTTGTTGGTGATTTCCATCATTGTAGCCTGCGTTACCCTGGGCATGGTGCGCTATGCCACCCGATTTATTCTGGAGCGGCGCAGCCGGGAGCTGGCCGCCTATCTTCTGCTTGGTATGAAAAAGAAAACCGTGTGCCGCCTGTTTCTGGCGGAAAACGCCGGGGTGGGTCTATGCGCTTTGATCGGCGGCGTCCTGCTGGGCAGCTTGCTCTATCAGGTGCTTCGGGCGGTGATTCTCAATGTGCTGGAACAAACCTATTCGTTTGCGGTAAACTTTTCTCTGCCCGCGCTGCTGCTTACCCTGCTGTATTTTATCCTTTCCTATCTTCTCGCCCTGCGGAAAAGCAGCAAAAGGCTGAAAAAAATTAAAATTTACGATCTGATGTACGCTGCCCGCCAGGCGCGGACCCCTTTGCGTCATCCGCTCCCGCGCATTCTGATTTTTGTTCTCTCTCTTGCTCTGTTGATCCACGGCCTTCATGAAATTCCGGCGATCTATCAGTCTTATGATGCCGGTCTTACAATGATGCTGGTGGTTGTCATGCTGGTTTCCGGCATCTACGGGGTGCATATTGGCATTCCCGCGCTGCTGGAGGCGCTGTGCAGGCTACCCTTTGTAACGCTCAGCCAGGCGCACCTGTTTTCCCTGCGCCAAATTACCTCCCGGGCGGGCGCCAGCGCGGCGGTAACGGGCACGGTTTCTCTCCTTCTCACCCTCTCTCTGTTCTGCTTTACCGTTGGCTTTGGATCGCGCTTTCTCTACCCCGTGATGCAGCAATATTCCTATCCCTATGATGTGTTGTTGGAGGTCCGGGTTCCCCGTGTGGATTTTGCCCCCGCGCTGGATTCCATTGATAAGGATTGTACGTTGGAATCTTATTTGAGTTACTCCCTGTATGACTCCGGCCAATCCGCCGTACAGGAACGCCTTGGGGATACCTATTACCACCGCTACTATTCTCATTCGGGCAATGACTGTTGCATTGGACTATCCGCCTATAATCGGCTGCGCTCTCTGGCGGGTCTGTCGGAAGCTTGCCTGCCGGCGGGCGGCTATTTCATCCACAGTCAATTTCCGGAGTATTGGGAGCCGCTGTCCCAGATATCCCCACCCGTTAGGATTGCCGGGCGAGAGTGGAAGCTTGCCGGATTGTATCGCGAAGGGCTGGGTCAGCAGTACGGAAACAACGGCCTTGGACTGCTGCTGATCCTCCCCGACGAGCTGGTACAAACCCTGCCGCCCGTATTTTCCTGCCTTGCCGCCAATACGAAAACATCCCCTTCCCCGAACCTGGCCCGGTGTTTGCAAGCAGGTTCCTACCAAACCTGGGAGGGAACATGGGTGAGCGGTCCCTCGGTTTCCTTAAATATATGCACTGGGGACAGCGGCGACCGAATGGCTTATCTTACCATTTCCTTTTCCGCCTTTTATTTGGGGCTTGTTCTGCTGCTGATCTGCGCCACGGTGCTTTCCCTTCAACAGACCAGCGGCATGGCGGCTCAACGGAAACGCTTTTCGCTTCTAAACCGGCTCGGTGTGCGGGAAAGCGCGCGCAACCGCCTGATTTTAAAACAGTTGGCGGTGTCCTTTGGCCTTCCCGCCGCGGTCCCTTTGATCTGCAATCTCTTTATTTTTGGTCTGGCAATCCCTCCCGGTTACCGGGAGCTGACCGCCCCCGCCGCCTGCTGGGGACTAGTGCTCACTTATCTTCTCTTTTTCCTGGTGTACGCTTGCTACTTTATCGCCGCCTATCTTTCCTTTCAACGTGAAATTCGGGAGGTTTGATGAAAAAAGACCGGACAGACAGCGCCTTCCCACCGATGCGGGGAAACCGCCGTCCGTCCGGTCCTTCTATTTTATCCTGCAAACCTCCGTCTTCCGGGATTCCCAACCCGGCGGGTGTGCCGCGACCGGCCGCGCACGTTTTCCATATCAGATGCGCAAAGGCCGGTCGTTTCCTTTTTATTCGGCGCGGACATCTCCCTCGTTTGCGGGAAATGGCGAATGCTTGGAGTAAACCACCCGATCCTCTTTGATGGTGTAAAGAACCTCAATCTCCTTAATCTGATTGAATGCCACTGTTAGGGGATTCCGGTCCAGAACCACCAAGTCGGCCAGCTTTCCCGGAGTAATGCTCCCCTTGCGCTCCTCCTCAAAGTACTGGTAGGCGGCGTTGACGGTTACTCCCCGCAGCGCTTCCAAGGGGGTGATCCGCTCCTGTTCCCCCAGCACCGCTCCGTTTTTGGTGGTACGCACCGCCGCGCACCAGACAGTATGAAGCATATCGGGAGGCGCTACCGGACTATCCTGGTGAAAGGTATAGATTACTCCTTCTTCCATGGCGGAGCGCGCCGGACTAATCCGACTGGCCCTGTCCGGCCCTAAATTTTGCAAGTGTACGTCGCCCCAATAATACGTGTGGGAGACAAAAAAGGAGGCGATCATACCCAGCTTGGCCATTTGTTTGAGTTGCTCCCGGCGTACCAACTGTGCGTGGATCATTACCGGGCGAAGGGATTGCGCCGCCTGGGGAAAGGAGGCGGCTTCCGCTTTCCAGGCGTCCAGCAGCTGATTGGCCGCCGCGTCTCCATTGCAGTGGGCGAGCAGCTGCGTCCGATCCTCCAACGCCGCGCGCACAAACCGCCGCACCTGGTCGTTCTGATAAGTCCCATAGCCCCGGTATCCGTCCCGCGCGTTTTCATAGGGCTCGCTGAGCCAAGCCGTTCTCCCCTGTGGGGAACCATCCAAAAAAATCTTATACCCGCCAATCTTCAAGCGGTTGTGATAGCTCTTAAAATAGGCGGGGTTCTCCCGGGCAATGTTCCGATTGTCCTTGAGATCCAGGTAACACACCGTATCCACAAGAAGCTCCCCAGATTCCGCCATGTCCTTGAGCAGCTCCCACTGCTCCTTCTTGGTGTAACCGTCCTGCACGGTGGTAATTCCATGTTCCAGATAAATCCGCTGGGCCTTAGCCATCCGGCGGCGACTCTGCTCCCGGGATGGGGCGGGCAAAACAGAGGAATAATGAGTAAAGGCCGCCTCCTCCAGATACCCGTTGGGAACGCCCTTCGTTCTTCCAATCACCCCGCCGTCAGGGTCGGGCGTGTCTTTCCCAATGCCGGCCGCTTGCAGCGCCGCCGAATTCATCACCCCCATGTGCCCCGACGCGTGAGAAATGACAATGGGATTGACAAGAGAGGCTTGGTCCAATATTTCCCGGGTGGGATGCTGTTTTTCTTCCAGAAAATTATGATCGTAGCCGAATCCACAGATCCAATCTCGGTCGGAAAGCCCCCGGTCCCGGCGAAAGGCGCGTATTTTTTCCACGATTTCCTTGAAATTTCCGGCGTCGGAAAGGGACACGGATTCCAAAGTTGTCGCCAGCATGGTGAGATGACTGTGGCTGTCGAGAAAAGCGGGTGCCAAGACGTTTCCCTGTAAATCAAACAGCCTTGCGCCGGGATATCTCTTTAGCAACGATTCCTTACGTCCCAATTGCTTTACCACGCCCTCTTCCACCAAAACCGCTTCCGGCTGAAAACAGGCGGGATCCATGGTAATGATCTCTCCATTGATGTATAACGTCCTATTCAATTGTTCACTCTCCTGTCGTTGGGTTGCTTTTTCTTGCCAAACGCTTTGAAATGCAGCAAATCTGTTTCTCTTATTTTTACCGCGCTCCCTGGTGCGGCACAAATCCGAGCGCGTCTTACAAGTAGATAAACATCCTCAGCCTGATGATTTCGGAAACGCTTTCGATTCCTGATTTTGAGAGTCCACGATTTGGGCATCCGGCATTTCCCAAGGGCAGCAACGCGGGTATATGCCCCTTCTCTTACTTTTCCACCTCCCGGCGCAATTATGTTTCCTTCCCCTCGCCGCCTGCGGTTTTCCCATAAAAAAAGCGCATGGCGCGCAATCTCTTGCAACGTCATACGCTCTCTTCTATCGCGCTTTTATAGCACCTTTGCCAAAAAGTCTTTGAGACGGGGGTGTTGAGGATGGGCAAAAAATTCTTTGGGTTCGTTTTGCTCCACGATCTGACCGCCGTCCATAAACAAAACCCTGGTAGCGACTTCTCGGGCGAATCCCATCTCGTGGGTCACTACCACCATGGTCATACCGTCGTCGGCCAGCTCTTTCATCAGTTCCAAAACCTCGCCCACCATTTCGGGATCCAACGCCGAGGTGGGTTCGTCAAACAGCATCACGTCCGGATTCATGGCCAGCGCCCGCACAATGGCAATGCGCTGTTTCTGCCCGCCGGAGAGACTGGAAGGATAGCTGTTCGCCTTATCCGCCAGCCCAATGCGCTGAAGCAGCCGCATGGCGTTCTTCTGCGCCTCCTGCGCACTTTGCAGCTTGAGGGTTATGGGAGCCATGGTGATGTTTTGCAGCACGGTAAGGTGGGGAAACAAATTGAAATGCTGGAACACCATCCCCATCTTGCGGCGAAGGGCGTTAATGTCGCATTTCTTATCGGTGATTCGATCGCCTTCAAACCAGATCTCTCCGCCGCTGGATTCCTCCAAACGGTTGAGACAGCGTAAAAAGGTGCTTTTTCCGGATCCGGAGGGCCCCACCACGACCACCTTCTCCCCTTTCTGGATGGTCTCGGTGATGTTGTTTAATACAAGGTTATCGCCAAAGCTCTTTACCAAATTTTTAACTTCTATCACTGCGGGCCATCCTCCTTTCCAGCGCCGCGAACAATCGGCTGAGTCCCAGGGTGAGCAGCAGGTAAATCAGCGCCGCCGCTATTAAGGGAACCCAAGCGTTGTAATCAGCGTTGCGGATCATATCGCTCACCTTGGTAAGATCCTGAATGGCGATATAGCCCGCCACAGAGGTTTCTTTGATGAGCACAATAAATTCGTTGGTATACGTGGGCAGAATGTTCTTGACCGCCTGAGGCAGAATGATCTTACGCATGGTCTGCCATTTGGTCAGGCCCAGGGAGCGCCCCGCCTCCATCTGTCCGGCGTCCACCGCCTGGATGCCGCCGCGCATGATCTCGGTCATATAAGCGCCCGAGTTAACGCCAAAGGCAATAATGGCCACCACAATCTTATCAATACTCACCGGAGCAAAGATCACATAGGCAAACAGCATCAACTGAGTAACCATGGGGATGCCCCGCACAATGGTGATATAGGTCAGGCTCACGCCCCGCAGAATCCGGCTGCCCGACAGGCGGCACAACGCCATCACAGCGCCGATAACCGTACCGATCAAAATGGCGCACAACGCAATCAGCAATGTCGTGCCCAAACCGGAAAGAATCAGCTGCCATCGGTTGTTGGCAATAAGACAAGTATAAATCTGGTCAAATATGGACTGCAACGTTTCACACTCCTTAAACGCAGAACAGGGCGAAACACGCCGGCCCTGCCGGATGTGCGCACCCTATTCTCTATTCCACGCCGGAACGTAAGGCGCGGACGCGTATTCACATTTGATTATTTCTTTACAATGATTACCTGAGAAGCCCCGTAATAATTTTCAGAGAAATCCACGTTCTTCTGGCGTTCCTCCGTGACCGACAGGCCGGCGATGGCAAAATCCACCTTGCCTGCGCTCAATGCGGTAATGATACTGTCAAAATTCATATTTTCCACTTTAAGCTTATGGCCGTAATCTTTGGCAATCTCGTTGGCCAAGCTGATGTCAAAGCCCACGATCTGATCGCCCTCCAGATATTCAAACGGTTTGAACTCTGCATTGGTTCCCAGCACAAGCTCCTTGCTGCTGTCCCCCAAATCCATGGAGGGAACCTGAATCTTGCCGTCCTCCGGCATAAACGCGGATTTGAAGCTGTCATAGGTGCCGTCTTTCTGGATGCGCTGCAAGGTCTTGTTAATGCTTTCGAGCAGCTCCGTGTTGCCCTTTTTCACGGCAACGGCATAATACTCAACGGTGAGGGGTTTGTCCAAAATCTTCAGGCTGGGGTTCTGCCGGACAATTTCCTTGGCGGGAAGCTCGTCCAGAACCACCGCGTCCAGATTGCTGTTCATCAAATCCATGGCGGCTTCCATACCGGACTTGTAGGATTTGGGCTCGGTATCCTTGATCTCTGTTTTGACATACTCCTCGCCCGTGGTGCCCGCCTGCACGCCGATGCGCGTACCAGGAAGATCAGCGGCCCCCGTGATGGAGGCGGTGTTCTTTTGACAGCCGGCCAGCAGCGCCAGGGTCATCAGACAAGCCAAGGTCAGCGCGATTGCTTTTTTCATTCTCATTGGTAGTTCCACCCTTTCCTCATGTTGGATCTGGTCCTTCGTACAAACCAATCCTATTTTATACTCATAACTTTATCATAATATGAATGTAAACGCAAGTAAAACCCCGTCTCCGCTTCGACAAAAAGTAGCGGCGGCGTTGACGGCGCGCGTTTTTGATCCAATTGATCCCAGTACAACGGATTTTCGCTCATCCAACGCGCGGAAACGCATACGGTCCAGGCCCGTCTTTTAACAGGAAAAGGCGGCTCATCCATAACGATGAAGCCGCCTTCCCTTTGAGGAGTTTTCTATTTTAATTCGGCATAAACCTGTGAATGGTCGGGCTGCGCGTTTCGTCCCGCCGTTTGGCTGGTAACCAGTCCAATGATGAGCAGTATGGCCACAAAGACGGCTCCGAATATCAACCCACACGGGTTTCCCGAACGGTTTTTTCTTCTCATTTGCAGCACATCCTTTCGTCGCATGGTTTTTCTCTCACGCGCCCTCTTTGGAAGATCTGATTGGGCGCCGTTTCACTTTTTGCGCCCAGCCCGGAGTTTGGACGCCACCATGCAAATCGCGAGCATGGCCAGCACAAGCGCCCCAAATCCGATTACAAGACGTTTTACTGTACGGCTGGTGGTCATAACCTCAGATCCTTTCTTCTGTCCGCATTTTTTGTCACACGTTTTTCCCTTTGGCAATGCTCTTGCAGCCCAGACAGGTGGCCAAAAAGTAGCCGCCGTAGATGACCGCCAGGGCGACTGCCGACAGCATCATGGAAGAGGAATCCGCCGCCGCCCCCTGCATCGCTAGAGTGTGGGTAATGGCGTTAAGCCCCACGATGGAATGCACAATCGCCAAAGCCAATGGAATGAAAAAGTAGATGGCAACTTGGGCGTAAATCGCGTGGTTGAGCATTCTGCGTTCCACTCCCAGCTTACCCAACAGCTTGTAGCGGATGGCGTTGTCAGAGGCTTCGGAAAGCTGCTGCAGCGCTAAAACCGCCGCGCTGGCTATCAGAAAAATGATGCCCATGTAGATGGCCACAAACAGGATAGTAGCCTTCAGGCCCGTCGCCATCTCCACGGTGGAGATCCGTGTGGTGACCATTACCGCCGGCCCCTCGTCGACAATGATATTGCCCCCTTCATCCTCCAAGGCGCTCATAACGAGTTTTTCCACCTGTAGCTTGTCGCCCTTATATTGGGCGTTGTAGGTACGCTCAGCCACCTCAAGTTTCTTCACCTGGTCGTCCGGCAAAATCAAAGTAAAGATGGACATGGCGGAATTGGAAACCGGCAGAGGAATCATGGCGGTTTGGGACGGCGCATACTCCCGGCCCGCAATCTTAAGGCCCAATCCCTCGTTTAGTAGCCCATCCAATACGCTTTGATAGTTGCCGTCGTTTACCGAGGAGATGGCGTATTGGTTTTCCAGCACCATAATGGGCTCTTTTCCCATCATGGCAAGCAGTCTGTTGAAGTCGCTAACCCCGACGGCATAAAGGGGCCGGCTGTACTCGTTGATTTCCAATAAGCCCGGATAAAGGTCCGCCACGTCTCCGGTGCTCAATCCGGTGTTATAAATCAGGAACTGATGCCTGCTTTCAAAAAGCTCGCCGAGATCGGTGTTCATCTGGGCTTCGAGGGCGTTTTCCATGTCGTAGTTGTCCTCGTAACACTGCATACTGATGTCATAGGGGGTGTATCCGTCTATGTCGTTGCTAAAATAGGTTTGAAATCCACCGCCCACCGACAAAATCCCGATGGCCAACAGAAGCATGATACAGATAAAGGTCATGGAGAAGTAGGTGGTGTTGATTTTGCTGTTGATTTGGCGCAGCACAAACATGTTGAGGTTGCGCAAATAGATGCGCTTGCTGGTCTTGAGCACCCGCAGCAAAAACCCTGACAGGGACATAAAGAACAAAAACGTTCCGATGGTCCCCAGGATCAGACTCATGAAAAATTCCGAGTCGATGTACATCATGCCGTTTTTGGTAATCAGATAATAAGCGGCTCCCAGGCAGGCGGCCGAAATCAGGAAGATCACCACCGAAACCCACAGTTTTTTCACCCTGAGCCGCTCGTTTTGCCGGTCGGCGTTTATCAGGGAGATCAGCTTGCAGCGGGAGACAATCAGGGAATTAAACAGCATTACTACCACAAAGATGATGAAAAAATACAAAATGGTTTTGCCAAACGCCTGGGGAGAAAAGACAAACTGAAAGTTTCGAATTTGGACTTCAAACAGTTTGGCGGTGACCACTGCAAGCCCCTGAGAAAGGAATACGCCCACCAGCAGCCCGACGGCCAGGGAGATGATCCCGATGACAGCGGTTTCCGCCATCAGGATTATGGAGATCTTGCCCTTAGGCATACCTAAAAGCATATACGTGCCAAGTTCCTTTTTTCTTCGGCGCATCATAAACTTGTTGGCATACAGGATCAAAAACGCCAGAATAAAGGAGATAAATACCGAAATGATTCCCATAATCTGCATCATGGCTTCCAGCATGGCATTTTGCGCGGCGCTCATTTCCAGCACCGCCTGCTGGGAGTCCACCGAATTGAACACGTAGAACACGCAAACGCCAAACGTCAGGGTGAGAAAGTAAACCGCGTAATCCTTGATGCTTTTGGTGACGTTTTTAAACGCTAACTTATAAAACATTGTTGTTGTCCCCTCCCAGCAAGGTTACCACCTCAATAATCTTGTTGAAAAACTGTTTCCGGCTTTGGGTTCCTTTTACCAGCTCGTTGAAAATCTTACCATCCTTGATGAAGAGAATGCGCTTGCAGTAGCTGGCGGCAAACGCGTCGTGGGTGACCATCAGAATGGTGGCGCCCATCATATTGTTGAGGGTTTCAAAGCTTTCCAGCAGCATGCGGGAACTTTTGGAATCCAACGCGCCGGTGGGTTCGTCCGCCAACACCAAGGAGGGCCGGGTGACGATGGCCCTGGCGGAAGCTACCCTCTGCTTTTGTCCGCCGGACATTTGATAGGGATATTTATTGAGCACCTCTGCGATCTCCAGCTTATTGGCAACGTCCCGAACCATTCCTTCGATCTGAGAGGGCGGAGTCTTGACAATGGTGAGAGCCAGGGCGATGTTTTCAAATGCGGTGAGGGTATCCAAAAGATTAAAGTCCTGGAAGATAAACCCCAATTCCTCCCGGCGGAACTTGGAGAGCTTTTTGGCGCTCAAAGCGGTGATATCCTTTTCACCAATATAAATATGGCCCGCGGTCACTGTGTCGATGGTGGAGATGCAGTTGAGCAAAGTGGTTTTGCCGCTGCCGGAAGCGCCCATAATCCCTATATATTCCCCCTGCTCCACCTCAAAGCTGATGTCGTCCACAGCCTTTGTAATGTTGCCTTTGTTTCCGTAATATTTTTCAACGTTCTGCACGGTTAAAATCGTGTTCATATTGTTCCCTCCATTTGATTTGTTGCCTATAGTTTACCACCCCGGACAACAACAGTTCCATAACTTTTCCTTACATCCATATTACATTTTTGTAAGCCGTTCCCTTTGTTTTGTAAGAATACCGCGGCAATAAGCCCATCGCCCTTAAAGCCTCCCCTGAAATTAAGCGGTTCTGCGCTCTCCCGCCGCCCGCCTCACACTCAAAAAGGACGCCGTTTCCTCCTCTGCCGAAAAAAAGAACCTGGAAACCAAACGGCTTCCAGGCCCTTTCTCTAAAACGTTCGATTCAATGTGTGATAAAGTCCACTCTCTCGCCCGTGGTCTTGGGCTGGAGAAGCTGTTTTAACTTGCGCCTGACACGCTCCCCGCCTCCGGTCTGGGGAACCGGCGGGGCGCCAATCTTTTCAAAGGCGTCGCGCACGCTGGGCAGCTCTTCAAACCGGATCAGTACCCGGTCCTCCTCAAATATCAGCTTGAGAATTCGGGTATCCGGGGTTTCAATAAAGGAAAGATACGCCTTGAGCACATCCCGATCGTCCTCGTCCGTGGTCCAGCGGGCCATGGAGCCCACCATATACGTCTCTCCGTTGCAGTCAATTTCGCTGTATCGGGGGGCGCCGTCCGTGCCCATGCGCACCACGTTTTCCTGTCCTCCCTCCCAGACGGTGAGCGTGCAGCAGCCCGAGGCGTTTTGAATGCGTATTTTCTCCATCCCTCCGGTGAAGTTTCCATGCACGCCCTGCAACACCAGCGGCAGCAAAGAGCCAAAGCTCTTTTGCAGCACATATTCCGCGCCGTCATACCGGCGCTGCGCCTCGGTGAGCCTTTCGTGAGGGTTCTGTTCCGGGAATAAGCGGCGGCTCAGCAGCCTGCACATCCCCTTCGGCGTATAGGAAACACGGGGCATAGTCTCCCTCTTTTGAAAGGTAAGCCCCTTCATGGTGCGCACCAGGCCTCTGAGGGCTCTCACATTCTTTGGCAGCGGGACGTCGCTGTAAAAGTCCTCGCTTCCAAAAAAGCGATGAATCAGCTCCAGCCCGCCGCCCTGAGGCATCAGGTTTTGACTGCCCGCGAACAGGGCCACCACAACGTCGTACCGGGGAAACACCACCACATATTGTCCAAACATTCCGTTAAAGTGATAGGAGTTTCCATCCTCTCCAATCCAGACGTGATATCCGTAGCCGTTCTCGGCTCCCTCCAGGTCGGTCAGTTGGTTACGGGTCGCCTCCGCCACCCACTGCTGAGGCAACAGCTGACGGGGAACGCCGTCCACCATCCAGGTTCCTCTTTGCAGGTAAAGCAGCCCCAGTTTGGCCGCATCCTCAATGCGCAGGCTCAATCCCCAGCCGCCCTTTTCAAGACCCATGGGGCATTTCTCCCAATAAACGTTGCGAATTCCCAGCGGTTCAAACAAGCGGGGGGTTAGATATTCCACCAATCCCTGTCCGGTCCGCCGTTTGACCGCCGCCGAAAGCATATAGCTGTTGATGCTGTTGTATGAAAACTTGGCCCCTGGTTCATGCAAAAATTCCGACTGTAAAAATCCTTTTTCCCAGTCCCGTCCCATCACTGAACCCAGCTCGTTGAATTTTAATCCCGCCTGCATGGTGAGCAGGTCGCGCACCGTCACCGCGTTGAGCCTGGGATGATGCAGAGGAAGCACCTTGTCGGGAAACAGATCCACCAAACGATCGGAGAGCGAGAGCTTTCCCTCTCCGATGGCCATTCCCACCGCCGTGGCGGTAAACGTCTTGCTCAAAGAGTAAAGCATATGAGGGTAATCCGCCCGGTACGGGCGGAAATGGGCCTGGGTGATTACCTTTCCATGGCGCATCACCAACACGCTGTGGGGGTTGACGTCTTTTCTGCGGGATAGCTCCTTGAGAAACAGCTGAATATGGGCGGAGGAAATCCCCTGCTGCTCCGGGGTCGCCCGGGGCAGCTGGCCTTCCCGGCTTTCATCGGGAATGGTCCGAACCTTCTGGGGAGTAAATTCATATCCGCACAGGCGATTCAGCTCCCCCCGATACAGCTTTAAAAAGAAATCCGCCATCTTCATTTGTGCAAATAAATCCATTTGTAGTCCGCCTCCTTGTTTCTCGCGGTTGGGAAAAGATTGGGCAGGGCCGGAACTGAAAACAGCCTTGGGTTCCTTTACCCCGCAGAGTCCGACGGCCCGCGCGGTTTCCCCTTTGGCAAGCGGTTTTTCCGCTGTCCCTTTCTTATTTTGCCTTGGCCTCCAAATCTCTGGTAAAAATATCGCTTTGCTCCAATAGGCTTTCCACCGTAGGCAGTCCTAGACGACGCAGCAGCTCAATCACATAGGGATTTTCCGCCGGCGTGTAATAGGTGGCGGCAGAGCCGTAGTAATTGACGTTTACACGTCCCTCATCCCGGCTGAGAATGGCCTTGGGCCCGCCCACGCAGCCGCCCACACAACCCATGCCCTCCAGGAAGTTGCCGTCGGCCTTTCCCTCCAGAAGACGATTCAGCATGGCCCTGCATTCGGGCACCCCGTTGGCATGGGCGGTGGTGAAGGGAATCTCTCGGTCGGGGCGCAGCTTCTTCAGGGTGGTTTTCACCGCCTCGCTGACCCCGCCGGCGCGCGCGTAAACGCGTCCCGCCCGGGAGGAATGGTCCCTTTCGTCCGGTTCCATGTCAAGGGGATTGATATTTGCAAAATCAAAAATATCCCGCACCTCCTGAAAGGTGAGCACATAGTCCACAGCGTCGGCAATATCCTTTTCCTTGGCCTCCGCCTTTTTTGCCACGCAGGGGCCGATAAACACGGTCACCGCCTCCGGGTGCAGGCGTTTCACCGAACGTCCGCAAGCCACCATGGGAGAGACGGAGCCCGGCACATGGGTAAGCAGCTGGTCGTAAACTCTGCGGATCATGGCGATCCAAACGGGACAGCAGCAGCTGGTCAGCAGGTAATCCTCCTCGGTTTTTACCGTGCGGTCAAATTCCAGCGCCTCTTTGAGGGTGAGGATATCGGCAAACAGAGCCACCTCCACCATCCCGGTAAATCCCAGCTTTTTAAAGGCGGTGCGAAGCATGCCAGGAGTAACCTCCTCGCTAAACTGTCCGATAAAGGCCGGTGCGATCATGGCATACACCGGTTTTTTTCCATCCCGCAGCACCTCCACCAAGGGGAGCACCTCTTTACTCTCTGTGAGCTTCTTGGCCTTACATTGGTCAATACACATGGAGCATCCCACGCAGCGGTCGGGATCCACCATCATATTTCCCTGTTCGTCCCGGTGAAAGGCGTCGAACAGACATCGCCCCTCGCAGGCTTTTTGATCCCCTTCTGCGCAATCACAATCGGCCAGCCGCCACACCGGCGCATATTTTCGGGGATTCAGCAGGCAATCCAGCTGATGCTCGTCCAGTTTTACGCTCCCCTGTTCCAGTTGCTCCTTGAGTTCCCCTCTCATCGAAGCCTGTACCAACTGATTGTATAAATCATAAAATGACTGCATGACGGATACCTCCCTTTTCTTCTCTTTTAGAATGGCCCGCGCCGTCCCTTTTCATCCATAAAAGAAAAAACGCAAATCGCCGGGCGCTTCCAGCGGCGTTCCGCGCGCTGCGGCGCATCCAAGCTCCAAACGCCGAAACCATTCTGCATTGCGGCAGCATCCGCAAAACCCATGGTCCGTTTCCGGCAGGAACTCTGGATTTGTTCAGCGTCGGCCGCCCGGATCACAGCCCGGCGACAAAATCATCTTACGATTCGGCCAGCGCCTTATGATCGCCGGCGCTCATTTTTTCCTGTTCCCGCAGCATCCGCTTGCGAAGGGTTTGCAGACGAAAACGGTTGTATCGCTGAATGGCGATAAAGGGCAAATTAAACAGAATGGTCAGCAATCCCAGAATCAAACCGATCAAAAACGGATTGATGAGCAGCGATAAAAAGAAGTATAGGCAGCACATCCAGTGATCCCATTCCCCACGGCAAGTTTCCATAATAAACCGGTCCAAATACTCCAGCGTGATATTGCTTTGCATATGCTCTTTGGTGAACCCGTCCTTCCCCGTATGCTGAGGAAGATGATCCTTCCAAGAATTGATCTTTAAATGCTTTGCATACCAACGCCCGTTTTTTTCCCAGGACTTGGCCTGATAAAAACGGTTTTCCGGATTAAACAGAGACGTTTTTACTTTTATGCAAGCCAAAAACATCAAAAAATGCCACGCCACCACCAGCAGGACATTGGTAAGCAAAATGGTCCCAATAGAAGCTCCTCTCATTCCAATACCTCCTCAAATCATGGGTACGCCGGCTGAATCTCATATTGATTCAGTCTTGCGCATACCCGATCCAAAAGCCCGCCCAATATGCGGAGCTCCCGGCTGTCCAGTTCCCCAAAACAGAATTGAATAAATTCCTCCATGATACGCTTGGCGGATTCAAACTGTTCCTTTCCATATTCGGTGGGGTAAAGCCGGGTCATCCGGCAATCCGATTCGTCCGGCCTGCGCTGGATCAGCCCCGCCTTTTCCATCCGCCGCACAGTAACCGAAGCGGTGGAATTCTCAACCCGCAGCAGCTGGGCCAATTCCCGCAGATTCAAACCCTTTTTCCGGCATACCACAAACAGGCAGCTATACTGCGCCGGGTGTACCGAAAGATTGGAAAGCGCCGTCTGCAACTTTTTGTCCTGCAACCGGCTTATCATCACCATGGCGTTGAAAACGTCCAAGGCGTCTTTGGGGGAAGGCTCCGCAGAAGAACGGCTCCTCTCTTGCTCCTTATCCACACCACCGCACCTCTTTTCATACTGTTAGGCAGCTAATTATTAGCCAACTAAGGATAGCTTCATTGTAGCCTACGGCGTTTCAGATTTTGTTAAGAAACGATGAACTGTTGATGAGCAAGCCATATTCGCTCCGCAATTGGCAATCCTTAATAAAACGGCTGCTTTTTTGGGGGCTGCGCGGCTGAACCAGGAATTGCCGGCTGCGGCAAACAGCAAGGAGGAGGAAACACGTTTGCAAACGCCCTAGCCGCTTGGGAAACGGCGCTTGCGTGTTTTCCTCCTCGAGAACACGCGGCGGGAACCTTCCGTTTTTCAAGCCGGAGGACCGCTCCCGGTCTTATCGGTTAAACCGGTCACGCCGGTTCCGATTCCATTGGAAAATACGGCCTTTGAGAGACGTTGCAAAACGCGCAGCAATGTGATAGAGTGAATCTAATGATAGGAAAAACCGCGGAACGCCGTTGCCGAGGCGTCCGCCGGTTTGTTTAGTATATGCAAAAGTACAGGGGGTATTTCTATGAAAGCGGAAATCCTATGCGTAGGCACCGAGCTGCTGCTGGGGGACATTGTGAACACCAACGCGGTGTTTTTGTCAAGGGAGCTTGCCAAGCTCGGCATTGACGTTTATCACCAATCCGTAGTGGGCGACAACTCAGAGCGTTTGAAATCCTGCCTTGCGCACGCCATGGAGCAAAGCGATTTGATTATCACCACCGGCGGTCTTGGTCCCACCTATGACGATATCACCAAAGAGACTGTGGCCGAGCTGTTCGGCCTGCCGATGGAACTCAACGAAACATCCCTGCAGGAGATCAAATCCTTTTTCGCGCGGATCGACCGGCCCATGACCGACAACAACAAAAAACAGGCCGTGATGCCTAAGGGCGCCATTGTGCTGCAAAATAAAAACGGAACCGCGCCCGGCCTGATTGTAGAGGAAAACGGGAAGGCAGTGGTGCTGCTGCCCGGCCCGCCCAGAGAAATGAAACCCATGTTTTTGGAAGGGGTACTGCCATATCTGCGCAGGGACGCGCAAACAACGCTGGTATCCCATAACATCCATATATTTGGGCTGGGAGAATCCCAAGTGGAGAGCATGCTGCGGGATCGTATGGAACAGCTGAAAAATCCCACCATCGCCCCCTATGCAAAAGACGGGGAAATGCTGCTGCGGATCACGGCTTCCGCTGAGGATGCTTCCCACGCTGACGCCATGATCCGGCCGCTTCTTAGCGAGGTAAGCGACCTGCTGGGCGACGCCGTATATGGGGTGGATTCCGGCTCCCTGCAAAACGCCGTGGTGCAGGCACTCTCTGAAAATCATAAGAAGCTTGCCTCGGCGGAGAGCTGCACCGGCGGACTGATCTCCAAACGAATCACCGAAATTCCCGGCGCATCCCAGGTATTTGACTGCGGCATATGCTGTTACTCCAACGAGATCAAGCGGCGCGTGGTGGGAGTTTCTGAAGATACGCTGGCCCGATACGGCGCGGTATCCCGGCAGACCGCCGCCGAGCTGGCCGCCGGCGCGCGCCGGTTGTCTCATGCGGATATCGGCATCTCCACCACCGGCATCGCGGGCCCCGACGGGGGCACGAAGGATAAGCCCGTAGGCCTTGTCTATGTGGGAGTGGACAGCGACTGGCATCGTGAGGTTTTGGAGCTCAGGCTCAGCCGAGGGTATCCCGACGAGCGGGAGCTGATCCGCTGGCTCGCCTCCTCTCACGCGCTCTTTCTGGCGCTGCAAACCATACGGCGGCTGCAAAGATAGCATATGGAATCCGCTCCACAGAAAGTTTCTCCAAAAAACAGAGACGTTTTGGTATGCGCTGCGTTTCGCGAAGAAGCTCCCTTGGCAGGAAGAGTTTGCCAAGGGAGCTTCTTCACTCTCATAGAATTTTTCACAAACCGTTTGTGCGCCGCGGGGCTTCTTTGATCCGCGGCGGCAGAACAAGAGGACAGGACCGCACGCCGGTAACAAAGGACGGTCCGCCGCCCAAATTTCCCGCTTCACGGCGCTTAATCCCAACCCTCACAAACTCACGCTTGGGAGGGACGGCCCTCAAGAAAGAATTCCTTTGCTGTATTTCCAGGAAAGAATCCGTATCACCGACAGATCAAGGCGGTTTTGGCTGATCTGTCCGCTGCGCACCGCTTCTAAAAGCGCTTGATAGCTTGTTTCCAAATCGGAACACAACAACATGTCGTTGCCCGCCAAAAAGGCGGATACCGCCGGATTTTCTCCCCCGCTGTAGTCCGCGATGGCGTCCATCGCCAGATCGTCGGTGAGAATGACGCCGGTAAATCCCAGATCCTCCCGAAGAATCCGATGCACCTTGGGAGACAGGGACGCCGGATGCTGAGCGTCCATACACTCAACAATAACGTGGGAAACCAGCACGCAGGGAACCCCCTCGCTGATGCCGGCGGAAAACGGCAGGAAATCATTGGAGACAAAGTCGCTATAGGGACGTGTGTCCCGGGCTAAGCCGGTATGGGTATCGGAATTATTTCCGTATCCAGGAAAATGCTTTAACGCTCCCGATAAATTTTCTTTGTTCATTTCACGGACTACCTGCTGTATGTATTCCGATGTGGCCTGCGCCCCCATGCCAAAGGTACGGGAATGGATAAAGTCGTTGCGGTCGGTGGACACATCCGCCACCGGCGCCAAATTCAAATTGAGCCCCAGCTCCAATAAAAGCTGGGATTTTTGGCGGGTATCCTCGCGGATTCCCGCAAGACCTCCCTGCTGGAACAGGGTCTGGGGAGACAAAAACCGGCGGGGGGACAGCGCCGTATTCGAGCTGACGCGCACCACGGTTCCCCCCTCCTCATCCACGCCTAAAATTAGGGGAATGTTGGATGCGGACTGGCAGTCTTTGAGTTCATTTTTTACCGTAGTCTTGCTTTTATTCTTAAAATCCTTGGCAAACAACACAAACCCTCCAGGATGATTGGCGGTAATCTGCGTTTTTGCGCCCTCTCCGGGATACCGTGCCAAAAACACTTGGCCTACTTTTTCTTCGATGGTCATCCCGGCGGCCTTTTGTTTCGCGTTGGCATAATAATCGGAAAAAATTCCGCTGGCCTCCGGCATTGATTCATCCTGATTATTCTCCGAATCCGCTTTCGAAGGGGCGGAAGGGGGAATCGTCGGATGGGAGGTTTCGTCTTCGCCGCCGGACGACGAGGCCGCCGGAAGCGGCGCATATCCCCCATTCTTCATATAAATTCCCAGAGCAGCCGCTCCAACGATCAATAACAGACTCACCACAAGAAAAACAAGATTGCGTCTTTGATGCGTCATATTTCACTCTCCTTTGACTGGATTGCTCCCTATTGGGAGAACGTAACGGACTAGCCCGCTTATTCCATGATACACTGCCGGTGTTCTTTGGCGCCATACGGGCAAACGGCGGCGCAGATTCCGCATACCGCCCCCCGGCCGATCCGCTGATACGCTCGTTTCATGTGCTCGCTGCACGCCCTGGGGTCTATCACATCCTCCCGAACGCTTTTCCCCGCCCGGTAGGGTTCCCCGGTGAGGGCTTGGGCAGGGGACAATCGGTCAGGATGGTAGCGAGTCTGACCCGCGGCCCGTATTGCGGGGACACAAACAAAGCGCTTTTCCCAATCCAGCCCAACCCGGCCAGAACAGCGGCGGTTTTGTGGGGAAAGATTCCGCTAAATTCCCCCATATCCCGCACGCTCTGGGAAGCGGCCACCGGCATGGCCCGATAACCCATCTGCTCCAGCATCGCGCTAACCCACAACGACCGGCCGTCTAAAAAGGCGTTGACCGCCCGGTAATGCTGAAAATAGGCAAAGGTGGGGCCGGGCTCCTGCCAACTGACAACCTCGTCCATCACGGCGTCAGATAACTTATACACCAGGGTAATTCCATAAGGGAGATGGCGGTACCTCTGGGGCAGCGCTTCATGCAGATGAGAAAATCCCACCTGGGCAACCCCCTCTTGAAGCAACCGCTCCACCATTTCGTTTAGCTGCAAAAACAACCATCCTTCCTGACTTCGGACATCTTGGGCACTCCAAACGTTGGCAGGCGTTGAACAATCCCTGTTTCGGAGAATCCGCATCCTGAATTTCTTCCTTCACGCTTAGAGCGCCGTGCGCTGAAAACCTTGCGCGCGAAAACCGCTTCTATGATTACCCCGTCACCTTTGTGGCCCGGATAAAGTCAACCCCGCTGTCATAGGAGTGAAACCAAATTCCTGTGACATTGGCCGCGGAGGCGAAATACCGTTTCTCATAGCACAGCGGATAAACGATCGCCTGGTTATTAAGGTATTGTTCCGCGGCCACATAGCTTTCGATTCCTTCGTTGAGGGGCTTTTGAGCGGCCTGATCCAAATAAGCGTCAAACTGGCTGCTCTGCAAGCCCACGGGATTGGACGGCTGATCGGAGGCGAACATGGATAGAAACTCCATAGGGCCGTCGTTTTCCGCACGCAGCGGCGCCAAGGCCATTTGATAATCTCCGGCGCGTATCCGTTTGTCCAGTTCGCTCCGGCTTAAGGGCACCATATTAATGTAATAGCCCAGTTTGCGGGACCAGAGCTCCAACATGTTGTTGACCATCGCGGCAGTCTGGGGATCCTCCAGGCAAAGCACCCGCACCGAGGGCAGTCTCTCCAGTTCCAGCTCTCTAAGCCCCGTCTCCAGGAGCGTTCTCGCCTTGCCATCCTGCTTTAAGTAAAAGCCTCCCCCCGCAAGGGAGCGGTATTTCTCCCCTCCAAAGGTGGCGCCCGGCGCAATGATATCGTCTGCAATCGTATAATTTTTTGGCATTGCCGACAATACGTACTCCCGGTCCAGCGATTGGACAAAGCTCTTTCTCACATTCAGATTTTTAAACACCGCATTCTGCGTATTAAAACACAGGCCCCACGTGGTGTCCTCAAACGAAGTCAGATGAAAGCCCTGGCTCTGGGCGATTTCCAGTTGATCTCCGGGCAGCGGGGCGGCGTCCACCGTGTTGTCCATAATGGCGCCCGCCGTATTGGTTTGTGTCGCTCCGATGGTAAAGCGGATCCCGGCGGGAACCGGCTGATTTTCCCCCTTGTAAAAATCGCTGCGCACCAGGGCCATGGAGGCGGAATGCTCCCAGCTATACCGGTTGGCAAACCGATACGGGCCGTTGCCCAGCACGGAGGCCACCTCTAACCCGTACTGTCCGCCGGACTGTTCAAAAAATTCCCGATTACAGGGCATGGAGGCCGGAAGCGCCATTAACGCCGGAAAATCCTCATAAGAGTATTCCAGATCCACCACCAAGGTATAATCGTTAAGAGCCGTAACCCCCAGCTGACTGGCCGGCAATTCCCCCTTGTTCACCTTCTCTGCGTTTTTGATGGGAAAAAGCGCGCCTGCGGTGGGCGATCCGGTGCCAGGATCCAAAGCCCGCTGCAATCCAAAGACAAAATCCCCTGCTGTAACCGGGCGGCTTTCTACAGACTCCTCCTTGCCTTTACTCCAGGACGGCCAACGGGCGTCTTGACGCAGGGAAAAGGTAAAAACGGTATAATCTTTATTTGCCTCCCACGAAGCCGCCACTCCAGGTTTGGGCTCGCCGTCCTCGCCGATGCGCACCAAGCCCTCATACAAAGCCAGTATCGCAATTCGTGAGGCGTAATCGTCCGCAATTTGCGGATCCAAGCTCTTGGGCTCTTTGTCCAGGTTATAGAAGATGGTTTCCGCAGTGGGGCCATCCTCCTTTCCCATACAAGCCGCCAGACTCAAACAAAGGAGCAGACATAAAAAAATACAGAGGCTTCGTTTCACTGTTCTCATAAAGCATCACCCATATATGTTAATCATTGTTGTTCATGTTCTTGATTGTGATGTTATCTTATCATTTCCAGCGGCTGATTGCAATTACACTGCTGTTACTATTCCGGCGGCTTTTTCCCGTTTACAGGGCACGCCCTATTGATTGTATGAAAAGAAAAGCGGCGGTATCCCATTCCCTTCCATCCAATAAGCCGAAAAGGAAAAGGATACCGCCGACGGGGTTTGTTCTGCATAAACCGATAGGCCGGAGCAATTATTTAAACATATATTGTACGTTTTCAAACAGGTCGCCGACGGCGTGCATCGCTTTGCCGGCTTTCTTTTTCATCTGCTTGGAATTTTTCATCATCTGTCCTCCGATAAAGCCCACCGCCATGCCGGCCGCAAGTCCTCCGCTTACTCCTTTAATGATTCCCATTGCGTTTCTGCTCATTTGATAATACCTCCATACTAAAAAAATCATATTAAGACATTTCAGACTCACCATTAGATTCTACCACCTTGTTCTGATTAGCCGCGAAAGATTTTGGAAAGATTTCTACATTTCTTTCACAGTTATCTTTTGCCCCAATGCAAGGAACATACACAGGAGAATTTTGGTTTTTAAATGAAAAAGCCCGGTTTTTACACCGGGCTCTTATGTAATCGGCTCCATTGCGCGTTCGTATGAAACGGATCAGGATTGCATATAGTATTACCAAACTGCGCGCTTCGGCGCTTCTCAACACAACGCCGGGCCCCGCCTTATTATCCCGCCTGCTTTTGCAGGGCGACGCTGTATGCGGAGGCCTTTCCAAAGTATACCACCCGGCTCTTATCCTTGGCGGTCTTGGAAAGGATCACATTGGTAAAGGAGTCCTTGTCCTCAATCTCGCCGTCCTTGTCAACCTGGTCCTTAAGGCTATCCTTCCAAGTTTCCGTCAAACCGCTGATTTTCTCCGCATCTGTGGACCAAATGGTGGTTTCCCCATTTTTTTGGCCTTGACTCCCCAGTTTTTCATTGAGTATTGCGGCGATGGCATCCAAATCCTGCTCGTTGGGCGATAAGGTTACGGAATAAAGTCCCAACTCCAACTCCTCGTCGCCGGCCGACTCCAGAAACTGAATGGACACTTTGCCGGTTATGCCCGACAGCTCCATATCCCCCTCCAGCGACATATTGTTCACATGCTCGCGTCCGGAAATGGTGACATCTTCCTCGGTCAGTTTAAGCGCCTTGAGCGCTTCTTCCTGGCTCATCCCCCAGGCAAGCTGTTCCAGCGGCGGCTTTTGGCCATATTCCTTTATTTTGGGGCCTTTGTTCCCGCAGCCTCCCAAAAGGCCCGCAAGCATGATAACCGCAAGCACAAAAGACCATACTCTTTGTTTCATTGTAACGCTTCCTTTCTTACTTTTCCAATCCGGCCATCGGACCGTTTTTACGATTTAAGCAGCGCTTATTATATCATAAATTGATCGAAAAGACGAGTCTTCGGACAACTATTTTGTATTTTTATCAAAAAACAGAAAAACGACCCGGCAAAAAAATTTGCCAGGCCGCATGTATGGGAAGGTTTTGGTGTAAACAAAAAAAATTCCGCACTCACTATTCTTTAAGAAGTAAATGCTCTGTTTGCAGTGCATATTTCACAATTCGTTACATATGATTATATCATTAAAAATATTATGAGTCAATAACAAACAATAATTTAAAAATAATTTTTCCCAAATTCAAATTTATTAACAATAATTTGTTGATATCTATTAAGTAATGTAGTATACTACCATTAAAAATAACATTATGAATAGGGATAGAGTGGAGATGGCATGACGGAAAATTTTAACAATGGAAAAAGCGGAACAGCGGACGGTATGAAAGATAACTTTAAAAAAGCGACGACAGAAATGCTCGTCCTGTTCCTGCTGGGCGAAAAACCTATGTACGTTTACGAAATGATTCAGGCTCTCGATTACAGGAGTCAGTCCGCTTACAGCGTGGCCACCCTGTATCCTGCGATCTACCGGTTGCAAAAGTTTGGGTTTATCAAGGAATACGCGAAATGCGTCTCTGAGGATAACCGTCTGCGCAAATATTATGAAGTCACCCCAGAGGGCACGGCTTATATGAATTCTTTGCGCGATGAATATCACAAATTGGTGGACGCCGTAGAAATGATCTTCAATTCAGAGGATACGACGGAGTGCTCCAGCGTGAACTGTAAAGACGCAACCGTACCGGAGACCGTTGCCGCCGGGGAACCTCAGGAATAATCCAAAAACGTATGCACAATACGAAAATAGCGCGCGCCTGAAAGTGGTGCGCGCTATTCTTGCTGTCCAAATATCGAAACTTAGATTGGTTCAATCGGACCGTTTTGATTTGGTCAGCGGTCCAGGATTTCTATCCAGTAGCCGTCCGGATCGGCAATGAAATAAAGATCCATGTCTTTGTTTTCATAACAGATACAACCCATGTTTTGATGGAGCTGATAAGCCTCCCGCTTATTCTCCACCCGAACCGCCAGATGGATTTCGTTATCCCCCAGGTTATACGGCTCTTTGCGGTCCCGCAGCCAGGTGAGTTCCAGCAGATAGGGCGAGCGGCCGTCGCTTAAAAACACGATGATAAACGAGCCGTCCGGCGCTTCCTTGCGGCGGAGCTCGGTAAGGCCCAGCGCCCGCTCATAAAATTCCAGAGATCGGTCCAGATCGAGCACGTTAAAATTAACGTGTAAAAATGTGCTTGTCAAATTGATTCCTTCCTTTGCTGTTATATTTTTTTCAATTATAATACCGGTTCTGCATTTCATCAACTCCTGAGAACTTGTCGTCCGGCGCAGTAAGCGCGGCCTCCCCACAACGGGGCGGTCTTTTCCCGCCTTTTCTTTTGGATTAAGCGCATAATGATCAATTTTGCCGCCTATTTGACGCAAGCTTTGTTCGCTGCTGTTAAATTTTTTTCAATCCTATAGGAAACTCTTGATAATTGTAGGAATTATGCTTATAATTGATTTATGTTCATACCTTTGTGAACAGGCGGACTCCGCATGGGACCGGCATTTTCGCCCCTTCCTTCCGGTCCTCCGGATCTGGAACGGACGGCAGCGCCGCTTCCGAAGCCCCGCCGCAAGAAAGCGAAGGAAACCCAAACCGAAAGGAGTACCGATATGAATTATTCCCATGAAGTGGAACAAATGTGTACTGTAGCCAAAGGACCTCATCACGGTCCCGCCCCGATCCCGGAAGAGGGAAAGTGGGTAAAAGCCTATGAGATCAAGGACATCTCTGGTTTATCTCATGGCGTGGGCTGGTGCGCTCCCCAGCAGGGCGCCTGCAAATTAACCCTGAATGTGAAAGACGGTATTGTGGAAGAGGCTCTGGTGGAAACCCTGGGCTGCTCCGGTATGACCCACTCCGCCGCCATGGCCGCGGAGATTCTGCCTGGAAAAACCCTTTTGGAATGCCTGAATACCGACTTGGTGTGCGACGCCATCAACGTAGCGATGCGCGAAATCTTTAAGCAGCTGGCCTATGGCCGCAGCCAGACCGCGTTTTCGGAAGGCGGTCTTCCGGTTGGCGCCAGCCTGGAGGATCTGGGCAAGGGCCTGCGCTCTCAGGTGGGTACCATGTTCAGCACCAAGGCCAAGGGCGTCCGCTTCATGGAGATGGCGGAGGGCTATGTGCTTTCCACCGCTTTGGATGAAAACGACGAGGTAATCGGTTATAAGTTCGTAAAGCTCGGAAAGATGCTGGAGGATATTCGTCACGGCGTGGATCCCAAAGAGGCCTATGAAAAGAATATCGGTCAGTACGGCCGCTACGACGGCGCCGCCAAGTATATCGATCCGAGGGAAGAATAAGCCGCAGGACCATACGACAATAAGGAGGACAAAGCTACTATGGCTAACGATGTTAAGTTTGAGGGCAAAGAGAGAAGAATGGCCAAAATAGAAAAGTGTCTTGCCGAGTATGGCCTGGCCAGTCTCGAAGACGCGCGCGACCTTTGCCTGAGCAAGGGCGTGGATGCCGACGCCATCGTCAAGGGAGTTCAGCCCATCGCGTTTGAAAACGCCTCTTGGGCCTATACCCTGGGCTGCGCTGTCGCAATTAAGAAAAATGTAAAAACCGCCGCCGATGCCGCCGAGGCGATCGGAATCGGCCTGGAGGCCTTCTGTATTCCCGGTTCCGTTGCGGAACAGAGAAAGGTTGGCTTGGGTCACGGCAATCTGGGCGCGATGCTGTTAAGGGACGAAACCAAATGTTTCGCCTTCCTGGCCGGTCATGAGTCCTTTGCCGCCGCAGAAGGCGCCATTGGAATCGCCCGTACCGCCAACCGCGCGCGCAAGGAGCCGCTGCGCATTATCCTCAACGGTTTGGGAAAAGACGCGGCCTATATCATTTCTAGAATCAACGGCTTCACCTATGTGAAGACCGAGTATGACTTCTACAACGACGAGCTCAGCGTGGTGGAGGAGAAGGCCTTCTCCAACGGCGAGAGAGCCGCTGTGAAATGCTACGGCGCCAACGATGTGTTGGAGGGCGTGGCCATTATGAAGAAAGAGGGCGTGGATGTGTCCATCACCGGTAACTCCACCAACCCCACCCGCTTCCAGCATCTGGTGGCCGGCACCTACAAAAAATGGGCCGGTGAAAACAATAAGAAGTATTTCTCCGTCGCCTCCGGCGGCGGCACCGGACGTACCCTGCATCCGGACAACATGGCGGCCGGTCCCGCTTCCTATGGTCTTACCGACTCCATGGGCCGCATGCACGGCGACGCCCAGTTTGCAGGTTCCTCTTCCGTTCCCGCTCACGTGGAAATGATGGGCCTGATCGGTATGGGCAATAACCCCATGGTGGGCGCGACTGTTGCGTGCGCCGTGGCGGTAGCCGAAGGGCTTGCCAAATAAGCGAGGGCAATACGTTACCGTTTTTTCATAAGAACGCTTTTGGTGTTGACGCATCAAAGGCGTTCTTTTTTATGTGGTTTTCCCCAGACCTCCACCCGCGGTGAAACCGTAAGGGAAGCGGCCGCGCCCCTCCCTTCTTTTACCCGATCATTGGGACGGGAGGGCTTCTTGTTCCTTTGGCCCCTTCTTTTCCAGCCAGTCCCAAGTTCCGGGTTTGCCCGGCAAATTGGAAAAAGCGCCCAAGGCGTCTTGCTTTTGGCCCGGCCCCCCATGCGCCCATACTTTTCCTCTATCTGCGACACCGCCAGGATCTCTCGCCGCAGAGTGAAAAAATTCGTGCCGTTATCCCCTCCTGTTCTTCGCTGCTCCCCTTTCTTGGCCTGATACGGAAAAAAGCATGGAGCCGAGGCATTCTCCCCGCATCCATGCTTTTTCCCTGAATTTGTATTCTTTTGGATTTGTAATCGGAAAACCAGAACGGAGAACGGCCCCCCGTTTTCCAGCGGATGGAGCTCCCCTCTTTCCCTGTATGGCCTCATCCGATGATCCGGCTTTTACTCCCCGGCGAGCTCCCGTTCCACAGGGGAGATATCCACGCCCGTAATCGTGCGTAAAAACCCGTAGAGCTTCTCTAGGATTGTATGAGTTCCTCCCGTTTGATCGCTCTCCACATTCAAAGGAAGAATGGGGTCGTGGACGCTTAATCGAAGAAGGAACCACCCGTCTCCCTGATCCGGATCAAAGGACACCCGGATTCCCTCCCGGTTATCCGGCGCAATGTTCCAATGGGGCTGCTTCTTTGCATAGTCCTCCAAGGCTTCGATCACCCGCATTCCGCATGCCCGGAAATCGTCTTCCAAAATGGGCAGCCGCACCTCCCGGCTTTCCACCGGCTCCCTGAGATTCGCAATCAGGTGATCCAGCGTTTTGCCTTCTTTTTTCAGCTGGGCCATTTTAATGATGATTTTGGTCACAAGATAGGCGCCGTCGTCCAAAAAATAATTCTCTTTCAACGCCGCATGTCCGGAAGTCTCGATGGCAAGTGGACAACAGATCCCCTGGGCATTGAGCCGCAGCGCCTCGTTGATCACATTCTTATAGCCTCTTTGGAACCGGTGATGTACTCCGCCCAAATCCTGTTCAATAAACGTTTTCAGTCCGCTTGAGGTGATGGAATCGGTGACAATTGTGGCGCCTTTGTTTCCCTCCAAAGCGATGGCGGAGGCAACCGCCACCAATCGGTTGCGGTTAAGCTCCCGACCGTTGGCGTCCACTGCGCCTCCCCGGTCCACATCGGTATCGAAGATCACGCCCAGATCCGCCCCGGCCTCCACCGTGGCCTTGCAAATCGAACGCATGGCCTGAGGATCCTCCGGGTTGGGGATGTGGTTGGGAAACATGCCGTCCGGCTCCAAAAACTGGCTTCCGCTCACGTCGGCCCCCAAGGGTTCCAGTACCCCGTGGGCATAAAATCCGCCCACGCCGTTGCCTGCGTCCACCACGATATGAAACCCGCTCAGAGGATGCTCGTAGTCCTCCGCCTGCACTTGCTTGCAGATCAGCTCCCGCAGCCGTTTGGAATACGTCTCCATAAAGGGCGTTTCCTGCACGGTTCCCGCACAGGCCGCACGGGGCCCCTTTCCCTCCTGCGCGTAAGTAAGCAGGGCTTCAATGTCGCTTCCCTCAAGGCCCCCGTCTCTGGTAAAAAACTTGAGCCCGTTTCGGAAATAGGGATGGTGGCTTGCGGTGATCTGCACCGCGCCGTCGCATCCAAGCTCCACGGTGGTCATAAACATGGAAGGAGTGGACGCCAATCCGCAGTTATATACTCGGCATCCTGCTTCCGTCAGGCCGCGCAATACGGCAGATTGGATGCGCGGACCCGAGATTCTGGAATCCCGTCCCACTGATACCGTCATATCTCCGCTCTGTTTTCCTGTTTTTTCCTCCAGCCAAAGGGCAAAGCCTTTTATGATGCGTTCCACCGTCTCGTCCGTAAGATTGATTGTATGTTCCTCTGTTTCCGTGGCCACTCCCCGGATATCGGTGCCGCTTTTTAAAATTTTCCATTTTTTGTCCAACATGGCGTTTCCTCCTTCTTATCGCCGGCCGTCTTGGCTGCTGTGCCTGATCCAGCGCCCGTTTCGGGATTCCTTGTCCGTCTATTATAGCGCAAACATATTGACTTGTCATTGTTCTTTTCCTTTTTTTTGGGCATACTATCTGCGGTCAACAGAACGGCAAAAGGAGCGGGTAAATTTTGGGTCATTTGATTGAATTACAGGATATCTACAAAATATACCGGGCGGGAGATTCCGAGGTTCGGGCGCTGGACGGCGTCAGCCTGCAAATCGACAGCGGAGAATTCGTCTCCATTGTGGGGCAGTCGGGGTCGGGGAAATCCACCCTGATGAATCTTTTGGGGTGTCTGGATACCCCCACGCGGGGCGCCTATCTACTGGACGGATCGGACGTATCCTCCATGAGCGACAACAAATTGTCCGACATTCGCAACCGGCGCATCGGCTTTATCTTTCAAGGATTCAATCTGGTATCCAGCCTAAGCGCCATGGAAAACGTGGAGCTTCCCCTGATTTACCGCAAGATGGATCGCGGGCAGCGCAAAAAGCTGGTTTATCAGTCCTTGGTGCGGGTGGGTCTGAAAAAGCGCCTGAACCACCGTCCCTCCGAGATGTCGGGCGGCCAGCAGCAGAGGGTGGCCATCGCGCGGGCCATTGCCGCCAGTCCTCCCATCATCTTTGCCGACGAACCCACCGGAAATCTGGATTCCAAGTCGGGCGAGGACGTGATTCGCATCCTGCGCGAACTCAACCGGGAGGGAAGGACCGTGATTTTAATCACGCACGACAATTCCATCGCCCAAAAATCGGATCGGGTCATCCATATTCACGACGGAAAAATCGTTTTGGACGAACGGCTGGCCTGATCTCATTGGGATGAAAAACCGGCGTTTTCATCGGTTTTTAAGAAGGAATGCCGCAAGTTTCTCCTTCGAGCGTCTTTCCCTCTTATGCGAAGAACCCGGCATTTTTCCTCATTTATCCTGGATTGGATTGACAGCGGGGTTATCTGTGATATAATAAATCCATCCCGCCGCAGGGCCGGATTTTGTTTCCGACAAGCCATGTCTTTTTGACGATGAAGGAGGATTTTAGAATGATTGAACTGCATAATGTGGACGTCCCTTCTTTCCTTTCCGTGCTGGATAGCTGCGAGGGAAACGTTTATCTGGTTACCCGGGAAGGGGATCACTTAAATCTGAAGAGCAAGCTTTGCCAGCTGGTAGGGCTTACGCAGCTGATTGAGGGAGGTAAAATCGCTGAAGCCTATATTGTCTGCGAAAATCCCAGCGACGAAACCAAGCTGTTCCGATTCAATCTGCTGGGGGACACCGGCGAAGTTTAAACGACACAACGCGCATACCGGCATCAATATGGTGCCGGTTTTTTTATTTTTGGGGATTCCTAGCGCCCCGGCCCGCCGGTTGGGCGTGCAAAGCGTTTTATAAGGAACTCGCCGCCATATGGCTTCCCCGCGCCAAACCGGCCCTCTTGCCGCTTCCGTCATCGAAACAACACCGGCAGCGTTCCGGGTTTTGTGAAAACCGTTCTTGTAAGCCTTGATTTTTGTAAGGGAATGCAGTATCCTATAGGTTGCTCCAATATTCTAAGCGTTTCATGGGATCCGGCTTAGGATATCGGCTTGCCGGGACCGTTTCGTCCTTGGCGATTTTCCATCCCCAATCCGGGGAAATTTGAATTCGACGCCGGCCGTCGTCCGGCTCAAAGAGGTGGATCTGATTTGGAAGAAAAGCCTACCCTGATTAAACGGCTGAAAAACATTTCTCCCGTCCGTTTGATCGTATCCAGCTTTTTACTGATTATTGTGATTGGAACCCTGCTCTTAACCTTGCCGATCTCCGCCCGCGAACGGCAGGCCACCCATGTATTGGACGCCTTTTTCACCGCCACGTCCAGCACCTGCGTGACTGGACTGGCCCTGTTTGATACCTGGACCCACTGGTCCTATTTTGGGCAGGGGGTTATTCTCATCCTCATTCAATTGGGAGGACTGGGGCTGGTCACCTTCGCCACCGGCTTTACCCTGTTCATGCGGCGGAAGCTGGGGCTGAGAGATATGCAGATTGCCAAGGAATACACCAGCGGCAGCATGATGGATACGCCCCGCCTGATGCGCACAATCATTATCTGGACCTTTTCCTGCGAAGCGGTGGGCGCCCTTTTGCTAGCCATCCGATTCATCCCCAATTTTGGAGTGAGAGGGGTTTGGATCTCGGTGTTTCTGGCGGTATCCGCCTACTGCAACGCCGGATTTGATATTTTGGGCTTTTTAAAACCGAATAGCAGCCTGACCCTGTTTGTCAACGATCCGCTTGTTTGCCTGACCATCGCCATGCTCATCATTGTGGGCGGCATCGGGTTTATCGTCATCAACGACATTCATTCCTGGGGGCTTCGGAAATTCCGTAAAGAGGAAAACCATCCTCATTTGGCACTGCACACCTGGATTGTGCTGAAAACCACAGCCATTCTGCTTTTAGCGGGCGCCGTTCTCTTTTTGCTTTTTGAGTATAACAACTCCTTGGCGGGAATGAATTTCTTCCAGAAGCTGCATGCCTCTTTCTTTCAGTCGGTCACGTCCCGCACCGCCGGCTTTGCAAGCATCGACGTGGGCGCTCAGCTGGATATCACCAAGATGCTGACCATTATTCTGATGTTTATCGGCGCTTCGCCCTCCTCCACCGGCGGTGGAATCAAAACCACCACCTTTGTAGTGCTGATGTCCACGGTGCTCAGCGTGCTGCGGGGCAAAAATGAAACGGTGATCAAAAAGCGCCGCGTGGACCGAACGGTGGTCTATCGCTCCCTGGCGATTGTGGTACTGGCCCTATTGGTGGTGACTACCACCACCGTTGCGGTGGCCATTGCGGAAACGCCCAATCACGTCACCGCTTTGGACGCCTTGTTTGAATCGGTATCCGCGTTCGGTACCGTCGGTCTTACCGCCGGCATCACCCAGGGATTGACCGCGGTTTCCAAAATTGTGTTGATTATCACCATGTTTATCGGGCGCGTGGGACCCATTTCCCTTGTGCTGGCCCTCACTATGCACCACACCACCCGGTTGGAGACCATCCTTCCCGAAGGTAAGATTATTGTGGGCTGACGGCTGCTCTCCGATTCACAGCAAAATCAAAAATCCAAAAATACCGGACTGTCGTGCAGAAGATTGCGCGGCAGTCTTTTTTTAACGAATGAGCAACGGCTTTGTCACAGAATTGTCATTTCTATCAGAAGGCGGTATGAACGCCTCTTTCGATGGGTACGCTATGAGAACAGTCCCTAAGAATATTTCAAAACCCGGCAATCTTTCCGCCGGATAAGGAGACATTGCTATGCATACCCAATCAAACCAAAAAAGGAAAACCCATCGAAAGCTTTGGATCATTCTTTCCGTTGTTCTGGTAATTCTGGCGGCCTTTAGCGGCGGCGCGGTTGCTTATGTCAACAGCCTGCTGTCCTCCTCACAGCATCTCTCCCGGGACGCTATGCCTATCCTGGACGATTCCGACGTATCCCAAACCGGTCAGGAACCCCCGGCCGATTCGGTAAACGGCACGGATCTTACCTTTGCGCAAAATCTGTCCAGCGATCCCCATGTGATGAATATTATGCTGTACGGGTCCGACCGCCGTCCCAACGACGGGGGCCAATATGGAAACGCGGACGCCATGGTGCTTCTATCCATTGATACCGAACACCGGAAGCTGAAAATGACCTCTTTTATGCGGGATACCTGGGTAATGGTGCCGGGTAAGCGGGAATATCGTCTGAATACCGCCTATCTGCTGGGAGGGCCGCGGTTATCCATTGATACGGTGGAACGCAACTTCGGGATCAAAGTGGATAAATACGCGGTAGTGGATTTTGACACTTTTCCGGCGATCATCGATAGCCTTGGAGGAATTACCATTGAGATCACCGATGTGGAAGCCAATTATCTCAATAAGATCTACAAAACCGATCTGTTTCAGCCGGGCCCCTGCGCCATGAACGGAGGGGTCGCGCTGGATTATGCCCGCGCCCGCCATCTAGAGGGGGACGATTTCGGACGCACCCAGCGCCACCGCAAGGTGCTCGGTACGGTGGTCAGCCAGTTCCGCCATGCAAATTTAGGACAGATTGCGGCGGCATTGGAAACGATCATGCCGATGATTACCACCGATCTGACCAACGAGGAACGCTTGCAGATGCTTCCCAACGCGCTGGAGTATATGAAGTACGACGTGGTGGAGTACCGCATACCGGAAGACGGCACCTATCGCCAAGAGACTTATTATTATCAGGATCTGCCAATGGACGTTATGGTAATCGAGGATATGGATCACGCGCGGGAAACCTTGCACCGCTTTTTATACGAGGAATAATCCCTCCTTTTTCCGCCTAAGATTGATAACAGTGCCGGGCCTGCCGCAAATCGTTTGAAAAAAGTTCACGGAAACGCTTGAAACTTCGCTGCAAAAAGGGTATAATAGACCGTGCTTCCAGATGGAGGCGTTTTGAGGTCTATCCGCCCGTAGCGAAGCTGGATATCGCAGCAGATTCCGATTCTGAAGGCCGGGGGTTCGAATCCCTCCGGGCGGGCCACCAGGCTGAGCCTGGACGCAATTCGCGTTCTGGGCTCAGTTTTTATTTTGCCTTTTTACTCGCGTCTATAGTTGGCATCTTTTTTGTAGCGCAAACCCGCAAAAGGAATATAAAAAGATATGTTCCGTGAAACCCCCGATTCTGTCGGGGGTTTTTGCTGCCCAAAAGCTGGGATTTTTAGGTATGTATTTGATACCGTTTTTCCTTTAAGCATGGATTTGAACTCCCGTATAAGCGAATACCTGCACAGATGGCAGACAAGGGATTAAAAACTTGCCTGCCGTTTTTGTTAAAGAAAAAAACACCAGCTATGCCAGTGGGAAAAAGGGTTCAGCTATGGACAAAATAAAAACTCCTCGATATATTAAAGTGAAAAGTCTGATAACCTAACTAAAAATATCGAGGAGTTCTTTCCATGAAAGACTTAAATCGTTTAGGATATACCAAGTGGAGATGTCAATATCATATTATGTTTGCGCCAAAATATCGCAGGCAGGCAATCTACCGATGAATAAAAGCAGCATACTCAGAAAGGATACGAGTAAAAGGGGGTAGAAATGATAGAAGCGAATACATGCCCGGATTATAGTTATATGCTCATCAAATATACCGCAATTAGGGCTATATTGGCAGCACAAGCAACGCAATTGGATCACATTTGGCGCTGTATTATAATGATGACGCGGGAATTGACGGGCAAAACTTTGCGGATTTAACATGGCTACAGTTAAGAGAGTAAGCGATTTACCTGAATAAGTCGCCTTTTATTCTTCATAAAAACAACTCAGCTGATAAGGATCCCTGCCAGCGTTTCTCCCGAAACGACGGCCTCAACGAGCATGCCTTCCACGCGCAGGTTTATGACCATCTCTTGCTTTGAATGGTTCAGCAGGATCACGCCCAGGCTTCCATCCTTGTTGCGTACCGCCGCTACGTCTATATCCCGGCCAAAGACGCTGCTGCCGATCCTGATGGAGCCGGGCCGAAGGGTATGGGCGATTAGCCTGAGGTACTCATAGCTGACGGTACGGGTAAACCTGCCGTCTTCCTCATAGACCAGTGGGGCCGCGAAGCCACCGGGAACGTGACGCGGCCCGCCAGTACGATCCACTATCAGGTTCCAGTCGATCCAGCGCTCCATTCCGTGATTCAAGTCTCCTAATATGTCGTGGGCGTAGTTTATCGCATCCTCCAAATCCACCTCATGCGGACTTTTTTCAAGAGCCTGGGCCATAGGATGCTCCGGGCCGAGCTCCCTCAGCTGACTGGTGGGAACGTCGAAGGCCAGCACTTTGCCGGGGATATGTAGGCCACAGCTCTCAGAGTGCAGAAGCACCTTGTCAGGGTATCTCTCATGGAGCATGGAGAGGGCTTCAAAGTGGTCGCCACTATACCAATGGTAGGCAAAGCCGGTAATCATACCAGAGGTTTCACTGTCCATCATTTCATCGATGCGCTCAACTATGCGCTCCTTATTGTGGTCCCAGATGAACAGGCCAACCCGATCCAGTAGACCCGCGTTCTTCATAGCGGGGTAAAGGTAGTCCCGGAGGAACGTCTTTTCCTGCTTTGCGGTCCAAACGCAGCTGTCCCAGCTTGTGGCGGCGGAGGCCTCGTTCTGTACGCTGAGCATAGTGATGTTGATCCCCTCATCCAGATATGCCTGTACATATTTCACAAGATATTTGGCCCAGCTGGGGTAAAACTCAGGCTTCAAGCTGCCTCCGAAGATTCGAGAGGGCTTCCCCATCTCTACCTTTTGATCCTGTCCGCCATAGATCGCCACATCGTTTTCTGTGAGCAGCGGGGGTGTTTTCCACACGGCCGGCGGCGACCAGGGGCTGAGCAGGACAGAAAGCGGATGCCCTGCCAGCTCCATAGCTTCCTTAACTATAGGCAGAATGTACATTTTATCCCGCTCAATGGAGAAGGTTTTCAGATCCGGGTCCTTAATGGGGTCCGGAACAGCCTGATACTCCGAGAGCGAGTAATCGCAGCTGTCCATGGGGATACGGATAAACCTGGCATCCATGCCGCCGGGACCGAACCAGCAGGAGAGCGCCTCTCGTCGGGCTTCTGGGGACATTTTTGATAGCAGAAAGCAGGCTGATTCCGTCATGGCGCAGCCATAGCCGTCAAACGTTTGATAGGAATAAGCGGGGTACAATCCTACCACGTTCTGCTCCTTCTGCTGGGTGAGAGTACGCTCGTCCCGCACGAGGAGGTCCGCAGTTTGGATATGTGCCTGGCCTATAGTTTTATCAAAGCGGATAGCGTTCTGTATAGCTTTCATAAAATTCTCCTTTTTAAAATTAATATTTTAGGGTTATTATAAGGTACACAAGCAAAGGAATCAACAGAAGATTTGTATGCACACTTTTATAATACCTCTAACAGATTTCATTCGGCATGGAGCGGCGGTGCTTACCTTGCAGGATACAAATTTATTTTGACTAGGCTTTTTTATCCTCACGGCATAGCAGGTACGGTTTCGATTGAGATGACACAATCCCATTCCGCTGCGGTCCCTGGGACCAGATGGGGCTGTCTATGTCAGCCCAAACAAGTTCCCCCGTCCGCCGTCAGTAAACCCGTAGTCCCCGGCGGGACATCTCTTGACAATTTTAATAGTTGCTCATACAATAGTTGTATATGCAATTGCTGTGTTGCTTATTTTTCGAAACAGGAGACGAACGATATGCTGAAACGAATTTTCTCCTATATGAAGCCCTATCGAACCTACGCCATACTTGCCATCGTCTGCGTGGCTCTGGAAACCATGTTTGAATTGATTATCCCTTTGATTATGGCCGATATCATCGACGTGGGAGTCAAATACGGGAACAACGCGTATATCTTTCAAAAAGGCGGGATGATGCTGGCGTGCGCCCTGCTTTCATTGCTTCTGGGCATAGGCGGATCCCGGTTTGCCGCCGAATGCGGACAGGGGCTTGGTGCCGAGCTGAGAAAAGCCGAATATCGCAAGATACAGAGCTTTTCCTTTGCCAATACCGACCGCTTCCGCGCCTCTTCGCTGATTACCCGGCTCACCAGCGACGTCACCACCATCCAAAATTCCATCTCCACCGGGCTGCGTCCCGCCTGCCGGTCGCCGGTCATGATGATTACATCCATTGCCGTCTCCTTTTTTATCAATCCCCGGTTGGCTTTGGTGTTTCTTGTGGCTGCCCCCCTGCTGGGCGTTCTGCTTTTTCTCATCATTCGACGGGTACGCCCCATGTATTCCAAAATGCAGGGGGCCGTGGACCAAGTAAACCGCATCATCCAGGAAACCCTCGCCGCCGTCCGGGTGGTAAAGGCCTACGTCCGCAAAGACTATGAGATCGCTAAATTCGAGGAGGCTAACCTCTCTCTGCGCGCCAATTCGGAGCGTGCCTTCCGTCTGGCCTCACTCAATATGCCCGCCATGCAGTTGGTAATGTACGCCACCATTTTGTCTATTCTGTGGTTTGGCGGCCAAGCCATCTCCGTGGGATCCATGGAGGTGGGAGAGCTCACCGGATTTCTAAGCTATGTGCTCCAGGTGCTCAACTCCCTGATGATGATTTCCAATGTGTTTTTGATGTTCACCCGTTCCCTGGCTTCGGGGCGCCGCATTCTGGAAGTGATGGATGAGCAGCCCGACCTTACCGACGAACAGGCGCGGAATATCTCCGTGGAGCGGGGAGAAATCACCTTTAATCATGTATCCTTCCGCTATCAAAAGGACGCGAAAGAACCGGTTCTATGCGACGTTTCCTTCCATATCAAGGCGGGCCAGACTGTGGGCATTCTCGGCCCCACAGGTTCGGCAAAATCCACCTTGGTGCAGTTAATCCCCCGGTTATATGACGCCACCGAGGGCGACGTTTTGGTGGATGGGCATCCCGTGGTTCAGTATCCCATGCGCCGTCTGCGGGACGCCGTGGCGATGGTTCTGCAAAAGAACACCCTGTTCAGCGGCACGGTGCGGGATAACCTGCGCTGGGGCAAGGAGGACGCCACCCAGCAGGAAATTGAGGAGGCCTGCCGCATCGCCTGTGTGGATGAATTCATCGACCGGCTGGAACAAGGGTATGACACCGATTTGGGTCAGGGGGGCGTTAACTTATCCGGCGGACAGAAACAGCGCCTGTGCATCGCCCGGGCCATTCTGAAGAAGCCCAAGGTGCTGATTCTGGATGATTCCACCAGCGCTGTGGACGCCGCCACCGAAGCCAAAATCCGCCAAGGATTGGCGGAAGCTCTGCCGGGAACCACAAAAATCATCATCGCGCAGCGTATCTCCTCCGTGGCCCACGCCGACCAGATCCTTATTCTGGAGGACGGCAAAGTCAACGCCATCGGCAATCACGAAACCCTGCTCCGGTCCAATTCCATATACCAGGATATCTACCAATCTCAGCAGGAAGGAGCGAATTTGTAATGCCCCCCATCAAAAGCGGCGGCTATAAGCGGCCAAAAAATACGTGGAAAACCCTGAAGGAACTTTTCCGTTATCTGGGCGTGCATACGTTCGCGCTTCTCTGTGTCGCGCTGTTGGTGTTTATCAGCAGCGCCGCAAATATCATGGGAACCTATTTGCTCAAGCCCATTATCAACGATTACATCATTCCCGGCGATATTCCCGGCTTGATTCGGGCCCTGATCCTGATGGGCGTGATGTACGGGGCCGGGGTTTTGGCCACCTGGGGATATAATCAGCTGATGGTGCGCACCTCTCAAAAGGTGGTAAGCGAGATCCGCGCCGAGCTGTTCCGCCGTACCCAAGATCTCCCCCTTTCCTATTTCGACGCGCACACTCACGGCGAACTGATGAGCCGGTTCACCAACGATGTGGACACCCTTTCGGAAGCTCTCAACAACAGCTTTGCGCTGCTGATCCAAAGCGCCATCATGATCTCGGGCACCATTGCCATGCTGGTTATTCTAAACGTCTGGCTTTCTCTGATTGTGGTAGCTTTTTTAGCCGCTATGTTCGCTTTTATTAAGTATAACGGACGTCGCAGCAAGCAATATTATACCCAGCAGCAGGAGCGGCTGGCCGGAATCAACGGATTTGTCGAAGAGATGGTGAGCGGCCAAAAGGTGGAAAAGGTATTCAATCATGAGGACCCGGACTTTGAGGAATTTTGCCGGCGTAATGAGGAACTGCGCGCATCCTCCACCAAGGCCGTCGCCTATTCCGGTATGATGGTCCCCACCATTGTCAGTCTTTCCTATATCAACTATGCGGTTTCCGCCTGCGTCGGCGGGTTGTTTGTGCTCTCGGGGCTCATGGATCTGGGGGGATTGTCCGCTTATCTGGTATACGTCCGTCAGAGCGCCATGCCGCTCAATCAATTTACCCAGTTAATCAACTTTCTGCTATCCGCCCTTTCCGGCGCCGAACGTATCTTTGATATGATGGAACAGCCTAAGGAAATCGACGATGGAACGGTGACTCTGTGCAACGTGGTCATCCATGAGGACGGAAGCCGGGAGGAATGTCCCCATCACAGCGGACAGTTCGCCTGGAAATACCCCATGCCCGACGGATCCTTCGAGCTAATTCCCCTCAAAGGCGACGTGCGTTTCTTTGGGGTCACTTTTGGCTACACCCCGGAGAAAACCGTGTTGCAAGACGTCAGCCTGTTCGCCAAACCGGGCCAAAAGCTCGCCTTTGTGGGCTCCACCGGGGCGGGCAAAACCACCATTGTCAACCTGATTAACCGGTTTTACGAGATAACGGACGGAACCATTACCTATGACGGCATTGACGTCAGGGACATCCGCAAGGACGACCTGCGCCGCTCCCTGTCCATGGTGATTCAGGATACCCACCTGTTTACCGGCACCATTGCGGATAATATCCGGTATGGACGCCTGGACGCCACCGACGACGAGGTGATTGCCGCCGCCAAATTAGCCAACGCCCACTCCTTCATCCGCCGGCTTCCCAAAGGGTATCAAACGATGTTGTACAGCGACGGGGCCAATTTGTCTCAGGGACAGCGTCAGCTACTCTCCATCGCCCGGGCCGCCATCTCCCGTCCGCCGGTGCTGGTGCTGGATGAAGCCACAAGCTCCATTGATACCCGCACCGAAAAACTGATTGAAACGGGTATGGACGCTCTCATGCAGGGCCGTACCGTGTTCGTAATCGCCCACCGGCTGTCCACAGTGCGCAACGCCAAGGCAATTCTCGTTCTGGAAAAGGGCCGGGTGATCGAGCGCGGCGATCACGAGGAGCTGCTGGAACAAAAGGGCAAATATTATCAGCTATATACCGGCCAATTCGAGCTGCAATAAAGGAGAAACGTGCGCCATGACTGAAAAATCGGAACTAAGAGAAATCCTGTTTGCTTTGGACCAGGCCCGCCGGAAGTTCTTACAGCCCCGGTTTACAGAGCTGGGACTCACCCTTGGGCAGGGCCAGCCGCGTATTCTTAACAGCCTGCTGAAACGGGAATCCGTCACGCAGAAGGAGCTTGCGGATACCTGCCGTTTAGAAGCCACCACCCTGTCTAGAACCCTGGATCATATGGAGAAATCCGGACTGATCGTGCGTCGGAAGGATCCGGAATGCCGGCGCTCCTTCCGTATTCTGCTCACCGACAAGGGAAGAGAAACCGCCCGACAGGTACGCCAGGCGCTTACTCAACTGGACGATATTTTATGGCAGGGATTCACTCCCCAAGAGATGGACGCTCTTTGGGAGGGGCTAAAAAAAATTGAGTGCAATCTGAAAAATCAACGCGCGCTGTGACGGTATCCTTTTGAGCATAGAAAAGGCCTTGGGGCTTTATAAGCGCGGAACCGCGAGATCCGCAGAAGAAAACTTCCAGAAAAAACTGCGTGATACCGAGCGGTTAAGCCGCTTTTCAGATCTATTGTATTCCAGACGGAAGGAGCCGATCGGATGGAGGAAATCCGGAGACAATTAGAGCAGTTGCAAGACCCCGCATACCGGGATTTTGCCCAAAAGCTTCTGCCTGGGGTTCGCGGTCTTTTGGGGGTCCGGCTGCCTGAGCTGCGGCGGATCGCCCGCCGGTTGGCCAAGCAGGACTGGCAGGGATATCTTCAGACGGCCGGGAAGGATACGTTTGAAGAAATCATGCTGCAAGGCATGGTGATCGGCTATTCAAAGGGAGATCCCGGCGATATTTTTAACGCTATCCGCCGCTTTTTGCCTTTGATTGACAATTGGTCGGTGTGCGACAGCTTTTGCAGCGGCCTGAAGATCGCGCAGATTCATCCCGGAGAAACGTGGAATTTCTTGCAGCCCTATTTTTTCAGCGGACATGAGTTCACCGTGCGTTTCGCCGTGGTGACGGCCTTGTTTTATTACATTGAGGAAGATCGCCTTCCTGTTTTGTTTTCCCTGTTTGATCGCATTCATCATGAGGGTTACTATGTAAAAATGGCGGTGGCTTGGGCGGTTTCCGTTTGTTTTGCGCAATTTCCCGACCAGACGACGCCCTATCTGCTTCACAATACGCTGGATGCCCAAACCTATGGAAAGGCCCTGCAAAAAATAATAGAATCCCGCCGTGTCTCTCAACAGGACAAATCTATGATCCGTTCTCTGCGCCGGACCGGGAAAAACGGTTGAACCCATCCCTTTCCTGGCTCCTCCTCTTTTGTGCGGACGGGTTCGCTTCCTCATTACGCACGGCGTTACAAAAACGCAGAGCTTGCCCATGACACACAGCCACGGTATGTAATTCTATCTCCATCAAGGCAACTTTTTATGGTATAATAAGCAGATAAAATATCCCTTTTGCGGGACGTTGGAGGAATGGTAGAAAATGAAAACTAAAATTTTAGCTCTGATCGGCGCGCTGCTCTTAACAGCCGCCATGTTGGCAGGCTGCGGAAAAAAGGAAGAACCCCTGCCCGACACCGTCAAGTGGTTTAACACCGCCTACGCGGCTTTAACCGCGGCCAACGAGGGCAACTTAAACGCCATTGGCGGGGTGTCCAAAAACGCCGTTGGCAAACTTTTAATTATCAATTCTCTAAAAGAGTATTGGGATGTTACCGATCGGGAAAGCGCGGAGGATACGCTTGATTGGCTGCTGACCGAAGGCCATCGCACCCAGTATCTGGATGATCTGCTGCCGCTGAAGGAGGCGGGATTTCTGGATATGAATGAACAAGAGCGCGACGCCTTTTTGGATGAAACCGGCACCTACAGCGACGAGGAAAAACAGATGCTGCTTTCCCTTCTGGAACCCTATGACAAGTTTGGCGAACAGGCCATTGCCGCCTGGGATTACTGCCGCGCTTTGCAGCTTTTGGGATACTATTATGTTGCCGACCTTTACACCAAGGAAGAGGCCCTGGACCAATCGCTGGAGATCGCCAAAACGCTGCAGCAGAGTTATTCCTCCTGGGAAGAGATGATGGAAAGTTATTTGTGGGGATATCAGTATTGGCAGGAGGACGACCCCAATGACAGCAATTCTCCCACCGCCGCCCGCCGCGCCGTTTATGAAACGCTGAAATCCGGGGATCAGAACCCGTATACCTTGGATTGGAATCTGGAGCTGGAAAAATCCTGGTAGCCTGAAACGGATTTGTATACCATAAACGCAAGCAAAAAGCCCTATGGATAAAAATCCATAGGGCTTTTGCTTTGGAACTTTTCTGTCACAACGGGCGGCCGGGTTTCCTTACTCCTCTTCCCTGTCCAGGCTGCGGGAACATAGATAACCGTTTTCCAGAAACCGCTCCACCGTTTCGTTCCCCGCCAGAACGCTCATATTATCTATCAGCCAATCCCCCTCATAGGTACAGGCGGCAATCACAAAATCCTCGGTAATGGGAAAAACAGACTTCCAATCCGTTTTCATGAGCGCAAAGCAAACGCGCTGCATCAGGGCGGTAATGAGCAGTTCCGCATGTTCCCCCGCGTGGGCCTGTTGTTTCCATAACGCACATTGATCCAGAAATTCCCCGTTTTCCAAAAGGGATTCCACCGGATCAAAGGATTCCAGATATTCTCCATCCCATAAAACCAAGCCGGGACTGGGTTCCCTGCGGAGAATTTCCTCCCTCTCCCGCTGGGCGCCCACCGCAATCCAAGGGCACAGTTCATCCTCTTCTTGTACGCTATAGGTTACAATCAATCCATAAACCGGTTCTGTGATTTTCCGCTGCCTGAGCTGCTCCACAATGGCGCAGCTCACCGTATGGATAATCTCCGCTTGCAGCTCCATGACATCCCCCTCTTTTCTTATAGGATCTATTACTGTCAACTAAAACCATTGAAGGCCGTTGTGTATTAAGAAAACGCCTCCCGCCACCGCCGCCGCGGCGACCAGCAGCAATAGTATTTTTGCGCCCAACGGCAGCCTTTTTTTGACGCGTCCTCCCACTTGAGCGGCAGTCACGGGGACGGAACGAAGGTCTTTCTCCTCTTCCTCCCGGGCGTCCTGCTGGCTTTCCAGCGCGAACAAGCCTTGGGGCGGCGCCAGCTGTTTCCGCATATTGAGGCCGTATTTTCTACACAGGTAGTGAAGCAGGCTTCCGCTGGTCAGATCGGTGATCTGCGGGGCCGCGTCGGGCAGAATTACTATGGCCTGACGGCCGCTTTCCAACACATATCCGTTGGCCCCGTGGGTGTTGTACAGGATTCCCGCCCCCTTGAGCGCCGGTTCTCCCCCGGCGTCCTCTCTTAAGGGGATGGTAAGCGCCCGGGAAAGGATGGTATTGACGTGTTGAGATGCCGGGGCGCTCAAACCGCCCACCACAAAGATCAGATTGCTGTTGTCCACCGCCTGGGCCAGCGCGTAGCACAATTCGCTTTCATTGGTGGCAAAGGCCACCGTGGTGACGCGCAGCCCCACTCTGGACAGCACGTTTGAAAGCGCGTCCTGGTTTTCACCCGTCCGGCGCGCCAGATAAAAAATCAATTCGCAGTTCAATCCCTGTGTCCCCCTTTTGCCGGTATACGGAAAGCTGTCCTCTTCCGCTCAGCAGAAAAGGACAACCCTTCTACATCGCGGGCTTAGTCGGGCGAAACCCGCTTTATTGCTCTCCCGGAGCCTGATACCAGGAGATCGCCCCGCCTTCCAGCGCCTCTTCAAAGGTAGTCAGCTGGGGTTTGGTCCCGCCATACCGATTGTACCACACATCCGGCATCAAAGGATCGGGATTTTTGACGGCTTTTGAAACATCCACTCCGGCGTCCTCTCCCGGACGCACCTTTCGGGCGATTACCGCCGTGCGGAACTCGTCGAATTCATAAGAGCAGGTGGACAAAGTAATCAACTGGTCATTCTCGTTTACATCCACAGGGAAATCAAAGAGAGAGCGCTCCCTCACCTGATAGACATAATTGAGGAAATCGGAGTCGTCCGCAAAGGAGTAGCGCAGATATTGAAAGGGTTCTCCCTGCTCTGTTTTGGTGTTGGTCTTGATAACGGCGATCACCTTCCACTGGGCTTCCTCATAGAGGGTGTCAAAGGTGATTACCGGGCTTTTTTGATAAAAGTCCAAATTGGAATAATTCATCAGGTTTGCAAACATACGGCCATCCCTCATGTGGTGCCCATGTAAAATTATGTTTTTGCAGTTTCGGACGTCGCAATGGGCGTCCATAAAGATACTTCCATATTTGGTGTGGTTTCCCTCATAATCTGTATACAAGTAGGTTTCATTCCCGCCGGGCTGAATGTCCAAATCCTTTTCCGATTGCAGCACCGGATAATCAATCACCGTGTTGGGAACAGTAACCCACCCTTTAATATCGCTGTTCTTTTCCAGCAAAGGCAGGAATTTCTCCAGCCGTCCCTCGCTGTCCTTAACCGGCTCTTTGGACTGCCCGTCTCCATCCCCGCTCCCCGTTCCATCGGGCTGGGAAGAGGTATTTCCCGGGCGGTACAAGCTTTGGATGTTGTTCATGGCGCTGTCGCTTTGCATGGGAAGGTAAACCGATTCGTAAAGCAGCTGTCCCCCGCATACCACCAAGGTAATCAAGGCGACGAGCAGCACAATTTTTCTCAGCCCTTCTCCAAAGCGGTCCCCTTTCCATGGAAAAATTGCCGCCAAAAAGCAGCGCTTTTTCTTCTTGGGCGTCTGCTGTTCCATAATCTCCTGCGCTTTTCCGTTTTCATTCTGGTTCATTTGGCATACCTCCAATTCCTTATTCCTGCCCGATCAAGGGGTTTTTGGCCGTCAAATCGCTCATATGAGCGGCTTTCTGAATCAAAGAACCTCTATTAACCGGGAAATGAATCGTCTATTTTTATAAATTTCGTTTGCTCCACCGCTTCTTCAATCAGGGCCTGACAGTCCATGGCGCTTTCCGCCTGCTCCACAAACTTGAGTACCGGTTTTGTACGGGGATGCCTGGGGGTAAACACCGTGCAGCAATCCTCATAGGGCTGAATCGAGATCTCAAACGTATCGATTTTCCGGGAGATCCCAATGATCTCCTCCTTGTCCATCCCGATCAAAGGACGGAATACCGGCATGGTACACGCCGCGTCGGTACAGGCGATGGCCTGTAAGGTCTGGCTGGCCACCTGGCCCAAGCTTTCCCCGGTAATCAGCGCGCCGCAGCCGTTTGCTTGGGCGATGCGCTGGGAAATTTTCATCATCATGCGGCGCATGATAATGGTAAACAGCTCCTCCGGGCATTTTTCCCGAATCTCCTCCTGGATGTGGGAAAACGGCGCCGTGTACATCACAATACGTCCGCTGTAGGCCGCCACCCGCCGCAGAAGCTGGCGCACCTTTTCTTCTGCCCGCTCGCTGGTATATGGTGGGCTTGCAAAGTGTATCGCTGTGAGCTCTACGCCTCGTTTCGCCATCATATAAGCCGCCACCGGGCTGTCGATTCCTCCGGAAATCAAAATGGCCGCCTTGCCGCCGGTGCCCACCGGGATTCCTCCCGCTCCAGGGATCACCCCGCCGCGCACATAGGCGCCAAAATCCCGCACCTCCACGGTAACGGTAAGTTCCGGGTTATGAACGTCCACCTGCAAATGAGGAAACTGCTCCAGCAAATATTCTCCCAGCTGGCTGCATATGGCGGGGGAGTTCAATGGAAAGCTCTTGTCCGACCGTTTGGCATTGACCTTAAATGTGGATACCGATTCCAAATCCTCCTTCAAATACTCTACGGCCGCCTTCTGAATGGACTGCATGTCCTTATCGGCAATACAAGCTCTGGAAAAACAGGCGATGCCAAACACCTTGGAAATACGTTCCACCGCCTCGTCCAGATCAATTTCCTCGCTCAAAGGGCGGACGTATATGGTAGACTGGGCGCTGCGTATTTCAAAGGAACCCAGCGGGGCAATGCGCCACCGTATGTTTTTCATAAGAGCGTCCTCAAAATTCCTCCGATTGAGTCCCTTGAGGGCGATCTCTCCGTCTTTAATTAAAATTAATTCTTTCATTGGGGTTATTACCTCGTTTCCCTTTGTTCTGTGTGGTCCCGTCGCGGCCGTGAGCCGCTCCGAATTTCATCCCTCCCGATTGGATGGGCGTTCACTTAGCCCGGGCCAGAACCTCCATTCCCTCGGACACTCCTCTTACGAGCGCGTCCGCGTCTTCCCGGGTGTTCATCCGGGAAAAGCTCACCCGGATCGCGGAAATGATGCGGTCGGGGGACAAGCCCATGGATTCCAGCACATGGCTCAATTTCCCTTTGGCACAGGCCGATCCGCTGGATACAAATATCCCCTTGGAGGCCAAATGATGCAGCATGGTTTCGCTGCGGATCCCCGTCGCCGAGAAATTCAGCAAATAAGGCAGACCGCCCTCCGGGGAGTTGATCTCCACCCCGGGCAGACCCAACAGCCGCTCTCTTGTATAATCCCGCAGCTCCTTCATTTGTTGGAGCTGCTCCATGGTATCCGGGAGGGCTTTCACCGCCGCGCCCAATCCCGCGATCAGAGGGGCCGCCTCCGTGCCCGGACGCAGGCCGCTCTCCTGTCCGCCCCCAAAGGTATGGGGTAAAATACGCGCCCCTTCTCCCACATACAGAGCGCCGGTCCCTTTTGGGGCGTGAATCTTATGTCCGCTCACCGTCATCAAGTCAATGCCCAGCTTGGCGGGTTTCACTGGCAGCTTTCCAAACGCCTGCACCGCGTCCACATGAAACAAGGCGGGCGCTTTTTTACGTTTGATGATCCGTTTCACCTGGTCCACCGGCTGGATGGATCCCACCTCGTTATTCACCCACATCATACTGACAAGGATCGTATCCGTATTCACCGCGCGGTCCAATTGCTCGGGATCCACCGTTCCGTCAGCGCCGGGATGTATGTATACCGCCTCAAATCCCTGTTTCTCCAGCTGCTGCACGGCGGCAAGCACCGAGGGATGCTCGATAGAGGTGGTGACAATGCGGCTGCCCATACGCCTTCTGGCATGCGCCGCGCCCAGCAAAGCCAGGTTGTTGGCCTCGGTTCCCCCGGAGGTAAAGGTGATCTCTCTGGGCTTTGCCCCCAGTATATTGGCCACCGCCTCCCGCGCTGCGGCGACCTCCCGTTCCGCCTCATAGCCCATGGTGTGCAGCGAGGACGGATTCCCGTATTTCTCCACCATCAGCTCCATCACCTTATCGGCCGCAGGGCGGCACACTTGGGTGGTGGCGCTGTTATCCAAATAAACCGTATTCACGAGGACACCTCCAAAGGTTTGGTTGCACTTCTCCGTCTCTGTCAAAAAAGACGGAGCTTAAGAATTTATTATACCTCTTTTTGTCTTTTGGGGCAATGGAATGTCTTGCTTTCCTTCTATGCTTTTTGACTTACATCGGTTGATTGAAGCCGTAGCCTGAAAGCCTATATGGGGAAATCCGCCGCACGTCTGCCTTTTCCCGCTCATATACAAAAAGGAGGAACGGGTAAAAAAAGAGGAGCAGACGCCCCGGGCGGTCTTGCGCGCCGGCCAGGGTTCTGTCTGCTCCTTATGGGCTTTTTCCAGGCCCAATCAGAATCACGCCATTATTTCGTTCTATGCGGCAAGGGGATCTCCCATCGATTCCAATGATCCAAGCCTTTGAGGGAAGAAGGGGCCCTTGCTTCCGCTTCAGACGCTGCCGCCGATGCGCCTGCGTTTTTCCACGGATGTTCCTTCCTCACATCCCGTACATCCCGGCCTTGGACAACAAAAGCCCGGTTGCGTATAGAGCCGGGCTTTTTTGCTTTGCGCTGTTTTTATGTCTGTTGCCTGACAGGCGCACGCTCACCAAACGGATTCTTAGGATTCCTGTAAGCTGGGGATGGGCACGTTTATTTCCACATCCTGCTCATAATCCACACCGGACATGGAAAAACCAAACATCTGATAAAAATCCTCCCAATAGCCCTTGATATCGGCGATCTGCTCGGCGTTTTCGGTATCAATGTCCTTCCACAGCTCGTCCACTTCGCTTTGGATGTCAGGGCGCATTTCCCAGTCGTCCACACGAATCAGGCCCTGGGCATCCACCGGGGGACAATCCACCAGCAGCTTTTCGTGGAATAAACGATACATCTGCTCAATGCATCCCTCATGGCAGCCGTGCCGCTTCATTACTTGATAGAGAATGGAAATGTACAGCGGAACAATGGGAATGGCGGTGCTGGATTGCGTAACCAACGCCTTATTCACCGATATATATCCCTTTACTCCATCAAATTCCTGCGTAATCTCCTGGGCGGTGGCGTGAAGGTGCCGTTTCGCCTGGCCGATGGAGCCGTTTAAATACATGGGATGGGTCAGCTCCGGCCCGATGTAGGAATACGCCACAGTAACCGCACCCTGCTCTAAAACATCGGCCTGTTTTAAGGCTGCGATCCAGTCCTTCCAATCTTCTCCGCCCATCACCTTGACCGTGTCCTCAATTTCCTGCTCAGTCGCCGGGGGGAGCGTAACCTCTGTGACCTGTCCGCTGCGCAGATCAATGGTCTTGTTGGTGTATTGCTCCCCGGTGGTCTTAAGCACCGAAGAATAGGTGACGCCCTCCGCCGTGGTGCGACGTGGCGCTGCCAGAGAGTACACCACCAGGTCCACCTTTCCCAGATCCTTTTTGATTTGGTCGATGGTTTGACGCTTGATTTCCAGGGAAAACGCGTCCCCGTTGATGGTCTTGGCATACAATCCGTCCCGATGGGCGCACTGCTCAAACGCGGCGGTATTATACCACCCGGCGGTAGCGGTACGGCTGCCGGACGCAGGCTTATCGAAAATAACCCCAAGAGTAGCCGCCCCGCAGGAGTAGGCGCAGCTAATCCGGGAAGCCAATCCATATCCGGCGGAAGCGCCGATCACCAGAACCTTTTTTGCCCCCTGAGTTTTCGGTTGTTGTTTTACATAGGCGATCTGTCTTTCCACGTTGGCCTTGCATCCCTCCGGATGAGACGTGGTGCAGATAAAACCTCTGATCTTGGGCTGAACTACCATGAACCATACTCCTTTTCATTTCCCCGGAAGGCCTGTCATTTCTTCCTCCTGGGGTTATTGATGCGCGAAAGGGGGACTCATTTTCAACAATGGATGGAATTCATGTGGAAAACTGGAGCGGTTCCGGCGCTTCCCGCAGGTCCAATCCAAAGCCGCCTTTCCGCGGCGGTCCGATCTTCACTCAGCCGCGCGGCAAAGCAATCGAACGCCCCCTTGAACTATTTTCCTATTGTAGCACAAATTCCCGTGAGGATACAACCAATGGGCGTAAAATCGGCTGTTTGCCGGTGAGCAAGCGGGGAATCTCCCAACTTTTGGACCGTTTTTTCCTTCTTAGCCACATCATCCATCCGCCTTCCTCTCGGGAACAACAAGGACTCTGGCGCCCGGCTCAATGGATAGAATATTCGTCTTGGTTCCCGTTGATATCAATGACGAAGGAAAAGGACAGCGGCTGCTCGGAGGGGATACAAAATTCCGGGTGAACTCGGGCCCACCAGCTGTCGTCCCCGCCCACCCCCATCTGCCGGGCCATAATATTGACCACGGTGTCATGGACCGGGGGCAGTTCATCGGGATGGGCGGCGTTTTCCAGCTCCATCCAATCATAGTGCAGCACTCCCAGTTCAAAAGGCCGGTTCTCCATCACAAAGCGTAACCCCTGACCGTTTTCATCGTGAATATGCGCCCAGCGCACCCCAGTACGGTTTCCGCATTCCTGCGGCGTGACGTATCGGGACAGGTTTTCCCGGGCCGTGGAGGAAAAGACGCCCAGCCGGGCTCCGTGAAGCCGGTCGATATAATTTTCCTCCGGGCCCAACCCATAATAACGGAAGGATCCGCAGTCGGCGGGCAGATGAAAGGCCATGCCAAACACCGGCAGTTCGGGCAAACCGGCGGCGCCGGGATAAGACATGTCTACCCGGATGCGCCCGTCGCCCGTAACGGTGTAGGCGGCCTCCACCTGTACCGGAACGCCTGGGAGCTCATAAGCAAAGGTCACGGTCACCGCGTTCTCCCACTCCTTAAGCCGAACGGACGCGCAGCGCTGAAACAGGGTGGCGGTCATCCAGGGAGAACAACGGGCGCCGTGTTTGTTTCCGCGGTCGTTGTCGGTACAAGCTCTCCAATAGACGGGAAGCGGCATCCGCTCCAGGTATTCTCTGCCCCTCGCTTTGAGGGATACCATTCCCCCGTCCAGACAGGAAAACAGCGCCGAAAAGTCCTCGTGATGGATTCCAATGTGATTGTCCCCGTGTACCACCCGCAGCTTTGGAAGCGGTTTTTCGGGTTGCCGCCTCGGCTGAACCTGAAAGACAAATTGGCCAAAGGCCGTTTCAAATCCCTTGTCCGCCCAGGCGGTCGCTTCTTTCAGGCACAGCGAAGCTTCCAGCGCGTATTCTCCCGGCTGGCGGCTGGCGGGCAGGGTTAATGGGATCGTCTTGGTTTCTCCCGCTTCCACCCGGCAATCCATTCGTTGGCGCCACACGGGAACTCCGTCCCGCAGCAAAGTAAGCCGCAGCTCCTGGCCCTCTGTGGAAACAAACAGGTTGCGATTTTCCACCACCAGACGATCCCTTCCCGGGGTAAGCCGGACGAATTGATACAGCGCCTTGATCTCCTGCATTTTGGGAGAGGGGGTGCGGTCGGCGTATACGATGCCGTCGGCGCAAAAGCTATGGTCGTTGGGCCGGTCTCCAAAGTCCCCCCCATAGGCCAAACGGTCTTGGCCATAGCGGTTTTTCACCAAAATTGCCTGATCGATAAAGTCCCAAAGGAAGGCCCCCTGGTAACGGGGAAACCGATCCATCAAATCCCGGTGTTTGAACATCGCGCCGCAGGAATTCCCCATCGCGTGCATATATTCACACAGAAGAAACGGCTTTTCACCGGAGGGCTCTTCCATCCGTTTTTGGATGTCCCAGGGGGTCATGTACATATGGCTTTCCACATCGCTGGAATTGGGATAGCGTCCGTCGTGGGCAATCCCCTCGTAATGCACCAGACGGGCGGGATCCATAGTCCGGAAATAATCCGCCATCTTGTCAAAAGCCCGGCCGCCTCCCGACTCGTTGCCGCAGGACCAAATCAGAACGCTGGGGTGGTTTTTATCCCGTTCCAGCATGGAACGGGCCCGGTCAAGCACCGCGGGCCACCATTGCGGGTTGTCTTGGGGCAGCTGCCATTGTTTGCGGTCCTCCGGCGCATGGAAGCCCGCCTCACGATCGTCATGCCACTGGTATAGCCCGTGAGTTTCCAGATTGGTTTCGTCAATCAGATAGATTCCATATTCGTCGCACAGACGATACCACAGGCTCTGGTTGGGATAATGGCAGGTGCGCACCGCGTTAATGTTGTTTTGTTTTAAAAACTTGATATCCCACAGCATGTCTTCCTTGGTCACCGCCCGCCCCCGGCGGCAATCAAACTCGTGGCGGTTCACCCCGTGGAACCGGATCGGCTTTCCGTTGAGCTTCATCAGCCCGTCCGCTATCTCAAAACGGCGAAACCCAACCTTTTGAGGGACCGCCTCCACCAGCTCCCCCTCCCGATTGTGCAGACACAGCAGCAGGGTATACAGGCTAGGCTGCTCGGCGCTCCATAACAGCGGCTGGTCCACAGAGATGACCACCGATCCCTGTTCCCCGTGGAGAACTTCTGCGACGGCGGCCGCCTCTTCTCCGTCGGGAGCGTATAGCGTCGCTTTCACCGTGCATCCGTCCTCGCCCTGTATTTTTACCCGCGCATCAAGCCGGGCATGGCGCAAATCCCCGGATAAATCAGCGGTAACAAAGAGATCTTCGACATGCAGAGACGGAACCCCATAAAGATATACCTCCCGGAACAGCCCGGAAAAACGCCAGAAGTCCTGATCCTCCAGCCAGCTGCCCGAGCAGCGCTTAAACACCTGGATCGCCAGCTTGTTTTCCCCCGGCTGCAACCAGGGGGTCAGCTCGAACTCCGAGGGAGTAAAGCTGTCCTCGCCGTATCCCACAAACCGGCCGTTGAGCCACACGTAACAGGCGGATTCCGCTCCCTGCACGGAAAGGCGCACCCGCTGATTCACCAGGGCCTGAGAGAGGGTAAAATATTTCACATAACTCCCCACCGGATTATAATCGTCGGACACCTCTGGGGGCTTTATCTGGCTGTAGCCGTCCCAAGGATAGGTAACGTTTGTGTATTGGCACTGATCGTAACCCTGAAGCTGAATATGCCCCGGCGCCTGAATATCCGCCCAGCTTCGGCAGTCCATATCGCAGCGGTAAAAAGCAGGAGGAGTCAGCGAGGGGTTTTTGGCGTAGTGAAACTTCCAATTGCCGTTTAAGCTCTGTTTCAGCGGCATGTTTTCCATGGAAAGTGCCTGTTCCCGATCGGTATAAAACAGATGATCGGAATGAGCGGGCAGGCGGTTGACCTGAAAAACTTCCGGGTCGGTGAGCCAGCGCAAATCGTGATTTGTAGCGTTCATCAGTCCATCTCCTTTCGTGTGACTGGTCGTCCCCTATTTTAACACATCAAAAAACGCCTTTATAGGTCTGTTTGTCTCCTTTTTATGGACCATCCTCGGTTTTTCCCCGGTTTGCGTTCAAATGCCGCGCTCTTTCTGCAAAGGTCACCGCCTCCTGCAACCCTGAGTCGGAACGTCACGCCTTTTCTCACGGATTTGTACCCGCCGCAACGGAAGCCGATTTAACGCTGCGCCCGACAGCCATGGCGGCGAATCCGCTTAATAGAAAAAAGCCCCCGTCCTTTGGAACAGGGGCTGACATTTCTTATTTTTGACTGAGATCCACCAAGCGGCGAATCAGTTCTACCGACTGATCCACACCCAAGGCCCCGCTGTCCACACACATATGATAGGCGGTGGCGTCTCCCCACTTCTCTGTGGAGTAATAGTTATGATACTGCGCCCGCCGCTTGTCGGTCTTAACAATCAAATTTTCCGCCTTTTGCGGGGACAGCTCGTAAATCCGGCTGATGCGCTCTACTCTCTTTTCCAGCGCGGCATGAATGAATACACTGATACACCCTGGGTCGTCCCGCAGAATATATTCCGCGCATCGGCCCACAATGATGCAGGAGCCCCGCTGGGTAATATGTTTCATAGCGTCGATCTGCGCCAAGAAAAGCCGGTCGTCCAAGGGCAGATCATACAGATAAGAAAGGGGACCGCCCATAGGATACGCTCCGGTAGAAAGGGAAAAAAGCAGGCTTCCGGTTTTTTTCTCATCCCGCTGTGTAAACAAATCCTCGCTGTAACCGCTCTTTTTCGCCGCCTCCGTCAGGATTTCCTTATCATAAAACGGAATGTTAAGTTCCTTTGCCAGTTTTTTCCCGATTTCCGCGCCTCCGCTGCCGAACTGTCTGCCGATGGTGAGTATGACTTTTTTTTCCATAAAAACACCCCTTTCTGGTTTACAGGCAATTCTTGAATATAATTATGCAAAATCGACTACTTTTTTGGACAGCCTCGCCTGTAATTATGGTTATAGTATACCATAGTTTTCCATAGGCCGCTAGTGTCATTTTTGTAAATTTTCTTTCGTCGCACGATAGCGCCCCATCCAACCGGGGCAGATTCATACCATGCGGGCCGCCGCCGCAAATCGATCCACCGTAGCGTACAGGAAATCCTGGTGGGGACAATATCCCGGTTCGGATGCGTAAAAGGAGCGGTAACGCCTGCAGCCGCCCCTGCACAGCGACCGCACCCGACAGGTGGCGCACAACGGATGTTCCGGCTCCCGGTGCTGCAAAAACGCCTGGATTCCCTGGGAGCGGGACAGCTCCTGAAGGGTATTTTCCTTCACATTGCCGCATCGATAGCCATCCAATACATAAAAGTCGCAGGGATAAACACCGCCGTCGGCCTCCACAACGAATTGAGGGGAGCACCGGCCCATCATGCCGCACTGTTCGGCGGGCTGTCCCTGCAAAAGCATCAGGATGTTATCAAACTGGCGCACGCTGAGATACTCGCCCTTTTGCAATGCCTCAAACCACAATTGAAAAAAGCGCTTGTAAAAATCCGCATACAGCCGGGGCGTCAGATCACAAGGGCCGTCTTCGGCGGCGTCCAGCGGGCGCAGGCACGGGATCAGCTGTACAAAATCGAAATGGTTGCGCCGGTAAAACTGAAAGGCCTTTTGGGGGTGCTTGGCCGCCTGCTTGGTAATAACCGATAAAATGTTGTATTCCACCCCGTGCTCCTCCAGTAGTCGGATGGACTGACGCACTCTGGAATACGTTCCCTGTCCCTTTGCGTCCGGCCGGCCGAAATTATGTAGACTTTCCTCCCCGTCCAGAGAGATTCCCACTAAAAAGCCGTATCGCTGAAAAAGCGCGCACCATCCCTCGTTGAGAACCAACCCGTTGGTCTGAATGGCATAGCGCAGCCTGCACCTTCCCGCGTTGCGGCGCTCCGCATAATCCGTAAACTGTTGAAAAAATTCCAAGCCCGCCACCGTGGGCTCTCCCCCCTGAAAGGCAAAGGTCACCTGCGCGGGCGGCTGTATTTCATTCATCACCCGGTCGATGAGGCATTCCATGGTGGTTCGATCCATCACCCCATAGGAGGGTACCTCCCGGTTATCCGCCACGTCGGCGTAAAAGCAGTACCGGCACCGCATGTTGCACAGAGAAGATGCGGGCTTAATAAGAGCGGAAAAATAGTTCATAACAGTTTTCGTTCCTTTCAAATGAATGGGGCGGCAGGTTTTGGATGGGATATCCCTTCCCAGCGGCACACCCGCGCAAGATTTTTATTCCATAGGCGGACTGTCCGCAGTTTCCAGGCCCCCGCCTATGCAAACCCATAAAAAAGGGGCATGCAAAGCCTGCAAGCCCCGGCCGGTATTTATTTTTTTCTCCGAAGCACGTGAAACAGCAGCCATCCCCCAAGAAACAAAGCCGCCAGATAACCCAGCGCCCCCAATATGGGAATTCCCAACATTTTGGGAGACATGTCGGTGGTGCAGATGGTACTGGAGGAAATGAGCAGCGCCGCAGTAATGATGCAAACAATGATTTTATTCACCATGCGATCAATGTTTCCCAGCGGTTCTTCCGACCCGGTCAGCTCCAAATTCAGCTTGGTCTGCCCCTTGACGGTCATCTTGAGTACGTCGTCCAGATGGGCCGGGATTTCGATCCCCTTGCTGAACAGATTATACAAGGCCCGGGCCTTGTGGCGCAGCTCCTTGCTTAAATCAAAGTCGCTGACGGCCTCTCCCGCAAGATGGGCGCTTACAATCTTGAGAAAGCTTATGTCGGGACAACAGGCCGCGAGCACGCCTTCAATGGTCATCACCCCTCTGCCCAGCATAGTCACCCCGGCAGGCATGCCGATTCCATGGTTTTTGGCCAGTTCCAGCAGCTCCTGCACCATTTGGCCCAGATTGATACTGCCCAAATCCAAGTCTCCATATTTCAGCAGCATGTCGTCCAGGTCGGTATATAATCGGGCATGGTTGACGCGTCCCCGCACAACCCCTAGGGTCAGCACGATATTTTTCAGTTCGTATACGTCGTTGTTGACCACGGCGCGGATAGCGGCACGGAAGAGGTGCTTGTCCCTACGAGTAAGCCTGCCCATCATCCCCAGATCCAGCCAAACGATTTTTCCTTCACGGATCCAGATATTTCCGGGATGCGGATCCGCATGAAAAAAAGCGTCGTCCAGCACCTGCTTGCAGTAGTTCTCCGCTAATTTTGCGCCGATCTCCCGTACATCGTAGCCACGTTTTTTCAGCTCGTCCACGTCGTCCACCTGTACGCCGTCCACATACTCCATCACCAGGACCCGGCTGGTGGTCAGGGAAGAATCCACCTGCGGACAGGCTACATATTCAACGGTTTCATTTCGGCGGCTGAATTCCTCAATGTGGTCGGCCTCCAGCAAGAAATTCATCTCCTGTTGGGCCACCTGCCACATTTCGTCGATGATGGCCGCGAAATCCAGCGTGTCTCCCGCGCCGCTCACCGCCTTGAGAATGCGCACCGCCTTGCGCATCAGGTTGATATCCTGGGCCATAGTCTCCCGAATTCCAGGACGCTGAACCTTGATGACCACCCGCCTCTTGTCCTTCAGTACGGCGGCGTGTACCTGCGCGATGGAGGCCGCTCCCAAAGGCTCCGGATCCACAGAAGAGAAAATCCCCTGTATTGAGGCGCCATACTCCTGTTCCACCACCTTCTGCACCTGGGAAAAGGGCATGGGTTTCACGTCGGCCCGCAGCCGGGCGAGCTGGTCGCAATAATCCTGGGGCAGAATATCCGAACGCATGGACATAATCTGTCCCAGCTTCACATAGGTAGGGCCCATGTCCTCCAGAATCAGCCGCAGCTTTTCCGGGCTTACCCCATGCATCACATCATAACGGCGCAGCACCCCCAGCATCTCTTTAAGCCGGGAAACCGAAGGAGAGTCGGCCCTCTTTTTTCGTTCTCTGTGGCTGGGCTTGTCAGCCTTCTTCATCCTGCTGATTCTCCAGTTGCGCAAGCTTTGCCTTCAGCTCGCATATTTGCTCAGGGGTCAGATCGTCCAGCTGGTCCAGCACGTTCTTATTCACCGGCGCTTTCTGCTGCTTAACCTGGCGCACGGTTTCGGACACGTTGCGCTTGAGCTCTTCGTTGAGCACCTTGCCCTGTTCCACGGTCAGCTCGCCCTTGGCTACAAAGGCGTCCACCAACTCCTTGGACTTCTCCGCGGTGATGGCCATTGCGCCCACCCCCGCCAGCAGCACTTTCCGCAATTCTTCCATAATGCCCATCGTTATTCCTCCACAGTCTCGGGTTCCTGCTCCGGCAATACCGTGCAGTCCTCTTCGTCGGATTTCGTCTCTTCTGCAATTTCAAAGTCGTCCCAATCGTCGTCCACCTCAGGGATGTCGTCCACGCCGATATCGGAATATCTGGGATGCTTCTCCTTCCACTTGCTCACCGCGTATACCGCGCCTCCTGCGACAGCAGCGACACCCAACAATTTCAGCAATGTTTTCATATCGTTTCCTCCTGATTTTCAGAGATAGATTCCTTCTTGTTTTCAATATACCACAAACTTATGAAGATAAAATAGACAAACCCCGGATATTTAAAGAATTTCTAAAAATTCAAACGCGCTTATCCCCGCTATTGGTCCCGCTTGCAGCGGGGACATACCCCATAAATGGTGAGATCATGTCCGGAGATCTCGTAGCCTGTCTCTCTCTCCAGCGTCTGCTTCACGTTTTCCAAGGGGCACCCGCCGATACGAAGCTTGGCGTTGCAGGCGGTACAAATCAGATAGTGGCCATGATGCTCCCGCTTCGGACTGTAACGGGTAATCCCGTCGTGGAATAAGCACCGCTCCAGCAATCCGGCGTCGGCAAACCGTTCCAGGTTGCGATATACCGTGGATAAGGCCAATCGTGGATACTCTTTTGTTACCTGGACGCACACCTCTTCGGCGGAAAGCGGAGCCTCCGCCCGGTTGAGCGCCTGCAAAATCGCCTCCCGCTGTTTGGTATTCTTCAACGCTTGCATAGCCTCACCCCTTTCGCTGTTATTGTAACGCTTCCGCCGGGGAATTTCAACCGGAAGCTTCTCCCGGATTTACACGTCGGGCCGCGTCAAAGCCGAACTTTGGCCGCCGGGCCTGCCGATTTCACGAATCGACGCAATACGCTTGACAATTGCCGCCGTTTGGGCTTATCATAGGAAAGCCAAATGCTAACCATTTGCATTTACTGATCCATCGTTTTTCCCGTGATTGGGCAGGCCGCCCCGCAACGGGAAAACGATCAATAGGGAGTGACGCTTTGAAACGATTTTTATCTTTTTTGCTGGCGCTATGCCTTGCCGCGGGAATCTCCGGCTGCGCTTCCACCGCCTCCCAGGAACAGCCCCGGCTAAAGCTGGTGGCTTCCTTTTATCCTATGTATATTATTTTGCTAAATTTAACGGACGGTATTCCAAATGTCCAGGTAGACAGCATGGCGGGCCAGCAGACGGGCTGCCTGCACGACTTTCAGATGCAGACGGACGACATGAAAAACCTGGAAACCGCCGACGCCTTTATCATCAACGGCGCGGGGATGGAATCCTTTTTGGATAAGGTGACTGGAGAACTGCCTTCCCTATCGGTAATCAACTCCAGCGAGGGGATTGCCCTGATCCCGTCGGGAGAGGACGAGCATGGGCATGAGGAACACACGGAAGGAGACGGACATGACCATTCCGAGTTTAATCCCCACGTATGGGTATCCATCTCCAACTGTATCACGCAGGTGGAAACCATTCGGGACGGTTTGATGGCGCTGGATCCCCAGTTCGCGGACAAGTATCAAAGCAATTCCGATCAGTACGTAGCCAAGCTGACCGAGCTTCGGGACCGGATGCACCGGGAACTGGATTCCCTGTCCAGCCGGGATATTATCACGTTTCACGAGGCGTTCCCCTACTTTGCCCACGAGTTCGGCCTGCATATCGTCTCGGTAATCAACCGGGAGCCTGGCAGCGAACCCAATGCCCGAGAGTTGGCGGATACCATTCGCCTAGTGCGCTCCACCGGAGTAAAGGCCCTGTTTGTAGAGCCTCAATACCCCAAAACCGCCGCCGATATCGTCGGCAGCGAAACGGAGGCCAAGGTCTATGTGCTGGACCCTCTGGTTACCGGCGAAGAAACCAAAGACGCCTATCTTAACGCGATGGAGAAAAATCTTCAGGTACTGCTGGAGGCGCTTGCTTCGTAATATACATGGTTTCTCCCCCGTCTTTCATCCCTGAACGGACAGCCGTGCCGTCTGCAATCTTTTCGATCGTTTTGCTTCAAACGTGTTTCCATCGATTTTTATCCTATCCAAAGAGAGGAGATTCCCATATGTCCCACACCATCCCTTGTTCCTGCCATTGCAGCGTAAAGATTAAACATCTCGGCGTAAAAAAGGGGGACAATGTCATTTTGCAGGATGTGACCCTTACCGCCAATCATGGAGAAATCCTCGCCCTTATCGGTAGAAACGGCGCCGGAAAAACCACCCTGCTTAAGGCCATCATGGGTCAGCTCCCTCATACCGGAACCATCTCGTTTTTTAACGCCCAGGGAGCTTCCATCGACCGTCCGCGCATCGGCTATGTTCCCCAAAGCCTGGCCTTTGACCGCAGCACTCCCGTCACCGTGGCGGACATGTTCTGCGCCAACCGCAGCCGTCTGCCCGTGTGGCTGGGGCACCGTCAGTCCCAACTGGAACAGGTTGAGAAAATGCTCAAAAAGGTGGGGGCCCACGCCCAGCTGCATAAAACGCTGGGCAGCTTATCGGGCGGAGAATTGCAGCGTATCCTGCTGGCCTATGCCTTAGATCCCATCCCGGACCTTTTGCTGCTGGACGAGCCGGTCTCCGCTGTGGATCGAAAGGGAACCGGCGTCTTTTACCAAATGGTAACCTCTCTGCGCAGCGAGTACCACATGCCCATTATTCTGGTTTCACATGACATCGGCCATGTGAAAAAATACGCCACCAACGCCGCCTTTCTGGACCGTACCGTGGTGATGCAAAACACTGTGGATAAGGTTCTTAACAACCCCGTGGTGCGGGAGACATTCGGCTTAGACGCCGTGGGAGGGAACCCGTAATGGATGCAATTTATTCGTTTTTCCAACAGCTGCCCTTTGAGTGGACTCAGTTCCATTTTATGGTAAACGCTCTGCTGGCCGTACTGATTATTACGCCCCTGTTTGGTCTGACCGGCACCATGATCGTCAATAATAAGATGTCCTTTTTTTCAGACGCCCTGGGCCATTCCGCCCTCACCGGCATCGCCATCGGGGTAATGCTGGGCATCGACAACTATTTGCTGTCGATGTTGGGATTCGCCCTGTTGTTTGCCTTGGGGATTTCCGCCATCATAGAGTCGGGAACCTCCTCCTCCGACACCATCATCGGGGTTTTCTCCTCTGCCGGCGTAGCGCTTGGCATCGTACTGCTGTCCATCAACGGGGGATTTTCCAAATATTCCAACTATCTGATCGGTGATATTTTATCCGTGCAAGGCGGCGAGCTGCTCCTGCTTCTTTTTGTGCTGGTCCTGGTGGCGGCGCTGTGGGTATTCTCCTTTAACCGGCTGATGACCGCCAGTCTAAACCCTGATTTAGCGGTCAGCAAAAAAATCAACGTTCGTCTTTATAAAAACTTATTTGTGATCGCCATCGCCATTATTGTAACGGTATCCATCAAATGGGTGGGCATCCTCATCATCAATTCTCTGCTGGTTTTGCCGGCCGCGGCCGCCCGCAACATAGCACGCAGCATGCGGTCTTATCACGGGCTTTCGGTGTTGTTCTCCATGGCCTCCGGGCTGGTGGGATTGATCTTGTCCTACTATTTGGGCACCGCCGCCGGAGGCACCATCGTGCTTGCGGCCGCCGTCCTGTTTTTCGTCACCTTTTTTATCCATCGGTTCCGTGCGCGGGCGTAATTTTTCAGCTCTTCATGTTCTCGCTGCTTGCTAATTTCACATTGGAACAACTTGATCTTTTTCGTATTTTTATTTTTATCATATTAACTAGGCCTTGTTTGAAAAAAGACAAAACGTCCAAAGGGCGGATCTTTTCCCGCCATACTACGTTAAATTTTCTTGCTATACGACATCAGTGTGCCGCTCATATCATCTCCCTTTATCAGTTATGTCTTAAAACGATCTGTGATAATGAGATGTTTAGGGCGGCACACTTTTTGTTAGTCTATTATTATAATAATTACAGTTAAAAATTATCAACATTCCGCATTGAAATCAATGAATTTATAACATATAATGTATAAAGAAAGCGATGATTTCAATGCAGACAAAAATTAAGCAATAGAATATGGATTCTTCAAATTCCGGTCAGTTAGATGTTAATAACGGTCTTTATGATATTTATGGCATTCCATTGCCTCTTCAGTTATATTCGCCAAAAATTTAGTTTTTTGAATCAGTTAGGTAATCAAAATGAAAAACACTTTAACAAATCGATTTGAATGGTTCTTTTTCGGCTATAGTAGCAACGAAAAAGAAAAACTCCTGTATTTATTAAAACGGCTGTTCTGGTTGGCTTTGTGGTTATCTGCCGTTCTTTACACCGTCAATATCGTGATCAGCTTTTGTAGAGGAGAAGGACTGCGCTCTCTGGTTTTTTTGATCCCCATCGGCATTTCCATTTTTATCTCACTGTTTTTCCGCTTTGATTGACTTGAAAAAATCAGCATACGGAAAGAAGCGTGCCATCCCGGGAGAATTCCCTGGCGGCACGCTTCTTTTTTTAAGATCTTCCAAACTCAGACAAGCGCAGTTCTTTGTTATGCTCCTGCGCCCAGCGAATGCTCCATTCATTGGCAAACAGCAACAGATGATTGCCACGAAGATCCTGGATTCGCTTGGTATCGGAGCTTAATTGGAGAGTTTTGGGATCAAGATCCTCATTCTCAATCCAGCGGATGTATTGATAGGGAAGGCCCTCCATACGGATATCCACATTGTACTCGTTTTTAAGCCGGTGCTCCAACACGTCGAATTGCAGGGTGCCCACCACGCCTACAATCACCTCTTCCATGCCTCCCCCCAGCTCCTGGAAGATCTGAATGGCGCCCTCCTGGGCGATCTGAGAGGTTCCCTTGATGAACTGCTTGCGCTTCATGGTATCCACCTGCCGCACCAGGGAGAAATGCTCCGGCGCAAAGGTGGGGATTCCTTCAAATTCCCATTTTTTTGAGGGAGCGCATACCGTGTCTCCAATGGAGAAGATGCCGGGGTCAAACACCCCGATGATATCGCCGGCGTAAGCCTCCTCGATGATCTCACGGTCCTGAGCCATCATTTGCTGGGGTTGGGACAAGCGCATTTTCTTGCCCCCCTGCACATGCTGGACCTCCATCCCCTTTTCAAATTTACCGGAACAGATCCGCATAAAGGCGATACGGTCCCGATGCGCTTTGTTCATATTGGCCTGAATCTTAAAGACAAAGGCGGAAAAATCCGGATCAAAGGGGTCCACCTCACCCAGATTGGAGTGACGGGGCAAAGGCGCTGTGGTCATCTTGAGAAAATCCTCCAAAAAGGGCTCCACGCCAAAATTGGTAAGGGCGGACCCAAAGAACACCGGGGACAGTTTACCGTGGCGTACCTGTCCCAGATCGAAGGCGTCTCCCGCGCCGTCGAGCAGCTCAATGTCGTCCACCAAGGCTTGCCTGTGCTCTCTGCCGATGAGCTGTTCCAAATCGGGGTCGGCCAAATCGGCTTCCACCGCCTCAACCTCCCGCTGTCCGTTGTTGGCGGTAAAGGCCAAAATCCGCTTTTTCTCCCGTTCATACACCCCCTTGAACTCCTTGCCTGATCCGATGGGCCAGTTGATGGGGCAGGTCTTTATACCCAGCTCCTGCTCGATCTCTTCCAGCAGGTCAAAGGGGTTGCGGGCCTCCCGGTCCATTTTATTAATAAAGGTAAAGATCGGAATATCCCGCAGCAGACACACCTTAAAAAGCTTTCTCGTCTGATTTTCCACACCCTTGGAAGCGTCGATTACCATCACAGCCGAGTCTGCGGCCATCAGGGTACGGTAGGTATCCTCCGAGAAATCCTGATGTCCGGGCGTATCCAAAATGTTGATGCAATAATCCTCATACTGAAACTGCATCACCGAAGAAGTGACCGAGATTCCTCTTTGCTTTTCAATCTCCATCCAGTCGGATACGGCGTGCTTCGCCTTTTTTCCCTTGACTGCCCCCGCTAGAGTGATGGCCCCTCCGTATAGCAAAAACTTCTCCGTCAGGGTGGTTTTTCCCGCGTCGGGATGAGAGATAATGGCAAACGTTCTTCTGCGATTGATCTCATGTTCTAATTGATTTACCAAGTCTGTTCCTCCACTCAACAAGACCCCATGGGTCCTACATCAAACATATTGATTCATAACTTTTTTATTTTACGGCTTTTCCCTGTGCGCGTCAATGGGCAGACCTGGAGATTTTTTCCGAATTCCCATTCTTTATTCGTAAACGGCCCAACGCGGGTGAAAGATTCTGTTTTATGATCTTCAACCCAGGTTCCCTTTCGTTCATCCTCCCGCTTCTGTGCAGCAAAAACCCCTCGGCTGCGCGTAATGGCGCGCGAGGGATTTTTTATGTCGGAAGACAACGCCCACGGCTGTTGACAGACGCCTGATTTGAATCACAGAATAGAATGGATTCCGCCAGCGTTTCAGTTTGGATCTATGCAGCTATGGTCCGGAATCTTCCGTCCGGACACCACAGATTCGTAGAGACGGTATCCGCCGGACAGGTTGTAGCAATCAAATCCGCGCCCCGACAATATGCGGCAGGCAACATAGCTGCGCAGCCCGCTGTGACAATGCACATACACCGGCTTTTCCTTGGGCAGCTCTTCGATGCGCCGACGCAGCTCATCCAACGGAATATGACGAAAACCCGGGATGTGTCCCATGGCATATTCGCTGGGCGTGCGCACATCCAACAAAGTCACGCTTCCGTCCCGTGGCAAGGCGTCCACCTGATGCCAGTGGAAGGTTTTCACCTTTCCGGTCAGTACGTTTTCAATGGCAAAGCCCGCCATGTTGACCGGATCCTTTGCCGACGAGTAAGGGGGCGCATAGCACAGCTCCAGCTCTGTAAGATCAAACGCGGTCATGCCTGCGCGGACGGCCACCGCCAACACGTCGCAGCGCTTATCCACCCCTTGGCTTCCCACAATCTGAGCCCCCAGAATCTTTCCTGTCCCCCGCTCGTAGATGACCTTGACGGACATGGGACTTCCCCCTGGATAATATCCCGCGTGAGAGGGGGAGTAGGTGAACATCTTGTCATAATTGATTCCCTCTTTGCGGGCGGTACTCTCGTTGATCCCCGTAGCTGCCACCGTCAGGTCAAACACCTTGAGAACCGACGATCCCTGAGTTCCGGTATATCTGCTATTCAGCCCGCACACATTGTCGGCGGCAATTCTTCCCTGGCGGTTGGCCGGCCCGGCCAGCGGGATAAATCCTTTTTGATGAGTGACAAAGTTTGTAATTTCCACCGCGTCGCCCACCGCATACACATCCGGCACATTGGTGCGCATCTGTTCGTCCACCACGATGCTTCCCCTCGAATTACAGGCAATCCCGGCCTCTTTGCAAAACCCAGTATCCGGCTGTACTCCCACGCACAGCACCGCCATATCGGCTGAAATCTCCCCGCAGTCCAGCGTAAAGCGTAGGCCGCTTCCATCCTCTTTCACCGCTTTCACCTGGCGTCCCAGCATCAGGCGCACCCCTTTTGCGTTTAGATGACGGTGCACATCGCAGGCCATATCTTCATCCAACGGGGCGATTACATGGTTTGCCATCTCCACAATGGTTACGGATAGCCCCGCCTGAACCAGATTTTCCGCCATTTCCACCCCGATGTAACCGCCACCAATGATAACGGCGCTCTTTGGAAGCTTCTTTTCCACATATTCTTTGATTTTTACCGTGTCCGGAATATTCCGCAGGGTGAATACCTTTTGATTGGGAATGCCGGGGATGGGAGGCTGTACCGGCTTGGCTCCGGGTGAGAGAATCAATTGATCGTAGCTCTCCTCATATGTATTCTCCCCGTTTCTTACCGTAACCGTCTTTCTCTGCGGATTAATGGCGGTCACCTCACTGTCAACCCTCACATCCACATCAAACCGTGCGTGAAAGCTCTCCGGAGTCTGCAACGTTAAGTCGGACTTTTTGGGGATATCACCGCCGATATAATAGGGCAATCCGCAATTTGCAAAAGAGATATCGGGTCCCCGTTCCAGCAGGACGATTTCCATCTGTTCATTCAATCTGCGCAATCGAGCGGCAGCGGACGCTCCTCCCGCCACCCCGCCTACAATGACTGTTTTCATATAGCTTCCTCCTGTTACCGTTCTAAGTTCACATGCTTTCAGTGTATCATATGCGTTTATCTTTGTAAAATTTATAAACATTCCCATGGATAAAACAGGATGGCAACACAAAAAAGCGCTGTTTCTTGATAGAAACACCGCTCTTTTAAAATTTCTATATCCGTTTATTTGTATGCCGCGTCTTTTTGTAAAATCATATTCACACCGTCTCGCAAGGGATAAAACTCATCCAAGCATAATTGCAGGCATTCTCGGCCCTTTTCTGTGATCCTGTAAACCTCCCGGCCGTCCTGGCGCAGCTTTTCCACCGCTTCCATCTGCTCAAGTACCACCAATACGGCGAAAACCTGTCTGACCGGAAAAATCCGATTGCTCCCCTGATGGATGGCCTCGCTCAGCTCATAACTTGTCATAGGCTCCTCCAAAAGCCGCAACACCATCAAACGTTTTGCAAGCTCTATGTAACGAATTTTAAAATCTTCCGCAAATTCTTTGCTGCTTGGAAACATTCATTCAACTCCTTTTCTTTTAACCTCACATGATTTTGTGAACCGTTTACACTTTGTTACAGAAAAATAAATGCGGCAAAACCGATTAAAACCTTACCGCATTTTCAATTATATGAATTTATAATTGTTATAGTTTATTTTATCATAAATTATTTTATTATACAATAACATATACTCATTTTTTGTAATAGGAGGCGTAGACTTGAAGATTCATGTGGAGCCTTATGCTGCAATTGGGAAACGGATCAAATCAACTAGGGAACAAAAAGGCGTGACACAAGAGGCGCTTGCAGAAAAGATCGGCATGTCGGTAACCCACATCAGCAATCTGGAAAACGCCCACAGCAAAGCCAGTCTCACTGCATTTTTAAATATCGCCAATGCGTTGGATGTTTCACTGGATGTACTTGCTTGCGACTGCGTGTACCGTTCCAAAGCAGTTTTTATCGATGAATTGGGGAAATTGGTAAAGGATGCCGACGATATGGAAATACGCGTTATTGTAGATGTCGTTCGAGCGCTGCTTGACAGTATGCGAAAACAAAAGGAGAGCTGATTTCAGCCCTCCTTTTGTTTTTTATTGTTTTCCGATTGGAACTGTCCGTTTTTGGGCATCTCATCGGCGGTATCTTTCCTGTATCCTGCGCAAATCCGCAGTCAGTCCCCATAAACGGCTGACTGCCCCATCACATGTTCCGTGCAATTTCTCCGTCAGCTGCCGGTTGATCCGATAACTGGTTTGCATGGTCCCAAGGTTAAGACTCCGACGTCCTACGCCCATATAAGCGTTCAAATCCCCTCGCCCTGCAAAAATCTTCATCGGCTCTCGCAATCCGGGCGTAAATTAAAAGGGCTCTTCCTTTGCGGTGAGCGCTCCGATCATAAAAACAATTCCCAAATATGCCAGATAGACGCCCACCACTCTCACCCATAGTTCCGTGATATTCACCGGATTGATAATCAAATAGAATCCAAAGGCGATGTGAATAAAGCTCTGCACAAACATCCACGCGCTGGAATTCCCCGACTGACGGGCCCCAATGGCGCGATTCATCTTAACCGCGCCCGAACCCAGCGCCCAAATGCCGAATATGGTGGCAAAAATCGCAACGGGCGTAGAGGGATGGATAAGGAACATCAATCCCACCACTGCGGCGATCACGCCGGACAACAGCATGGGCATCGGCAAAGCCCCCGCCGTCTTATTGATTCGCACGCTGCGAAACCCCTGAACCGCCCCAAAAAGCAGTATGGAACTTCCCACCGCAACGGAAATAAACCGTAACAAAAAACCCGGCGCAGCCAGGCAAAGCACGCCAAACAGCGCGACAAGAGCGCCCACACAGGCGTCCGCCCATTTCCAGGATCTCATCCACCAGTGTCTCATACGTAAGCCTCCTATATCCTTGATACTACAAAACAAACGCCCACGCGCCGCCCGAAAAACAAGCCTCAGCGGGCGGCCAAAATCAAAACAGAACCAGCGTGTTGCCCCACACGGCGCATTTGCATTCAAAGCTTTCTTCCGTTTTTTTCACAATGTCGTAAATGGAATTATACTCAAACTCATAATTTCCCTGATCGTCATAGACAACCTTTCGGGTAATCAAAAAGCGATCCTCCACACAGCTGACCAACTGCCCAAGCTTTTTTTCATATTCCGCGTGTACCGCGCTGTTGACCACCCCGTGAACCAGAATGGTCTCATCGTATTCTTCCAGCCGGTACGCCTTGGCGTTGCGCTCCTCGATATAGTAGCTGCACGCCTGGGTTTCGCTCTGCGCAAGATCCGCCGCCACCTGTATCTCACCGCTGTTTTTGTCATAACGGCAGATCCGTTCCCTCCCTGTGGGGAAGTGCTTGGCTTTAAAGTATATATTGTGTTTGTCCATCCCGCTGAAGCGCACCAGGCCGTTGATATCCGCGGTGATTACCGGGCGCTCCCGAAACTCCTCTTCCCCCCGCTTGATGCCTTCCATCAGTCTCTTCAGGGGAATCACCCACAGATTGTCGCGGACTTGGGTATTGATCCAGCGCGCACTCCGATAACACCGCTGCTTAAGCGTTTCGTCGCCGTAGGGATCAAGCAGAAGCACCTGTTTGCCCTCTTGGGTGGAATACAGCAAGAAATCCTCTCCGGACCGTCTGCAAAGCCGCAAATTTTTGACAAAGTACTTTTCCTCTTTTTCAATATCATAAAGATAGGCGACCCGGGCGCATCCGGTCACTCTCTGATATTCCTTAAACAGGTCGAAGAATTCCTCGTTTGCCTCCGTATACACCAAAACATGCCGCTTGTCCAAAGCCTTACTGCCGGCAAAACCGCCGATGCAGTTAAGCTGCGTACGAACCGTTTCCTCTCCGGTATTTTTATCCACCCGAAACACCCATACGGCGCTGCCGCCATTCTCCAATAAGAGAACGATACTGTCCACAAATGAATAAATATGCTGGACAAAGGTTGGATCATCCAGAGAGTAATGGGTGATGACGCGTTCCCGTCGAGTTACCCGGTTATATTCTAACAAAAAGAGGTTATTATGCCCCTCCTCGTTTTTCTCCTCCGCATAATAGATAAAGTCGTTATTTACTTCAATCAGCTCCACATTGCGCACAGTAATGAAGCTTCTGATATCTACAACGGTCATCGCGACTCTCCTCCCTTTCCCCGCCGGTGCCAATGTTATATTATTATAGCATACCCCTAAATTCATTTCATCTGTATTCCGTGAATTTTCATCGACAGCCAACGGGTATTTTTCTTGGGATTCTCCCCACATTCTGCAACATGTTGGCGAATCCGGTAAAAACAGCAGGATTTCTCCCGCCCGCAGGATCTAACAGACAGCCGTTCAGGAGCGCCGCCCTCAATTCACAGAGTTCCGGCCTTTTTATCGGCTCTTCTATAGCAATACCACGGAAAACATAGTATAATGGAAGCCAAATACGATGGAGAAATTCACCCGTCCGGCAACCCCGCCCAACGGAGTTTGCAGAAGAACCGCTGTGCGCCGCACCGTCATTTTCTCCGTCAAACCGCACCACAACGGAGGGAGTTCCTATGAGACAGCATATTCGCCCGGTTATTATCGCCGCGCTTGTTTTTATTTTCGCCTGCCTGTTGGGCGGCTGTTCCACCCAGCCGGTAACCCAAATGACCATAGAGCATGGGTTCTCCGGACAGCGGGTCATGATATGCACCCTCAAAAACGGCGGATTGGACCAAATCGCAGGCGGAGAGGAGGCGCTGGACGCGCTGTTACGCCAATCCTGCCCAAAGCAGCTCTCCTGGGAGAAAGCTGGACAGGGAGATGGAGCCGTTTACTCCTTTACCCTGTCCTTTGAGAGCGAACAGGAATACCGGGAAAAGGTGGAGGATCTTTTGGGCCGTGAGTGCTATCTGTTATATGCCCGTCCTTCCGGTGTTTTTGCGCGGGGAGTTCGCTTGGAGGAGGACTTTTCCAGCGGCGATCTGATGAGCTGGCTGGATCAGGCCCTCGTCGATCAACAGCTTTGTGATGGGAAGCCGGGACTGTTTTCAGAGGGCGAAGCCCAGGTTACGGTGGAGGGACAAGTTTTTTCTTCTCCCGGCCAATTGGAGGTGCGGGAATTTGATTATCTTCCCGTGAATAAGGTGACGGTTTTCACCCGCCTGTTGGACAATGATCGTTTTGAACGCACAATCGCCATTTCCATTCCGCAGAGCACCCTTGAACAGTCGGGGGAATCCTTAGAACCCTATTTACAGCAGCGGATTCCCCAAGGAGGAACGGGAGAATGGAGCGAAACCGCCTCCGGCAAAACCTTTTCCATCTCTTTTATGGCCTCAACCAACGATTCCCTTGCCGCCCAAACCGCCCAGGCTTTGGACAGCGCCTCCTCCCAAAGCGTCATGGAGCAGCAGAAAGACACCCTTTTCAACAGTCAGGTGGCGTTTACCGAACGTCTGAATTTTTCCTCCTTTCCTTCCAATCGGTACGGCAAAACCTTTGTGGAATACCGATTTGCCTCAGACAGCACTTCCGGCGTATCGGAAGCCCAGCTGTTCCAGTCCGGCCGGTGGATGACGGTAGACGGATATCTGGACAGCGAAGGCTTTTTGTTCCAGCAGGACAGCTGCCTGATGCAGGTTCGCCTGCAAAGCCAGAACGAATACTCCGTGGAGTCGGTGGCGATTGCGACGAAGCGCATGTCCCAAGGCAGCTTTCAGCGCGAAATCCAATTGAAATTTGCTGGAGAAACCGGCCAACGCGGGGCGCAAACTGCATGCCGCTACTTTGAAGGCCTGAACATCGACGGCCTCTCCGCCGCTGCGGAAGGAACCCATTGTACCCTTTCCCTGCAAGGAGCCCCCAGTGAGCTCAGCGCCTCTCTTACCCGGTTATTGGGCCCGGGAAATGAAATCACGCTGGGCAAACAGGATGGATTCCAGCTCTATCACTCGACATTGGTCCACGACCGCATGGATCTGCAATCTTTTTTACGTCAAATCGGTTACGGAGGGCCGGTTTCCTATACCTATATTGGGGACTCCCCAGTGTCCTCTCTGGACGAGGAGGGCAACCAAATCTCCCAGGCGGTTCGTGTAGATCCTCAAACCGTAACTCGTCAGCTTCCCCAGGATGGCAAAGCTTCCCTTACCGCAGTGGTGCAATGGGCCAATCCCTGGTTTGTCCTGATGTTAGGCGGCGCCGCTCTGCTATTCCTGGCTGCCGTTGCCGCTGTTTTATTGCTGGCTCATCGCCATACCGTGCGCAAAAGAGAATCCGAGCGGGTTTGCCTGCCCGGAGCGTTCCCTCTCTCCAGGCAGCGCTGTTCGTCTTGCGGAGCAAGGCTGTATCAAGGGATGCTGTTTTGTACTAAATGCGGACAACCCATTGTATGGGAGAATCATCAAGCTGAGAAGCCCAAAAAGACACGTAAAAAGCGGGGAGGAAGTCCATCATGATGGAACGGAAATTTGGCTGGACCCTGGAAGTGGACATCCACGGGATGCGCGCCGCTGAGGCCAAGCGGCAACTGGAACTGCTCTTAGGACGAGTGGGAAAGGATATCCGGGAGATTGTGGTCATCCATGGCTACCATGGCGGAAAAATACTACAGGATATGGTTCGCTCAGAGCTAAAACATCCCCGCATTCAGCGCAAGCTTCTTTCACTGAACAGCGGGCAGACGACTCTGGTTTTAAAGCCCAAGGAGCCTTGTTGAGCGCGCGCTCAAGGCGGGCATTTCGCAAGTCTTTTTACACGTTGGGAAGAGGACGAAAAAACCGCTTCCACAAACACGGCAAACCGTATTGCCCCCCTTTCCTATACATTTTCAGGTCCTTGGCCGTTTGAGAACCACGGCCTCACGGTGCGCGCAGCGAAGTCGATTTGTCTTCACTTCTTATATCGACCGGTAACCTACACACCAACCATTTTCAAATAAAGCGGCCCCTCCCCCATTTACAGGGGAGGGGCCGCTTCTATCATACTGCCTTGAAACGATTTCAGATTTATTCTCCATTGCGCACACGGTCGGTGGTGCTGGGCATGGTGCCCTCCGGCGCGCCTTCGCCGTAAATGAATTCTTTCAGATCTGCCCGGGCCTGTTGGATATCCGGAATGATTAATACGGCCCCGCCGAACTGGCTGATCGTTTTTTCCTCCAGATTGTTATTGGTGGGCAGCCGGAATTCTTCCATCTCATAGTTCATATAGGTGGGGGCCTTGTAAATCAACTGGCTGAGTTCCTGGGGATTCATGTCCGTATTCACATATTCCATCATACTGGCGGCAATTTTAAGCATGGATACCACATCAGTATTCTTGAACCCTTCAATGGTCGCCCGGATTACATCTCTCTGACGAGCGGTACGGCCATAGTCCCACATACCCGAAGATCGGTTGCGGGCGTGAACCAAAGCTTTTCCGGAATCCAAAACATAAGTACCGGCGCCGTTTGTCAGGGGATGCCCATCCTTCCATCGATCGTTGATGAATTCAACCTCAGGCTGGGTCAGCGTCACTTTCACGCCTCCCAGAATATCAATGACCTTGCGGAAACATTCAAAGTCTACCTCCGCATATTTATCGATGTTAATCCCGAAATTCCGCTCAATGGTTTCAATGACCAGCGGGACTCCTCCCGCGCCAAAGGAGGCGTTGAGTTTATAGCGATAAACGCCCTGTTTCCCGGGGATATCCACCACGGTGTCTCTCATGAAGGAGGTCATTTTTAGCTTTTGATGTTTGTTGTCAATGGAAATCAGCATCATGGTATCGCTGTTCCCATCGTCGTCCGCACCCACCAGCAGAACATTAAACACCTCTTGGTCGCTGAACAGATCGTCGGTGAGATGATTTCCAGCGCCTGGAAGTATTTGGTTGACCTGATCCTGCGTAAGCCCGCTGGGGAGAATATTGGAATCATTGACGTCTCCGCCGTTTAACGGCTTATACATGGAGCTCAGCGCGCTGTGCCCCCAAACCATCAAACCGCCCATGGCGATGAACAACACGCAAAAAACAATAATGACTGCATTGACAACCTTTTTGCCTGTCGACGTCTTTTTCGTTCTCTTTCTTTCCAAAGTACGTCCCTTCCTTTCTGCCTGCCCGCTTCTCCTGTGGGAAGCGGAACGCCTCTCTTCATACCGGTCGCCGGCATAGCGCCGGTCTTGTCTGGCTTTATTGGGGGATCCCCGATTCTGCTCCCTCCTGCTTGACGGAGGCGTTTGCTGATAGCGATGCCGTTGAGGCGGTCTTCTTTGCCCTCCTGTCCGGGGACCTTGTCCCGGTCCAGGACGGCGGCCCCTGGGATTTTGTGGCATTTGACCCACACGCTCCTTACTGACTTTTGCGTATTACCGCCTTTGGCGGGACATCTTGTCTTTTCATCCAGTCTCTTGCTGGCACACATTATACATCATTTGGGGACAATAATCAAATAAAATAGCGCCGGAAACATATGATTCCTGAAAGGATTGTGTCACAAAGTTGTAAAATCAGCGGTCACGGATTATATAATGGATCATCCGGCTGGCATACCCCGCTGCTATGGTAATCTCCATAAACAAAACGATAGATTCGTTCCCTCACTTGGTCGATATCCCGGATCAGCAGCACGTCCTGGGTTCCTTTGGCGCCCTTCACCGTAGTTTTTACATAACCGTCGCCGCAGGGCAGCAGGTACTGACAGGTTTCATAATCCACATAATCAAAACAGCCCAGCAGCAGTTTTTGGAACTCTTCCAGTTCCAGATCGGTGGAAAGCATGGAGGTGGAATCGTTGACCAGCTTGGCCAGCCGCATCATATCGCTGGTGGTCTGAAACCGGACAAACGCCGCCATAACCACGTCCCGAACCCGATTCACCGCGTCGAAATCATGCACCTCCACCGTCCTGTTTTGGGCATGGCACAAGGCCTGCCTGCCGTTTAAATTATAGGTACCCGCACCGGGAAGGGTCGGTGTGGAAGCGGAATATTCATTGATGTACTCCGCCTCCGCCTGACTGATGGTGAGTTCCACTCCGTCCAAACGGTCAATCAGATCGGGAAGCTGCTGAAAGTCCACCTCTATATACCGGTCTATCGTCACTCCAAAATTTTGTTCTAACGTTTGGGCCGCCAGCTTGGCCCCTCCCGCAGCATAGGCCGCGTCCAATCGGGACTCCCTATCCAAACCGGGAATCTTGACCCAGATTTCCTTTAAAAAAGAGGTCAGCTTCAGCTGCTCGTGCGCCTGGTCTATGGTAAGCAGCATCAGGTCGCAAGCGCCGAACCCATCGGATAAAATCAATAAGATATTGGTGTATTGATCCCGATACTTGGGCGGTATCGCGGCTGGTTTAATCAAATTCATCTCCGGCTGCTTTCCCTGCGCAAAGGCCAAGGGCGGCTCTGTCTGCAATGCCGAGGACTGCGTATTCACCACAGGCGCGTCCGGAAGCGGCTTGTACATGCTCTTCCAAACCTGATATCCATAAGTCAATCCGCCGGTCACCACACCGCACAGCAATAAAAACACCCCAACGGAAGAAAGTATCATCTTTTTGCGAAAATACTTCTTCTGTTGTTCCGCTGTTTTTTCTTTCCTGGCTGTTCTCCAACGTTTAATTCCCATATGCTCACGCTCCTTTCCGGTTCTCCGGATCGGTCCCCGCTCTGGTTTCTCTTTCCAATCGTTTGCGGCGGGGCGTTTATTTCGGGCTTATGCCCTCTTCTGGCTTTCCAATCAGTCCTGCTCATCCAATGTCAGGCTGTAAGAAGGCAGGAACTGCTCCAGAAAGCATTCTGCCTCGGGCAAATGCATATCGGCTATCGCTGTTCGCAGCGAATGCTCCGCCTTCATAAACTCCCTGTTTCCCATCCGCCGCTCCTCCACGCATTTAATCAGGGCGGATAGCTTATCCGCCGCCTTTACAAGCGCCATAAGCTCCGGCTCGCTGTCCCCGAACAGGCTTGCATAATCCGGCCTTAAATCCTCCGGCAGAAGGGAAAGCAGTTTCTCTCTGGCCGCGCCTTCCACCTCTTTATAGGCGTCGCGGATCTTTGGATTCTCATATTTCACCGGAGTGGGCAGATCTCCAGTAAAAATCTCTGTGGCGTCGTGATACAATCCCAGCAGCGCGGCGCGCTCGGGATTTACCGTTCCTCCAAATCTTCGGTTGCGCAGCACCGCCAAAGCATGGGACAGCACCGCCACGTCCAAGCTGTGCTCGCTGATGTTTTCATTGCGGGTATTACGCATCAGCCCCCAGCGGTTGATGTATTTCATTCTGGAGAGAATGGCAAAAAAATGGCTTCCTTCCATTATCATCCTTCTCCTTTCTTTCCAGGCGCTCTTTTTTCATAACCTTCATTATAATACAAGTCTGCGGCATTGTCATATTCTTATAATACCGAAAATGCAGATTTTGTTTGTCGAATCCTCTGTAAAAGTAGTGAGATTGTGTAAAAATTCCCTTTCTTACCCTCTTGCAAAGGAAAAAAACAGCCATATCTCCCTGTTTTCCTCCCATTTCCATGCTTAATTCTTCCTGCAATAATCTCCTCTTCTTAGAAAGGCTTCCAACATTTTGCCAATCAAACCGGTTTTATAATTGCCTGCACCGATCCTGCATGATATAATACATACAGAAAAGGCGATTGTAGAATCCTACTGTATGGCGTTCAATCCATCGGCTGACCTATTGCCCTCTCCCCGATAACTGTTTTTCCAGTTTCCTTACCGCACGCAGGCGTTTACGGGGAGTCTTTTCCTATCGTTTGAACAGCGGCAAGGAGGACATCTCCCACAGATGGAACCTGCTTTTTAAACGATTTTCCCCGCGGACTTGACTTCCGCAGCAGGAGAGAGCCGCGGCGGTATAGGACCGCAAGCCATTGGCCAAAAAAGAGGAGGCGTAACGTGTGACGCAAACAAGACTGCAAAGCTCCAATTATAAGAATCGATACTTCCTCAAGGCGTTTCTGTTGGGTATCGGGGTATCGTTCCTGTTTTTTATCCCCTTTATCATCTACGACCAGGGGTATTTTTTGTATTATGGGGATTTTAACGTCCAGCAGGTTCCCTTTTATCAAATGATTCACGATTCCATACGGAGCGGGAATATTTTTTGGAGCTGGACCACCGATCTGGGAGCCAATACCATTGGATCTTATTCCTTTTATCTGATGGGCAGCCCCTTTTTCTGGCTGACGCTGCCTTTCCCCAGCGAGGCGGTTCCTTATCTGATGGGTCCGCTGCTTATTTTAAAGTTTGGCTGCGCCTCTCTCACCGGCTATATCTATCTTCGGCGGTATGTGCGCAACCAGGGGTATGGCCTCATTGGCGGCATGCTGTACGCATTCTCCGGCTTTTCGGTGTATAACATCTTTTTCAACCACTTTCATGAAGCAATTATCATCTTCCCCCTGGTGCTGGCGGCCTTGGACGAGTATATGTACACCCGCCGCCGCGGGGTGTTTGCCGCCGCGGTGTTCGCCAGCTGTCTGTTTAACTATTACTTTTTTGTCGGACAGGTCGTCTTTGTTATCATCTATTGGTTCGTCCGCATGTTTGCAAAAAGCTGGAAAATCACCGCAAAAGATTTCTTCTGGCTGTTGTTCGAGTCGGTGCTCGGAGTGGCCGGCACCGCGGTGCTGCTGTTTCCCACCATCCTTACCGTCACGCAAAACCCCCGGGTGGACAATCCCCCCCAAGGCTGGGGCGCTCTGCTTTATGGCTGGGAACAGCGCTATTTACACATCCTGCAAAGTTTGTTCTTCCCGCCGGACATTCCCGCCCGCCCCAATTTCACGCCGGATTCCGAGGCCAAGTGGGCTTCCCTGGGCGCTTGGCTGCCCTTGTTCAGCATGACCGGGGTCATTGCCTGGTTCCAGACAAAACGCCGTCACTGGCTCAAACGTCTTTTGCTCATTCTTTTCCTGATGGCGATGGTACCCATTCTCAACAGCGCCTTCCAGCTGTTCAATTCCTCTTACTACGCCCGGTGGTTCTATATGCTCACCCTGATGCTCAGTCTTGCCACCCTCATGTCTTTGGAAAACACCAGAGTGGATTGGAAACGGGCCATTAAATGGACGGCGGGAATCACCCTGGCCATCGCGCTTCCCATCGGCTTTATGCCTAAAAGCATGAATGGCGGAAAGGAAACGCAAATCGGCCTTATGACCTATCCCGACCGCTTCTGGATCTATGTCGCCATCTCCATGGTCAGCTTGGTAATGCTCGGCATCCTGATCGGCTTTCTCAAAAAGGACAAAAAGCGGTTTATACGCCTTGCTGCCGCCGGGTGCGCCGCCGTCACCATATTATACTCCGCTTATATCATTGGGCTGGGAAAATCCCAGTCCTACAGCACCCACAATTTCATCATTCCCTACAGCCTCAAAGGTGGAAACGACATCAATCTGCCCGACACTGAAAATTGCCGGATTGATATTTACAACGGCATGGACAACCAGGCCATGTTCTGGCAGATTCCCACCATACAAGCCTTCCATTCCATTGTTCCGGGTTCCATCATGGAGTTTTATCCCTCCATCGGGGTCCAGCGGGACGTGGGTTCCCGGCCCGATACCAGCACCTACGGTCTGAGGGGGCTCACCTCCTGCCGCTGGCTCTTTGATTACGCGGGGGACGATAAAACCTTTAACAATGGAACCGAAGAATATCCCAACCCCGCCATGCCCGGCTGGACCTATTACGATACCCAAAATGGTTTTGACATCTGGGAAAACCAATACTACATTCCCTATGGATTCACCTATGACTCCTACATCACCCGGGATCAGTACGACGGAGTTGTGGAATCAAACAGAAATCTGCTTCTTCTGAAAACAATTGTGCTGGACGAGGCAGGGGCCGCCCGCAACGCCGATATTCTGGAACATGTGGAGGATCCCAAGGACCTCTATTTTGACCAAGAGAGCTATTTCAAAGATTGTCTAAACCGCCGGGAACTGACCTGTTCCTCCTTTTCCCGGGATAACACTGGGTTTACCGGCGAAATCACCGTGCCCGAAGGAAAAGACCAATTGGTCTTCTTCAGCGTTCCCTATGAAAGCGGCTGGAGCGCCACCGTCAACGGACAGGAGGCCGTCATTGAGAAGGCCAACGTGGGATTTATGGCCGTGCGGGTACCGGCGGGCCAGACCAGCACCATCCGCTTTGACTACATGACCCCCGGATTGCTCCCTGGGCTTTTCGTCACATTGGGCTGCCTGATAATTTTCGGGGGCTATCTGCTCCTCTTCCGGAAGCGCAAGCCTCTGGCCCACGAACGCCTGGATTCCGGCCGCAAACTCTACCGGGTGGTGGACGCGCAGCCGGTCCTCCCGGAGGATTCCGTTCCAGATGACAAGCAAGATCAGCTCCCCTAACAAGTAAAAAGCATTGCTATGAGAGAAACGACTGACCCAGCCAAAAGGTCAGTCGTTTCTCTATATCTATTATTCTAGTGATTATGAGCACTATACGATATGAACGTTTTTCCATTATGATATAAGCAGGCTTTCTATATGGGATTCTATTTTTGAGTGCACTGATTTTTCTTCAATAAAAGGAGGGGTTGCAACGATTTTGGATGGATCCGTTCCTTATGATTTCGGGCGATATCTCCAGCAGGCAAGACGTAACGCCCGGCTTTCCCAGCAGCAGGCCGCCCGCAAGCTGGAACTCGCCAGTTCCAGCATCAGCGCTTACGAGTGCGGTATAAAATCGCCAAAGGTGAGCACTCTTCGGCGCATGGCCCTGATCTACCGGGTATCTCTTGATGAACTCATGGGAATCAAAGCGCCGTCGTCATTGTCCGTCGAAGGCTTATCCAAAGATCAAAGAAAAATTTTATCCCATCTCATCGACTATTTTAAAACCCACCGGCAATAAATCCATTCACTCAAACAGTACTGAGAAAGGCGGCGGCCTGTCTTAAAAGCAGAGGCTGGAACGTCTCTATCAGTAGTAATACAGAATCTTATCCCTAAGGAGAGCCTAACAAAAAAGCCGGGCGTGCGTTCCATTCAGAACACACGCCCGGCTTCTATTTCCAGTGTAAAAATCGCTTTTTCAGGAGAATTAGAACTCCTTCACTTCCTCGTTATTGACCACTTTCTCTACATCCTCAAGGATCTTCTCCACATAGGATTCATTCTCCAGAGATTCGCAGTCCCCATTGAGAGAGATATATACCATACGATTTTCGCCCTTGAAGAATTCCACCACATTTGGGGTTCTTCCATCGGTATATTCATACTTAAAGGTCAAAATCACATCGCCGGAAGGCTGTTTCTCAGTAAACTCTTGGTGCTTGGCGTTCATCATATTTCGGTAGAACTTGCGGAAATTGGCCGCGGTCAGCTCTTTACCGTTATAGGAAAACGTCGTAGTCGTGGAGGTCTCATCATCCTCTTTCGGAACGGTTTTCACGTCGAACGCATAGGTTTTGCTGGGCGTCATCACCGTAATCTTACTCAATTCGCTAACCATAGGCGCGATCACCAGCTTGTTGACCAGGTCTTCATAGGTGGTCGTTACCCAGCCCAATTCAGATACATTCACCTGGAAAATAACGTCCAATGTGGAGTTCATCACATACGCCATGCCGTTTTCGTCCGGTTTGGAGCTCATCAGAGTAATGGTTTGGTCCGCATAATCCGCTGTAACCTTGGAATAAGGATCCTTCAATCCATATTTCTCCAATATCTCGTCGGTGAGCTCAAAGGCGATCACCTTACTGGCCGACAAGCCGAATATCTTATTGCCCGTAGAGGCGGCGTTGGCGCTATCCACATCATGTTTTCTGGGCGCGGACATCTCGTAAAGATTCGTCGTAGTGGAATTAACGGTTTCCTGAGAAACCTCCAGCACGATGGGCTTGGGACGCAGCGTCCCCTCCAGGGTGATCTTTTTGAGCACCGGAGCATCGTCCCCTGTATCGGCTGTCTTGGTAATGGTTTTGCTGATGTAATCCACCTTGTGATACAAGAAGGTATCCACACGGCTGGCTTCAAAGAGGTAGATCTTTCCGTCCACCATCACATAAACGCCGGAGCCGGAAGGAGCGTCGTTTCCCACCAAAAGCTTGATCCCAGAGCCGTCCGCATAGGTGATTTCCACTTCGGAACGGGGCTTATCCAGGCCGAAATCCTTAAGGGAAGAGGTATCCTCGCTAATCAGCTCGGCGGCTTTTATGGCAGCCGCATCACTGGCCAGGCTGGCATAAATGGCGTTGGAGGCCGGCGCGTCGTCCATCCCTGTCATGGAATAAGCCTTGTCGCCGCCGGTGGTGAGGGTATATTCCTCATCCTCCAGCACAACCTTCACTGTCTTCACGTCAGAAGCTGCTTGTTCATTAATCACAATTGATCGGCTGGAAGAGGCGGCGTCTGAAGAGGCGGTATCGTCTTCCCCGGTGGGGAGGTTCATTAAAATCAGCAGCATAGCCACCAACACCACCACGGCGGCCCCGCCGATAATCAATCCTTTGATTTTTTTGTTCATTAGCGATTCCTCCTGCGGATCCAAATGACCAGGCCGACAACCAGAATAGCCACCGGAACAATGACGATGGTAATTACGCCAATCACATTGGCGGGTCCGGAGGTTATGCTCAGCTCGGCGGCGCCCACCACTTTGTCTTGAATGGTAATGCCGGCGTTTTCACGCTCGCTGAGCACGTTGAACATGTTGACAAAATATGCGGAGTTATTATAGGTATTTGCTTGGGTGATACCGGGAATGACTGCGGAATAGGAACCAACCACAGCAAAGTTACCCTTTACATAATCGATATCGTCCACATAAGTGGCGTCGGTGGAAACCAGTACGGTGGGAACGTTGCCCACAATGTCGTCCTTGGTGGGTGTCCATTCGGTGCTGGGCTTGCTGGGGCTGACCGCCGCGGAAGAAGAGGATTGCAGCAGCACCTTCACGCCTTCCTCGGTGCGGTTGCCGCCAAGATCCATCAGTTCATAGCTAAAGGGCACCACAGTGGGAAGATTGACATTCTTCAGGGTTTTGGTATATTCCTCGTCCACATACTCGTTGTAGGCAAAATAGGGGTTGCGGCCGACCACCAGATTGTAGTTGGTTTCCGCTACCATACCGTCGCCCACCGCGATGTCCCACTGCTTGAGCAGGTTGTCCAGGTTGGGGGTTTGGGGCTTTTCCATATTTACAAAGTAAACCGCCGATTTTCCCAGGTTTCCGTCATTGTTCAAAAACTTCTCCACTTTTTTCGTGGCGTCCTCGGTGTAATCGATGGCCGGTGCAAAGATGACGGCAATCTTGGATTCCGGATCCACTTCCTCCTCCGTCATAATGTTCTGCACCTTAATTTTAAAGTTGTTGTTTTCCAGCATGGAAACCAGATTCTGATACATATCCTCGCTCTCGCCGAATCCGGTCAACAGCGAAATCTGCACTGGGTTATCGCTGGTGATGTACAGCAGCGCGGAGGTCATGGTTTGCTCCGCCTTGGAGGACACAATGTATGTATCCATCTGGCCGGTGGTCGAATTGGCGGACTGCTGGGTGTTAAACAGGTCGATGGAGGCAATCACCCTCTGCCGGCCCTCGCACTCCACGATGATGTCGTTCAAAGCAGCCTTGGTATCCTCGGTCAGGCTGTTGAGATAGGCGGGATTCTTATTCACGTTGACGTAGTTGAGCGTAATGCGGCTGTTATACTGGGGATATTGTTTGATGATGTTGTTCGCCTGTACAAAATATTGATTGCCTCCGGCAAAGGCGTCTTCATCGTTCAATACCGTGATAGAGATATCCTTATCCAAGCCCTTTACATAATCAATGGATTCCTGGGTCATGTTAAAGGTTTGATCCCGCGTCAAATCCACACTGAAAAACGGATATTTATCCGTGAGCAGGCCGGCGATCATGTTGACGATTACCACCGCCACCAGGAAGAAAATCAAGATGATAACCGCCAAGCCGCCGTGCTTAAACTTGCGGCTGGTTAATGTTTCCTTGCTGAAGGCAGACTTCAGCGAATCTTTATTTATTTTCATTGTGCACACCCTTCCTTAGCTCCATCTTTTCTTCTCGAATATTCTGGTGGTGAGGAATACAAACAGAGCGATTACGCTGAGGAAAAACACCACGCCGGATAAATCAAGAATTCCTACGGTAAAGTTGTTGTAATGGGCGTTAAAGGACATGCTTGCTATAATCTTGCTGATAAAGGCAACGGGAATCGCGTTCGCGATGGTATCGATCAGGGTAACGAAGATGGCCACCACAAAACCGCCGATGGCGGCGATCACCTGATTTTCAGTCAGCGCCGAGATAAACATACCAATGGCGATCAACGCGGCGCCCAGCAGGAACAATCCGATCAGATTGCCGATAATTACCGTCCAGTCGGGAGATCCGAAGAACGTGAGGATCAAGGCAAACACCAGCATTGAGGCCAGGCTGATGGCATAAATGGCCAAAGCGGCGAAATATTTTCCCAGAGTGATGGGCAGCAGCTTAACGGGCGCGGTAAACAACGCTTGATCCGTGCGCTGCTTTTTCTCTTCACTCCAAATTCTCATGGTGAGAATGGGAACCAAGAACATGGTAATGGTGAACATGGACGCAAACGCATAGGTCATGCTGGAGGTCTGTCCCATCAGGCAATACGCATAAAAATACCAGCCGGCGAACGCGTAAAACGCCGCCAAGAACACCCATCCAATGGCGGATGTAAAATAGGAAGAAATTTCTCTCTTAATAATCGCCCACATTATTGCTCGCCTCCGTTCGTTTGTCCATCCTGTGCCGGTTGACTGCTCTGGCTCAGGATCTCTTTGGCTCTGACCGCACGGCGGGGCTTGCGGTCGTCAGTCAGTTGCAGGAAGATGTCCTCCAGGGTAAGCTCTGCGCTCTGCAGCCCAAGCAAGGGACAATTGTTTTGGGAAAGCGCACGGAACAGAGGCCTGCGGATGTCCGTGTCCGTGTCGGCCTCCAGCACGTATTCAAAGACGCCCTCTTCTTTTTGTCCCCTCTTAGACACCTTCCGAATGCCCTCAATGGAACGCAGGATATTCATTACATTCTGCTCTCTTCCTTCGATGCGCGCCAACAGACGGTGTTCGCCGGTCAGATTCTTGGAGAGGTTCTCCTCGGTGTCGTCTGCCACAATCTTGCCGTTGTTGATTACGATAACACGGTCGCAGGTAGCCTGCACCTCCGGCAGCACGTGAGAGGACAGGATAACGGTGTGCTTTTTGCCCAGGCTTTTTATCAGATTGCGGATCTCGATGATCTGCTTGGGATCGAGGCCTACGGTGGGCTCGTCCAAAATCAACAGGGGCGGGTTGCCCAACAGGGCTTGAGCCAGGCCCACGCGCTGTTTATAACCTTTGGACAGGTTCTTAATCACCCGGTCGTACACATGGGTAATCTTCACCAGGTCGCACACATCCTTGATATGGGCTTTTCGGGGCAGGGTCACTTTTTTCAGGTCATACATGAAATTCAGATACTTTTTCACCGTCATATCCATATAAAGGGGCGGAATTTCCGGCAGATACCCAATTTTGGATTTTGCGCCGATGGGATCATTCAGGATCTCACAGCCGTCGATGGTAACGGTGCCCTCGGTGGAAGACAAGTATCCCGTAATGATGTTCATAGTGGTGGATTTACCAGCGCCGTTGGGCCCTAGAAAACCCAGGATTTCTCCATTTTGCACGGTAAAGCTGATGTGGTCCACCGCCAGCTTGTCGCCGTACTGTTTTACGAGGTTTTTTACCTCTATCATTTGCTTTCACTCCTCACTAAAGGTTACCGGCCCCAGAGAGCGCGGTATAAAAACACGCCGAAGCTTGGCGCTTTGCGAAGCGCTCTGGACAGGATCCATCGATTAGGCTGGAACCATCCCGCCGCATGCGCTGTCGGCTGCGCATCGCTCATTTCTTGGATGAAATCCGAATCTGCGCTCCCATACAACGCAGACGGACTTTTCTCTTTCGACCGTATGTATTACCCTTAACATCTTAGACGAAAGATCTCTTAAAAATGTTAATAAAATATGAATATTCCAATTTTCATAGCGATTTTCTCTAAATTTTCATTTCTTTCACCGGGAATTCTTTATGACTTCACACAATTTTCACACAATCCTCACATACGATACACGGTGTACGGCAAAGGAAATTCCCCCTCCCTCACCGGAACCAATCAATCACGTAGCGCTCCGATAACTCGCTGACGCCGGGCAGCCGGAAATAGGTATTCCCCGAAGCTTTAACGATCAGCAAAATCCACACGCCGAAACAGGCAAGCCCCGCCAACGAGCTGAACAGCCATCCTATAATGGGCACCCATCGCAGGACGGTGGTCACTACTCCCCATAAAAGACTGAACACAAAGGACTGCGCCGCGCATTTGCGGACAAACTCATTATCCTTCTCCACCGCTAAAAAGATGATTCCGGAGATAAATCCAAACACATAGGACAACACCGCTTTTGCCGTATTGGTCATTGTTTCCCCTCCCTTCCGGCTCACAAGTGGCATAGCTTTTTTAAAATATCATAAAAGGGAAGAAAAAGTCAACAAAACCCAGCGATTTTCTTCCCTTATCTTTATAAAATTTCACAGATCCCACTGCCTTGCAAGGGGCCGTGTGTGATCGCCAAACCCGCTGGGTATCCCCGCTCCCGTTCCTTACAGATCAATGCTAAGCCCCACCGGACAGTGGTCGCTGCCCAGCACCTGGGTATGAATAAAGGCGTCCTGCACTCGATCCTTCAGCCGCTGAGATACCAAAAAATAGTCAATACGCCACCCCGCATTGTTCTTCCTGGCGTTAAAGCGGTAGGACCACCAGGAATAGACGCCCTCCTGCTCCGGGTGAAGCGCCCGGAAGGTATCCACAAATCCCGCCTTCAGCAGTTCGGTCATCTTGGCGCGCTCCTGGTCGGAGAATCCGGCGTTGTTCCGATTGGTTTTCGGATTTTTCAGATCAATCTCCTCATGGGCTACGTTCATGTCCCCGCATACGATCACGGGCTTTTTTTGATCCAAAGAAAGCAGGTATTCACGGAAATCGTCCTCCCAGCGCATCCGGTAGTCAATGCGGGCCAGCTTGTCCTGAGAGTTAGGGGTATACACCGTAACCAGAAAAAAATCCTTCATCTCCAGGGTGATGACCCTTCCTTCCGTGGCGTGCTCTTCCACGCCGATCCCATAAACCGCCGAGAGCGGTTCCTGTTTGGAAAAGATCGCGGTACCGGAGTATCCCTTTTTCTGTGCGCTGTTCCAATATTGATAATAGCCCGGCAATTCCACTTCCGCCTGTCCCTGCTGCATCTTAGTCTCCTGCACGCAGAAAAAGTCTGCCTGCTGGCTTTCAAAGTATTCCGTGAATCCCTTTCCTAAACAGGCCCGCAGGCCATTGACATTCCAAGAGATGAGTTTCAACTGCATCGCTCCTTTTGTTTTGGAATTTAAAAGTATTATAACATACTTTTTACCGCCGCGCCCTGGAAATACCTTCGAATACGGATTAGGAATTTTCGGAAATTGCATCCTCCTCCTTCTTCTCTTGCTGACCCCATGCATTTTCCAACCTCACCCAAAAACCAACAAAATATACCATAAATATTTGTTTAATCATACAGTTGCAAAACAGCACGGCCAATGGTATGATAACAGCAGCAAAAGATTGATACAAGTTTAACAATCAAATTCAATACTTTTCCATATAAAACTTTCGATTATTTTTATATCCTTGACCAATTAAGAGGGATTGGCATGGCAACATCCGCACTGCCAAGAGGTTTTTGCAACAGGCTATCAAAAAGATTTTGTGGCAACCGGCAGTCACTCCATCCATGACGGCGGTTTTCCAAAACATCTGGAAGGCGTTTCCTTCTCATTTTTCTTACGACGGGACAATTGCTTCCCTTTTTATCCTATTCTTTCTTAACCTTTCTTAAACAAAAGCAGAGGCCGACTCATCACGGCCTCTGCTTTTGTTTGGTGGGATATTGTAATTTTACTCCCCTGCTATCCTGTGGGAACGGGCGGTTTTGACGATATCCTCCGCGTATCTAGCCGTCCATTCTTTGGCTGCGCAAAGTCCTTCCCCGCCTCCTGGTTTTTTCATTCCCTGGATTTTCCTCATTCAAATGGGAAAAAACGTTGCATACCGGCATGATATGGACTATAATCGGAGAAGGCTCCGAACGATCCCCGGAGTTTTTCCATTTTATTGAAAACAGGGAGCCTCAGCTTCTTATTCGTTAAGAGGAACGGGGCCGGCGGCCCATTCATGAACTGGGGATACAACAAATGGAGGCGTTTACATGAACGTTTTGGTAATCGGCTGCGGAAAGGTCGGCACCCGGCTGGCCGAAGTCCTCAGCCATTTCGGACACAATGTTTCCATTGTGGACGGAAACGCGGATAACTTTTTCCGGCTTAGCGACGATTTTGACGGGCTGACGGTCACCGGCATGCCTATGGATATGACCGTGCTGCGCAGCGCGGGCGTGGAAGCTTGCGACGCGGTTGCGGTAGTTACCTCGGACGATAATCTGAACATTACGGTGTCCCAGATAGTCAAGGAATTTTTCGGCGTACAAAATGTGGTCACCCGGATCAGCGACCCCGCCAGAGAAACCGTGTTCCACCACTTCGGGCTTAAGACCATCTGTTCCACCAAACTGACCACCAGCGCTATCGTCACAGCCCTCACCCAGCCCTGGGAAGAAAAACAGATCACCTTTGAAACCTGCACCATGGCCTTCCGGGTGCAAAAGGTAGAATCCATGCTGGTGGGGCGCACCTTGGATACGGTGCCCATGCGGGCCGGAGAAATCATCACCGGCGTGCTCCACGGCAACGGGTCCACCACCTTATACGACGGCCGCCAGAAGATCTCTTTGCAGCCGGACGACCGGATTATTTACACATACCTGTGCGATTGAGGGGGAGATACCGATGAAAATAGTAATTGTGGGCGGCGGCAAGCTGGGCTATCACCTGGCGCGCAATATGCTAGACCGGGATTACACCGTGATTTTGATCGAGCGGGATAAGCTGCGTTGTCTTCACATCGCCAACGAGCTGGACGCTGAAGTCATCAACGGCGACGGCACGGAAATCGAGGTGCTGGCGCGGGCCGGGGCAGGCCGTGCGGATTACTTTATCGCGGTTACCGGCAACGATCAGGACAACCTTGTGGCGTCTCAGTTGGCCAAAAAGAAGTTTTTGGTGAACAAAGTGATCGCCAGGGCCAACAACCCCCGCAACCTGGAGGCGCTTCGCCGGCTGGGCGCGGATAACGCGGTGAGCAGCACCGAGATCATCACCCGTATGATTGAACAGCAGGTGGAAAGCGTCGGCATGCATCTGCTGGCCAGCCTGAACAAAGGCAAGGCCTCGATCTGTACCTTTATCATCCCGGAACGCTCTTCTCTCAACAATATGGCGTTAAAGGACGTGCCCATGCCCAAATCCTCCCTCATTATTTCCCTGGTGCGGGGCGAACGCCTCATCATTCCCCAAGGTAACACCATCATGTTTTCCGGGGATGAAATTGTGGCTGTTTGCGATGGCAATAGCCAAAAAGAATTGGTCAAACTTTTCAAATAGTATTATTTGTTTTTATTAATACAATAAATAAACACCGTTGTCGGACTAGCTTTCGTCAACGGTGTTTTTTCTGTTCCCAGGAATTCTGGATGGGCTGCGGGCTTCTTCCGCAAAAAAAGCGGTTCCATCCGGTTTTTGCGCGTTCATATTGAGTCCAGATACCGCATGCTTTTCGCGGGGAGGGGCTTCCCGTTTTCATCCCAAGCTCAGGGATTTCAGATGCTCTGAAGGCCTGTTTCACAGAGAATGTACGGCCTCATCCCGTAACCGATGCCGGCATATCCTCCCGGCATCGGTCGAACAGAGGGCGGCAATCGCCAATGTAACCGCTAAATCCATCGTCTACGGGATTGGTCAGCCGTTATCGGGCAGAATCCTCCCCTTTCCCGTTACCTTGGTAAGGGCGATTTTATAAACGCCCGTGTGTTTCAACGAACGATTCAGTTCCTCCTCAAAATGAGAAAGATTGCTTGCCGCATATTTTTCACAAAGCAACCGCAAGGCTTTTACTTTTTCCTGGGTATCCTCCACCATACAGGCCTTGCCGAACGCCACCGCCGACTGATATTCCATGGTAAACTCCAGGGGAACCCTGCGGGTTTCCCCCACGCAGGTCAGACATACATCGTTTTGACGCTGAAGATTGTCGTTCTTCTGTCCCTGTCGCGCGCAATGGAAATACACATTTCCCTCTATTAAGACGGGATTGATGGGGATACAGTAAGGGGTACCGTCTTCATTGACTGTGGCGAGCACCGCATATTCGCAGCGTTCCAACAGCCGAAGCGCCGCCTCTTCTCCCTGGAGCTTGTCTTTCCTTCTCATTTCCCTCATAAAACATTCTTCCTTTCATGATTTGGTTATAAATTATACCGCCTTCGCCTTCTCAGAGGAGGCGACCGATATTTGACCATTGGCAAGCGGCGAAATTGCTTCTCCTATCAGCTTGCCGTTGCGAAGCCGCTCAGTGATTGACGCCGCCTCTTGATTTTGCCGCGCCATTCCGATTCTCTCTTTTGAGGCGACCTTTTCGTTTTTTATTATATAACTTCTTGTGAGATTGTCCATCCTCTTTGAGCTCCCCGTTTCATTTGAAGTGCTCAATGCTTCCTGTTGCGCATAGGAATATGTAAGGCCGCAAAGGAATTATCCATAGAGGAGTGATCGGACATGATTGTATCCGGTACCGTATTATTCAATCCTACAAGCAGCGCCAACCAGTATGACGGGGCCAACCGGCCCATATCCAATGTTCCTATCGCGCTTCAGGAGCAGGGAGATCCCTCTGTTTTGGGGGCAACCACCGGCGTGGGCGCGGTTGCCCTCACCGACCAAACCGGCGCGTTCCGCTTTACCAACGTCCCGGAGGGCTCCTATCGGGTAGTGGAGGCCTGGGGATATCCCAACGCCATTCAGGGAACGGTGGACTATCAGGCCGCGGCCGCTGTAATTACAGCGCTTCCGGCGGATCCGGATTCCGCCTCCGTCCCCAATCCACCGGAAGGGAGCAATCGAGTCAATTCCCTTTCCCCCAATACCCTTTTCCTTACCAATCTTACCAGCGACCGCACAGGCCTGTATTTTCTGGACGCCCCCAACCGGGAGGAACCCCTGGAGCTCAACGCCTATGTCACGGTGGGACAAAACCTGTTTCAGGGAGCCGACTTCGGCACCGTGGGCTTCCTGCCCAATGGAACGCCGGTTCAGACCAGTCCAGCCACCCCTCCGTTTCCCCTGAACACCAGCTTTCAATATGCCCCCTACTCCTGGTACGCCCCATCGGACGGGTATTATTCCGTATCCAATACCATCACCAACGGCAATTTTGACGGAACCTGGCACAACCTATCCGATCATACCACAGGCATGGAAACCGGACGTATGCTCATTATAAACGGCGATTTTCCCGGAGAACAATTTTATGCGGAAACAGTCGCCGTCCAGCCCAACACGGAATACGTCTTTTCCGTCTGGATCTCCAACCTGGATTCCCGCCCCGGAGACATGCCTCCCCGATTGCGGGTAACCGTTGAAAACGCGGCCCGAGAGCTGCTGTTTGATCAGAATCTGGACGGCGACCTCTCCACAACCGTCATCCCCACCTGGAATCAAATTGGGGATACCATCAACAGCGGAAACACCAACGCCCTTACCGTGTCCTTTTACAGCCAGGGAGAAGCGGGCAATGGAAACGACTTTATTGTGGATGACATTTCCCTCTATCAGCTGCAACAAGCCCCTGTCACCGATTTTACAAAAAGCGCCGACGTTATGGCGGTAGGCCCGGGAGAAATCATCACCTATCGGCTGACTTTTTCCAACAGCGGTCCCAGTGGAGTAACCCAAATTGTGGTTCGCGACAGCATCCCGGAGGGCGTCGTCCTGGTTCCCGGCAGTCTGGCGGTCAATGAGGTCCGCCGGGATGACAGCCAACTGGACGCCGGAATTCCCCTGGACGCGGTAGCAGTAGGAGAAACCGTGGAAATCACCTTTCAGGTGCGGGCGGAGGACACATTGGAGAATTTTTCTATCCTATCCAATCAAGGGGAAATCTCCTATCATTTCACGGATGAAACAGGCGCCGACCGATCCGCCTCTTCCGACAGCAATACGGTGGAAACTGTGGTGATCCGTACTCAGTGTCCTACCTGTCCCACTGGCCCAACCGGGCCCACTGGACCGACAGGCCCCACAGGACCCGCCGGAGCGGATGGTTCTCCCGGCGACGCTGGACCTACGGGATCCCCAGGGGCAACCCCAGTCATTACCGTCATTGGAACAGTCACCGGCGACCCCGGCAGCCAGGCCAATGTCAGCAAGATCCCCACGGAGGACGGCGCACAGCTTTTATTTACCATTCCCGCCGGCCCCACAGGACCCGCAGGGCAACCCGGCGCTGCCGGAGCAGCGGGACCCACCGGCCCGACTGGGCCCACCGGAACAGGAGCAACCGGCCCCACCGGTCCTACTGGCCCGACTGGAGCAACCGGTCCATCCGGCGAATGGTCTTCCCAATACGCCCATATCGCAACCACGCCGCGGTATGAAGTAGCCTTCCATGATCTTCTGCCACTTCAGGAAAATGTAATTCTCAGCGGGGATGGGATCGTTCACCGACCTGGAGATCAGAGAATCCTTCTGCCTGCCGGCGATTATCTTGTGAATTATCGCACCACAGCCTGCTGCCAGTGCGCCTGTCAATACCAAGGAATCCGGGTGGAATTGGAGGTGAACGGCTCTCTCTATCCGGGCGGCGCAGCGGACGCCATCGCCTGGGGACTGGTAGACACCAACTTAGGAGGCGCCGCTATTCTATCCAGCCCTGACGCGGATCTTTCCATTGGGCTGCTGAACGGCTCCGGGGTGTCAATATGTTTCTCCAACACCTCCATTACAGTGGTAAAGCTTCGATAAAAGCAAACCGTTTAACGCTTCATCAACTTTGATCCCGAAGCTGTTTTCATCCCCTTATGCATGAACCTCCATCAACCCCCAGTACATAAAAAAGAGCTATGCGATACCGAAAAGCGGTCCGCATAGCTCTTATGCTTGTCACTGTTTATTGATAACAGGAGGGAATGGGAAATTTATGGTCACTAAGGCGATAGCCGCGGCCATACTCTCCGTACAGGAAAATCTCCAGCTCGTCAAACCGGCGGGTCAGCAAGCCTAACACACACTTTCCTCCGGCGTGGTGCCACGAGGCCATCTCCATAATCAAAGCGTCTTTATCCACGCAATTAAGATCCAGCCCCCCGGAGCTTCCGCCTGAAGAATCTCCCGTCGTCACCACATTGACAATATAATCCGAATGACAGTAAGCCGCGCTTCCGTCGTTGGTTTTCAATTTATACCAAGCGCCATTGTATTTGGTCTGATCGATTAAGGCCACCACGGTTCCGTCGCTCAGGGCATATTTTACCGGATAATTGGTCCCCGGACCGGAGCGCACATTGATTCCCTCTCCGCCGCCGCTGACGATGCCTGTGGTAATGGTGACGCCGCTGCCGCCATTACCGACGGTAGAACGGGCGCGCAGCAGGATATTGCGCAAATCCTTGGTGTTGCTGCTGGTAATCCATCCGGTCCCCACATTATAGGAAAAAGAAACCAAAGAATCAAACTGCTGTTGATTGCAGCGAATGGAGTTACCGGTGAGGAATTGGTTCACCGAGGAGGTATATCCCCCACGGTTGGTCTCCTGTACCAACAAGGCCCAGCCCTCGTCTCTGGTCAGGTTGTTGTAAAAAGTCTGTCCCGGATAGAACACATATCCATAAGCAATGGTGGGGATGTTTCCCGCCAACGTATCCGGATAGACTTGAGAGGAAAAACCCTCGCAGGTGGCAATAAAGTCCAGGCAGCGGTCGCTGGCCCGGCGTTCCTCCACCCGGGTGGTCATTACGTCGGTAGAGCTGGTAACAAACATACTGGTTTTTCCGTCGTCACAGGTTTCCCAGCCGCCGCCTCCCGCTTTGGAGTAGGCTTTCACGTTAAAGACTCCCGCGCTGGTGGCGCTGATCTTAACCGTCCACTTGTATGTATTCCCGTCTTTCACCTTTTGCGTGGCTTTGACGGTTTTGGACCCGCTTCCCTGCTGAACGTCGAACTCCACCTCGGTACGGGTCAGATCCGTAATGGCCACCAGAGTGACCTCTCCGGTTTTTGGCACGATGTTCGGGGAGGTATAGGCAAATTTAACAGGGGCCGCCTTTTCTACCGTAACGATACAGGATACCCTGCGCCCCGCGTCGTCATAAGCCACGATTCTGGCCTGTCCCGGATTCACGCCCAGGATATAGCCTTCCTCAGAAACCGTTGCGATTGAGGGATTGTCCGTGGTCCATTTGATCTTACTGGAACCAGTGGCCTTCACATAGAGATTCTTGCCCGCCGGAACGGTTCCCTTCGTGCCGGACAGGGTGATTCCCCCCGTATCGGCGGCGATATATCGGTTGACCACATAACTGACGTCCCGGCTGATCTCCTTGTTTCCGCTGCGTACCGTCACCCGCAGGGTATACAATCCCGCCTGCTGGGGCGTCCAAGTGGCGCTGTTGGAGCCATAGTCCCGGATTGTGGTCCAGCTTCCTCCCGCCTGCTGGTAGGAGAAACGGTATTCCAAAGATCCACTGCCCCCCTTTGCCTGCGCGGTCAGCTTTATGGAAGCGCCCTCCAATTGGGGAGACGCTTTATCCGTCGAAAATCCGGTGATCTCCAACGGCTCGTCTTTCTGTTCAATGGTAAACGAAGCGGTCTTTTGTCCCTCGGCCCCCAAGCGATCCCTGACAAACGCGCCAAGGGTATAGACGCCAGGCTTCGACGGCGTCCAGGTAGCATAGTTTCTAGAGGAATAATCCCCCAGATATACCCAGTTGGCGCCCTCTTTGTACGCAAAGCGATATTGATAGTCTCCCACGCCGCCCTTAGCCGAAGCCGACAAATAAACGGTGGTTCCAGGCTGCTGAGGAGAGGGAAGATCCATGGTAAATTTGGTCACTTCCACAGGATCCGGCTGATTCACAACATAAGAAAGAGATTTTTGTTCTTCATTGCCCATCGCGTCCTTGACGAATACGGCAACCTGATATTCTCCCGCCTCTCTAGGCGTCCAGCGTATCGCCTGCTGAGAGGAATAATCCTGGATGGTTGTCCAATTGACTTCGCCCTTGCGGTAAGCAAAGCGGTAACGAAGCTCTCCCTCGCCTCCCCTGGCCGAAGCCGCCAGGGCAACCTCGCTGCCCAGCATCTGGCTGTCGTTGGGGGAAGCCAGCAGTGCGGTCACTACAATGGGGTCGGGAGTGCGAATCTGGAAGGACATGGTCTTGAGCTCCTCGGTCCCCGACGAATCCTTGACAAACACTCCCAAGGTATAGGTCCCTGCGGTGATCGGAGTCCAGGTCGCGGCGCCTTGTGCGGAGTAGTCTCTCAAGGTCATCCACTGGCCGTCTTTTTGATAGGCGAAGCGGTATTGCAGCGCTCCCTCGCCGCCGCTTGCGCTGGCGGTGAGTTTAATCTGGGTTCCCACCAGCTGCGGCGAACTCTTCTCTGCCTGGAAGCTGGCGATGACAATGGGCTTTTTGGCTTTGATCTCATAAGTAAGGATCTTGCTGGTCTCCTGTCCCTGGGAGTTCTTTACATAAACCGCCAGAGCGTAGTTCCCTGCAATCGCAGGCTCCCACACCGCGGAGCTTTTGTCAGAATAGCCCTGGATTTCCTCCCACACTCCGTCGATCCGGCAGAGGAATTGATACTGTAATTTCCCCTCGCCCTCTCCTTCGGCGGTCAGGCGAATGGAGGAGCCGGTGTATTGAGGGGAAGGTATGTCCGCTGTAAAGGAACGTATCCTAAGCGGAATGGATTCGGTTACCCGGTAAGGCATTCCCTTCGTTACCTCGACGCCCTGGCTGTCTTTGACAAACACCACCAACTGATAGTCGCCGGGCTGTTCCGGGGTCCATGTGGCGGTTTGGGAGGAGGAATAATCCTGAATACGCACCCAAACGCCGTCCTTTTCATAAGAGAACTTATATTGCAGCTGGCCCACGCCTTTGCTTGCCTGAGCGGAAAGCTGAAGCGAGTTGCCCGCGTGCTGGGGAGACGGCTTATCCACCGAAAGCTCAGTGATTACAGGCGGATCCCCCGCCTCCACACGAAAGGGAGTTCCCTTGGCGATCTCGGTTCCGTTTGCGTCTCTGATGAATACCGTAAGCGTGTAATCGCCCGGCTGCTGAGGCACCCACTGGGCCGTGTTGGAGGAGGAATAGTCCTGGATGCGAACCCAGACGCCGTCCTTTTCATAGGAGAATTTGTATTGCAGCTGGCCCACTCCCCCGCTGCCCTTGGCGGACAGGGCCACCGTATCGCCCACCTGCTGGCCGGAAGAAGGAACCGCAGAGATAAAGTCCACCGAAATCTTGGGCGGAGCGGTAACCTGGAACGGGGCGGAACTTACAACTTCTGTTCCGGCAGCGTCCCTGACAAAGGCCACCAAAGTGTAATTGCCCGTCTCGGAAGGAACCCAAAGCGCCTCCGAAGAGGGAGAGTAATCCTGGATGCGAACCCAATTTCCATCCTTTTCATAGGAAAACTTATACTCGAAGTCCCCCTGACCGCCGCCGGCCGAGGTTTTCAGAGAAACCACCGAACCCACAGGCTGGGATTCGGACGGACCCACGCTTAAAGGGCTCGCTGTCACTGGGACCGCCTCTTTGGCGGCGAAGGGGATCCCCTTCGCGATTTCCGCGCCGGAGGTATCCTTGACGAACACGGTCAGCGTGTAATCGCCCGCCACAGGAGGTCTAAAGCGCGCGGTGTCGGACTTGGAATAATCCTGGATGCGTACCCAGGCGCCGTCCTTTTCGTAAGAAAACTTATACTGCAATCCTCCGGTGCCGCCGCTGCCCTTGGCTGTGATGGTAAGAGCAGCTCCCGCCGGCTGCGGAGAACTTAAATCCGTTACGATGCTGTCTATTGATAGTGTGCTTTCCGTCTGCGCGTGCGCATCCTGGCCGGCGCCCCCAAATACGGTTACTAAAAGCACACAGCATAACAGCAGGCTAATCATACGCTTTGCCGTTTTCATGCTTCCCTTCCTTTCCCTTTACAATTCATGTCTGCTTATATTTAATAATTATACCTTTATTTTTCCATTTCGCAATCCTACTATAATCACAAAACAGTATCGAAAATGAAAAATAAATCACAACGTTTTCGTCTCGTCTTCCAGATATTTCATTGATTTACAAATTATCTCATCTAAAATCTGGTTTTTGACGAAAATATCGGAATTTCGCACTAAAATCTTCTCAAAATCGTCTATTTTTTCTACACTCCTGTCCCTCTGACGAAATAGCTCCAATATCGTTTCTATTTTTTGGCGATTGCTACAACGCATAAAAACGCAAAAACTTTTATAATATTTTATAGAATATATACATCCATGAAATGTATCAGTTACCACGTAATCTGCATCTCTCACATAAGCCAGCAGCTCGAAGGGTGTGGCCGTTGGAATATGCTGCTGGCAAAAAGGCTGATAGGTTCCCACCGACGCTAATTTTTTCCCATGTTTCCTGGCAAAATCCTGAATAGCCTGAATTTCCTCAGGCTGCATTCTTCCGGCATAGGCGTAAACCAAGATGGTATTCCTGCAAACGGTGCGCTGGGGCATCATGGGCGTAAAGTCATACAATAACACTGGGTCCGCATGGAGCGGAGCCGTCCGCCCGGTAAGGGCGCGGATTATTTCCTGGGAATTGCGGTCCCGCACCGACAGCGCGTTGAACCGGGAAAGCAGTTCTCCAATCTCTCGGTCCACCTTTTTTTCCTTGAGCTGCTCCAACGTGGTAAACCCGAAGGACGCAGCATAGCTAATTACCTTTTGCGCCCGGTTTCCCTCCCCGAACAGCTCCTTGGAATAGCCCACCTGCGGGTTGGTCTGCATACAGTTAAAAACCTCGTCGCTGCCGATGATGAGGAGATCCAGCTTGGGCCGGCAGTTCCGCTGTTTCACAACGCCCAAAGTGGGCAGGCACTCCCGCTCAAACCAACGTTCAAAATCCAGATTGCGCTCCCTTCTGCGGGCGGCGCGCCCCGAACGGCTTTTCCACCGCCAAAGAGACAACAGCTTTGCCTGAATCCGGCGGGTGAGCGGAATTTTTTCAATAAGCAAAGGGGGCCCCGGGGTATAGTCCACAAAACTCACCTCGTGCCCCATCTCTATCAGAATATGTTTAAGCGCCCAAGCCTGCAAATAGGATCCGTAATTACAGATTCTCTGCATGGACAATATGCCCACCTTCACCGAGCCGTTCCCTCCTTATTTTTCCGATTTCTCTTCCCGTTAAAAGAGAAGGGCCACCAATCGTAATTCAGGCAGCGCGATGCCGCCCGTTCAAATCCCACGCGGCGATACCGGCGGCGAAAGGCCTCCCTCATGGGGTGAGGCGCCGGCGGCCCTTGCAGCTGTTTGTTGCCCAAGCGAGCTTCTTCCAGCGTTCTATGTTCCAAATATAGTTCCTTTTTACAGAGATCCAGCAGCCGTTCCCCCTTGCGGGTATTGATTAACACCTCGGACACGCCGCCGTCCGGATCCCCGAGAAACGGTCTCTCCTCGCCAAGCCCCCAAAAGTCCCCCACCGTGATGTCGGAAACCCGGGCGGTCGAGGCATAAGGGCAGCGGATGCAGCAGTCCCTGCACAAAAGATTGGAAAGAAAGGCCCGATAATATAGATCTCGTGATCGATCCTGCTCATAAAACGGTTGTCCGTCCTGGGATAAAATCAGACAATACCCCTTTTCTCCCCGAAAGGCCATCTCGTCGCTTTTTCTTCCAGCCTTCTGTTCCAAACATTGCAGATGCTCCCGAAAATAACGGGGGGCCGGCGCTCCATGGCAGACAAAATCCATGGTGGTCAGCCTCTCAAAGTCGTTTTCCAAATAAGCGTACAAGCCGTCCACCTGGCAGGGGGCACCGATAAACAGCACCTCTTGTCCCCGCATCAACTTTTTATGTATCCTGTGATAACTGTCCCCCAGGTCGCTGCGCACATATTTGGAGCCTTGCAGCGCCTCAATCCCCTCTTCATCGGTTACACACCGGTGGCTCACCTGGCCGTCCCTCTCAAAGGACGCCCCAAACACCGCCCCTCCCGATGAAACCATCCGCCGGGCAAACACGGTGGCGGCCCCGCCGGATGAGCAGCGCCTGCGCTCCTCCAAATCCAAGCTATAGGCCGCATAGACTTCCTGCGGCCTCATGGCGCGGGGCATTTTGGCAGCCGGGCATCGGTTGGCGCACAGTCCGCATCCAATACACTGCTCGCTATTAATAAACGGGGTCCGTTCTCCCCAGGGATCCTCCCTCCAGGTAATACATTGAACCGGGCAAACCGCGGCGCATACGCCGCACTCGATACAATATCCTTGTTCGCATATTTTCACGGTAGTTCCCCTCTCTGTCGGCGATACGCGCACCCCGTCCTATTCCCATCTCAAGCGCTTGCTCTGGCCCAAGCAGGCTGGAGGGTACGGCTGCCTCAAACAATCTCCGGCCGGTGATCCCCTCTGTCCGGCCCATATTTATTGTTCGATTCAACCGCCGAAAAAGTCACATTTTCTTGTCATCATTTTGCCATGTTACCGGGAACCCTTTGTCTTTTTCCCTCTAAAAACCCCTGGCAGAGAGCCGATTGCATGCGCCACGCCGTAACAAAACAGCCGTATCTTATGGGGACTCATGAACAGAATATTCCGCACAACGGACAGATTATCTCTGGTGGGATGGCGAAGCAGCTTGCAAAACGCCTGCCCATAGTAATCTCGTTTCACCTTATCAAAACACAATGGGAGCTTCAGCACGCTATGGGAATACTCTTCCAGCGCGCATAGGTAGCCAACGCGGCCGTCCAAAAGATTCTGATGCTGCGTTCTGGCCACCCAGTTTGGCGCGCCCTCCTGCTGAACAAATCGATAGCATCCCATTACGTCTTTCATGCAGTAAACGTCCCCTTGGGCGGACAGCAGCAAATGCAGGGTCCGATCTCCCACCACCGGATGGGCCTGATACAGAATCCGGTAGTCGAAACGGGGATTGAGAAACAGGTTTCGCATCATCAGCGTACCGGTTTGTCCCGGCATCTCTCTGTTTTGAAACTGCTGATATGTGTACCGCTCTCCATCAAAAAACCACTCGTTCACCCGTTTGTCCGGCGTCGGGTTCCCCTGTTGGTCCACAAACAGGCATCGGTGGGCGCACGCAATGTATTGGGGATGGCTTTCTAAAAAATCTGCCTGCTTTTGCAGCTTTTCGGGATCAGTCCAATAATCGTCCCCCTCCAGCAGCGCGATATAGCGGCCCCGGCAATGAAAAAGCACTTCATACAGATTACGGGTGGCCCCCACATTTTTTTCCCGCAGAAACAGGCGAATTCGGTCCGGCCACCGCTTCTGAATGTTCAAAAGGATGTCCCGGGTGGCATCCGGAGAGGCGTCCTCTCCCACCACCACCTCCCAGGGAACGGACAGCCGCTGCATCAGCACGCTTTCCATGGCCTGCGATATATACCGCTCCTGACGATACGTGATAACGGCCACGCTGACCACCGGTTGTTCCACGACTTGTCCCCCCGTTTCCGCCGCGGGCAGAGCCAACCGCTCAACCCTTTTTCAAAATTATAACAGGTCGCCGCTCTTGGCGCAACCGTTGAATCGCTCTGATATCCGAACTCTACAATATGATCGGTGAACTTGTTTCCCAAGGGGAATATTGCCCCAACGCGATCTCATCATACAGCCAAACAGGATTGCCATTTTATAAAAATCAAGCCTCTTGAACTCACTGGAAAAGCTTCACACGCCCAAACGGCGGACGCCAAATGAATCAAAAACAGCGCAACCGTTCCTTCTTCTGAATACAGCCGTTAATCAACTCGCCCTATCGGGTTTCCAGCGGTCTTGCATCAAGCCCCGGACGCCGCAAAAAGAACGCTTTCCCTCCCACTTCTGCGGCAGCATCCTTATTCCTTCGCTACACCTGTAATTAGACAGAGTCCCCTGATTTCATGTTACCGAAATCAGGGGACTCGTCATCAATCTTTGGGTTTCTTTTTGAAGATCAGAAGTAAAACAACCACGATACAGGCCAGAACCACTGCCCCTATAATGAAATAGGGAATCTGGTCTCCGGTCTGAACGAATCCTTCCGGCGCTCCTTTCCCGGCAGGGATGCCTGCGAACAGCAGGACAAAGGTCAATACGCTGGATAGAACACCGAATCCTTTTTTGAAAACACGCATTGCTGCAACCTCTTTTCTATCTTTATTTTCAGAGAAAAACACTGTTTCCTCCGAACTCCGGTTGATAGGCGGGGAACGATCACTCGGTCAGCTGGACCGGATTGTTTTGAGCGATCAAATCAATCAATTGGGGATATTCCACCTTTGATAGATAAGCAATCAGCGCTTGCTGGGTAACCTCTTCATAATCAGCGGTTTCTGTTTTTACTGAAAGTATTTCTATTGATTCAATATCCCCATCGTATTCATATTCAAAGGTTTGTCCCTGTTTTGCATTCGACAAGATGTCATACAACCGAGGGTTACTGTCCCGCAGCTTGTTCAGGTCCTCCTTTTTGAATACGGTCTTGCTTTCCGTTTTGTCTCGCTTTTGATGAATGGCAATCTCCCTTACCACTGCAAATTGATCCCGGTTTGCCTCCCAATAGGCCTGGCTGTTCTGCCGTATGGTCCGGCTGGGATTCTCCGCCAGCTTTTCCACAATCGCTTGGCTCACCTGCTCCAGACGGAGGCTGAGATACTGCGGCAATTCGTATTGTTCGGGTCCTTCCAGCTTTTCGCCTTTCTCCTTTTGTACGCGGCGTTCCTGATTCTCCTTGTCCATATCGGCCTTTAATCCCTCAAAGGAATAGGGGGCGCTTATCCCCAGACGCTCGCCCGCCAAAAAACAGGCGTACACTTTGGAGGCATAAAGTACCGTATTGCCGGAAGAAGGGGCGGCCGCTCCCTGTTCCGTCAACTCTTTTTGGGCCAAAGACCGGTAAAACTCCGACTCCTCTTTGCCCATGGTGACCGAAACCCCGGTGATCTGCCTAAGCTGCCCCATCACCGAAGGCCCTTGCTGACAATTGGCCAAGCAAATAAAAAAGACTGTCAATAAAACCAACGACAACAGCACGCCTATGGAAATGAGGGAACGCCATCCGATGCGCCGGATTCTCTTTGCTCGACGAGACAAACGCATCCTCCTCTACATCATTATCATCAAATTTATCAATTCCAAACGCCGATATCGCTAGTTAATCATACCAAATGAACGCCGGTTTGTAAAGTTCCAGCGGAAAGAGGCGGAAAAAGAAGATACCGGGCCCTTGGTTGCCGGTATCCTCCTCTTCTTAACAAGGCGGTTTCGCCTTTATCATTTTCTTTGAGAACCCTGTTTTTTGTTTCCACCCGGCCCCGTTTGCATGAAACTCTTCAGCGCAGAACCTGATCCATAAGGAATCGGAGAAATTCGCCCAGCCGCCGCTGAGACACCCGAACCGGGAAATCCTTCTCCTCCAGCTGCGTGCCGTGTCCCTTGATGGAGTGAGTCTCATATTCCCTGGACAACAACAGCCCCTTGTATTTCTCCTTGGCAAGCAGAGAACACCACTGCGCCTCCCGGTCGTCCCCGCAGACGGCCGCCTTTATCCCCAGGAATCCAATTTCCGCCATAGCGCGCAGTTTGCAGGCCCAGGGTTTGATCTCGCCCCACAACGCTTTCAGACGTTCGTCCTGCCCGCCGGCCATCTCCTCCAGCTGATCGCATGCCGCAATGATACGTTCCATTTCCGTCCGAAGCTGCTCCGTGCAGTCAGGCGCTTGTCCGCCTCTTTGGTAACCGGACTGAAAGCCGTCGTAAAGCTTCATCAATCTTGTAGGCTCATGCCCAATGGAGCTGTTTTCCGCAAACACCCGCAGGGCGGCGGCCAGACTCTCGTCGTCGGTCATGCTGGCAAAGGAGCGTTCCCAATTGTCCCTGGGTTCAAACGCCTTGGTATTCCAGCTGTAGTCGGCGAGGCCGAACAGGGAAATTTTTGAGGCTTCCGCCTGATTCATCGGGTTGGACATAATTCCCAACAGGTCGTCCACATCGTTGCTCACGCTGTAGACAGAGTCCATCAGTCCCATCTGCATGGTGTCGTCGATGTTATCGTTCACCGGGTAATTCCACCACATCAGCGGCTTGCGTCCCAGAAGGCCGTGGTAGGTGTTGAGCGCTTGATTTTCAACAATAGACCAGCATCCGCCTCCTGTGATGGTAATCACCACATCCGGATCCACCGATTGCAGACAGGTAAGGTTGTGCTCTCTTTTCTCCTTTTCGCCAAAGTCCAACGCGTAGTAGGAAGGCACATAAAACAGAGGGGTTACCCGATCCTGGGACGGCATATCGGGGGAACGATAGGCTCGGTTAATCCCTTTCTGGATCAAATCCACCATGCGCGCCTGCATTTCACTGCCCACATAGGCCTCCTGTAAATCGATGTCGTCCACAAACAGAGCAAATCCCCGCACTCCAAGGCTATACAGATGGCTGAATTTGCGGAGTACCGCCTCTACCCCCTGGTCCACCGTCTCCTCGCTGCTCAGATCCACTCCATTCTGCATGGCGGGATGCACCGACCATACAAAATTAATGTGGTTTTTCTTGGCCTCCTCCGCCAAACGACGAATATCCTGTTGGGTGATTTGTCCTTGTTCCCGCTGTTTATCGGTGATCTCCACAGGATAATCGTCCCTCCAGCTTCCCAGATGATAGGGATCCGACTTGGGGCCGTAGATAAACAGATTCATTTTATACCGCTTTCCGTATTCCATCAGGCTGATGCGGTCGTCCACATCCCAGGGATATCCGTAAAATCCCTCGATAAATCCCCGGTATTGGGTATCCGAATAATCGTAGACGGTGGTTTTCGTCAGGGCGCCGGGAGCGCTCTGTTCCAGCATCTGCTCCAAAGTCGCCAAGCCGTAGTAAACCGCGTCGGAGGTCTCTCCCAGTATTACCACCTCCGCCTTGCCGCCGTTTTCATCCACTCTGAGAAAATGACGGTCAAACTTCTCCTGCGCCGTTTCAAAAAATCCGGCGCTTCCCTCTGCGGCATGGCAGCGGCCGGCTTCTCCTGCGGCGCCCGCCACTCCCAGCAGCAAACAAGCGCATCCCTCGCGGGAAGCTTCGCTGCATTCACAGGTAAGCCCTGCTCGCTGCAACACCTCTTTTGCGCGCTGTTTCACGGTTTCATCCACTTCTTTATCCGCTACCACAATCACCGGACCGGTGAGCGCAACCGCCTCTTCCCCGCATTCCATATGCTGAGGCGTGGGAATAATGCAATAATCCGCCGCCGCGTCCGATTGCGCGCGCACCGCCACTGTAAACTCCCTGGTCACCGTGGAGGATCCCGCGGTAATCTCCGCCTTTAACGTCCCGGTTTGTCTCTGGGCCCCTCTTCTCACCGTTGCCTGCGCCTTCTCCGAATCCACAGTAATGGCTGGGAAATCCGAGCTCCAACGATAAAAAACCCCATCTCTGTCCCACTCCATGGGAAGGTAAAAATTCCGGCCAATCAGTGAGGGAACCTCCAGCCCATCGGCCGCCCGGTTTGCAATCCGCTCCATATCCCGCAGGTACAGCTCCAGGGCGTACAGCACCATTTTTGCATCGGCGGTATTGCTGCTCTCCTTCACCCATAGGCGCACATAGCGGGCGTGATATACCTTGCTGAGCAGCAGATTCTGCTTGCCTCCCTGGCTGTAACGGTCGTCCAGAATCACACTCCACTGCTCCCCATCCTGGGAGCATTCCAGCACATAAGCGGAGGCATAGATTGCCCCCCAGTACATACGAACGTGATTAAACGCTTTGCTTTCTCCCAAGTCCAACTGAATCCATTGCTCCCGCTTCTCGTCCGGCGTCATCCAGCGGGTGGACATGATATCCCCGTCAACCGCCTTATCGGCGCCGCAGTCCGCCTGACATTGGGCGGAGCAGCTTGCCGCCGCATTGGCCGCCAGATTGACGGATTCCTTATCAAAGATATTGTTTTTCCCCATGTTTTTTGAAACAGACCGCAGCGGGCGTGCAGGTTTTCCCGCAATCCTCTCCAAGGTCTGTTCGCACCTCCTGTCCGGTTGTTCTTATTTTTATATTCTTTTAAAAATACCGCTTGGTTCGAGGATTCATTATAACAAAAAAGCGTTGTCGATTCCATAGATAATTGAAAAGTTCCTAGAGTTTTTTACTCGCCGTTTTTTTGAAGGAATCATAGCCGGTATTTTCCATCCCTATAAGCCGCATAGAACGCATCGGCAGCAATCCGGATCCCTGCGGCCGTCTGATTTTTACGGCTCCGGGATCCCGCCATCCTTCGGGGATTCCGTTTATGAGACAGCGTCCAACATAATCCCCGCGCCGCCCGCATATAATGAAACGATCTTGAAACTGGGAGGGCGAATATGTGAAAGGCATTGTTGAAGAGCGCGCCATTGAATTGGGAGAATATATAATCGAAAGTAAGGCTACGGTGCGCAAGGCCGCAAAAAAATTCGGTGTAAGCAAATCAACGGTACATACGGTTGTAGCATTTTGGAACAAATCGTTCGGATGATCCGGCAGCGTTCAAAAATCCGTTCATGCCGGACCAAACTCGCTTTTTTCAAAAAGGCCGGATTCCGATGGCTTGAGAAGTCGTCGGAATCCGGCCTTTTCTATTTTACTCTCTGTAGCGGCTCGCTTTATCCATGCGATGAGATCGCCACATCCGGCGCTCTCCAAGAGCCGTCTCAGATTAAAATTTTCTCCAAGTAGTCATATTCACAATCTTTGCATAGCTCTGGATGATCTTAATCACCTTGACGGATACATTGGTATCGGCGTAATCCTCCGCCATAACCGCCTCTTCGCCGTTTTGGAACATGGATACCGCCAGATTCATGGCCTGTTCCACATCCTCGCCCTGAATGCCTCCCACCACGATGGTGCCCTTATCGAGTACCTCCGGGCGCTCGGTAGAGGTACGGATGAGAACCGCCGGGAAGTGGAGCATTGCGCTCTCCTCGCTCAGTGTTCCGCTGTCCGATAGGACACAGTAGGCGTTTTTCTGGAGCTTGTTGTAATCCAAGAAGCCAAAGGGCTGCAAGCTCTGCACCAGGGGATGAAACTGGAAGCCGCGTTTCTCTATGATGTTGCGGCTGCGGGGATGGGTGGAATAGATAACCGGCATCTGATATTTTTCCGCGATGTGGTTAATCGAGGTCATCAGGCTCATGAAGTGCTCCTCATGGTCAATGTTCTCCTCCCGATGGGCGGAAAGCAGGATGTACTTCTTGGGCTCCAAATTAAGACGGCTGAGCACGTCGCTCTCTTCAATCCTTCCGGCATGATCCCGCAGCACCTCCCGCATGGGGCTGCCTGTCACAAACATGGTTTTGCCGTCAACCCCCTCGTTGAGAAGATAACGGCGGCTGTGCTCGGTATAAGGCATGTTGATATCGGAGATATGATCCACGATGGTGCGGTTGACCATCTCGGGAACATTCCAGTCCCAGCAGCGGTTTCCCGCCTCCATATGGAAAATCGGTATTTTTAATCGTTTGGCGCTCACAGCAGACAGCGCGGAATTGGTATCGCCCAGCACCAGCAGGGCGTCCGGCTGCTCTTTTTGCATCACATCATAGGATTTGGCGATGATGTTCCCCATCGTCTCGCCCAAGTGCTTTCCCACGCTGTCCAGATAATAGTCCGGTTCGCGCAGGCCCAAATCCTGAAAAAACACCTCGTTAAGGGTATAATCCCAGTTTTGACCGGTATGTACCACAATATGATTAAAATACTTGTCGGCGCATTTCATCACGGCGCTCAGCCGGATAATCTCCGGACGGGTCCCGATGATGGTCATCAGTTTTAATTTGGACATTTTGTTATACCTCCAAAAAATAGGTATCCGGCTTTTCCGGGTCAAAGCATTCGTTACACCACATAAAGGTGACCATATCCGTCTCCCCTAAGTTTTCAATGTTGTGGGTGTAACCTGTGGGAATATCCACCACTTCAATCTGATCTCCGGAAACAAAATATTCAATCACCTGGTCACTGTCCGGCTTGCGGAACCGAATCACGCCTCTGCCGCTGACCACCACAAATTTTTCATTTTTGGTGTGATGCCAATGGTTGCCCTTGGTGATTCCCGGCTTGGAGATGTTGACGGAAAACTGCCCGCGGTCCTTTGTGCGGATGATCTCCGTAAACGATCCCCGATTGTCAATGTTCATCTTTAGGGGATAGCGGAACTGGTCCTCGGGAAGATAGCTCAGATAAGTAGCGTAAAGCTTTTTAGTGAACCCATCGGACATATCCGGGACGCTGCGCTCCTCGCGGCTTTTTTGAAAGGAGTAGATCAGGTCTACGATTGCGCCAAGCGTAAGGGAGTGCTCCACCGGCACGCTGCATAATTGCCCCTGACGGTTCTCTCCGCCTTGCAGCCCACGAATCAGTTCCTCCACCACGTCGTCGATGTAAACAAGCGTCATATTCACCGACGGATCGTTGACGGTAATGGGAAGTCCGTGTGCAATGTTGTGACAAAACGTCGCCACCGCGCTGTTATAATTGGGACGGCACCACTTGCCGAACACATTGGGAAACCGATAAATCAGCACCTTTGCGCCGGTTTCTTTCCCATACTCCAAAAGCAGCTCTTCTCCTGCTTTTTTTGACTGACCGTACGGGTTGTCCAATGCAGCCTGCGTGGAAGAAGAGAGCATCACCGGGCTGTTGTTCCGATGCTTTTTGAGCGTCTCCAGCAGCGTCGAGGTGAATCCGAAATTCCCCTGCATATATTCATCCTGATCCTTCGGACGGTTCACGCCGGCCAGATGAAAAACGAAATCGCAGTCGGAGCAGTATTGGTCCAGCAACTCAGGGGCGGTGTCAAGATCATATTCATAGATGGTAAGAGGAGCAAGCCCGTCGTTTTTCACCTTGCCCTCTTGGATATTTTTGAGTTGGGCAACCAGATTTTTTCCAACAAATCCGTTTGCTCCAGTGACGAGTATCTTCATGATCTGGCCTCCCAGGCGGCAATTTCATCACGGATATACGGCAGGGAAAGAAGCGTTTCCTTTACCTGCTCCACACTCAGCAGCTCGGTGTTGTTGGAATTAAACTCCGTCAACGGATTGCGTTCTTCGTCGCCTTCCTTGAAATATTTGTCATAATTCAAATCACGCTTGTCCGCAGGCACCCGGTAGAAATTCCCCATATCAATCGCATTGGCGCATTCCTCATTGGTGAGAAGCGTCTCATACATCTTTTCCCCATGCCGAATGCCGATTACTTTTATCTCATTCTCCGCATGGAACAGCTCTTTCACCGCCTGGGCAAGAACGCCAATCGTACATGCCGGCGCCTTCTGCACCATAATGTCCCCGCTCTCCGCGTTCTCAAAGGCAAACAAAACCAGCTCTACCGCCTCTTCCAGAGACATGATGAAACGGGTCATGGCGGGCTCGGTAACGGTAAGGGGCTGGCCCGCTTTGATCTGCTCGATAAACAGAGGGATTACCGAGCCGCGGGAACACATCACATTGCCATACCGGGTTCCGCAAATCAATGTCTTATCCGGCGAAACCGTACGGGATTTGGCCACAAACACTTTTTCCATCATGGCTTTGGAAGTACCCATGGCGTTGACCGGGTACGCCGCCTTATCCGTAGACAGGCAGATCACCTTTTTCACGCCCGCTTCAATGGCGGCGGTCAGCACATTTTCCGTGCCGAGCACATTGGTTTTAACCGCCTCAATGGGGAAAAACTCGCAGGATGGCACCTGCTTGAGAGCCGCCGCGTGAAAAATATAATCCACGCCGTGCATGGCGTTTTTCACACTGGAAAGGTCGCGCACATCTCCAATGTAAAACTTGATCTTGCTGCTGAGCTGGGGATATTTCGCCTGATATTCATGACGCATATCGTCCTGCTTTTTTTCATCCCGGGAGAAAATACGAATTTCTTTTATATCGGTCGTCAAAAACCGATTCAACACCGCATTTCCAAAAGAACCGGTTCCGCCCGAAATCAACAATACTTTATTATCAAACAACGCCCATACCTCCTCTTATTTTCTGAGCATACGCTTTATCTTTTGCCTCACCCGGTTCGGAATCCAGGATTTCACCTGTTCCAAACAGTAATGCGGCGCCTTGAGATACGTTTTGGCCACCCAGTCAAATCCCTTCTGAGAAAACTCCTCATAAATACGTTCCCTGACGGCAGGACGCCGGGTGGGTTCCAACAAATTCTTGTTTTGATAAACCACCATATCAAAGGTTATCGGGTTCCTTACCACGTCGCGGCCGATCTGCTCCAGCATGGCCTTTCCCTTTTCGCTGTTGACCAAGATGGCGGAAACTCCTTCCGCATGAAAACAGTCCGGGCATTGGGTTTCCACGCCCCAAAAATCGCCCAATGTGATATCCCCTGTCCGTTCCGGCCTTGCATAGCGGCAGCGGTAGCAGCTTTCCCGATAGAATACCCCGGAAAGAAATCCGTGATAATACGGGGACAAAGAGCCAATCCCCTCATATCTTTTCTTCCGGTTCCCCTTTTTCAAAATGGTGTAAGAATAGGTGAGGGACCAGCCGTGCTTCCGTTTGTCCCGGAATTGATACCCCTCCAGTTTTCCCTGATGCTTGCTTTCGCGCCAATCCAGATAGGAACGAAACAACGTTCTGCTGGGGACTCCGTGACAGATCAAGTCTGCGGTAAAGAGCTTCTCATATTGCTTTCCCAAATAATTTTTAAGGCCGGCCACCTGACAGGGAGTGCCCACAAAGAACACATGTCGGTCCTGCTGCAACAACCGCTTGACCTCCGAATAGCTGTTTCCAAGGTCGCTTTCCACGTATTTGGATCCCTTAAGCGCGTCAAGCTGGCTTATCTCCTCTACGATCCGATGCCCCGGCTTCATCTCGGAATCAAACGCGCATCCGCACACGGCGCCCCCCTGGTTTAATACCCATTCGGCAACCGCAGTAAAAATTCCTCCGGAGGAACTTTGCATCAGCTTCCCTTCGTCCTTGAGATAGGCGGCGTAAACCTCCTTTTCCTCTTGGTGAACCGGCACGGTAAGCGCCGGGCATACCCTCTCGCACTTTCCGCATTCGATGCACCGGTCGGTTACCAGGGGATAGCAATACCCCTCCCGGTTCTCTTTCCACTCAATGCAATTCACCGGACAAGCCAGCTTACATGCGCCGCAGCCGGTGCAGTCCATTCCTATTTTAGCAATGCTCATAATCCACATCCTTTAATGCCGTTTGCAGGAATTGCATCGATTTCTCCCGTTCCTGCGCGATGATCGATCCAACCTCTTGATAATCGATCTCCTTAAAAACAATGTCCTCCTGCCATTCCTCGATCAGCCGTTCGGACAATCCCGTCACTCTTAGAATGCTTTCCAGCCTGCTGTTATACTTTGGCGCCGGGAAGCAGATAAACTGCCGGGAAAAATTAATGGAAAACGCTGTTCCATGAAACGAATCGGTCACAACATAATCCGCATGAGACAGATACCGCACAAAATCCCGCGCCGTATTGGACAGCCTGTTTTGCGCCCCTTTAATCATCTCAAAGGTGTCGGCAAAATTAACAATCCGCAATCCCTTTTGCTGAGCGATCCGCAAAGCGCACTGCTTGATTTTTTGATTGCGGTTCAAGTTGTACACAAATACATAGCCCTTCTTCGGGACCGGCTCCTGCGCGATCCACTGGCTCCACTGCTTCGCGTCCAGCAAAAAGCTGGGATCCAAAACGTGAACCCCGGTCTGAATTCCCAGCTGCTGCAAGGTTTGCAGCGCCGTGTCCTCGCGCACCGATAAGTAATCGTACTCCTTTAAATATCCGGCGATCCGGCTTTGTTCCTCGGGCGTAAACTCCGTTTTTCCAAAGCTGCCCGCATAGGCCACTTTACGCTTCCCCTTGGGAGCAAAGCATAAATAATAGGCTTTTAAATCCTCCGGCGGATTGCTGTTCTGGGTATTCCAGATCTGATCGCTGCCCGTCATGTAAACATCCGCCTGGGGAACGTCCTCCAGCAAATCCTGATAGCGCCGGTATCGCTTGGGAGTGACGTGAATGTACTTGCGGATAAAGCGGTTTACAATTCGGTACTGCAACAGGTTACAGACAAGAACCGGAAAAAAGCGAATGCATTTCCCCAAAAAAGATCGGTTGTTATTGCGGGGGAATAACGCGCGGGTAAAGGTCAGGCCCTCCGGCACAAAATCCGCAAATTCCACCGTGTGTCCCAGGGATTCCAAATAAGCCTGGGTTGCATAGGATTGCAGCATGGAACCAAAATTTGTAACATGGTGCAAGGTAACCACCAAGATTTTCATATCATAACCACCTCATCAATACGCGTAACCGATTCGCCGGCCTTTTATGCGCCCCGGCCCCTGACCGGCTTGAACTTCTGTAGCGCCCGTTTCAGCTCCGCCTTTTCCTGTTGATTCACGCCGAACCAGAGCAGCAGCGCGGCATACACCAAGCAAAATACGGCCGCCTTTATCAAAAACGTTATCCAAGACACTTGCTTCCACCAATACAGCGGCAGGCAGATCAAACAAGCGACCAGCAAACTGGGGGCAATTCCGGAAAAGATCTCCCGGAACATGCGCCCAACCTCCAGTCCGATCTTTTTTCGGTAGTAAATGTTCATAATAAACACATAGCCGATCAGATAAGCGATTCCCGTCGCAATCGGCGCCCCCAACAGGCCGATCTGCTGAATTAAAATTACCGTCAGTATAATATTGAACACGGATAACCCCAACATCACCAAGGAACGAAACATCCGCTTATTTTTGGCGTCCAGGATATTATTACAGACATTCTGGATCAAGGGAATCATGTTGGGCACCATGATGATTAAGGCGGTAAGCCAGGTTTCCATTACATTGTCACCGGCCCACAGAGCGATAAAGTCCCTTCCCAGGATCAAAAAGCCGCCCAAAATGCCCCCGCAGATGATAAATTGCATCCTTCCCGGCCGAATCACCAGATTGGTCATTTCCCTGTTGCCGGTTCCCTTTACCACCATTTTTGTGGCTTGGGGCAAAAACACATTGGATATGGCCGTGGGCAGCATATTAAAGACTGTGATAAAGGTCATAGCCACCGAGTAGATTCCCGTTGCGGTTTTTCCCAGCATGATCCCCAAAATGGTTTTGTCCGCGGTATTGTTGATATACCCCACCACCGACTGCAAAAGAATCGCCAAGGTAAAGGTGGCAATGGGCTTGACAATGCCGGAATCCCAATAATGGTAACGAACCCTGAACCTGAGAACGAAGAAATCGTAGAAGAAAAAGAGCGCCAGCGAACATCCCAAAGAAATGATATCCACATAGATCAGGCTTAAAACGCCCATTCCCCCGGAAAGGAAAAGCAGCACAAGGGTAAACTTCACCACAAGCTTGGCAATCCCGATCAGCTTGGCCACGCTGAAATATTCATAGGACATGGCGATGCCTTCAAAGAACCGTTCCACCACTGTGAAAACCAAAACCACCAGCATCAGCAAAAACATCTTATGGGCCAGCGCAAAATCTTCGGCGGATAAGGTCTGATAGATGCGCTCCAAATTCGCGTTGATGACCAACCCCACCAAAACCACAGCCACAGCGATAAACGCCACAAATACGCCGCAGTAGAACGCGAAATTTTCCTCGCCCTTTTTGTCGCCTTTGGCCCGGTATTCAGAGATGAACCGCACCATGGTGGTTCCAATCCCGAAATCCAATACCAGGATGTAAGAGGCCACGGCATAGATCATTTGATAAAACCCATACCCGTCGGTACCCAAGCTGTGCAGATAAACCGGCGTTAGGATTAAATTGCTGACCGTATTAAACAGAATCATCAAATAGGATACCGTAACCGCAAGTTTTTTTGATCTTAAGTTGATTGACATAGATTCACCTATCGCTTTAAAATACGACTTTTCAGCGCGGACAAATTGTGTTTGAACCAGTTTGTGGAGGCGTACCGGGCTGCGGTTGCCTCAAACCCTTCCCGGCGGACCTGGTCAAAAAACTGCGCTTTGCGCCGTTTCTGCTCCTCGGTCTGCTCCCGTTTTTGATAAGCGTAGCCGACGTACTTTTCTTCAAGCGGAACCAGATGCATGCTCTCTTTCAAAGACGCAACGGCGCTTTTGCCTTTCTCGGTGTTGGCAACCAAAAGCGAAATTCCTTCTTTGAGGTAAGGCACGCCCGCCGCCGGGTATCCCCAAAAATCGGCGATGGTAAGATCCGAGCAATGGGCCTCACAGTATGGACATTGATCGCAGATGTCCTTGCTGGACAGGTGCTTCATCATAAAGCAAGCATAAAAGGTATCATAAAACGCATTTTTATGATAGCGCTTTCCATTTTGGAATTCCACCAAAAGGCGCTGTCTCTGCCAGCCCTTGGTTTTGGGCCGGAAATTCACCGATTTCACCGGCGCGCCGTAGGATTTTTCCAAATGCTCCATATGCTGACGGAAGCACTCCTGGGAGGGGATTCCTCCACAGATAAAATCACAGGTCAAAAGCCCCTCCGTGTTCCCCTTCAAATACTGGTTTAACCCCGCGATGTGGCAGGGGGTGCCCACATAAAGCACCGGAACCCCTTGTTTGAGCAGCCGTTTTACCTCAACAAAGGAATTTCCCGGATCAGACACCACATATTTGCTGCGCCGAAGCTGTTCCAGGGAATGGGACCGGGTATCCCCGGCGATTACGCTTTTGCCGTCCTGTGCATAGACCGATCCAAATACAACCCCGTCTTTTTTCAGCGTCTCCTGGGCCAGCGCGGTAAACGCGCCGCCGGAGGAGCTTTTCATTGAGATCTCCGGGTCATTGTGCCAGCCATAAAAGCACTCCTTACTGATTTGCTTCGTAGGCTCTTGCAGAGCGGGACAAACCCTGGTGCATGCGCCGCAATCGGTACACAGATCCTTTTTGATGAAGGGCGCGTAAAAGCCGTTCCGGTCCAGTTTCCACTCAATGGCCTCAGTCGGACAGGAAGCTGCGCAGGCCGAGCAGCCCACACAAGCGTTTCCCACGGTTTCAATTGTCATTGGGTCATTACCTCCCCCGCCACATTACGTAAGTATTGTTTGCTTTTGTCAACCTCCCGGCGAATCCTCTCGTCCACCGTCTGATAGGAGATCTCCGGCAGGTCAGGGACCTCGGCTCCCCCCAAGCCCCGCTGAGACAGCTGAAGAATGTTTAACAGATTATTGATTCTGCTGGGGGCCGCGGGATTCACCAAAGAGAAGAATTCCTTATGAAAAATGGTGGAAAACGCGGTACCGTGGAACGAGGTGGTCACCACGCAGCGGGCATGGTCGATCAGCCACAAAAACTCCCGGGGGCCCGCGTTGCGCACGGCAATATCGCAGGCGATCAAATGGTTGAGATATCCCCGGCGGTCGATCAACACCACTTTACAGCCATATTTCTTTTTACATTCCTTTACCACCTGATTGAGGTGTTTGGGCATGTGCAGCGCGTAAACCAGGATATACGGTTCCTCAATAGGGAGCGGTTGCTCCACGCTTCGCCACTGTTGGGCGGAAAGCAAAAACGAAGGGTCAATATGCACGCCGCAATCCCGTCCGGTCAGTTCCCGGATGGCCTTGGCCGCCTCCGGCTCCCGCACGGAAAGCGACTCGATCCCGGCCAAAAAAGAGGAAAATCTGCTGTGAAACTCCTCTGGAATGCGGCTGATTCCCATGCTGGCCGCATAGGAGGCGCGCCGGCTTTCCGGCGCTGTAAATTCCAGGGAAAATACGGAATCAATGTTATACGGATTCCATACCTGATCGCTTCCCACCAGATAGAGCGGACTATTGGCTTCCTGATTCAAGGGAAACTGCTCAATAAAACGGTCAAAAGCCCGGTCCCCTTCCCGCAGGCTTTTGCGGTGCAGCGCTCTGCAACACTTGGAAAGAACCACATGCATCCATTCATGCAGCCCATGGGGACGGGATTCTTTCCGAAGGGGAAAATCATAAACGCTCACGTCATATCCCATCCCGGTCAGGCATTCCCGCAGTCCGTATGCCTGCAACAGCGCCCCGTAATTATACACCGCGTGGGGGGTCACCAGATTAACATCCATGGGCTTGCACTCCTTCCACATTCTCTTCCAGCCGGCGGATGGCACGGGCGGGCACTCCCGCCAGCAGTACGTTTTCCCCAAACGATTTGTTGACTAAGGCTCCCGCTCCAACAACGCACCCATTGTCCAGGGAAAGATTCCCCAGCAGCGTGGCTCTTGCGCCAATCCAACAGCCGTTCCCCACCGAAACCGAAAGGGAAATTCCCTCCCCGGCTCTCCGCTGTGCGGAGCCTAATTTATGAGAGCCGGTCACCACGGTGACGTCCGGCGCGATGTCGCAGCAGTTTCCCATCCGAAACGAACCGTCCCCCCGGATGGCAAAATGGGCGCCGATCCAATTATCGTCACCAAGGTCCACCTGGCTGCATTTGCTCACAAAAAAGGGGCCCACCACCTTCACTGTTTTGCCGCATTGGATTCCTCCCCAGCGAAGCAGCGTGCGTTTGATTCCCCAAAAATGGGTCCCTGTAAAAAAGTGATTGATAAAAAAGATACAAACAGAACGGATATTCCTTTGAAAAAAACTCATGGCTATCTCCTATTTTCTCTGGTCAGGTGTTCAAATATCTCCATATGTCTGCGGGCCATCTGCTCAATGGTGTAATGCCTGATTCGACTGAGGCTTTTCCGAGACATGCTTTCCCTGCGTTGGGGATCGCTGAGGATGCGCATCATGGCTTTCGACATCGCCGGCGCGTCGTCCACCGGCACCACATAGCCTTCCACGCCCTCCTCAATCAGCTCCAAGCCGGCGCCGCAGTGGTCCGTGGTCACCACCGGCAGACCTTGTCCCATGGCCTCGTTTACCACCAGCCCCCAAACGTCGGTCCTAGTGGGCAGGGCGAACAAATCGGCGGCCCGGTAATAGTTGGCCAGCTCCTCTTTTGTCTGAAAATCAACAAAATGCACCTGCGACAGCCCCAGCTTTTCCTTAAGCGCCTCATATTCTCGGGACGCTTTTCCCCCAATGATATAGACGCCCGTGCTCTTGGGGAACCCTTGACAGGCCTCTAGCATTACATCATACCCCTTGGACGGAATAAACCGGCCTACCGAAATAACCATCTGTTGTTCCGGAATATTCAGCCGCTGCCGCAGCTCCTGTTTCTCCCGCTCGGTCGCGGGACGTTCTGCGAGATCCGCCTCCCGCAGAGATGTAAACGGGTATAACGCCACTTTCTCCCGCGCAACTCCCAGCGTTTCAAAATATGCCGTCGTATAAGCGCCCGTGCTCAGCAGGCAGTCCGGCCGGTTGTACAGATAACGCTTCAGGCGCTTTTTCCAAGCCGACGCCTGTGTTTCCATCACCCCGTCCGAATTCATCAGCAAAACAGGACCCTTATTTTTTAGCCGGATCAAACTGTAGATCTCGGTGAGCGTACTGCACCCGCCTACAACCACCAAGTCAAAGTCGCCGTTTTTCACATAGGAAACAATGTCCGGACAAAATACCTTGTTGCGGATATAATGCGGCTTCAGGTACTCCAGCTTAAAGTTTTCAAACGTATCGGTAAACCACTTGGCGTTGCGGTGGGTTTGTTTTTCCATTGGTTCCTCCGCGATCACCGTTAAATCGCAGGTTTTACCCAGCTCATTAAAAAAGTCGGCTCGATACGGAGAGATAAAACAGGTGGTAAAAAGCACTTTCATTCCATGGACTTCCCCTTGTATATCAATATATAGCAACTATCGCTGTCGAATAAATTGGGATTGCCGTCTTTCCCTTTGCGCCTTGCTCTCGGCCGGAACCTCGGCGGGCGCTTCACTTGCGTTCCGGTAAAACATAAACGACAGATACAAAGCCAGATAAGTGGCGGTGAACAGTCCTCCGCCCAACATCAACAAAACGCTGGAAATACAAAGCATTCTTTGATAAAAACAACCGCGCCGGAATATGGTAAGATACAATAACAGCACCAGAAACAGACCCACAAACCCCATGGTATATCCAATATCCGCAATGCTGCTGAAATATATGCTGTCCGGCAGGTTTCCAAATCCCATTCCAAAAATCTGATCCAGCAAAGGCAACCGGAAGAACATCTCATACCCGCCGTCCCTGGCGTCAATCGCCGACATGCCGTCGTCGGGGCTAAACACCCGCCCTAACGTATTTTCCACCAGCGTAGAGCGGAATAAAAACGGAAGGACCGCCACCGCTATCAGCAGAACAATCAGCAAATTCGCCACTTTGCGGCTTCCCTCCGCCTTTTGGAACAGCAGCCGCATAAAGTAAACAAGCCACAGCACCGTAATCACCAGCATTCCCTGTCCAGACGTAGACACAAGCACGCCGATTGTGATATACACGGCGGTAACGATGCGCTGTTGGAACGAAAAATATCCGTCCCCGCTAAACAGGCAATAGGTGAGGAACAGGGTGACAAAGTAGACATAACTGGATGGTTCCGCAAAGAATGAGGGGGGCCGGTAAAACTCCGCGTACTGGGACAGCGTTGTGGAAACAGTCAATCCCTCCAGTTTGGTGATTCCCGGAATAAAGCTGGGCAGGACAAATCCGGTGAGGCTGAACACCACAGACTGAATCAGCAGATAGGTGGTCGCCAAAATTGTGACCCAGCGCAGCAGCCGGATTCCAAAGGAGAAATCAAAAAAGGAGCGATAACCAATGAACACAACGCCCAGCACATATACAAAACGGAACATGCGCATCAAAATGGAAAAGGAAGTGGTGTTCATTGGGGTTCCCATAAACAGCCGTATCAGGGTTAGCACCACGCTGTAAATCAGCAAAAGCATCAGGAATGCGGGAAACGACACCCTCCCTTTTCGCTTAATCAGCTGAAACAACAAAAAGGGGGTAAGCCCAATCAGACAGAATGTTCCGAAATCCACGCCCGGAAGAAAGGATCCGTAAATGGAAAACACCGGAAACAGGACAATCAGAAAAGTAAACAGCTTATTCATACTTCCCCCCCATGTTTCTGGCCCAAGGTTTCATAAACCTGCAACAGCTCCCGCATACGTCCGGACCGCTCGAACAGAGCCGCGCGCTTCACCGCGTCCTCCCGCTTCAGGTCCGTCCGGTCAATCGCCCGGATCAGCTCTTCCCGGTTTCTGGCCACTACTCCGCAGCTGCCGTCCACCACTTCCGGACAGGCCGTGCGGTCGTACACGACCGCGGGCGTCCCGCAGGCCAACGCCTCTGCGGTCACCATGCCAAAGGTTTCCTCTTTGGACGGATTAAGAAATAGGTCCGCCGCGCTATACAGTTTGATAAGCTGTTCCAGATTCCAGGTGCGCTCCATGCCCAATACGTTGTCCGGCATCCGGGCAATCTGTTTTGGAGATAGGCCAACCACCACAAAGACTGTGTCCGGCCCAGCCGACTTAGAGGCTTCCAGGATATCTGAAAGGCCCTTGCGCTCATCCCATCCGTCGGAAACGCTGAGAATCATCCGTTTTCCGGCGATTCCCAATTCCTGCTTGATGGAACTTTCCACCGGGCGGAACAAGGACAAATCAATTCCATTATAGATTCTTTTCACCGGATATTCTCCCAGATAGGATTGCTCGGCCATGCGCTTGAGCCAATCGGAAACCGTAAGGACAACCCCCTGGTTTAGCCCGCAAAACGCAGATTTTTTCTCCGCAAAATTCCGTCTGGAACGATCGGCAAACAGGCTGGCGGGATACCGTCCCTTTTCCGGGCAATCGCCGCACTCGGACTTCCATTTATCGCATCCGGCAAAACTAAAGTGGGTGCAGTGTCCGGTAAACGCCCAGCAATCATGCAGGGTAAAAATCACCGGTCTGTCATATCGCTTTAAAAAGTCCAGCAGCGCCCCCACATGCAGATAATAACCGTGCAGGTTATGAAGGTGGATCAAATCCGGGGAGAACGCCTTGATTTGCTCAATCAGGGCCAAGGTCGCCCTGCGGGAATAAAACCCCGCCCGGTCGGTTAATCGGGAAAGAGCCGCATGCCAATAAACCCCCGCGTCGCTGCCAATCCGGTAAGACCGGACGTTTTCCGGGGCATTCCCTCTGCCATAAGCAATCAGGCACTGGTCGCCCTGTTGCTCCAAGGCGGAATAGATGTCGGTCACAATTCTGCCGGTGCTTCCTTTTCCACATACTGTGTTGATCAATAATACCTTCATAAAACTCCTGTTATTTCCCTTTCGCAATCGCCTTTACATATTTGTCTACGTTATCCTTGCGGCGGAATAACCGCTGAAAACAGCCATACGCCCCTTCGCAACTCTCTTCCCTGTCCTTTTCAGCCAGACGCAAAAGCAGGTCCGAAAGTCCCTTGGAATCGTCGGGCTCCACCACATAGCCTGCGCCCTCTGCGAGAACCGCCTTTGCAAACAACGCGTCCGCGTCCACACAGGCTACAATGGGCCTGCCGCAGGATAGGCACACACCCGTCTTGCTGGGCAGCGCGGTTTTAATGCCGCCCTTGACCAAGGGGATCAAATTCACGTCCGCCATGGAATAAATATGGGTCGCCAGCTCGCTGGGCTGCATGGGCAGCATGGTGACGTTCGAGCACTCGTCCCTGTTGATTTTCTCTTCAATCTCATCGCGGCGCACGCCGCCTCCCACGATCAAAAAACGGATGTGTTTTTGATCCTTTAACCGACGGGCGGCGTCCACAATCAAATCCACATTTTGCATCTTCCCAATGTTTCCGGCATACACCGCATAAAACAGATCCGGGCTCAAGCGATATTTTTGGACAAACTTGTTTTCATTCCAGTCTATCTTGATGAGATCGTCCTGATAACCCCAGTTGTAGATCACGTCTATGCGATCCGCCGGCACGCCCTTGGAAGCGATAAACGCCTTGATGTCGTCAGAGATACAAATAATCTTCTCTGATTTTCGATACACTTTTTTCTGTATGCAATCAAAGAAACGATAAACCATGGATCCCCGGGAGAGCAAGCCGCTTTCCACCGCATTGTCCGGCCAGACGTCCTGAATCATGGAAACCACCCGAATACGCCGGGCCCTGGCGGCCCAAACGCTCCATATGGAAGAATAAGAGACATCCTCAAAAAGCACATCCCCTTTTTTGGCTCTCCATATCTTCCAGGCCATCTTAATATTGGTCAGGTTATCGGCCAAATAGCGCTTGATGACGCTCTGTTTCTGCGTCTTTTTACGCTGAACCTCTATATACTCCATTTCCGGATGATCGATCCCCAGCCGATATTCCTTCTGACCGCCTTTCTCCACCGCCGCAATTCTGGTGACAGAGTGCCCGGCGTCCAGGAATCCCTGTAATATGTCCCGGAACAGATGGTTGAAGGGGCTGGTAGGATCGTAAAGGATCGGAGTGGCGACAATGATCTTCATTTGTCTCCCTCCACCTCTATTTTTACAGCATTCATCGCCTGATTGCAGCAATCCACCGCTTTCTCGGCGGTATCCGCCTGCGCAATGACAAATCCGATCCGGTCGGTGCTGTTTTGAATCCGCCCAATCGTCTCACCAGGTTCTTTGACAAAAGAAATCTGTTTTACTCCGGCAAGCGCCCGGGCCTCATCGAGTCCTCGAATTCGTTTCAGCGCTCCGGCCGGACTGTCAAAATAGCGGATGGCAGACCCATGCGATTCTACGCTGGAAACATCGGGCTTTTCTCCCAACGCAATCTCAATACAGCGCTTGACCATATCAATCCCGGTGGATAACGGTGTCAGGTGTGTGGTAATGTTATCTCCGCCCAGTCTGGCTCCCAATTCCACCACCTTGGGTCCCTCCTGCGTCACAATGATCTCGGTATGCGCTGGGCCGTTTTGGATTCCGATCGCCCGCACCGCCTCAGCGGCCACCTTCCTGATCTGTTCCTGTACCGCAGCGGGCAGCCGCGAAGGTTGGGAATGGCCCATCTCCACAAAATGAGGAGCTCCCGTAGTCAGTTTATCCGTAATGGCCACCACATGGACGTTCCCGTCTATGCTTAGTGATTCCACGCTTACTTCGGGTCCCTCCATCCATTCCTCTACCAGGATCACCCCGTTGCGGGTATACGACATACTGTAGGAAAAGGCATGGTCCACATCCGCCGAATTGCTGACGTCCTTGAGCAGATAAATCCCCCGGCTGCCGGAATTATCCGCCGGTTTCACAATACACTGTTTGGAAAACCGGCGGACTGCATCCAAATATTCTTCCTTGTTCTTTGCATGATAAAAGCGCGGAACCGGTACGCTATGGGCAAACAACGCGTTGCGCATTTCCCCTTTGTCGGTGGCCTTTCGGGCGGTATCCTCATCAATTCCAATCAATCCATATTGTTTTGCAACCGCAGCCACGGTGCGCATCGGCATATCGCTTGCCAATGTCATCACCGCGTCGATGGAATAGGGCCGCAGCCCCTCCAACACCCCCGGGATGTCTATGGTGCTCACCGGCAGACAGACGTCCGCCTTTTCAAAACCAACGGCGTTTGGGTTCATATCCACGGCAATCACCCGCAGCCCCAGCTCTTTCGCTTTTTCTATGGCAGGCAGCTGTAAAATACTAGCTCCTAATATTACAATCGTTTTCATTCCATACTCCCCACAACATTTGCCAACGCTTTACCAATTCGATGCATATCCGCGCTCCCATATCGCTGATCACAAGGCAAGGCCAGCATATGGCCGGCGATATAAGAGGCCGTCGGACAGACTCCCCTGGCCTGCTCCGGCTCCGGCCAAATCACCGGGCAGTAAATGCCCCTTTCGGCTAACCCGGACTGTACCCTGTCACGGTTCGACCGGATCATCACCGGATAATAAAGCCCGCTGCGCTCTGTTTGACCGGGCAACAGCTCCACTCCTTTGATCCCCTGCACCGCTTGTTCCAAGGCGTTCACATTCTCTTTCCGAACAGCCGCAATTTTTAAGAAATCAATGGCAGACAGCATCTTTTTGGCGTCTTGAGACATTCCCGCTACCTCCTTCGCATCATCGATGCATTTCGTAGCCAGTCCCAATTTTTCACGAAAGCGTTGCTTCATCTCTGGATTTCCAGCCTCTAAATACCGGCTCTTTTCCTTCATAGCCTCGCTTCTAAGTTGGCTGAACAACGGATCGCCATCACCAGGAGGCGGCATTTCATGTTTTGAATACAGCACCCCCCCGTCAGGGATCGCCAGCCATTTTCTGACGCTCGCCACAAGGTAATCAAACACGCCCTCGTTCTTTTTCTCCAACAGATCATGGGTTCTGTCCTTGACAAAAATCGCCCCTGGAACCCGCTCCCGGATTGTCCGTAACGCATCCTGTGAAAGGGAGGTCACACCGAAATAGTCCATCCAAAGAAACACGGTTTCTTCGTCCAGGTCGGACAGAATCCGCCCGGCGTCCGCCGTCAAATCCTCCCGGTTAAGCGAATAAAACGCCGCCTCATAGCCGGTATCCAGAAAAGGCGTCACCATGGATTCACAGCACAGCGCCGGCAGCAGGACCCTTCGATGTGTTTTTCGATAGCGGCAGGCAATCGCCCTCAGGGCGTCCCGTCCGCTCCGGTAATATACGATTCCGTTTTTTAAGCCCGGCGGACAGTCCTGTTGTCTTTGATAAGGGATATTAGAATCCCAGTCGAATTCACTGCCTACTTCCTTAGCGTATGTTTGCACTTTCCTGCTCCTTTACCTCCTCCGAGCCGATCAGTTCCCCCTGTATTTCCTCGGAGCCCGTTTCTTTAAACATATTTTTATGTAACAAAACCGAAGCGATGGTCTTAAAAAACACCTTTACATCCAGTATAAACGAACAATGCTCCGCGTAATAAACATCGTTTTCCATCTTTTGCAGTCCATCCGCGGAGTTGCGGAAATAAGCCTGGTTATAGCCGGTAATTCCCGGTCTCATGGTCAAAAACACCCTAACCTCTTCGGGATACCGTTCAAGCCAATCCGGCGGGTCGGGCCTGGGGCCGATTAAGCTCATATCGCCCCTTAAAACATTCAAAATCTGAGGAGCCTCGTCCAGAGAAGTTTTTCTCAGGAACTTCCCGATCTTCGTTACCCTGGGGTCATCCTCCCCGTTGTAGGTCGATCCGTCGGCCAGTCGGATGTCGGGCGCGTTAACCCTCATTGAGCGGAATTTATACATTTTAAACAGCCGTCCGTCCTTACCAATCCGCTGCGCATTATAAAAGATCGGTCCGCGATCCGTAAAATAGATTGCAGGCGCGGCAAAAAGAGCAATTACTCCCAAAACCGGCAGCCCAATGAGAGCAATCACAATATCCAGAAAACGCTTGAAAAAAAGTCGGTACATTTCTCAAGAACCTTTCACAATTTCTTTTATTGTTTGTATGATCACACTGACCTGATCGTCCGAAAGGCATGTATGCAGAGGAAGAGTAACCTCATTTTGATACATCCGATATGCCTGGGGGAAATCCTCCCTGCAAAACCCTAAGTTCTGATATGCGGTATGCATAGGCAGCGGCTTATAGTGAACATTGGTGGCGATTCCCTTTTCCGCCATGTTCACAATAAAGCGATTTCTCTGCTCTTCGTTTCTCCCGGGCAGCCGCATTAAATACAAATGCCCGCTTGAGCAAAAGTCCGGTCCGGAATGCGCGAGACTAGCCAGTCCAAGTTCCCGGATGCTTTCGTCATATCGCGCGATCACCGAATGTCTGCGCTGAAGCATCTCTTGATACCGCCGCAGCTGCGCCAATCCCAGGGCCGCCATAATATCCGTCATATTACATTTGTAATAAGGGGCCAGGATGTCGTATTCCCACGCTCCTATTTTGGTTTTTGCCAGCGCGTCCTTGGATTGTCCATGCAGAGAAAAAAGCTGGTACTGCCGATAGAGTTCGCCGCTATCAATACCAACTATGTCGTTCCAGGTGACAGCGCCGCCCTCACCAGTTGTTAAGTTTTTAACAGCATGAAAAGAAAACGTGGTAAAATCCGCAATCTGACCGCAACGCTTTCCTTGCCGCTGGGCGCCAAGCGCATGCGCGCCGTCCGTTACCACCGCAACTCTGCCAATGGCCTCCTGAAGTTTGTTGGCGGGTTGAAACAGCCCCTTTTTCTCATCCAACACGGAAAAGATGCGGTCATAATCGCACATTACTCCAGCCAAATCAACAGGGATTACCGCCTTGGTCTTTTCCGTAATGACGTCGGCCAGCTTTTCATAATCCATTTCAAAAGAGTCCGGCGCGGTATCAACCAATACCAATGTTGCTCCCACATGACATACAACACTCGCTGAGGCTGTGTAAGTATATGCAGAAGTAACCACTTCATCACCGGGACCAATCCCCAGCATACGAAGAGTCAATTCCAGAGCCGCCGTCGCGGAATTCAAACATACCGTATGATCCGTCCCGCAAAAAGCAGTCAGCTCCTGTTCAAACTTCTTGGTTTTCGGTCCAGTGGTAATCCACCCTGAACGCAAAGTGTCAACCACTTCCGCAATTTCGTCTTCTCCAATATCAGGAGGAGAGAAAGGAATGTGTACCATATTAAGTCCCCCTCACTTTCACAAAAAGCGCCCGCAAGTTTCTTTAAAATCCCATAATAACTGCATCTATTATAATTTTTTCCCCACTATAAGTCAACGTATTCTCCCCTTTTCAGCACTGTTTTACAGGATTTGGCCTACAAAATTCGAAGATTGAGGAAAATAGCTGAGGTCGGTAAAAAAACAGCGCAAACGGTCCCCCATTCTTTCCCACTGGAAAATACTTGTATCACCATGCACAGTACATCCGTCACATCGGACCAACCGCCCTGACAGCCGCAAATCGGAGTACCTTCCATATCCTCGGCTTGGAATCCTTTCTATTTTCGTTATTCATCCATTTCCGGGGAATTTTATACATCCGGTCCTCTTCTATTGTTTTCTGATGTTCCCGCCTTTCTTCTCATCCCTCTCCCCTCATAGGCGCGCGCCGCAACGCAATCCCCCCTTCCAAAGAATCCGGACATGCTGTCATAACACACCCCCTCCTTTCATAACCATTTAGCAAAGGAATTCATTTGGGAAGGGAGGCGTCCACCGCTTGGAAAGAAAACCGCTTGCTATTACTTTCCACGACCCCAATCCCCCGGGACGAATGGGGAATTATATGATCCAAGTGCTGGGCTGCGGCATCAGCGAGCAGATCAAAACCTCTGTCGCCGCGGAACAAACACGGCTCAAGCAGGAGCAAAACCAGCTTCAAAGCAATTACATACCGCAGTCTTTGAATCCATAGGCGGCATATAACCGCCGCTAGCCAACGCAAGAGCAGGAGGCCTTTCTTTTTTACATAAGAAAAGGACGGCGCCCTGCTCTTTTCGTTGATTCATCGCAACAGCGGAATTCCTCCGCCTGTTTATAATGACCAATTGTTCAAAGCAACGAAAGGAAAGGATGATTAAACAATGCGGGTCGTCGCCTATTGCCGCGTCTCCACCAATAAGAACGAGCAGTTGGACAGTCTGGAAGCGCAGCAAACCTTTTTTGCGGAGTACGCCAAAAAAAACGGATACCGTCTGGTACACATCTACGCCGACGAGGGAAAAAGCGGCACCAAAATGAAAAACCGCACCCAGCTTTTGCGGATGCTATCCGACGCGGGGCGCGGGGAATTTGACATGGTGCTCATCAAGGACGTCTCACGTCTGGCAAGAAACACCCTGGACTTTCTCACCAGCATCCGCAAGCTCAAGGCATTGGGGATCAAAGTCATCTTTGTCAACTACGACCAAACCTCCTCGGAAAGCTCGGAATTCATGCTCACCCTTCTCTCCGCCATGGCCCAGGAGGAAAGCGCCAATACCAGTAAGCGCATCAAGTTCGGCAAAAAGATCAACGCCGAGCAGGGCAAGGTGCCCAATCTCGTCTTTGGCTACGACAAAATTCCCGGCGAGTACTTTACACTGCACGAAAATCCAGAGGAAGCCAAAGTGGTGCGCCGGATTTTTGATTGGTACTGCAATCAAAATATGGGCGCCAATAAGATCGCCATGGAGCTCAACCGTCTGGGCGTCAAAACCAAACGGGGCAGCAACTGGAGCCAGAACGCCGTTTCCCGCATCCTCAGCAATCCGCTGTACATCGGCAGGGTGATAAACGGCAAGCAGGAGGTGGAGGACTTCCTCACCAGCCGACGGGGCGATAAACCGGCGGAGCAGTGGCTGGTGGTGGAGCGCCCGGAGCTGGCCCTGATCGAGCGGGATCTGTTCGATCAGGCGCAACGAATTCTGCAACAGAACCGGGAAACCTTCAAGGCCTCCGGGGAGCGCCGCAGTCAACGGCATATCTTCAGCAAGCTTATCCGGTGCACCTGCTGCGGCGCTTCCTTCCGCCGGGTGGAACGCAAAACCCAAAAGCGCAGCGTATACTGGGTATGCACTGGCCGAAACGCAAACGGCGCGGACTACTGCCCCAACAAAACAAAGATTGACGAGACGGAGCTGCTCGCCTCCATCCGGGACTATTTCGCCTCCATACTGGAGGACAAACCGGGGGTAATCGAACGGATCCGCGCGGAGTTTCACCGCCAGTTCAAGGCAAAGGATGAAAACATGCTCACCGAACAGGAACTGTCATCGGCTCTTCAGAAGGCCAAACGCTCCAAGCAGCGTTACCTGGAGATGTATGAAAACGAAATCATCGATATGCAGGAGCTCAAGGCCAAAACCCAGAACTTAAATCAAACCATCGACCGCCTGAGCGAGGAACTGCGCCTCATTCAGAACAACATCAGCAAAAGCGATCTGCTTGCCGGGGCGCTTAAGGAAACGTTCCGGGACTTGGAGAGCGTCCTTTCCGCCGGGAATCTGTCCAACGGCCTGCTCTCCCGCATCATTGAGCGCATCGAGGTGGACGAGCATGGACAGATAGACGTTTATCTGAAGCTCCTGAGTGAAATCGGGCTGGAGCAATCTGTTCTGTTATCTTCCAACGGTACATAAAGACGTAGCCGAACGATTAAAGTATGTAGACCCTCAATTATACAAAGAGGTAAAAAGTGTGTTGGAGGTCAACAAGGCGCAGCGGCATATCCGTGGGGGACTGGCCACCCGGAAAAAGTATTTGGAACGCCGTTAGCCAATGGGATAAAAAATCAGGGCCGCTCTTTCTTGAGCGGCCCTGTTATATTGAAAGAGAAACGGTTGCCAACCGCACGATGAAAATTGGGTTTGGATATAGATCCCCGCGCTCCCGCATTCCGGAGCGCTCCAAACGCAAACGGCCGCCGGGGGAGTAAACCCGGCGGTCGTCCGTTTCCTCTTATCTTTAACCCATGGCGGAAACTTGAGCTCTTGCAAACGCAATTGAGGGATACATATTATATATTTGTCCTTCTTCCGATACCATAGAGATGGGAACCATCGGTATCAGCCGGTGAATCATTTCAACAAATCCATTGGCCCTGCCGTCCGGCATTCCGGTAACAATATGCTTGGCTCCCACCTGTTTGACAAAGCCCGCTGTAATCAACGCCGCCTCGTCGTGGAAAAATATTGTCATCTCGGCCCCGGCATCCTTGGTCACCTGATACAAATGCTCGATCTCGTCGCTTTTTGCACAGAAACCGTGATTCATCGGCTGTACGCACAGAACCTGGAGCGGCACATTATGCAGCTTCGATAATTTTTTTCCCACAAGGATCAGACGGTCGCAGTCCCGCCGCCCTGTAACGCACACCAATACGGATGCCTTTTTCTGTTTGCTCACTGTTACGCCTCCTGTCTCTTTTGGATTACAAGCTTAGTATAGGTAATCTTTGTGGCAAACATAGTAACGGGAAATGTCTTTTTTATGAACTTTGTATTGGCGCTTTTGTCGAAATCTTCCCCTATAAACCGGATGCGGGCGCGGACGTTCCTTTTTCTCAGCAAATAACCAATGGGAGCCGCCGAACTTCCGGGTCGCAAAACCGTATCGGTCCGCTATCCCTTTGACCGTTCCCTCCAACCGCTGTTTTCCATTGTGAAAGTTCTCGCCCTATCGGTCGGCAGACGGGTTGTTTCCCAAAAAGAAAAGAGGCGGACCGTCTTTTCTCCGCCTCTTTCTATGTAAAGGGCGTACTGATTTTACGCCCTATTCTGTTGTATGCCCCTGAAACGATTGCCGAGGGCAAGCCGCTCCCTGATGGTCAGGAATTGGAACCCTTTAAAAAGTCCAGAGGATTGACCCACTGGTCGTTTTGTTTGATTCCAAAATGAAGATGGTTTTCCTCCACGCTCTCGCTGGGAACCACATTGATGGAACCGATATCCTGCCCCAGCTTGACCGCATCTCCCTTTTTCACCAGAGTGGTGCTTCCCAACCCGCAGTAATAAGCCTCGAAATCCTTGTGAGTAATCACAATGGTAGTGCCCAACATGGGATCCTCATACACATCTTTTACCGTACCGTCGGAAACCGCTTTCACCATACTGCCTTTTTCCGCGCTGAAATCAACGCCCTCATGCACCCGCCAGTCGTTGAGAGTCTGCGAATAGATGGGATCCTTCCCGCTGAATTCCTTAGTAACCTTTTGCCCGCTGGGATAGATATTCACCCCGTCGTTTCCCGATGAAGCGGGGGCGCTGGAGGAGGCGGGCGCCGATGAAGGCTCCTTGGCTTGTGAGGAAACCGGATCCTGTGGTTTGGAGGAAGCCTTTGAAGAACCGCTTTCCGGCCGGGAGCTTATTTCCGAGGACTCCGCGAATATACCGCTCATGGTATGGCCGGCTTGCCGATCCTTGGAGGAGGACGCCGTGGAACTGCTTTCCCCTGAAAGAGGAGTGGGATTCATATAGTTCTTTACCCCGTCGTAAGTAGTCCAGGCCGCCGCGCCGATAGCAATCAAGCACACGCCCAATGCTATATAAAAGCCTTTTGAAGTTTTGGAACCTTTTTTCTTTGTCTTTTCAAAATGCATCTTACTCATATCTTCACCTCGCCTATATTGTTGCCTTCTTTTTACTGGGTTATGCTGTGAAAAAAAATTTTTATCCAGTAAAAAAGCCGGCGCTGTTTCTAGTAGAAGTATGGGCAAAAAATTCATTTTTAAACGAGAAAAAGCCGAATCCCATAAAAGGATTCGGCTTTTTCTCATTAGCTTGAGGGGTACATTGAGGAGGGTAGAACATGTACTCGGATGGTGCGGCTCCATCTCTTTGAGTACGCACTTATTATAATATGGGGGCGGGAATGAGTTGTTAAGACGCTGTGAATATTCCTTGAATAATCCATAGGAATTTTGTAAACATCCAAAGTAAAACATTTGTTTGATTTTACTTTATCTTGTGCTATAATAAAAATAACAAAACCGTTGCATACCAGCAGAAGCATTTTGACGATTCGATCATACGCCCAGTTTACTGAAGGCGCCATTTATTCCGGGCAGCGATTTTTCGGTTTTCCTGATTAAACAGACGGAGGCGATTCCAATGAAAAAGTTATCCGCAAGCCAGCAAAAAATTCTTAATTATCTGAAGGAACGCGCGCAGGACGGCCTGCCCCCTTCGGTGCGTGAAATTTGCAGCGCTACGGGGCTCAAGTCCACATCCACCGTTCACGCCCACTTAAAAACTCTGGAGGAAAACGGCTACATCTCCCGGGAAGCCGGCCTAAACCGCGCCATTCATATTACAGGAGAGGAACGCAGCGCGCAGATTCCTATTCTGGGCAGAGTTACCGCCGGACTTCCTATTCTTGCGTTTGAAGACATCCAGGGATACATTCCCTTCAGTGAGACGCAGCGCCGGGGACGGGAACTTTTCGCCCTGCGGGTGGTGGGAGAAAGCATGAAATACGCCGGCATTCTGGACGGCGATATTGTGGTATGTCATAAAACCCCATCCGCCGAAAACGGAGAAATCGTGGTTGCCATGCTGGAAGAGGAAGCCACGGTAAAGCGCCTGTATCGGGAGAACGGCCATGTGCGCCTGCAACCGGAGAACCCGGATTTCGAGCCCATCCTTTCCAACGATGTAACGGTGCTTGGTAAAGTAATATCGGTGATGCGGTATTACGGCTAAACGACCTGCAAAACAACGCTGCATAATCCGCCGACCCTCCGCATGCAAAAGGAAACTGCGGCCGCCCAATGTACGGCAATACGAAAGATAATCCGGAAGATGCGGGTATCCCATCGCGTTATAACCATGGGAGCCGCCTGCGCACAAGGAGATCTTACCATTATCATATTGGTAAGATCTCCTTTTTATTCATCCCGCCTGCGTGCGGCTCTGTCCACAGAGCGCCGGCTCTTATTGAAGCAGTCACGCTCCCAATCACATAGCCGGTGAACAATATCTCACTCAGACGATTGATTTCATGGCACAAGCGTTTTCTTCCTCCCCCCTTAAATTTAATAAACGCCATACAAAAAAGGCGGAAGGAAACTCTCCTTCCGCCTTTTTGATTCGTATCGCTATTTTGCAACCGCCAATCTGCTGTCCAGCATGCTGGTAAAGGCCGAGACGGGTTTCACTCCCACTTCCCGCTCCACCAAGCGCCCGTCTTCAAACAGCAGCACTGTGGGGATGCTTTGAATGCCGTATTGCATCGCCAGATCCTCATGCTCGTCGATGTCTACCTTGACGACCACCGCTTTGCCCGCATACTCGCCGGCGATTTGTTCGATGACCGGGGCCAGCATCTTGCAGGGCATGCACCAAGTGGCCCAAAAATCCACCAGCACCAAACGTTCTCTCTGAAGCAAAGCCTCCAATTCCGACTTATTGGGATGTAACACATGATTTGCCATAACCATCTCTCCTTTTGTTTCATTAAATATGCCGATTTTTCATCAATTATTCGTGTTGTTCCGCGGGTGGCTCCTGCAACGCCAGATCCTTGGCTGAAACCGCCTTCCCACAGTGGGCGCAGTAATATTGAGCGACCACCCGGTGACCACAGGGCTGATGTACCAGCTGTTTATAACAGGTATGCAGATGTTTTTCCCCCCATAGGATCAGGCTGTTAAAAACGTCGCTCAGGTCTTTGCCGGGAGGAGTAAGCTCATACTGATAACGGGGCGGATGTTCCTGATACAACCGGCTTTGCAGCAAGCCGTCCCCTTCTAAGGTTTTCAGCCGTTCCGAGAGCAGATTGGTGGGAATCCCCTCCAGGCTTTCTTGCAGCTCCTTATAGGTTCCACATCCCATCAGCAAACGGTGCAGAATCAGCAAAGACCACCTGTCTCCAATTAGATTCAAGGTCTGGGCGATATTGCAGGGCAGCTGATATTGATTTTTCAATGGGCCGCCTCCTTTGCCTTAGTCTAATCACAGTATATGCAATAACCTTTAATTTGTCAAGTAACTTTATTTTTTCACCCCACACTCCTCTTCCGCCAAGAGAATCTACCAAACGGTACCGCCAGCCCCAAAACTTCGTCACACCCCGTCGCCAGCGTCCATTGAGAAACAACGTCACACCACGAAACGTGAACGTTCGTGTTCCCAGCCGTTTGCATAACTAATAACGCAGATGGACCGCCAGTCTGCCCCTAAGCAAACATAAGTGATTTTAATTCACCTCCCTGTTTTCTTTCCATAAGTTTCTCCCCTGCGTTTTCCGCAGTTGCTCTGCAACAAGCTTGTATTTTTCTTTTAAGTCCGATAAAATAGAGCAAATACCATGAAAAGGAGAACCCTGTATTGAAACGATTTCTGTGTGCAGCGCTCTGTCTGCTGTTATGTCTGACCATCGCCTCCTGCCGGCAGTCCGAGGCTCCGCCGGAGGAGAATTCCTCCCGGACAGAGGAAGCCCAGTCCCGTCTGGTGGACGATCTGCCTCCGCCCAAGCCGGACGTAGATGGTTCCTCCGCCGCCAATTCCTCCCATGCTGCGGAAGCCTCCTCAGCGGAAAATCATTCTCAAACCGACGTCTCTACCTCCTCTTCAAAATCTTCGGCCCCATCCTCCTCCGAAGCGCCGGCTCCGTCTTCTTCCTCTGAATCTTCCAGGAAAATTGTCAAAATCACCTTTCCGGAAGGCAAAACCTTTGCCCAAATGGCGGAAATGCTGGAGGCGAAGGGAGTTTGCACCAAACAACAACTGCTGGATACCGTCAACAGTTATGACTACAGCTATTATCCCTTAATCGCCGCCCAGCCCGGCAACGCCCACCGCTGTTTCCGCCTGGAGGGCTATCTCTTTCCAGCCACCTATGAGTTTTACACCGATATGAAACCCCAGGACGTATTGGGAAAATTTCTGCGGGCCAGCGAACAGCGCATCACCCAAGAGGATCGGAACCGCGCGGCCCAGTTGGGGTATTCCATGGACCAGATCCTCACCATCGCCTCCCTCATCCAAGGGGAAGCGGGAAACCCGGATCAGATCAAAAAGGTATCGTCGGTGATCCATAACCGCCTCAAAGCGGGTATGAAGCTGCAAATGGATGCCAGCATCAACTATGTGGAACGTTCCATCAAGCCCTATATCACTGGAGACAAAAACCGCTACAATTCCTATTATAATACCTATAAATGTTCCGGGCTGCCGGCGGGCCCCATCTGCAACCCGGGGAAACAGTGGATCACCGCTGCCCTGTACCCGGCGGATACCGATTATCTTTACTTTGTCAACGACAAGCACGGCAACTACTATTTCGCCAGTACTTATAAGGAGCACAAGGCAAATTGCGAAAAGGCGGGGTTCCCCATCTCCTAATTGGAACGCCCGCCGTACCCATACTGTGATATGGGAAGCCGCCAAAGCAGGAGTCCCGTAATTTTCGCCATACGCCTGATGGATGGAAAACTCCGCTTCTTCTACTCCGCGCGCTTCTCTTCCCTGTTGCTCTTGTCCTACCAGTCATATTCCGCGTCCCGTTTCCGGTGAGTGTTCTCTCAACGAAGGAAGAACTTCTTATCAACCGCCAAACACGGCAACGGAAACTTTTCAGTAAAAACATCGGCGCACCCTTTCGTACCAATAGGTCGGAGGGGTGCTTTTTATTGTAAGAACGCAAACGCTTTCCTCCTGTTTCCTCCGTGTTCACAAAAAGGGTTCCTGATTTTGGTATAATTGATTACAAACAATGCCAAAGTATAAGAAGGAAAACCAGAATCTTACAAAATTGCAATTTGACTTTTGCGTTTCCCCGTACTATCATTTTGTAAGAATTGAGTCCTTGTCACATCGGCGCAGACGGTTGGAGCAAATCGAACCGTCGCCGTTGAGGTTGGCTGTGTTCAGACTCACTCTTCCTGCGTGTATAAAGGGGACACGATAGATCCTCTTGTCGAAGCTAGGAAAACAGGGCGGAAGAATTCCCGATCTGCACGCGGTCTTTATCCGCGCCTTTTTCCGCAAACAGCGGGGGCCTGTATGTAAGGATCCCGCCCGCGGCTTCTTTTTCAAACAGGTCTTCTATGAGGGACAACATTGCATCAAACGGCGTTGGCCAAATCAGCCGGACGCCCGTTTTTTCCTCCACATTATTTTAGAAAGGGGGCGCTGCGGTGCCTGATCTCTCCTCACCCAACGTGCTGCTCAACCTGGTCATGTTTATTGTACGGGTTCTGCAACCGTTTTTCGCTCTTCTCATTGTCTATCATATTTTTACCTCAATGCGCAACCACCGCCGGGAGGAACAGCCCCTCATTGTGCTGGACAATCTACTCACACGGGACCGTATCCCGGTGATGTACTGGGAAAACTCCATCGGCCGCAGCAAAACCTCCGATATTCTGCTGGCAGACCAAACGGTCTCCCGGGACCACGCGGTGCTCTACCGCCGGGAGGAAGGCTGGATCGTGGCCGACACCGCCTCCAAATCCGGCGTTTTGTTAAACGGAAAAAGGATCGACAAGCGGGCTACCGTCCACGTGGGGGACCAGATCAAGCTGGGCGCCACCACCCTGGTGCTCCGTAAGGCGGACCGTCCGGTGAAGCGCAGGGGGTCCTGGTTCTTTGACAGGCGGAAAAAGCCCTCCATATCCCCGGCTCTGCTGCTTTTTCTGGTATCTTTTTTCCACCTGGTGTGCGCGCTGCAGGTTTGTTTTGCGGGGCAGTCCTTCTCTTTTGAACCGCTGCTTCCCTTCGCCGGCGTCACCGCCGCGGCATGGATCCTGTTTGTCCTCACCAAATCGGTGTTTCACCGGGTCAGCTTTGAACTGGAAACCTTGGCTATCTTTCTTTCCGGCATCGGGGTTTCCTTGATCTCAGGAGTCAATCTCAAAAACACCGTCACCCAGGTTGCGGCCATGGTGATCGGCATGGTTCTCTTCTGTGTGCTGCTGTGGTTCATCGGCAATCCCGACCGGGTGATGAAATGGCGTCTTCCCATCGCCATCGCGGGGCTGGGCCTGCTGGCCGCCAATCTGATCCTGGGCACCGTGGTCAATGGTTCTCAAAATTGGATTTATATCGGCCCGTTTTCCATCCAGCCTTCGGAATTCGTCAAGATCGCCATGATTCTGGTGGGCACCTCTACCCTCAACCGCCTGCAAACTGGTAAGAACCTGACCGAGTTCATCGTCTTTTCCGCGCTGTGCATCGGCGCCCTGTTTTTGATGGGGGATTACGGCACCGCTTGTATCTTCTTTTTGACCTTCCTGATTATTGCCTTTATCCGTTCCGGCAGCATTCGCACCATCATCTTCGTGCTGTCGGCGGCGGCGCTGGGAGTATTCGTGATCCTTCAGCTCAAGCCCTACATCGCCAACCGCTTCGCCGCCTGGGGCAAGGTGTGGGAATTTTCCGACAGCCTGGGTTATCAGCAGACCCGGGTGCTGTCCTATTCCGCCAGCGGCGGCCTGTTTGGTATGGGCCTTGGCAAAGGGAATCTAAAATATGTGGCGGCTTCCTCCAGCGACCTGGTGTTCGGCATGCTGTGTGAGGAAATGGGGGTGCTGTGCGCCCTTGTCATCGCCGGCTCTTTGGCCGCTCTGGCGTTGTACGCCGTCACCGTCAGTTCCCGCAGCCGTTCCACCCTGTATTCCATTGCATCCTGCTCGGCGGCGGGCATGATGGTGTTCCAGGCCTGTCTCAATATCTTTGGCGCTACCGATATCCTGCCTCTCACCGGCGTTACTCTGCCCTTTGTAAGCATGGGGGGATCCAGCCTGATGGCGGTGTGGGGACTTCTGGCCTTTATCAAAGCGTCCGATGAACGCACCTATGCCGCCCGAAGACGCAAGGCCTGACAAAAGGAAACTATTTTCATCGCGTTGCCCTTTAGAGTTTACCGGGCAACGCCCACCCGAACCTTGCAAGCGCCTGCAACACAGAGAAAGGAGGGGCTTTGCCCATGAAAAGCACCCGCGCCCGCTCTATGATCGTCTATCTGCTCACAGCCGCCTTCCTTTGCGGCTTGGGTCTGTTCGTCTTCCGGCTCGTCTTCCATGGCGAGGTCTGGGCTACCAGCTCTGTCAACCAACACCTGTCCGGTTCCGGCTCTTTGTCGGCGGCGGGGCGGGTCATAGACCGCAACGGGAATATCCTGGCTCAAACTGTGGACGGAAACCGGGTGTATCATTCAGACGCCGACACCCGCAAGGCTCTGCTGCATACGGTGGGCGACAGCAACCGCTTTATTTCCACCGCCGTGCAGAACGCCCAGCGCTCCGATTTGGCGGGCTACAACTTTTTTACCGGAATTACGCTGTCCCAAATTACCGGCAAGGGAAGCGACATCACCTTAACCCTGGACAGCGGCGTGTGCCGCACCGCCTACCAGGCCATGGCGGGCCGCAAAGGAGCGGTAGCGGTGTATAACTATAAAACCGGAGAAGTGCTGTGCATGGTGAGCACCCCCACCTACGATCCCACAAATCCCCCGGACATCGAAAACGACAAGTCCGGCCAATACGACGGCGTATATCTGAACAACGCGCTCAGTTCCACCTTCACCCCCGGCTCCACCTTTAAGGTAATCACCTGTGCCGCCGCCATTGATTATCTGTCGGACATCAACAGCCAAACCTTTACCTGTAACGGTTCCATTACGGTGAACGGACAAAAGATCACCTGTCTCTCTCATCATGGAACCATCGGGTTCCAGCAGGCCATGTCTCAGTCCTGCAACGTGGCTTTCGCCCAGATCGCCATGCAGCTGGGCAGGGAGAAGATGACCGCAGAGGCGGAAAAGCTTGGCTTTAACCGCTCCTTTTCTGTGGAAGGCATCTCCACCGCCAAAAGCGTCTACGACGTCTCTTCCGCGGACGAGGCTGCGCTGGGCTGGTCGGGCATCGGTCAGCACACCAATTTGGCAAATCCCATGCACATGATGATTTTGATGGGAGCCATCGCAAACGGCGGACAGCCGGTCACCCCCTACTACATCAGCCAGGTTTCCACTCCCTTGGGCATTCCCTCCCATATGGGGATGGGGAATCCCGGCGACCGGCTGATGACCGAGGGCACCGCCAACGCCCTGTCGGACATCATGCGTTACACGGTAAAAAACAACTATGGAGACAGCCGATTCCCCGGCCTTACCGTTTGCGCCAAAACCGGCACCGCAGAGGTTGGCGAGGGCAAACAGCCCAACGGCTGGATGGTGGGCTACACCACCGACGCCGACTGCCCCCTGGCCTTTGCCGTGGTGGTGGAAAACGGCGGCTACGGCATCTCCTCCGCCGGTCCGGTGGTCCAGGCCGTGCTTCAGGCGGCCGCGAAATCCGTGCGCGGGTAATCCCTCTTTTAAACCCGTTCTTTACCGCAATCCCGGCCGTCCATTTGGCCGGGAGCGGTATTTCTGTTGTCTGGAGCTCTTCGGCAAACGATTGGGACTTTAATCCTCCCAAGGAAATTCCCCTTCCGTTATGACCGCGGGGGATCAGACAGGCGCAAGGGCTCCCCCCTTCTCCACGCACCGGCGCAAACAGATTTTTCCCCGCCAAAACCAAAGGAAAGCGAGGTTTCCCTCCTGTGAAAAAACGCGTCTCTCTGATCGCCGCGCCATCGGCTGTCCTTTTGCTGATGAGCGTCGTCTTTTTATTGTATCAACTCTTTCCCTTCGCGCAAAACACCCTGTCCTGGTGCGATATGAACCAGCAAGTGGTACCCATCCTGCTGGAATTCAAGGATATTCTAGCAGGGGAAGGAAATCTTCTGCTCAATATGGGAAACGCCGGAGGAATGAATTTCTGGGGAGTCTTCCTGTTCTTTATCTCCAGCCCGTTCTCCTTTCTGGTAGCCTTTGTGGACAAACAGGATATGATGGTCTTTATGAATATCCTGGTGACGCTCAAAATGATGGTGTGCGCCTTTACCGCCTCCTGGTTCTTTCGCAAGCGGTTTTCGGAGCTTGGCGAGGGACTTACCGCCGTCTTAGGGGTGATGTACGCGTTCAGCGGCTATACCATGATGTTCTACCAAAATGTGGTGTGGCTGGATATGATGTACCTGTTCCCTCTGCTGCTGCTGGGCATTGAGCGCATGCTCACCCTGCGCAAGCCGCTGATGTATTGTCTCGTTCTTTCCGCCATGGTAACCGTCAATTTCTATTTAAGCTACATGGTGGTGCTGTTCACTGTGCTGGCGGCGGCCCTTTATATCTTGATCTGTCTCCCCAGGGAGGAACGAAAACCGGGAATCGTTCTGTTTTCCGCATCCAGCCTGGTCAGCGCCTTGCTCACCGCTGTGATATGGCTGCCCGCCCTCAAGCAGTATCTGGCCTCCGCCCGGGGAAACGATCTGTTGCAAAACCTGTCATCCGGCGAGTTTGTCACCAATATATTCACGGTGGTCCCCTTCCTTTTCTGCACCGCCGCCGTCTTTGCCTGCCTCCCCTTCCTGGCTTTGCGCACCCACCGGCGTTCCCGGCATCTCAAATACGTGATGGCTCTGTTTTTGCTGATGCTCCTCCCCTTTTTCATCGAACCCATCAACAAAATCTGGCACACCGGCAGCTATCAGGCTTTCCCGGTGCGTTACGGATACATCACCACTTTTTTGGGGCTGATCCTCGCCGCCGCCGCGCTTCAAAAAACCGAACCCCATCCTCTGCGGCGGCCCACCCTCCCCGTCGCCGTGGCGCTGGTCGGGACTCTGGCGGCGTTTGCCGGTTCTCTTTTGCTGCTCACCGCCACCCATCAGGACGATATGGCCCAATATTCCCGTTCTCTATGGGGGAACAAGGACTCGTTTACGTACCTGCTCATCGCCTTTTTGGTGGTATTTGTGTGTTACTTTGTGGCGGTCTATCTCTATAAATTCCGAAGAATCTCCAAACCCCTGTTTCTTGTCGTTCTCTGCCTGCTTACCGCGGGCGAATGCGTGTTTAACGCCGGCGTTTACATTGGCTCCACCTCCGAAAGCGTGGCGGGCTACCAGCGCCTGGTGGATTTGGCGGACCGCCTGCCTGACGACGGTTTTTATCGGGTGAAGGCGGACAAAAAATACTTTGACGTCAATATGATGGGCGGGCTTGGCTACAATTCTCTTTCCCATTACACCTCGCTGAACTCAGAGCACTACTTATACGCCATGAAAAAGCTTGGCTACTCCTCCTATTGGATGGAGGTCAACTCCAACAACGGCACCCTGCTTACCGACGCGCTCTTTTCCAACCAATACACCATCGCGGCCTGGGATAAGCAGACGCCGCTGGGGGAATCTGTCTACCAAAATTCCACCTATAGCATCATCAAAAATCAACTGTTCCTGCCTATGGGGCTGAAAATCAACGGCGATCTGTCCCAAATGGAATTCCTTCCCGACGGGGAGCGCGCGGACATTCAGGAGTCTCTCTACCGCACCCTATTGGGGGGCGAAGGCCGCTTATGTACCCGCTATGAGCCCAGCGAAACTCAAAATCTGCTCTTCGGCCACTCCACGCGCTACATTTTGCAGCGGGACAACCTGCCCGAGGAATCCAGCCTCACCTATTCCATCTCGGTTCAGGGGCGGCAGGTTCTTTATCTTGACTGCTTCGATGCGTTGAGCAATCGGCTCAAGGAGCCCATCAACGATTCCATACAGGTGATGGTAAACGGAACCGTCCTGGAAAAAAGTTATCCCAACCAGCGCTCCAACGGTCTTTATGAGTTGGGCCTATTTGAGGACGAACAGGTAGAAATCACGCTGTTCCTTCTGCGGGACATCGCCGCCAAAAGCTTCGGTGTGTTCGGTATGGATGTGGATAAACTTTCAAAAGCCGTGGATCAGGCTCAGGGAGTGGAGATCCTGGTGGACGGATCCACTCTTACCGCCTCCTGTCAAGGGGAGGACGGAGAATCCCTCTCCCTGTTCCTGCCCTACGACGAGGGTTTTACCGCCACCCGCAACGGCAGTCCAGTGGATATTTTCCGGATCAACGACGCCTTTATGGCCATTCCTCTCCAGCAGGGGAATAACGAAATTCAGCTGCGCTTCCGGCCCTCCGGCTTCAACATCGGCCTGGTCCTGTCGGGCGCGGGGCTTTTGCTGCTGGTCGCCCTATGGTTGTGGTACCAAAGAGGACGTAAGCTCCCCCAGTGGGTGGAGCGGGCGCTTTCCATCCCCTTTTTCATTTTCTCTTATTTGGTGCTGGCGTTTTTGTATCTGTTTCCCGTAGCGGTGTATTTTTTCTATTAAAATAGAAAGCGAACCTTTTTTATTGCAGAGGCCGGCAAAAAGCGAAGCGGCGAAGCGCCGCAGATACTTTTTGCCGGCCTCTGTTTTTTTATCTTTTTTGTGTTTGGTTTATGATTTACTTGGTCGTCTTTGTTGGTTTCCCGACTTGTTGTTTTGACATAGATCCTTTTGTTTTATTGCACCCGCTCATGCCGCGGGGGCACGTACTTTCTCTCGCGCAAGAGAAAGTACGCAAAGAGTGCGTCCAAGTGGGTTTCACCCCCTTGGAGAACCCCTGAA
>JAAWNT010000033.1 GCA_022799115.1 Clostridiales bacterium | reverse complement strand
TTCCAGGCCGTCACCAGCCAAGTATCTTCGGCACCATTGAGCTTAACTTCCGTGTTCGGGATGGGAACGGGTGGACCCTCAACGTCATCGACACCAACTATTTAACTGTTTTGTCGCTCTCTCTCAGCGACTTCATCATTATAGCACCTTGTTTTATTAAATGCAAGTGTTTTTTGAAAATAATTTAAAAAATTTTTCCTTCTATTTGGAATTGCGTCGATTCCCGTTCTTTTTTATCCCTTGGGCCGGTTATGGGAGCAAAGTCCAGACTCCGGCCCGCCCGGAGCTGATCCCGGGGACGAGGGTATAAAATTTTATAGATACCTACTTTTTTATGGGGGATTATGTTATAATTCTTAAGTATACGTTTTTTCAACGCTTTGTCAAACAATACGGCGGATTCCCACGCTGTGGATCGGGGGAATCCGCTGCAAATCCATAGAGAGGAAGTGCCTTTGTATGCATAAGGATTTAATGGAAATCCCCCGCCGGATGCGGGAGCTAAGGGAGATTCTGGAAATCAGCGCTCTGGAGATGTCCAGGCGGCTGGACGTCTCCTTGGAACAATACGAGCAGTATGAAAACGGGAGCGCCGATATCCCCATCAGCACCCTGTATGAAGTAGCGGGGATCCTTCATGTGGATTTCACCGAGCTTATCACCGGGGAATCCCCCCGTATGGACAGCTACAGCATCACCCGCAGCGGGCAGGGCGCTGGGGTGGACCGCTACGGCTATTCCTGCGCAAGCCTCGCTTACAACTTTATCGACCGGGCGATGGAGCCGCTGCTGGTGACCCTGTCTCTGTCCGACTCGCCCGCTCCCCTGGTTACCCACGCCGGACAGGAGTTTAACCTGGTGCTTACCGGCAAGGTAAAGGTGACCATCAACGCCAGGGATCATATTCTGAACGCCGGGGACAGCATTTATTTCGATCCGTCTTTGCCCCATGGGCAGAGCGCGGTGGACGGCCCCGCTACGTTTTTGACCGTCATCAAGGAATAAGGGGGAGCGAAGGAACATGGATAGGATGATTAATAAATATTGCCCCCGCACGCAGTTTTCTTCCTATGAAGAGCTTAAGCGGGATTTTACCATCAATGTGCCGGAGCATTTTAATTTCGGCTACGATATTGTGGACGGCTGGGCCGAGGCGGAGCCCGATAAGCTGGCCCTCGTGTGGACCAACGACACCGGTGAGATGAAGCGCTACACCTTTGACGACGTGCGCCGGCACAGCAACCAGGCCGCCAACTTCTTCAAAGCCCACGGCATCAAAAAAGGGGACGTGGTAATGCTGATTTTAAAACAGCGGCCCGAGGTGTGGTTCTCCATGGTGGGACTGTGCAAGCTGGGCGCCACCTGTATTCCCGCCACCTATCAGCTTACCCCCAAGGACATCTATTACCGCTGCGACGCCGCCGAGGTGAAAATGATCGTCAGCGTGTCCGACGGGGAGATCGTGGGTCACATCCGCACCGCTCTTCCCCAATGCAAACAGCCCCCTGTGGTGGCCACTCTGGGACCGGAAGACTATGAGAACGAGGGTTTTCTGAATTACGGGCGGGAGCTCTATGCCCAAAGCGAACAGTGGGAGCGGCCCACCGGGGACGCGGCCCCCACAAACGACGACCGCATGCTGATCTATTTTTCTTCCGGCACCACGGGAATGCCCAAAATGGTGTGGCATGACTTTGCCTTCCCCTTAGGGCACATCATCACCGCCCGCTATTGGCAGCAGGTACGGGAAAACACGGTGCATCTCACCCAGAGCGACTCCGGCTGGGCCAAGTTCGCCTGGGGCAAGATCTACGGGCAGTGGATCTGCGGCGCGGCCGTCGGGGCCTATGACACCGAGAAGTTCCACCCCAAGGACATGCTGGACGCCATCGTGCGGCTGCATCCCACCACCTTCTGCGCCCCGGCCACCATCTACCGGTTTTTAATCAAGGAGGATCTGTCCGGCTACGATCTAAGCTTCATCAAGCACGCCTGCGTGGCCGGGGAACCTCTCAATCCCGAGGTGTACAACAAGATTAAAGAACTCACCGGACTGGAGCTTTACGAGGGCTTCGGCCAGAGCGAAACCCCGGTGATGCTGGCAAACTACGGATTCTTCCCGGTGCGCCCCGGTTCCATGGGCAAGCCCAGCCCCATCTTCGATATCGACCTGGTGGACGAGAACGGCAATTCGGTGGATGACGGCATCGTGGGCTCCATCGCCATCCGCAACGTGGGAACCCATGGGCCGGTGGGTCTGTTCCGCGGCTATTACAAGGATGAGGAAGTCACCCGCCGCTGCTGGCACGACGGCGTGTACAACACCGGCGACATGGCCTGGCGGGACGGCGACGGCTATTACTGGTTTGTGGGCCGCAACGACGACGTAATCAAGTGTTCCGGCTACCGCATTGGGCCGTTCGAGGTGGAAAGCGCGCTTTTAGAGCACCCCTGCGTGCTGGAGTGCGCGGTGACTGCCGCCCCCGATCCGGTGCGCGGACAGGTGGTGAAAGCAACCATCGTGCTGGCCAGGGGCTTCTCCGCTTCGGACGAGCTTACAAAAGAGCTGCAAAACCATGTCAAACGGGTGACCGCCCCCTATAAGTATCCCCGCATCGTGGAATTTGTGGACGAGCTGCCCAAGACCATCAGCGGCAAGATCCAGCGCAACGTGATTCGCAAGATGGATCAGGGGAAATAATTGTTTTTTTGAATGCGTACCGCCCCCGGCGTTCCAAACAGGAAGGCCGGGGGCGGGTTTGTTTTAAGGCGAGGGTTCCAATTGATAGACTTCCACAGGCTTTCCTCTCTGTCGGGCATAGTTGACGGTATACCAGGTTCCCCGGGAGAGTCCGTCCCATAAGGCCCCTACTTGGTCACAGGCATCCGCAATCAGCCGGTTGCGCACCAACGGGGCACGGCGGCCGTAGCGTTGGTAGTCGGGGTGAAAGGCACGAAAGGGAATTCCATGCTTTCGGGCATAGGATTCCGCCAGGGTATCTACGCCGGTTGCGCCGCCGGAGATTACTTCCGTAACGTTCCCCGAGAGGTAACGGGAGAGATCGATTTGATTCAAAGAGCGCGAACCAACAACAGCCAGTTTGATTTTGCTCATCCCTTTCTATTTATTGTTTCTATTAATTATAATATGTATTCTATTAGTATTTAATATATTATTAACAGAAGGTATATATTCCCTTCCATAATGACTAAAATCATAGTAATGGGAGGGAACTATGTCAAAGCCAAAGAGAATTTCAAAGCAAAACGAATATAAGTATTTACAGCTAGGGCTTAATATCGCTTATTATCGGAAGCTTGCCGGATATACCCAAGAAGAGCTTGCAGAAGCCAGCAATTTAAGCCGTTCTTTTATTAGCGCCTTGGAATCCCCCAGCACCATTAAGCCCGTATCGTTAGAATCCTTGTTTCAATTGGCCGAGGCCATGGGGATCGAGGCATATCAATTAATCCAGTTCCGGGATTAAAGCGGAGTTTACCGGATATGGGTGATTATATGGGAATGGTAAAGAGAGTTTTCAGCTTTCGATTGGAAGAAGCGTTGATACAAAAGCTGAAGTACTACACGCAAAAAGAAAACCGCCATTTATCAAACTATGTAGAAACGCTGTTGAAAAAACCATATTGCGTTAAAGAAACAACAGGGACGCTCTCAAAAGATAAGAAATAAATATGCCGAATGAGCCGAAAAGGCCCTCAGCCGGAGATTCACTCTCGGCTGAGGGCCTTTGTCTTTCATTTTTTTATTCCGCTTGTTGCTGCGCGTATCCCCGCATTTCCTCCTTAAGGGCGGACAGCTCCATGCCCGAGACACGCTCCATCACGTCGGTGGGGTCCGCCGGGTAGACCTTTTCGTCCTTTGAAATGTAATAGAAACCGTCGGTTGTTGAAATAATACCGTAATCCCCGGGGTCTTCGTATTTATCCAAGCAAAAGATCATGTTCCTTCCGTTGGTCAGCGGCGGGATCTCATCTACATTACTTCCCACTACGGTAAGCTGGATTGTATCTGAGCCCGGATTGCCTTTTATCACATCCTCCACCGCAATTTCAAAATGGTGATAGGTGATGATGCGGGTTCCGCCTCCGCCCATGATTTCGGCGTATTCCTCCGGCACCGGACCGGGCTCTTCAATTTCTTCCGGCTCCAACACCTTGGTTACCGTACCCTGAATCACCAGATCGGCAGTCTCCACCTGTTCCTCTACATCAAATCGTACAGAAAAGCCTAATAGGCCGCTCTCTTTTGGCGGAGGGAAATCCGACTGCCGGGAGGGCCGCACCTGCTCGTAGATCAGAAATCCGCCGATTCCCAGAGCGGCGGCCAGGATGCAGGCCGCTACGATCACGATTGTTCTCTTTTTGGGTTTCATGACAGCGCCTTCTCTCACCGATCTCTTCTACTCTGCTTATTCCTTCACATACCCCCGCATTTCCTCCTTGAGGGCGGACAGGTCCATACCGGAGATGCGCTCCATATAGCCGGAGGGATCCGCCGGGTACACTTTATCGTCTTTCGCCACATAGAAAAAGCCGTCGGTTTCTGAGATAATTCCATAATCCCCGTAATGTTGCTTTTTGTTCAAGCAGAAAATCATGTTCATCCCCTCCGTCAAAGGGGGAATCGCCTCTATATTATTTTCATTGACATTGAGCTGTATGGTTTCTGCCCCTGGATTTCCTTTGATCGCATCCAGAACCGTGATTTCAAACCCGAAATATGTTACTTTAGAAGCCCCACCGCCCATAATATCAGTATACTCCTCAGGAACCGCAGCGGGAACATCCACCTCTATCGGTTCTAACACTTTGGTCACTGTCCCCTGAATGACCAAATCCGCAGATTCCACCTGTTCTTTTAAGTCTGAACGAATAGAAAGGCCAAGCAAGGCGCTATCTCTTGGCGGAGGAAAATCCGACTGCCGGGAGGGACGCACCTGCTCGTAGATCAGAAATCCGCCGATTCCCAGAGCGGCGGTCAGGATGCAGGCCACTACGATCACGATTGTTCTCTTTTTGGTTTTCATGACAGCGCCTTCTCTCACCGCTCTCTTCTACTCTGCTTATTCCTTTACATACCCTCGCATCTCCTCCTTGAGGGCGGAAAGCTCCATGCCCGAGACACGCTCCATCACGTCGGTGGGATCCGCCGGGTAGACCTTGTTGTCCCTGGCTATGTAGTAGAAGCCGTCGTGAACCGATATAATGCCATATCCCCCACGTTCTTCCCTATCATCCAGGCAAAATACCATTTTTGTTCCCTCGGTCAGCGGCGGGACTGCATCAATATTTCCTCCGGTTACCGTAAGACTAATCTTGTCCGATCCCGGATTTCCTTTTATTAGATCCTCCACCGCAATTTCAAAATGGTGATAGGTGATGATGCGGGTCCCTCCTCCGCCCATGATTTCGGCGTATTCCTCCGGCACTGGGCCGGGCTCCTCAACTTTTTCCGGCTCCAACACCTTTGTTACCGTCCCCTGAATCACCAGATCGGCGATCTCAACCTGATCTTTTACATCCGAACGCACAGAAAAGCCAAGTAGATCGCTCTCTCTTGGCGGAGGGAAATCCGACTGCCGGGAGGGCCGCACCTGCTCGTAGATCAGAAATCCGCCGATTCCCAGAGCGGCGGTCAGGATGCAGGCCACTACGATCACGATTGTCTTCTTTTTGGTTTTCATGACAGCACCTCCGGGATATACATTCGTTGAAGGTCTTGATTATCATATGGTTGCAGCGTAGTATATTTTAGACTACTTGGTCCTGTAACCATAACTGACTGTGTGCTACTTCCAGGATGTCCTAACCCATACACATGGCCTAATTCATGAACTAGAAGCCCCTGCTTTTTTGCTGCTGACAATGTAGCGGTCGACTTATTGGGATTAATATAAACTCTTGCTCGAACAAAATACACGTAGTTCTTATAAGATAATGGAGAATAATCGTTATAATCGCTTGATTTCGAAAAAGTAAAACCTTCCCTAGTATCTATCTCCGTGATTGCATAGGTATCATCCGAACCATCTAACGCCTCCCACCTAGCAGGAGTAGGCGTAATATAAAACACTTTTGCATCATCCAAGTTGGCCTTGGAAACCTGACGGCTGAATACTCTTGCCGGACTCGAAGCATAGGGACTGCAGCCATCTGTTATATAGCCTTTTAACCCGGAGCTTATATCCAATAAGGTATCATCCACCACTGTTGTTGCCAAGCCATTATGAATTATATGCCACCGTCCAGGCTTCATGGAATTATACTCAACAGCGCCTACATTCCCCGTAAGAAAAAACACAAATAAACAAACGGATAGGGCCATGGCTAACCAATGTTTTCTTTTCAAAATGATTCCCCCTTTTTAATGTTGGTGAATGTTAATAAACCATTGGCGCCACTTCCTATCAATTTATTATAATAATTGTAACATGATTATAGTTTATTGTAAATATAAAACTTTCCATATGTTTGTATTATTTATGCTATTTCTATTTAATTGATGGCGCCATTTGTCGCTTTAAAAGAAGTATCAATGAAACCACTGTGATGGATCCCATAGAAGAGGCCCCAAGCCGGAATCGGATCTTCCTGGCTGGGGCCATTTTCTTTCCTTTATTCCGCTTGCTGCCGCGCGTATCCCCGCATTTCCTCCTTGAGGGCGGAAAGCTCCATACCGGAGATGCGCTCCATATAGCCGGAGGGATCGACCGGGTAGACCTTGTTGTCCCTGGCAATGTAGTAGAAGCCGTCGTGAACCGATAGAATGCCATATCCCCCACGTTCCGGCCATTCATCCAGGCAAAATACCATTTTTGTTCCCTCTGTCAGCGGTGGGATCGCCCGAATATTTTGGTGGGTAACAATCAGCTGTACCGTTTCCGTGTCCAGTTCGCCCTTCACCGTTTCCTCAACGGAAATTTCAAATCGATGAAAGGTTACTTTTGAGGGACCTCCCCCCATAACGTCAATATATTCATCCGGTACTGTGGCCGGAATCTCTTCCTCCTCAGGATCAAACACCTTAATTACCGTCCCCTGAATGATCAAATCGGCAGTTTCAACTTGATCTCTTACATCCGAACGCACAGAAAAGCCTATTAGATCGCTCTCCCTCGGCGGTGGGAAATCCGACTGCCGGGAGGGCCGTACCTGCTCGTAGATCAGAAAGCCGCTGATCCCCAGGGCGACGGCCAAAATGCAGACCGCTGTAATGATGATTGTTCTCTTTTTGGGTTTCATGACAGCGCCTCCCAACTGGGCAAACCCCTTTTCGCTTTGTTCATCATACGATTTTTCTATTTTCATTATAGATCAGCCAGAGATGCTGAACAAGCGGTTTTCCCGTCTGTTCCCTCAAAAAGCGCTAACTGTGAATGATTTCCACAATTAGGAGTAACCCGCTTTTGGGGGATCCCTACAAGAGGTTGTCCGGATTCATTCCATGAGTTTTACTCACTAGCAACCGTGGATTCCGTTCTGAACTATTTTTCTCCACATCCCCTTGACTCGATGGTTTGGCATGGTAGGATAGACCAGCGGGCAAAAGAACTAATGTTCCTTTTCGTCTCCCCTAAATGGAGGCGATATCCCGCGCGCAAGCCGACACGACCAGTTCAAGGAGGTATGATTTTGGGAAGATTTACAGAAATCACCAGCAGTGTCACCAAGCAGTACCGCGACGCAGGACAATAGGGGAATTATAGTTCCCTGGTGGAAAGCAGCACGTTATGCGCGCTCCGGTTCCACAATCCCGATCAGCCGTTCTATCTCTACTACAAGGGATACACCAAAAACGTTGGCTGGGACACCCCGGTAAAGAGCACCGATTACTCTTACGCCGGGAGCTTTTCCGGCAAGCTGCAGGCGGTGGGCATCAGCCTGTACAACTCCTCCACCGGGCAGTTGTGGGACAACACCTATGTGATGATGTACCGCGCCTACTGTGAAAACTACTGGCTGCCCTGGGTGAGCAACGCCACCCCCAACCTGATGCGCCAGGTACAGGATGAATTCAATCTGGGCGGCGTCCTGGACTACTCCAGCACCAACGCGGGCCTTCCCGGCGGAGACGGGGCGATGACGAAGTTTGAAATCCGCATCTTTAAGGATAACGGATCCGACGCGCCTTCCGGCGGCGGGCTGGCCTCCGGCATCAGCCAGCGGTACATGGTAAACGGCTCCTGGAACACCCTCACCAGCGGCACCAGCGTGTCCGCCTTCCACGGGGTGGAATTAAAGACCAGCGGCAAACCCTATTACCTGTATTACCGCACCTACAACACCGGCCACGGCTGGTACCCCTTTGTGCGCAGCACGGAAGCTGATTACGCGGGTTCCTCCGGCAAGGCCATCGAGGGGCTTCAGATCCAAGTGTACGACAACAGCGGACAGCGGATCAACCAGCGGCACGTGGTGATGTACCGCGCGTATGCAGGCGGGCGATGGCTCTCCTGGGTGAGCAACGCGCCCCTTTCCATCATGCAGATGCTGCAAAACCGCTACAGCCTGGGCGGATCTCTGGACAGCCGCAGCTACTACGCGGGGCTTTTAGACAAGGGTGCCCCCATCACCAAGCTGGATATCCGGGTGTATGAGTATGTTTCCAACAGCGACGCCCCCGGCGTGGGCGGGTTGGACGGCATTACCCAGATTTACCACGCCAACGGGGAATGGCACACCCTGACCCCGGACACCCATGTCTCCCAGATGGACCATGTGAAGTTCTCCACCTATGGGAAAGACTACTACCTGTATTACCAGGCGTACAGCGCGGGCTACGGCTGGTATCCCCGAGTGAGCAGCGACGGCACCGACGACGCAGGTTCCACCGGCAAGGCCATCGAGGGGCTGGCCATCGACGTGTATTCCAAATCCGGGGAGAAGCTGCGCGACCGGGTGGCGGTGATGTACCGCGCCTACGCAAACGGCCGCTGGCTGCCCTGGGTGAGCAACGCCGACCCCGGCATCATGCAGCAGATTCACCAAAACTACCATCTGGGGGGAACCCTGGATACCGCGGGGGCCTACGCGGGCATCAAGGGGGTCACCATCAACCGTCTGGAGGTGCGCGTGTACACAGGGGTGGGCTCCCTCACCCCGCTGCCCGGGGCCAACGTCACCATGAGCTGCGCTCACCTGTCGGGCTCCTGGCAGAACTTCTCCGAAAGCTATATGGGCACTGTCAGCGGCATCAAGATCCAAACCCCCGGCAAGCCCTATTACCTGCAATATCGCACTTGGAACGAGGGCCGCACCGACTATTATCCCTGGGTGACCAGCAACATCAACGATTACGCGGGAAGCCTGGGCAAACCGGTGCAGCGGCTGCAAATCCAGGCCTACAAGAACAACGGGGCCAAGCTGACCTCGGGCATCGTGGTGATGTACCGCACCTATACCAATGGCCGCTGGCTGCCCTGGGTGAGCAACGCCGACGCAAGCTCCATGCGCTATGTGCAGAGCAAGTACGCCCTGCCCGGCGCCCTGGAGACCACCGCCTCCTACGCGGGAATTCCCGGCGCCAACATCGGCGGCGTGGAGATCCGGGTGTATGAGGAGAGCATGCCCTCCGGCGACGGGCAGCCCGATATCCCGGATTTCCCGGACATCCCGGCAAACGGCCGCGGCATGAAGATTTACATCGACGCAGGGCATGGAGGCACCAGTCCCGGCACCGCGTGGGGCAATAACATCGAAAAAAATTACAATCTGCAAATTTCCTTGTTGCAGGAGAAGTACTTTAAGCAGAAGGGGTTCCAGGTCAAGATGGCCCGCACCACGGACATCTTCTCCACTCTGGCCGAACGCAGCGGAGAGGCAAACGCCTGGGGCGCTCATCTGTATCTTTCCAACCACATCAACGCCGGCGGGGGAAAGGGCGTCACCACCTTCTATCAGTACAAGAGCGCGGAGAGTAAGAAGTACGCCACCGCCATTGAGCAGGAACTGAAAAAGGTGGTGGGAACCTCTATGGGCGTGCGAACCCGCATTGAGGACGGGGAGGACTATTACCACGTGCTGCGGGAAACCCGCATGACCTCCGTGCTCATCGAGCACTGCTTCCTGGACAACGCCGAAGACCGCGCCCTGCTCAACGCCCCCGGCGCGCTGGACGCTATGGCCAAGGCCACCGTCAACGCGGTTTGCAGCTGTATTCCGGATTATGTGGAGCCGGAACCACCCATCGCAAGACCAGAAATTGATCCCAAGAGCAAGTATTTCCTGCGTAATATTCTATATAACAGATGTTTACTTGCTCTCCCCGGAGAAGTTCAGTTGGAGGGTTTTAGCGGTAACTCAAATCAACAGTTTACTCTTCAAAGACAAACCGGAAACTATTATAAAATTCTTTATGCGGAACAGAGTCTGCTCTGTAGTCAGACCGACCACACCGTCATATTGTCTACAGATGCCACATCAGGGGATAAGCTAGACCGTCTCTTATGGAAAATAGAAAAGAATAGTGATGGCACTTACTGCTTTATCAACAAATGGAGTAACCGGTATTTGTCTTGCAGCGCAACCTATCGCCCTCTGCTAATTACGGAACACACCAGATCTACGGATTGGCAGTTGGAGGAAAGTATTCTGTTTGCCGGATTTCATCCACGATACTCCAACGCGGGAGTCGGCAAGAAAAAAATGGGAAACGCTTGGTACTATGACTATACGAACCCAATCTCTAAATTTATAAAGAATTGTGCCGAAAAATGTTTTGAGCATCGTTTAATTCCCCTAAGCGATTTTGTTTATCATAATGAAATCTTTGGCCAAATTATTGTTTTTGGTATTAGTTTTAAAGCTGGAGAGTATTTGGCTTATCAGGCTAGGAGTTTACTTTACTTTGTGGAACACGTTAAGACAGGCGGCGATTGGGATATAAAATGGAGCAAACAATGGACAGCTATGTTTGGCCCCGATGTTCCCTTTCCCAGTGGTGGAGCAACCTTCTATTTTGACGGTGAACTGATTACCGCGGCAGACTTAGGTAATCTTTCTTTTGCCTATGCAGGTAGCGCTTTAGGTTGTGGCCAAACACTTTTACACTATGGTGGCGGAATTGCAAATATTGCGGCCAAAAAATACAGCCAACTAGGTGATAAAAAATCTTTACTTGCCGCTATATTAGATCCAGAAACAATGGAATACCCATATTCAGAGCCAGATGAAGATATTATAATGGTTGATAAGGGCGTAAAACGATTTAACGAAAATTACCCCAATATGAATCCTATTCTGGATGGTGCCCCAGACGTATTTGTTCCAGATATTACGGGCCTAATTGAAGAATTCAAAAAATTGCTGCAATAACCTAATAAAATAAAAGAAGCGCTTAACAACTTATTAGATGACGTTGTTAAGCGCTTCTTTTATCCCCATGTACATATTGCTAACCCTAATAAACTTTACTCCGAGAGGATTCCATCTCTTGTTTGTCATAAAGGAATAGCACCCAACCATCCTCTAACGCCTCATGACGAACACTCTCCAACCAACCTTCCCATGTGCCCCTTATCTTAATTCGATAATCAATCCCATCTTGGGCATTGGGGTAAGCCTTCATGCACATTAACTCTATAAAGTATACGGAATCTTTCGATTCTGTAAAATGAAAATAGAAGGTGCCCTTCTCTTCCCTATAATTAATATACGCTACTCCAAGATCCATCACCTTTTGTATCTTCTGCTTCTCCTCCTCTGTAATAGTGTCCCACGCCTTTTCGCGTTCATATAAAATAGCTCTTGCTTCATTAAATACATCAATGTTATCGGAAAGCACCTGTTTCACCTGGTCTTCGGTAAAGCGGATTTTATTGGAGCTTTCAAGGGAACTGGTGCATCCTGAACATCCAATAAGACAGATTATCAAGCAAAGATAACCGCTAATTATTCTCTTTATCATTTCTATTCCCCTCCTTTTTCATATATAGTAAAATTTTATCAGCGTACGTTTCCAGTCACACCCCGTTTAATCCGATAAGCTCCGTATTTCCCTTCCGCGATTCCAAGGGGCGCTTAATCTTTCTCACCATAAAACCAAAACTGATGATACAAACCAGTTGAATAATTCCCCATAGAACCCACCAAGCAAATGAAAACGGTGCGCTATTGGATTGTTCCAGCGCCTCACTAAGTGCGGTACTTTGGTTTCTATTGGCACTCAGCGTGATTCTTTTTTTCCCTTGCAGGTGATCTTTTATATATCCCAAATCATAATGCGCGTAGTGATTGTTGGATCGTTGCGCATTTTGATTCCCATGCTCTGTTAAAAAACGTTCCGCTTGTTCCTCTGGAATCCGAAGATACAAGTCCATATAGGGCGATGGTTGAAGGTAATCCGACCTGTCTACAAGCACGATCGGCTGTACATCCTGAGATAACGTGATCCCGTAGAGATTTTCCAGCTCCCGGTTGATTTCTTCCGTAAAATTCGTATACGTTTTCTTGGCGCCATTTTGTACCATCGTCATCAGAAACCAGCTATCAAAAAGAACAAGAACCACAGCAACAGCAATCAGAAGAATTGTATAGAGAGATAATCGAATCCTTCCCATTTTACAGGTCACCTCTTCCTTTGATTATTACCCATTGTCAAATCTGGCATATACGAATGCCCTCTGTTTTCCCGCCCCGGCGGGAAAGCGCACAAAGGAAGGCCGCACTGCCCGCCACAATAAGATTCACAGGAATCCAGATGGATAATATAACCCGTCGGAGCACGGTGTTCCCCGCCATCGAATGTTCAGAAAGATAGCCTAGAATCTGCAACGACTCCCGTTCTTCCGAAAGCCTTTTGGAAAAGGTAACGGTAACAACCGGCTCATCGCCGGCGGGTCCCTGGATCACCACGCCTTCCAGCGGTTGATGTCCCCCCTGATAAATGGGAAGCGCGGCGTATTCTCTTCGCAGCGCCTCGGCCTCCTGCGGGGTCATGGTTACGGTAAGTAGCAGGGGCGCGTGTTTTGACGCCGGGTTACATTCCATTTTCTTTAGGTCCCCCTTCCCTGAAAAGGAAAACGCATAGAATTCCTCCAAGGATTTCGTAAGCTCCCCGTCAAAGGTTTCGATCTCTACTTTGCTTGATTCCATCGCGTTGACGATAACAAAACTAAGGTTTATGGGCAGGAGAATGAGAAAGATAAGCAGGGTGATTGACGTGGTTTTTCGAATCGGACTCACTCCTTTTCATTATGTTTTATTCCGTCAGATGGCGAGTTTTCCACAAACTCCATCATAAAATCTTCTCGGATCTGACGGTTGTTTTCCCGTTCCACGGCGTTAAAGTTCCCGTTGCGATAGCGCTCCAGAATGGGTTCTATGAACGTCCTGTCGTATTTCAGCAAATAATCCGCCGCCCCTTCAACAAAATCAAAATATCCCGTATTGACTGCCTTCTCCAAAATCCCGGTGAGCACGTCGTCCTCTGGGGGAATCCCCATTTCTGGGAAACACACCACCTGGGACGTCCCCGATGAATCCTGATAAAAAATCGCGTTGGTTTTCACCAAGGTAAACGGATCGGACATCTCCAATTTATACAATAAAAACAAACGATTGGTTAGATAGGACGGAGTCTCTGCTGTCGGCTCGTTTAGACCGGCATTCATAGCCAGCTCCGGGTTTTGATAGGTAATATCCTCCAATTGCAGGGAACCGGCAAACGTCCGAATCTGCCGTTCATAAGTCATGGGAAATCCCCGGCTATCGTCGGTTTCCATCTTTTTGGTGATGAGGAAGAAGGTAAATCGCGTCATATCCCAGACCGGCCGCTTTCACTCCGGGGTCTGCCTGGAAATTACGGTTTCCCGCACCTCGGCGTGAAAAGTCTCCTCAAAAGTCGTTGCCCCCGCAGATCCCGCCTGTATGGTATATGGAAAAGACAACGGAAACAACGAGGCCCCCAGAAGAAGCGCGCCGGCCCAAAGGCCTCCCCCCATGAAAGAAACCAGAACGACGCGGGCAACCCCCTGAACGACAGGAGACGGTTTGGAGATCTTCTCATAGGATTCATAATACCGGCAGGTGCGGAAAACAAAGAAGAGAAAGAACGCCGTCTGCGCTGCAAATGTGAGTAGTATGCCGCTCCATTTCAGTCGGAAATCCCCATTTTCCATCAGATAGGTAAGGTTGGGCTGCTGGAATTTTTCCATCTGATATTGTAGATTTTGGCTGATGGCGGACGTTTCAATCCTTGTAATCAAAAAGGCGGATGCGATCAGCGCCGCAACAATAATGGTCAGCGCCCCCGCAGCTTTTGGTGAAAAAGGGAGCTTTTTCTTTTTTACCCAAAGGGGATAGTGAAATAGAAAGAAAAAAAGCAATCCTATGTAGAGGATTTCCATACACAGGATAAAAAACTGCTGGACAAACAGGGAATTGCTCCCTTGGCAGACCAGGCCGTCCGCCGCATTGAAAATCCCCCGCAGCAGGAATCCGAACAGGGAAACCGCGAAAAATTTCTTCCCGAAAGAGGACAGAAACCTCCCCTCATGCCGGTCCATTAGGTAATGGCTAACCAATGTCAAAAGGAAAAAATATAGAAGGTTGTATACCAGAGACGTCCACAAAAGATAGGACTCCTGAACGTCTTGTCCCATCGGGGAGACAACAAATAAATTACGGTTATGAAGGGCGGACAACCCCATTGTCGCTTACGTAATAAAAAACAGGAAAACGGCGGCGGTCAGATTTTTTAAAAAATAACGCATGGCGTCTCCTTTCATCGGAACAATTGCTGCTTTTATGCTTTCATTATAACAACCATTCCCAGTATATTCCACTGTTTTTTTATATCTGTTTCATAAGCACCGCACATAGGATTAGCAACATTCTTTTTGAACAATGCACGCTATCACCTCATCAAATATACGTTATGTTAAGGATATACCGAAAAATAGGGATTCTTTTCCTCCAAGGATCCCATACTCTATTCCACATCCTTGGGAACCATTATACCTGTTTATGCTTAATAATTCAATCTATCTTTTGTACAGAGGAACTTCATTGCTGTACTGCAAATGTTTGCTAACCTATGATTCCATCCTCTTTTTGGCATAAAGGAATAGCACCCAACCATCCTCTAACGCCTCAT
>JAAWNT010000032.1 GCA_022799115.1 Clostridiales bacterium | reverse complement strand
ACCGCCGCCCGGTCCGCCGCCGTGTTTTGCGCGCATTGTTCGGCGGCGGCGCGGTGGGTTTGCGCTTGCCCGGCGGCCTCTTCCGCCGCTTTTTGGGCGTCGGCGGCCGCCTGAACCCCGTGTGTTACCTCCGTCTGGATGGCTTGGGTTTGCTGTAGCGCGTCCTTTGCGGCCCGCGCGCCGTCGGCGGCCTGTTCCGCGCTCTCGCACGCCTGCGCCACATATCCCCGGGCCTGTTCGCTGTGGCCCTGCGTCTCTTCCAGAACGGAGGCGGCCTTTTTCTCCAGGTCCTGCATCCGCTTTTCCCACTGTTGCAGCAGAGTGGGGTAGTGGGCCATGATGTACCCATCCGCGTCGATGGATTCCGCTATCTCGATGTCCGCTTGTCCAGTGTGCCAGACTACGTTGTGATCCAGATCCTCGGCGACGAGCTGGTAGCGCACCAGACCGGCTTTGGCGGTGAGGGGGAGGCCTAATGTCCAGGACGTCTTAATTACGTCATTTTCTACGGTGGTTTCCAAGGCGATTTTATCCAGCGTCCCGGATTGATCGGTGATCGCATAGAACCGGCACAGACTAAGATCGGGGCTGCGGGGGTTCGGAATCGCAAAAATTATGGAAGTGGCGTTGTTGTCTCCCTGCTGGGCTTGGATCTTAACGCCGATTAATTTGTGATTAATAGGAATTTGCATCAAATTACCTCCATCGGCCGTAGGCCACTATGTTGACGTTTGTGTTAGCAGTATCAGAGTTGCCGCGGCAAAAATTAATTCCCCCAACATTAGACGAAGTAGGAGGAATGTGGTCCCCGGGATATGGGATAACCCCCGATGCCTTGGTACCGTTGCCGAGAGTCAGCGCGATGCTGATTGTTGGAGTCTCAATAAACGCCACAGCAAATTGACCGAGATCGTATTCCTCGGATCGGTACAATCCGCCCCATTGAGTTGTGCATGTTGCAGTCAGATTGACCACCTTGCGGCAGATCATGGTGCCGTCGGCCCATTTGATCCACGTGCCGTTATCGTTGCTGCCCGATTCGATGATGGGGCTTTCACCTGCAAGCACCATCCCGTTTGCGTCCAACTCTGCCGCGCCGCCGGCTTTGCCCAGATCGGCTGCGTCGAGTAATCGAGCCCAAGCGCCGTATTCGGTGCCGCTTACCCGGCAATATCGATGGTAGGTTTTTTGCAATTTAGGTATTGATAGAATTTGTTCCAGCGCGTTTCCGCTGCTGGGAGATCCGGTGATGTTGTTGGGAGGCAGGGTGGTCAGGGTGGCCCTCGTGGCTGTGGAGGTGAGTCCTTGGATACCCGCGGCCCCCGCCGTGGAAGCGTTGATACTAATCATATAGATTCCGGCACAAAGATAGGTTGTGGAGTTTAGGGTGTTGACGCTTCCGGCTGTTGTTGACACCGGCATCGTGTAACTGGTCGATCCGCCGTTACCAGCAAGCCGCGTATGTCCCCAAGCGGTTGTAGTGGCGTTGCTGCTGACATGTTGGGTCAATCTGGTGTCAAGCTGAGTGACATCCAGTCCCTCCACCTGCTGAGCTGCATCGTTTGCCCGCTGAGCTGCGGTTGTGGCGCCGGCGGCTGCGTCGCTTGCGGATTGGGCCGCAGACTCGGCCTGAGACGCCGCCGCGCCGGCTGCTTCCGCCTGAGCGCCGGCATTGGTTGCCTGGGTTTTGGCGCTGTCGCCCTGAGATTTAGCGTAATCGCCCTGCGTCTTTGCATAGGCGGCTTGCGTTTGAGCTGCGATCGTGGCAGTGGAAGCGTCTGCGGTGGCGGCCTCAATTTTGGCGACGCCATCTACAAAGGTCTGGTATTCCGGTGCGTTCTCAATGGCCTCCCGATTGTAGGCGCCCGGCTGAATTTGTAGATCAAATACCGCGCTGGACAACATGGCCTCATCGGCATAGAGCATCACCTCGGCGCAGGCTGTTCCGGGATCGATAAGCATTTGCTCAGTAAGCAGGATTTTAATCGTGTCGTCGCTGGTGATTTGAGCGTCATTGAGTACACATTGACCGTGAGGCTTAATCAGCGAGACCTTAGCCGTTGCAGCGGCAGGAATTTTGTAGGGGGCCCCGTGGGCTATCAAGTGAGCGAGGATGTACCGGCTGTCCTTGTCGCCCTGCTTTGCGACCACCGGCGGGGCATATTGTTCCCCGGACAAGTCCAGGTTGATTATGGTTTCGTAGGTCAATTTGTTCCCTCCTTTAAAGCCTTTACCTCCGCACTGAGCTCCTGAATAGACCGCCAGAGCAGGGACACCATACCGTATAGATCAATGGTGCGGTTGCCCTCCGAGTCCTCTCGGCGGATTTCCTCAGGGGCCTCATCGTACATGATTCCCACACAACGCACATCCGGGTTGTTGCTTTTTAACCGATAATGATACACAGGTGTGTTTTCTACGATGTCCAAAGCGTCGCCAATTCGGAAGATGTCTGCCTTTTTTGCCCGATCGGAGGTAACTAATATACCATTGCTGTAAATATCGCCAAACCGTGCTGAGCCATCGGCCTCGATGGAGGCCCGCGCATAGCCGTTTGTGGCAAATTCAATGCGCTTAGCGTGATAAAAACACATTTGATTCGCCTGCATTTGCATATAATTATTCTTGTACAACAACTCGGTTTTGTCTTTGTTAGCGCAGAGCAGATTTTCAGTGCTGCTTCTTGTACCGCGAGTGATCGTGATGTTGCCTTCATACGCGGAATCTTTGGTCATGCATATGGTATTGTTACCGCCTTGGCTGGTACCAATAGCATTGGACCTGAACATCAGATCGCCGTTTGATGCAAATTCTGTTTGATTCGCAAGGGGAAATCCTGTCTGCCCGTCCAGCGTGATTAGACATACCCCTCCTTTGTTCCCCGGATAATATAAGTTCAGTCCTTGGAAGACGCTGCCGTCCGCCCATTCGCCGGATCCGATCCTTGCAATGGTAAGCACACCGTCCTCCACGCTCTTGAGCACAGACGCAGCTAACTCGCCCTTGCCGCCGTTTGCGTCCAGGTCAAAGTACACCGCGCCCGTTTGGGATTGGATTTTTCCGGCTTTGATTAGGTTGGCGCGAAGCTGACCAGTTACGATCCAGTCTGCCACAAATCCGCCCTGCTCAAAGCTCCACACTTGGCTGTAGGGGCCGTCAATGCCATTTGGGCTATAAAGAATCCCCTTCAAATTGAACCATAAAATACTTTGTGCAGTGTTGGTATTGTCAGTGTCCATGATTTGGATTCCGTTGGGTTTACCGAGCGCGTTAAATGTGACCCGCATGTTACCACCGTCATAGCCGGAGATTGTGGCGGCCATCTTGTCAATCCAGCCCTGGATTTCTTGGTTGAATCCGCTATTGGGATCGTCCATTTCAACCTGTATTTTTTGTATCGTGCTTTGAATCCTCGGCGCAGTGTTGGACAAAGTGACCGTGTTTTTCTCTGGCGCGTCCGGATAGTCTTTATATTCAACGATCTGGTGGTTGATGCGGTTTTTCCGGCGTTTGTCAACCAAAGTGACGATATGATATAGCGCAAAGCTCAAAAAATCATAGTCCGGATTTATCTTTGCAAGATCGTTAACGGTGCATTCGTAGGATCTTGCAGGATAGGCGAGAGAGGAGAGCCTTTTTTTCGCTGCCGCCAGCAGATTTTCGGGGATCGTGTACCTCTCATCCTTCCAGCCCACGGAGATAACCCGATTAGAATAACTGTGGTCCTCGATGTAATCTTTGCCGTCATTGACGTCTGCAAAGGTTAATCCGTCTTTGCCGCGGGCATACAAGCGGGTGGCAAACCCTTTGGTACAGCCTACGAATTTTACTGATTTGAGGTTGAGGTCCTCCATGATGTACTTACCAGAGGACGTAAACTTGGTTGGGTCGATCACCGTCAGCCGCCGGGCCGGAACATCATAATAAAAAACAACGCCATAGACGTCGGCAATTCTGCCTAACAGGTCATATGGTGTTGCGTTTTCAATCGGTTTTCCCTCGGATGCCTCCACGGTCGCCCGCTTGGTCACGATTCCTGCGTTTATAATGGACCATCCATCCGGTTTTATCTGGTCAAGCAATTCGGACAAATATTGATCGGTAGTCCGAAATTCCAGGTATAATCTTTGCCGCCAGTCGTCCATGTCCAGTTCACACTCTATTGTGGACACCGTAGCGCACTCGTCGATATTTTTAATGATGTATCGGTTGTTGCCGTCTGTAACCCGAATCTCCTCCGCGATGTGGGGGTACATCGCGTGGTTCGGCGGAATATCGAAGGTCAACCGATCAAGTCCGCCCCATGCGTGGGTGATATACCAGGAACCTTTGGGGAGTAACAAAGGATGTAAGATTGTGCCGTCTATTGCGTCATAAATTTTAAGGATAACCATCACCTCACAATATAGGATAAAAAGATACCTTGACCTCTGCCGGAAAGGACATCTCAATGCTGTTTCGCCCTGGAGTGATTTTTGGAAACTCACTAAGATCTGTATCCGCAAATCGGTTGATGCCCTCACAGATCACCTGGCCCTCCAGACCGTCAATCGTAAAGGTCTTACCGGCGGCCAGCGACTTGCATGTGACCCCATTAATGATAAAGGCTTCAAAAGCGGCGAATGGTGTAACGTCCAGCCGCATCCCAGAAGGGCAAGTGCCGGGGTTGTAGACCTCCCCGCTGCCGGAGAGGGAGACGGAAACTAATGGATATCGCCGGATCGCTGCGAAAGTGAGAGTAGCTAACCGGTAGGGTGGCACGCCGCTGTCCTCGTCCGTGTAGTCCATCAATACTGCTGCATACTCAAACTTGGACCCGCCGCGTTTTATGACGCAATCTCGGCAGTCTGCCGCTAGGGCGGAGAGATTGCTTGATGCCTGGTCACTATTCTTGCCGCCCACATAGCATTGAACTTGGAGAGTCCTGACCGGCAGATTGGAGGATAAGATTATAAGGCGGTTTTTTCCGGGCGACTGCTGGTAGTCTATGGAAAAATCCACCGGATCAGCAGAGTCGTTAAAATTTACCAAGTCGGCATTGTAACGCAGGTAGGCGTCTTTGCCGTCGATAAATAGAGGATCCCCGAGTTGGCGGTCTTGCTGAAGATATGTTTTTGGCGACACGTTATCACCTCCTAAAAATGAGTATAAGAAAACCACACCCCGATCAAGAGTGTGGTTTTTGGCTTTTAAATATGAATTTAACCGGCTCTATTTTCCAGGCGTTCCAAACGCCTTTCCAATTCTTCCATTTTATGCTCAAGCTCCCATTGCTTTTCATGGGCTAGCTTGTATCCGTCGAACAATGAGTCGATGCGTTTGCCGACATCGTTTTCAATTTTGATGTTAATTCTGGTTTCCGCATCCTTAATCATGCCTGTCATCGTGTCCATCTGTTGCTGCATGACTTCTAAAAGGTCGTTCTTTTGCTGTTCCAGCTTGACGTCAATTCGTTTTCCCAACCCATCCATTGCTGAACTAATTTTCGTGTCCATCAAATGTGCAATCGCTTGTAAATCTTTTTCATCTAGCATTTCCGTCACCATCCTTTGACTGTAGTATAGCATGACCGGGGGACGTGCTTCAAGGGGAATTATATAGGAAAAAGTAAGCCGCAGGGTTCCTTTAACCTGCGGCTTGATTATTTAAGCTGTTTTCAGATAAAGCAACCGAAAGGTTTCACGGCCCTTAGGAGTAATCAGTAACTGAGTACCAGCCCATTGGGTTTTATCGTTATAACACTCTTTTAAGACAAACAGGTCATCCGCATACTGTGAGTAGGGCTGCAATTTCCCTTTCTTATCTCTGTATAGATATTTTCTGTCCAACAAAAAGGTAACAAAACTTCGTTCCTTAACGCCTAATTCTTTAGCGGTTTCCCGTATACCGGTATTCAAATTCCGGTCAACCAGTTCGTCAAAATATTCCGCTTTGGGCTTCATGATCTGATTGTCAACGGTTAGGGCAGTGTTGGCAACTTCCAGGGCTTTCCGTTTGTCTTGCTCTTCTTTCAGAGCTGTTGCGATTTTGATGATTGTGTCAGGGTTAAGTATTGCCTGTTCCAGCGTTTCGGGGGTCATGTAGGCTCCATGTTTGCGGATGGAGGGGAGAACTTCCGAAGTAACCCAGCGCTTAAATTGCTTCGCGGTTGGCAGTTTACTGGATAGTACCAGGGAGTATAGGCCAGATTCATTGATGATGGTCATTTCTTGCGTACCGGAGGGGGTGTCTATTTTGGACACCCCCCGATCTTCGGAATCAACTTTATCTCGTGTCGCTTTTGTCGGTTCTTTATACCCTAATGCCGCCGCAACATCCTTACCAACAAACCACGGTTCGCCGTCACGTTCTATCGTCCTAATTTCTCCAAATTCGGGGCTGTTAAAAATCTGTAATTCATTCATGCGGTTTTAGCCTCCTCTATATTAGCTTGTAACTGATGCAATTTGTACGGGATTAGGATATTTGCGAAGTATGGTCTTTATCTTATTTATGTTATCTAGGTCTATCTGATTTAAATCCATGAAAAGTACCTCCTTAAAGCCTGCATCCGGCGAGGGAATTAGATTCAAAGCCTGTCATAAACGCGGAGATCGATCCTTGAAGCCGTTGTGGGTGAGAGGATCGATCTAAACTGCACGCGTAGGTAAGCACGCTATGTAAATATTCTGGTTCTGGGTTGCGTTGGATAATGCAAAGGAGTTCTTGAATCATGTTTTCATTGTTCATAATCATTCCTCCGTTTCGATGATCTCAGTGGGGTCTACGCCCAGTTTTCTAGCTATACGGCCTACTACAATTGGGAGCACCTCTTCACCGTGCCGAACCTTTGTTAAAGTTTTGGAAGAGATTCCGGTGCGTAAGCTAGAAATGGTCTGTTCCTTTCGTGCCAGAATCAAATCCAACTTAGCCTTACAGATTTTCATATTATCACCTCCAACATGTTCCTTACAAGAACATTATAGCCCTATATAGAGTTCTTGTCAAGAACATATGCTGAAAATCTTGTATTTTTGTTCCTGATAGGATACAATATCAAATGGAGGTGCTTGAAATGCTGTATGAAAAATTGAGAGACGCGCGGAAACGTAAAGAAATAACGCAGGAACAACTTGCCGAAGCCCTCGGTGTTAGGCGTGCTGTTATATCAAAATACGAAACCGGGGTTATTGAGCCATCCATTTCGCAATTAAAAAAAATGGCTGTTGTTTTAGGTGTCACGGTATCTGATTTACTTTACGATGGCCCAGCAACATCCTTTAAAGAACTGTATTCTCGCATGGAGCAAAACAGCGTTGAGCTGCCGCCAGAGGAAACTTATAAAATGCATAAGCAGAAGTTAAACGATACTTTTGATACACTTAACACAGAGGGCCAACAGAAGGCCGTGGAGAGCGTAGAAATCATTGCGGGAAATCCTAAATTCCAGAAATCAAAGCCATAAAAACTATAAATTTCCATAACAAAAGCACCCGCCCGAAGGTAGGTGCTTCTTGTGTTATTTGTGCTGATGGTTTGGACAATGGCGGTAGTAATAAATCAAAATAAATTACTAATATCGCTGTCTGCAAAAGTTACGTCATATGCTAGTTTTAGCTTAAGGTCTAATTCGGAGTCTCCGGTGTACGCCAACAAAGATGTTATCGGCGTGTCCCCAACATAAGCGGCCGAAACCACCACAGTCGAATTCCCCAAATATATACCCACCGTCTCTGTGGGAACGTCAGAATAATTTGGGTAGCTATCGATAATCATTTTCGCCATAGCCATATACTCAATCGCGATAGTTTGTGCGTCTTTGTCTGATATAGCTTTATCAGAGGGCGAGTAACGCACGTCGACGAATTTGTTGTCTGGCGTACGATATGCGTATACTTCTTGACCTTTATCTTGTATGCCGGCATTTAATATGCTCAAAGCCAAGCCGAAATCTCCTGTGGTGATTGGCTTACCGTATTTTTCAGGTGGGTATGCGGAAGGGTTAGCCGGGAACCCACCCGAATAAGGTTCTGTCAAATTTTTAGAATCCTCTAAAGACTGGGTTGCTATGTTTTTACTACTTGCAGTGGAAGATTCGGATTCCGCAAAGAATCCATTATTGCCGAAGCTCATCCCCATAAAAAAGCCGCCCGCCAAAATGAATATAAAGGCAACTATTAATGTAATTAAGTGAGACTTTTTCATAACTGTATACCCTCCTTATACCACGATTATAGCATGATATAGGGAGGGTAACAATATTTTTCTTAATATCTGGACAAAATTCTAGATATCACAGGAGCGGTTTTCCTGCCCACGATCTCCTCATCCAGATTTACCGACATTTCATTGTGGATTGTGGCCGATACATCGGCCTTTAGTGGAGCCCTGCGTAACTCGGCGGCAAGCTTTGCGGCCAGCAGGTCGTAGTCAATCATGGTTGTCTTGCCCTTGGGAGCCAGAACGTTGAAAACGTCATCAGATACGCCAAGCATCCGCCCGGCCTCTCCCCAGATATCCAGTGCGCTTGACCGGCGGCTGGGTGACAAGGGTACTACGGCCTCGGGGCCGTCCTCCGCAAAAGCGGCAATGTGCGGCGTGGAGAAGATGCCGCCTGTGGCATGGCCTTGTATCCCACTTGTACCCGCATTCGCTACGAGCTCCAAGCCTAGACGAATAGGGTCCATCTTCAGCTTTTTCATAGCGTCGTTTTTCCAATCGTTCGCGTCCGTCTGGGACAGGGGGTCAATTTCAGGCGCGCTGATTTTCGCGTTTTTAAGCATCTCATCCAGTGCTTCAAAACCTGTAACACCCATATCTCGGAGACGTGCGGCAAACTCGGGAGTTATTTCAGTGATTTTTGTGTTGGTTGTGCTGTCGATCACGTCAATCACACCCTCGGTCTTTGACTTGACAAACTGGTAATTGTCATACAGCCCTTTACCCAAGGAGTTATCTACGGCCACGCCTAGATCAAATAGCTGCGCCAGGATTTCGGGGCGCTTTTTTGCGTCGGCCTGGATCAACTGATCCATTAACTCTACTGCCTGCTCCTGTGTTTCGGGTTTCTTCTCCGCAAGCGCGGAAATCATTTTGTCGGACGCATCGATTCCCAGATTTCCCAGCAGCGTTTTTATTTCCGAGGATTTAAGCTGCACGCCCCCTGAGATTTGGGATAAGAGCTGGACAGAGCTTTGCTGAACCTCTGGTTTTTTGGATTCCAGGGATTTCGACAGCGCATCGGCGGATTGTACCCCAAGGTTAGCCAGCAGCGCCTTAATCTCCGTCTCTTTCAGCGATTCGCCCTTTTTGATGCGCTCCAACAGCTCTATGGTTTTTTGCTGAACGGTGGTGCCTTTGCTTGCCAAGGATTCCGCAAGGCTAGCTGAGATATCAAGACCTGCATCTTTCATGAGTTCCTTGGCTTCCTGGGCTTTTGTGGGAACCGGCTTCTGTACCTGGTCAAATACACCAGTGCTGCTGTTGTAAACTAGCCCATAATTTGATCTTAAAGCCCTAGCGAGTTCTTCGGGGATTTGATTTCCAGACTCAACCGCATATTTAACAGCTTTCCGGGCTTCGGGGGAATTAGCGACCCGGTCAGCAAGGATTTCGTACATATGGTCCGTGCCGCCTGTTAGAGCCTCTAGCTGGTATGCATCGAGGAGCCCTTTTGTAATGTTTTCCGGGGGCACCTGCCCTAACTTTTTAAAGGAGTCCGCGATATTTTCCAGGTCCTCCGTAGTTGGCTGCATATGCCCTAATATCACCTCAATTGCCTGCTCAGATGCCAAATCAATTTTTTGATGGGAGTAAAAAACAGCGGCTTCAAGATCACTCCATAGATACCCCCATTGCTCTCCATTGCTGTTTGCTCGTATCGCTTTACTAATAGCTCCATTGATGGACGAGTTAAGCTCGTTCTCAAACTGATCGACCTCATCCTTATAGTTGGCCTGTATGTTGCGTACCTCTACGCCCAATCCTTCGAGAACAATGTCGCCTTGCTCGCGGTTGAAATTCTTATTGATTTCAGCCAGCATTTCATCGCGCTGTTTGTCGTCGATAAAGCCCTCAGAATACAATAACTCTACATGCTCAACGGCTAGCACATAGTCTTTATGGGCGTCATTGAGTAAACCCTTTAACTCCTCGTCTATTTTCTCTTGCAGAGCTTGGAAGCTCTCCGGTTCAACAGCGGCATCCGCTGCCTGTAATTCAATAGCTTTCAGTGTCCCCTTATACTTGGCACTGGACACTTTATCAATTAATTCCTGTATTCGGTTTTGGATCGTCTCCAGATTCAAATTTTCGTCTTCTGTCAACACGCCGTCCGCGAAGGCTTCGTTCACAGCCTTTGAGTATTCTGTACCCAGCCGTTCCAATTCTTCTCGGGTTTTCCCGTAAAACTCCGTAGTAAATTTAGATATGTTTGCGTATGCGGTGGTGCCAGGGGAGAGCATGGTGTCAATAGCCAGATTTACGGTGTACTGCTGCTGTTCAAGGAGCTTGGTGGTGCTGTCTATGTATTGTTTTGCCGAATCCTTAAAGGCGGTCTTTTCCTCTTCGGTCAAATCCAAACCCACGCCGACTTTCCAACCGATCTTATTCATTTCTGCTACAGAGTCGTTAATTTGCCCCTCAAATTCCTCAAGCTTTTCCTTGGCCTCGATCACCGCGTCAACCTTCATGGTCCAGTCATTGGTGGTCAGCCGTTTCGCCACGTCCTCCACCTCTTCGGCAGAGAGTTTGATGTCCCCGAAATGGTCTTCAAGATTGGCTTGCACCATCTTTTTCTGTGCCTCGATTGCCGCGATACCGATCCCAACAATGGCGGTAGCCGCGAGCACGGCCACACCGGTCGGCGAAGTCAGCTTGCTAAGGATTCCGCTAAACCCTTTCACGCCGCCTGAGGTTTCCGTCACCGCGTCGGTCACGTCCTCAAAGCTCTTCTTGGCTGTCTTAAACGCTGTTTTCTTGCCCAGGGAGGTCATCAGCCCGCCAAACCCTTTGGTAAGGGTGCCGACGCCCTTTGTGAGAGATCCTGTTATCTTGATCGCAGGTCCGGCGGCGGCTGCAAACCCTGCGATATTGATAATATTGCGCTGTGTTTCGGGCGGAAGCTTTGAAAACCGATCGGTCAAATCCGCAATATTTTTAGCGATATCGGATATTGCAGGCAGCAGGTTTGCGCCAATCGTTCGCGCTGACTCCGTGATCTGATTTTTTGCGATCTTTAGTTTACTTTCCGTGGTTTCATAGCGCTTGCCCGCCTCATTGGTGAGGGCGTTGTTTTCGTCCCAAGCAGTGTTGGACGTTTTGACAGCACGGGTCACCAAGTCGCCGCTGTTGGCCAGTCGTGTCATAGTATCCCGAAGACGCACTTCGGTAAATCCCATGTCCTCCAACATCTGAATGGTGGACTTTCCAGCGCCCTCCGTGTTGCCCAACCCGTTGATAAAGGCTTGGATCGCTCCGGTGGCATCGTTTTCAAAAGCTTGCTTAAATTGAGCGGCAGTCATGCCGGAGATTTCAGCGAAGCTTTGTAGATTCGCCCCAGAATTGACCACATCCTGTAGCTCTCCCTTCGTCATACCCAAGCTGTCTGCCAAATCCTTAAAGTCTTTGGAGGCGTTCTCGCTCATAAGCTGTAGATCACGCAGGCTATATCCGGTCTGCTTCGTCACCTTATTAAGGGAGTCAAACCCAGTTTCACAGGCCACCTGCATCTTGACCATTGCCTTGGACATCGCGGATCCGCCCATTTCCGCCTCAATGCCTACCGACGACATAGCTGTGGCAAGGCCCATGATATCTGCTTGGGACAAACCGATTTGTGTACCGGCGCCAGCCAAACGCATGCCCATTTCGACGATATCCTGTTCAGTGGTTGCAAAGTTGTTGCCTAGGTCAACGATCGAGGATCCCAGCCGGTCAAATTTGTCCTGCGACATCTGAGTGATGTTTGCAAATTTGGCGAGTGCAGCGGCTCCCTCTTCGGATGCAAGATTTGTGGAATTCCCCAAATCAATCATGGTCCGAGTAAACCCCAAAACGTTGCCGGTTTGGATCCCTAATTGCCCGGCAGCTTCCGCAACAGCCGAAATCTCGGTAGTGCTGGACGGGATTTCGGTGGACATATCGATGATGCCTTTTTCCAGCGCCTTGAGCTGCTGCGTGGTGCCGTCCACGGTTTTGGTAACGCCGGTAAACGCCGACTCAAAGTCAATGGCCGACTTCACTGCGTACCCGCCCACGGTAAGGATCGGGGCAGTAACGCCCATTGTCAGGGCGCTACCTACCTTACCAATCTTATCGCCTGCACTTTGCCATTTGCCCCCGGTTTTCTCTGCCGCCACCCCACAGGTCACCAGCCTGCTTTCTGCCGTGGCCAGTTCCCGGGATATCTCAATAACTTTCGTTTTGGTATCGTTGATTGCCGTCTTGTACTCGGTGATTTTGGCCTTGGCTTCCGTCGTTTCGTCGCCTAGCGTTTCATACCGTGTCTCTAACTGTAAAAGTTCGTTGCGGTATTTATCCGCCCTATTCATTGCTTCCTGATAAGCTTTCCCGGCCTCCTCCTGGGCCTTTGCCGCCCGATTTGCTTCCTCGCTTTCCTTGCCATGCGCCTCAGCAATCTCATTTGACGCTTTTTTTGCGTCATTGTAGGCGATCTTAAGGGATTTTACCTTATCCTCAGATTTGTCATATTGAGCACTGACCCTTTTTATTTTGTCTTCAAGCTTTTTCTGCTCTTCGGAGTTTCGCTGGATCATGCCGGTCAAGCCGTCGATGGACTGTTGATAAGTTTTGATTTTATCCTTTGCGGTGGAAATTTGTGAGGAAAGGGCCTTGGATTTGGTTTCCGCCTCACGAAATGCGCCTGCGGTGCCTTTTGTCGTAGCCTCCAAAAGGTCAAACCGGGATTGCGTCAGTTTTCCTGCGCGTTCCAGCCGATCCAATTCTTTGATTGAGGAGGCAACCGCCGTTTTTAGATTTTTGAAGTCTAGATCTATGTGGCCCTCTGCCACACCCATATTAATGGCCATTAGCCGCCCCCTTCGATTTGTTTATAAAAATCTCCAAATCCCTGTGATAGGATTTCGTATCTTGGTTGGTCGCCGTTCATTACGCGAGCGTCGATATAGGCCGCCGCCTCGTCAAAACAATAAGCAATGTATGAATCATCAAGTTTGAGCATTTCACTGGGCCGTACCCCATATCGTTTCGCTAGATTAATCAGCGGCAGTAGCCGTTTGCTGCTCACGAAATCGTTTGAGGGCGTCTACCCCCGTCTGGCTGTAGTTGTAGATGTACATAAGCTGCTGATCGGTAAGTTTCAGTCCAATGCGTTCCAGTTCCGTCCAGGTGGGGGACACCAGGGAGGATTTGGCGATCAAGGTTAAGATTTCGGACAGGTCTTTGATGTCCTCGCCGCTCTTAAAATCTTTGGTGCCCCTGTCAAACAGCTTGGCAGCGGCAGGGAGAAGGGGATTGGGAATTTTCCCTTCACATACACAATCCATAAGAGATAGGCGACGTAATTTAGCGCAAAAAGGCTCCCCGTCAACGAACCCGGGGAGCTCAACCTCTATTCCGTCTGCGTACTTTTGCAGATCTTTAATTGATGTAACCATAGTTTTGTCCTCCTTACGTTTCAAGCGCAGAGGCCGGGCCGGAACTTACAACAGGCAGCGTATCCACAAAACTGAGGGTATACGGGGGTTGCCCGTCCGATGGCAGAGAATTAATGGTATACTCGTTAGCTCGAAACACATCATCCTCAGAGTTAAGCCCTACTGGGTCCCCTACGCAACCGGGATAGCTGGCCTTTTCGTACTGAACAATATTGGCTCCTCGCATTACGGCAGAGTAAGCGTCCAGAGTAAACTTAACGGGCTCAAATTTTTCTCCAGTATTTGGCGGGGTATATCCGGTGATGTTGCCTTGTTCATCTTTGACGAGAGTTCCACCCTGCAAGACCTCAATCAGCTCAAGGATCGTCAGATTGTCGGTAAGGGTGAGAATGTGGCCGGTGATGGTCTTTTTTTCGGGCTTTTGGGCCTTAAGTACTCCTTTGATAATCAACTTTACCGCATCTGCGGTTTCGATCTGAGGCTCTACTCCCAGCTTGGTACCGGATGTAATTGCCACACTTCGAGGACTTTCTTCTTCTGTTGTGACTACGATCATACAGCAGTCGATGGTTGCCATTTCGGTCCCGCTTTTGGGATTCGACATAATATCATTCCTTTCGCATTCGGTTGATTTCGGATATTTTTTTGATCCCATAGGTGAGACTGGTCATAAATCCCATCACATCGGGATCAAGATAATGAGGGGTTTCAGGGTCCACGAGCTTTACTTGTGGGTAGATCAGATTCATGGCCTTTTTGACTCTGCTAATGTACTCCTCAAACCGGTAATAGTAGTCTGCCGGATAGTACAGCAGCAACTCGTAAAGCACCTGTTCGATTCCCAGGCCCTGATAGATTCCGTTTGCCCGCAAAACAATGTACGGCTTTGCACATACCCCTTGGTGTTGACCCAAAGCGTACACATCAAAGCCGGCTGCTTTTAAGTGTTCATATATACTTTGCCAGTCCATACGAATCACAACCTATTGAACAGCCCGCGAAGCCCTTCCATGACCTTGGGGGCCTCGTGCTGCAAAGTGGGATAGATGACCGCATAGCGTTTTTCGTGCGCAAGTTCGAGATAAATACCATAGTCAACGCCATGAGAGAGTGTGATACGTATACCTGTGTCGGTACGTTTGCAGTCTCCGTGCAACCGTTGCCGGGCTTGCGCCGTCCGATCCGTCCAAGGACGGTCAATTTTGGCTTTTGCGGTCAACTGCGCAGCGCTGGTCTTACCGTAGCTCATTACAGCTTTCTCGGACCGCTCGGGGAGCGCCATAAGGTTGTGTTTTAGCTCGGATAAATTAAACACATGATCGAACCTCCTCTAGTGACAGGTCGGTACACAAGTGCAGCCCGCCGGGGTCTGCTATGCCGGTAACCTTGTAGACTTTGCCGTCAAGGCGTACTAGGTCATTAAGCTGCATGATTTCGGTATATAGTAACAAAAACATGGGCTTATTACGTTCGGGGAGCTTCCCACCGTTCTGCACCGGCATGAGCAGATAGTTATGGCTGGTATGATATATCCCCCGTAGAGAGCAAACCCGCTCAGGCTCTTCTGGGGATCCATAAGGGCCCTCGGTCTCTCTTAGCAGATCTGCGTCCTTACCGTTGATTTGGATTGCCCGCTCCAGGGTGTGCAACTGTTTGACAAGGACCATAAGACAACCCCTTTTACATAACAACTCGGGATCCGCTGGGCCGCACGGAGGCTGCCAAACGGAGCCAATACTTTGAGGTATCAGCAATTGAGAGGCCGGATACCTGCACCTGACAGTTCTCGGCTTTAATAATCAAACAGCGGTAGGCGGCAAGTTCTACGTCGCCGCCCGCCCGATCAAGTTGATACCAGAGTTCAACGTCATCAAAATAAGGCGCTTGCGCCTCGCGGATCAGCATTTTTAACTCATCAATTGGCTCCATATAGCGTTCTCCTTATCCGTTGGTGATTAGCGCGGCCATCGGGATCGCCTTGGGGTCGAATTTCAGCGTCCAATTGGCGGAGGCCGCCAGCTGGGCGTCGGTGGGGGATTCGCTCCAACCGGAGGAGGGAACCTTGAAGGAGAAGCCGTTGGGA
>JAAWNT010000066.1 GCA_022799115.1 Clostridiales bacterium | reverse complement strand
ACCAGGAAGTTGAGAGCCAACGGAGAGACGACGGATTACTACTTAAACGGAAGCAACATCATCACCCAGATCACCAAAAGCATTGTGAACCCAGACAACGCTATAAGGTTGGATTTCACCTATGACGAGAATTCCTCTCTGCTTGGGTTTGCTTATGATGGGCAGGATTATTGGTACATCCGCAACGGGCAGGGGGATATCATTGGGATTCTTGACAAGGACGGAAATGAGGTAGTAAGCTATACTTATGACAGCTGGGGAGCGCCCGTCAGCACAACAGGCTCCCTGGCGGACACCATCGGGCAGTTGAATCCCTTCCAACTGAGCCAAATAATCCTTTGAATCGTTTTTTACGAGGAAAGTGTTTCGGTCAACAAGCGCCATATAATATAAACCAAGAGAGCGTATCGTTTCGGTTTTAATCGTAACGATACGCTCTCTTCCTTTAATATTTCGGACGTGAGCAATTATCACATAAATAAAACACAGCATCCGTATATCAATTAACTGATATACGGATGCTGTTCTAATCGAAATAAAAGGCTGGAAAAAGGCCTCTTTAAAACAACTAAGGCAGTATGGAAATATAAAAGAGATCTGTGAAACTTACAGATTCAATGTTTCTAAAGCTTATACTTCTTCCTGCAATATCTGCAAAAACTTCTGTACGGGTTTAGAAAACACCTGATATTTTTTCCAAACAATACTCATACTGGCTTCCACTTTCGGTTCAAGCGGTCTGAAACACAAATGGCTGTTGCCAGAAACATTCACAAGTTTATCCAAACTTATGGCATAACCAATTCCTTCGTCTACCATTAATGCACCGTTGAATAACAGATTATAGGTGGCGACAATATTAAGCTGTTCCTGTTCACAAGGAAAAAAATGTTTGAATTCGGCATTTTCAAATGCTTGCCGTGAAACAATAAGGGGTTTGTCGATTAAATCTCCCGCCGTTATAAATTTCTTTTGTGCGAGAGGATCGTCACGTCTCATTAGGACACCCCAGATGTCTTTATAAGGAATCGGTATCGAATCATATTTTGTTAAATCAATATTGCCAAAAATCAATCCGAAGTCTATCAATCCACGATCGAGTGATTCCGTTATTGTAACTCGATCTCCGCTTACAACATGAATATGCACAAGCGGATATTCCTGTTGTAAAGATTTTGCGATTTTTAGAAAAACTCGATTGCCGTCTGTCTCTCCGGCGCCAATCGTAATGTTACCGGCAAGCATATCGTCAGATGCAGAGATTTCATCTTCTGCTTTTTTGACGAGTTCTGTAATTTCTTCCGCACGCTTACGAAGCAGCATCCCTTCTTCAGTAAGAGTTATTTTTCGGTTACCCCGTATGAACAGCTGTTTGCCGAGTTCGTCTTCCAAATCCTTGAGCTGACGGGATAGCGTAGGCTGTGAAAGATGCAGAAATTCCGCAGCTCCCGAAATGTTTTCCTCTCTTGCGACAGCTAAAAAATATTGCAGCACTCGAAATTCCATAAAATTCCCCTCCATGTATGTGAATAGTGTACCATACGCCTCTATGCTTTACAAGCATAGAGGCGTATTTAATATAAGCATTTGTTATTTGATTTGGCGGCATATATAATAAAATCGTCTAGAACCCACAGAATACAAGGAGTTTTAATTATGAAAAAAATACTTGCTAGCTTGTTCGCTGCACTGCTGATAACAATGGTATTTGCTGGTTGCAACGGTACAGGAAAAATATTGCCTGCCGGTTGCGGAGATAATCCACCGCTCGATACACAAGGGGATGATAACGGAAATTTGATTGTACCGACCGACGAAATTATGGAACTAACCGGAGGCTTATCCGTGGTAAGGAACAATGGGGACTATGGGTTTGATGAATTTCTAGCGCAAGGAGGTGCTTCATCGGATTCAGAGGTCGTTTCATTCTTAACGCAGAATGTCACGTCGGATTTGGAAAGCCTGATATTGGGCGGAAATCATTTCGGTTGCAGTACGCTGTCTGTAAAAGACGCAGACGGCAACGCTCTGTTTGGCAGAAATTTTGACTGGAGCGTCTGTAATGCAATGATCGTACAAAATTTGCCCAAGAACGGATACAACTCCATTTCTACAGTCAACACAGATTTTATCAGCATGAGCGGAATGGAGTTGTCCTCGCAGCCCGATGAGATACAGGCGCTTGCCGGACTTTATGCGCCGCTTGATGGGTTGAATGAAATGGGTCTGGCTGTTTCGGTCAATATGATTCAAGATAACGCCACTATTGAACAGAATACCGACAAGCCGGATATTACGACCACCACCGCCATTCGGCTGTTGCTTGACAAAGCCGCGGATGTAAAGGAAGCCGTGGAATTGCTGAATAGCTACGATATGCACGCTTCAATGGGATATATGATGCACCTTGCCATTGCTGACCGAGCCGGAAACAGCGTGGTGGTGGAATATGTGAATAATAAAATGGTTGTCACCGAAACGCCGGCTGTCACCAATTTCTATTTGGCCGAAGGCGAAAAAAACGGAATTGGTACCCGGCAATCTCACCAGCGTTATGAAATTTTGATGAATCGGCTCGCTGATAGCGAAACAATGGAAATGAACGATGTTCGTGACGCTCTCGACAGTGTGAGCAAGGATAATTTTGGGGAGTTTGAGTCTACCGAATGGAGCATTGTTATGAATCAATCCACTGGTGAGGTTCGGTATTACCACCGCGAAAATTATCATAACGCTTATGTTTTTACAGTCGCAGGAGGACAGGAATAATGAACAATATCAAAACTTTTTTTGATTTATGGAAACTAAAAAGAAATGAGAAACAATCTGTCACAGAAATTTCCGCTCTGCAAAACGAAAAGCTTTCTCGACTGTTGCATTATGCGTATGAACACTCCGCATTTTACCAAAACAGCTTCGAGAGGGCGGGGATTGCTGCTGAAAATATAGACAGCACGCCGCTTTCCAATTTTCCCACGATTGATAAGTCAATTCTTCTGTCGCAGTTCGATGCGCTTGTCACCGTACCAGGGCTCAAGCAAGAGGAAATCCGACGTTTTGATGAACAGGAAAAGCCGGACAGGAACCCGTTTCGCGGGAAATACCACATTGTACATTCTTCCGGTAGCACGGGCAAACCGGGATATTTTGTTTATGACGAAAGCGCTTGGAACAGTATGCTGCTCGGCATGATTCGTGGAGCGCTTTGGAATATGTCAATGCCGCGGATTCTTAAATTCTTGGCGCGGGGTCCCCGTATCGTTTACATAGCCGCAACCGACGGCCGTTACGGCGGTGCAATGGCGGTAGGGGACGGAATCGACGCTGTGGGGGCAAAACAAATTTATTTGGATATTAACACGCCTCTTGACGAATGGATCCGCTCGATAAAAGAATTCAAGCCGAATATGATTATCGGTTATCCGTCCGCCATTAAAATTCTTGGCGCGCTCGTGGAAAAGGGACATGTTGATTTAGAGATACTGCGCGTCATTTCCTGTGGCGAACCGCTCGGTGCAAGTCTGCGTAAGTATTTGGAGGATATTTTTAAATCTGATGTAATCAATTTCTATGGGGCGAGCGAATCCTTGGCGCTGGGCGTGGAAAGCAACCCCAAGGAGGGGATGCTGCTATTTGACGATATGAATATCGTTGAAATTCAAAACGGCGTGATGTATCTTACCTGTCTTTACAATTTTGTTCAGCCGCTGATTCGGTATCGTCTGTCCGATCGTTTGAATCTGCAAGCGCCGATCCCAAACAGCCGCTGCCCGTTCTCCCGTGCGGTCGGATTGCTCGGCAGAAACGAGGACATTCTTTGGTTCAACGATGGGAACGGTAAGCGTGAATTTCTCCATCCGCTCAGCATAGAGGGCTTTTGTATGGAGGGGCTGCGTGATTATCAGTTCAGGCAAATTTCTCCCGATGCCTTTGAAATGCTGGCTGAAATCTCAGATGGTTCCTTGCAGGAAACGGTTCGAAACGAAATGCTGCGGCAGATGAAATCAATCCTGGAAGAAAAGGGGTTAGGATATGTGCAATTTTATATAAACTTTGTTCCCGAAATTTTGCCCGACCCCAAAACAGGTAAAAAGAGATTAATTATCCCAGAAACGGAGGCGGCCATATGAAAAACACCATACTCCGCGGAAAAAAGATTTCAAAAACCTTTATACAAAGCGGAAAAGAAATACAGATACTAATAAATATTGATGTAGATATTTACGAGGGCGACTTTACGGTAATTATGGGTTCATCGGGAGCAGGAAAATCCACCTTGCTCTATGCTTTAAGCGGTATGGACGCCATTACAGGCGGGAGTGTCAAATTTAAAGGACAGGAAATCAGTAAACTGTCTGAAAAGAAAATGGCCAAGCTTCGGGCAAATGAATTCGGCTTTGTCTTTCAGCAGACGCACCTTGTCAGCAACTTAACCCTGTTTGAAAATGTTGCAGTGGCTGGTCTTGTCGCAAAGGCTGGCAGTGTTAAGGAAATTTATGAGAAAACAAATATGCTGCTTTTAAAAATGCATGCAGGGGATGCAAAAGACCGTCTGCCGTCGCAGGTATCCGGCGGCGAGGCTCAGAGGGCCGCTATTGCCAGAGCGATGATCGGCAACCCTGGGCTTTTATTTGCCGACGAACCTACGGGCGCGCTCAATAAATCAAACAGCCAAGAAGTGATGAGCCTTTTCACAGAGCTGAATAAGGATGGACAAAGTATTTTAATGGTAACGCACGATGTTCGGGCCGCTTTGCATGGCAACCGTATTTTATATTTGGAGGACGGCAAAATTCTTGACGAACTAAATCTGCCCCCTTATGCACACGACGATTTGAAAGTGAGAGAAACCAAAGTCAACAACTGGCTTTCCTCTTTGCAGTGGTAAGGAGGGTTCTTTGTGGGAAATAAGACCTTATTAAAAGCAAATATTAAGAGGCATAAAGGAACCCTTTTCGGGATTTTTATTCTTACCTTACTTGTTGCGGCAGCGCTTGGAACGGTACTTACCATATGGTCGAATTCCGAGAGATATATCCAAAGTGAACTTAATCGGGCAGGATTTGGTAAACTGACCGCTTGGGTTGCCAATATATCCGATACGAAAGAATTGGAAAACAGTATGGAGTCTTTGGAAGAAATAGAGCGTGTGGAAGCGCAGAGTCTTATTTATTCAAACTACACAGCAAACGGAATAGAATCCGACAGTGAGGGACAGCTGATCGTCTATTCTCCAATTGAGAACCGTTATCGCTTTTTTACCGATGACTTGTCGGAATATACAGATGCGCCCGACACGATTCCGTCGGGCAAGGTATATGTATCTCCATCTATGGTGCAGTTGCTCGATATACGGATCGGCGATGAAATCACCTTTCCCATCGCAAGAGCTGGAGGAGATCTGACGCTTACCGTTATTGGCTTTTTTGAAGATCCGTTTATGGGAAGCTCAATGATCGGAATGAAAGCTTTTTTGATAAGCGAATCTGACCGCTATCTAGCGTTAGATCTGATTCGCAAGGCCGAAATGGATGCGCTTGCCCGAGATGGCGCTATGCTTCATATCTTCCCGACGGAGGAGAGCGGTCTGACGGCGTCGGATCAAAATCGTTTGCTTAACGAACAAACCAGATTAGCCGAATATACCGAGGCGGTTCACAGCAAGGACGCCATAGCGGGATTTATGTTGATTCTGCAAAATGCTTTCAGCGGACTTCTCCTTGCATTTGTCGCCGTGCTTCTATTTGTCGTTTTGATTGTTTTGAGTCACAGTATCAGCAGTACGATTGCCTCTGACTTTGTAAATATGGGGATTTTAAAAACCATAGGGCTTACAGCAACACGGCTTCGCCTTTTACAGCTTATGCAATACCTGATTCCCGCCGCTTTGGGGCTTGCTGTTGGCTTTCTGCTCTCAGTCCCTCTCGGTAAAATGGTTGCTGACGCTACGCTGACATCTACAGGAGTGCGTATTCCTGCGACACCGCCGGTTTTATTCAGCATAGCGGCGTTTATCCTTATCGCGCTTTTACTTGCCGGATTTATTTTTATCCGAACACGAAAAATCAGTAAAATTACGCCGTTGAAAGCTATTCGAGGAGAAACGGACAGCGCGACAAAGCAGATAAAACAGCCTGCGGCGTTTGGGGGAGGCCTTCACATTCGTCTTGCGTTCCGTCAGCTTGTGAGCGGAAAAAACAGGTATTTTGGAGCGCTTGTCGTAGCGTTTCTGCTTGTGTTCTTTCTTTCTCTTGTGGGGCGAATGGACTCTTGGCTCGGTTCTGACGGTAAAGGAATGATGAATGCCTTTAATCCCGCCGACCATGACATCGGCGTGCAGTCTTTTGGAGAGCTGACGCAGGAGGAATTTGAAAAGACGATTGAGCAATATACGGATATCACCGATACCTATGTGCTTGCAATGCCTACCGCTTCATTCAATGGGATTTCTTATACAGCCAATGTCATTGATGAGCCGGAGCGTTTTCACATTTTAGAGGGCCGCACCTGCACCGCCGACAACGAAATTGTAATAACGGAATTTATTGCCGCAAATTTCGATATGGAGGTTGGCGACACGGTAAATGTTCGGGGCGACAGCGGAAGCGGCGAATACGTTGTGTCGGGAGTTTATTCCTGTGCAAATGATATGGGCGATAATTTCGGGATGAATCGTGAGGGCTATTTGAAAATCGGCAAGGATCACTCGAACCTTTGGTGCTGGCACTACTTCCTTGCAGACAGCTTGCAAAAAGCCGCAATCATTGAAGGGCTGGAATCCGCATACGGCGGCGATATTCACGTACACGAAAACACTTGGCCCGGACTGTTCGGTATTATTTCCGCGATGCAGGCGCTTACCCAGTTGATGTACGCGCTGACGATTGTCTTTATTTTTATCGTAACGGCTTTGACAGGAAGCAAAATCCTTTCAGCAGAACAGAAAGATTTGAGTATATACAAAGCGATCGGGTTTTCATCGGCCAGTCTGAGGCTGACCTTTGCTCTCCGTTTTGCTATGACGGCGCTGTTAGGATCGGTTGCGGGAACTGCGCTGGCGGCCGTATTTGCCGACCCAATTGTGTCTTCTGTGATGAAGCTGGTGGGAATCAGCAACTTTTCTTCAAATCCGAATGTTATTGCAGTGGCTTTGCCTGCTGTGGCGGTAACGATTCTGTTTACCGGATTCGGATGGCTTTCCGCAGGAAAAATCAAACTAGTACCCTTCACGGTGTTGATAGCCGAATTATAATTATGCCTATTTGCTATAGCTTGATATTTAATATAAGTATTTGCTATGTAAAGTAAGAGGATTTATAATAATATTAGAAGAACGGACTTTGGTACTTTATATGTGCTGGAAACGGCACAGGAAAGGAATTTTTATGAAACAGATAATGCTTAAAAGTTTTTCGCTCAGCCTTATGCTGGTTTTAGTTATTGCGGCGTTTGCCGGTTGCAGCAGCCATACCGAGAATAACGTCGGCGGCGGGAACCGCCTATCCGGGAATTCCGACTTAACAGGCGGCAATTCCCAAAGTACAGGCGTCGATATAAATGGTGAATCCACGAACAATGCGCCTGCAACTGAACTGGCTGTGCGTTTTGGGGACGACGGCGAGCCGTTTGTCATGCACCTTTATGACAATGAGACAGCCCGCGCGATTGCCCGTCATGTGGGAACATCCGAATGGAGATTGCCGATTTATCACTACGAGGGCTATAAAAATTGGGAGGTTATGCAGTATTATGACATTCCCAGCCGATATGAAATTCCCTCGAATCCCGAAACAGTTACCAAAGAGACCGCCGGAGCGGTTTATTATTCCGAACCCAATCGAATCGTCCTTTTTTACGGTGACGCAGAGGTAACAGGCGAATATACTCCTGTCGGATATTTTGACAATACCGAAGAATTCCGCAGTGCGGTAGAAGATAACCCCGTTTTAGAGGGCTGGGGCAACAAAATTGTCAGAATCAGCGATGAAGATTAACCCATTCGCAGAAAAGAGGAGTATAATGCGTGTAGATGAATCCACGGAATCTATGATCCAAACTCTCAAAGACGCCGGCTGCGATTCCGAAACTATTGAAGAATTTATGGCGGACCTGCAAAAAGGAAAAGAAGCATGCGGGCTGAAACGGTTAGCCGCACACAGAAAAAAACTGCTTGATTCTCTGCACAGGGAACAAAAATGTATTGACTGCCTTGACTACCTGGTCTATCAGATGAAAAAAACAAATAAATAACCGAAAGGAGTATCTTATGAAAACGGTTGCTAACAAAACCTTTGATGAAGAAAGAGCCCTTTATGCGGTTGAAAATATTCTTGTCAAAGATTGCGTCTTTGACGGCCCAGCCGACGGCGAAAGCGCGTTGAAAGAAGGCAGAGAGGTGACTGTAGATAACTGCTTTTTCAATCTGCGCTATCCTTTCTGGCACGACACAAGACTGAAAATTGAACATTCGGAAATGACCAAGCTTTGTAGAGCGGCGCTGTGGTATTCCAATCGTGTAGAAATAAACGATACCAAGCTGCATGGAATTAAGGCGCTTCGTGAATGTGCCAATATCAAAATGCGCGGCTGTGACATCGTTTCTCCCGAATTTGGCTGGTCGGTGCGCGGCATAGAAATGGAGGACTGCGCCGCAGAAAGCGAATACTTTATGATGCGCTCTGACCATTTGATTTTCCGTGACGTTCGTATGAAAGGGAAATACTCTTTTCAGTACATCACCGATTCTGTTTTTGAAAACTGTGTGTTGGATACCAAAGACGCTTTCTGGCACGCCAAAAACATTACGGTAAGGAACAGCGTTGTGAAAGGCGAATACCTTGCATGGTACAGTGAAAACATCACCTTTGAAAACTGCAAAATCGTCGGTACGCAGCCCCTTTGCTACTGTAAGAATCTGAAGCTGATTCGCTGCAAAATGGTTGACACGGATCTCTCCTTTGAGCGTTCCGAGGTGGAAGCAACCCTCACCGCCCCGATTGTCAGCATTAAAAACCCGATATCCGGGCATATTTATGTCCCCAAAGTCGGTGAAATTATTATGGATCTTGCCGAAGCTAAGGGAGAAATTATTGTAGAAAATCGGAACGGCGAAAATAAAATCTGCTCTTGCTGTGCATAAGAAATGATTCCGTTAATGAAACGAGGTAATAAAGAATGGACGACCTGCTGCGGGGAATATTAGTCGGTTTGCTGTTCGGTTTACCTGTCGGGGCGGTGGGAACGATGACCGTACAGCGCACGTGGGAGAGCGGGATAAAAGCAGGGCTTTTTACAGGACTTGGTTCGTCTGTTGCCGATTGCTTTTACGCTTCGGTAGGTGTGTTCGGCCTTACTCTCATTTCCAATTTTTTACTGAGATATCAAGTTGTTATTAATATTCTCGGCGGCGGTCTTATCCTATTTATAGGAATTCGCCTGTTGATAAAAAAAGACGATATCCAACTGAAAAAAAGAGAGGGGGCGGGAACTTTAGAAATGTTTCTCTCCTCCTTTGCCGTTGGAATTACCAATCCCGCAGCGATACTTACATTCCTGTTTGCCTTTTCTTATTTCGGGATTTCCGGCAGCGCGGGACCGATACGAGGAATTATGCTCGTATGCGGTGTATTTATCGGTACTTATATTTGGTGGGGAATGCTCTCTGCCATTACCAATCTTGTAAAGAAAAAAACGGAAAAATTCAGTTTCCGTTCTATGAATCGAATATTTGGAGGCGTACTTTTCCTATTCGGAGCGGCTGTGTTGCTGCGGCTCCTCTTTTCATAAAATAATAAATACAGAAATGGAGACAACGGTATGAACAAAAAAGTTTTCATTATTTCGACCAGCCCTCGCAAAAACGGAAATTCCGAACGGTTGGCGGACGCTTTTCTAAGCGGTGCAAAGGATGGCGGCAACACCGCGGAGAAAATAAGTCTTTATGATAAGACGATCGGATTTTGCAAGGGGTGTCTTGCCTGTCAGAAAACCGGGCGTTGCGTGATTCATGATGACGCCGACGCCATTGCTGGGAAAATGCTGACCGCCGATGTGCTTGTTTTCGCCACACCTATTTATTATTACGAAATGTCGGGACAGATGAAAACAATGTTGGATCGCGCAAACCCTCTATTTCCTGCTGATTATGCGTTCCGCGACGTTTACTTTTTATCAGCAGCAGCGGAAGATGAAGAAGGTGTGGACGCTCGTGCGATCAGCGGCCTTGAGGGCTGGATCGAGTGCTTCCCAAAAGCGCGACTTGCAGGCACGGTGTTTGCGGGCGGCGTAAATGGAGTAGGTGAAATCGACGGCCATTCCGCTTTAGAGCAGGCCTACGCAATGGGAAAGGCAATTTAAGTTGAAATGGATATTCCTGCGTATGCTTGCCTGTATCACAGCTTTGGCGCTCGTATTCTCCGGGTGTGCAAGCGGGCAAAACGATAACAATTTACAATCAAGGGTATCGTATTGTAATCAAGCTGCGCAAAATGCGGAAAGCAGTTCTTCAGCGCATACCAACTTGGATGCAGAAAACGAGAGCTCTTCCTCGAATAGCGGCACATCATCGGACCGTCCGGATTCTGCTGATTTATCAAGCGGCGGACAATCAGATTCAAACGGTAGACCGACCGTTCCTGCTTTGCCGCCCACCGGATCAGCTTCCCTCTCAACTTCAATGGTAAGCGAGGAAGAAAACCATAGGAGAACGATTGAAATGGTTGTAAACGGCCAAACGTTTGCAGCTGTCCTTTACGATAACGAAACCGCGAAAGCCTTTGCCGAAAGATTGCCGCTCACATTGGATATGAGCGAGATGAACGGCAATGAAAAATATTATTATTTTGAAGAACGTCTGCCCGCCGATCCAAGAAAACCGGGCAAAATCGATAACGGTGATTTGATGCTTTACGGGACGGACTGCGTGGTGCTGTTTTATAAGAGCGTTTCAACCTCTTACAGCTACACGCCGCTCGGTCATGTTGACAATCCCGCAAGTCTTGCCAGGGCGCTTGGCAGCGGCGCTGTTACGGTAACGTTTCAAGTTAGATAAGTCAGGAGGCTAAAACATTATGTTAGGTAATTTCAGCTACAGCAATCCAACAAGGCTGTATTTCGGGGATGATTCGCTGTTTAATCTGAACGCCGAGCTTGCAAAGTACGGCAAAAATGTGATGCTTTGCTATGGAGGCGGTTCCATTAAAACCAACGGCATTTATGAGCAGGTGACAGCGATTTTGGAGGCAAATGGGAAAACTGTTTTTGAGGACGCGGGCGTCATGCCGAATCCTACCGTCGGAAAGCTTTATGAGGGCTGCAAGATTGCAAAGGAAAATAAGGTGGACCTCATTCTTGCGGTGGGCGGCGGCTCCGTCTGCGACTATGCAAAGGCGGTTTCGGTATCCGCGTACTGCGAGGACGACCCGTGGGAGAAATATTATCTCCGTATGGAGGATGTGGATAACCGGATTATTCCCGTCGGCTGTGTGCTGACAATGGTGGGAACCGGCTCGGAAATGAACGGCGGCGCCGTCATTACCAATCACGAACAAAAACTGAAAATCGGTCATGTATTCGGTGATGCTGTATTCCCAAAATTCGCTGTTCTCAATCCCACGTTTACCTATACCCTGCCAAAGTATCAAATGGTTGCCGGTATTTACGATATTTTCAATCATATCACCGAGCAGTATTTTTCCGGCGTGGACGACAACACCTCGGACTACATTGCCGAGGGGCTTATGAAATCGCTGATTCACGCAAGCCGTATCGCCGTTCAGAACCCAACCGATTATGAAGCCCGCAGCAACATTATGTGGACGGCGACTTGGGCGCTGAATACTCTGATTGCCAAAGGAAAATCTACCGACTGGATGGTGCACATGATCGGGCAGTCTGTGGGCGCTTATACCGACGCCACCCATGGTATGACCCTGTCGGCAGTTTCAATGGCATATTACCGTACGATCTGTCCTTATGGACTCCATAAATTCGTACGTTTTGCGACAAATGTATGGGACGTAGATACAAACGGCAAAACCGGCCAACAAATTGCCGCCGAGGGACTTTCTCGTATGGAGGCATGGATGCGTGAACTGGGCCTTGTGATGAATATCAAGGATTTGGGCGTTACCGAGGATATGTTGGCCGGTATCGCAAAAGGCGCATTTATTATGGACGCCGGTTATAAGACGCTGTCAAAAGACGAAATCGTGGATATTTTGAAAAAGAGTATGTAACCGCTGCGAAAAAATAACCCGCTGGCTTTGAAGCGATCCCCACTTGTTATTCAGTATATCCTACTGTCTAACAAATGGGGTCGGTTCATTTCTGGCGGTCTTTTTTTGCTTATTTCTCTTGATACAGATCATCTTGTCAGGAGGTGGATGAGGAACCCTATAACAACGGTTGGCGGCTCTTCAATTCCTGACCAATAGTGAATGATAATATATCAAATGCGCGAAGTGATATTGATGATAAAATATCAACAAAAATATTTTATTTATGCAAAAAGTACAATAGGTTTCCATAGATTTCTATGGAAAATCAGGGGAATCTAAAGTGTGCAGTGTGTTCCTCTCAATGTGCTCATGTTACAATAATTTCAAAAGGAGATTACTCATCAATTGGATGAATTGAACAGGAGGACAAAATGGAAAAGCACAAAATGAAAAAACATTGGAGAAGCCGCGTACTTTCCGGTTTGCTTGCGGGAACCATTACCTTTTCAGGCTTTACGGCAGTGCCTGTGAATGTATTCGCAGCGTGGCTACAGGATACTCGCACGGAAAATACCCCGTATCAGCACGGTTATCGGCCGGAGGACATCATGAACTGGAGTCCGAAAACAGACGCGTATGCGAGTTTACAGCGTGCACGAATCCCGTTGCAGGAGCGCAATGACGCGTTCGCTGCGACGCAAGCGGATCCAAATCTGACCAGCGAAGCCCAATATTTTACCCTTGCCGCCGATTATGGCCAGTTTGACAGCCAGCCCTATTCCAACGAGTTCAGCCAGCATGTGTTTAATCACTGGCAATATATCGATTACTACGGCTCTTGGCACGGACTGCCCACAAAGGAAAGCTATATGCGTGGAAACGGCGATCACAATTATGTGTACGAATGGGGTACGCTCAATCTGCCGAACCCGGGATATACAAACGCAGCGCACAAAAACGGCGTATTGTCCTTGGGATGTATTTTTCAGCCCCGCGCCAACCAGGACTTTGAAGTCATGTTGTATACGGATGAGAATGGCCGTTACCCGGTGGCGGATAAACTGACCGAGATGGCGAGTTACTACGGGTTTGACGGTTATTTCTTTAATATGGAGGGCCGTAACTACGATACGATCGTAGAATCAAAATTAAAAGAGTTCTTTGCGCAAATGCGGGAAGAGGGAATGTATATCCAGTGGTATAGAGCCCATGGCTTCAGTGCCGATATGCTGACCTCTGCGACCAAAGACAACTATGAAAATGCTACTCTGTATGCCAATTCGATGTTTTTGGAGTATGGAACACCGGTTCCAGGAGACGAGGGAACAACTCCATACGGCCTTGATAAATACAAAGTTGCCTTCAATGGTTTTGAAGCAGGTGGAAGCCGATGGAAGAATGACTTCAGCCGAATGCTGTCAAACGGTGTTATGAACGGTTCAATCGCAACGCTTGGTACGGAATTCGTGCAGGTTGGGATGGGGTCGGATCTGGGAGACGAAACTCTGATCGATCAGGACAATCAACAGTGGAAGGCATTTGAACGCGCAAATCTATGGTGGACAGGCAACAATCGTGCGCAAGGCCCGAATGCCAATCTATCCGTCTCGGTTTCCGATCTTGGAGCCAAAGATTTCAAAGGCGTTTCCAATTATATTGCGGAGCGATCGGCCATCAATGGCGATACGTTTATTACGGATTTCAACACCGGACATGGTTTGGAATATGCTGTCAACGGCGAAACATCGAGCAATGCGGAATGGTCAAACATTGCCATTCAGGACATTCCGCTGACATGGCAGTGGTGGATCGATACCGAGGGAAGCAAGCTGCAGGCTGAGTTTGACTACGGCGCAAAGTATGAAAAGCAAGACACAGTTATGGGCTTTACGCCAGTCGGCGCATACAACGGCGGTTCTTCGCTGGTGCTCCATGGCGCGGTAGATGCTGAAAATCTGATTCACCTTTATAAAACAGATCTTGATGTAAAAAGTAATTCCAAAATGGAAATTACATTTAAGAAAACATCGGATGATACGGCTTCTATGAAACTTGGCGTAATCTTTAAAGATGCACCGGAAGAAACGGAAGTCTTTTCCATTGAAAACTCTGGAGCCATAAGCGAAGAGTGGGTGAGCTCTATAGTAGATCTGTCCGCGCATGCAGGCAGAAAGATTGCGGCGCTCAACTTGATTGTAGACGGCGAGGCCGCCGATTATCAAATGAACATCGGACAACTCAAATATACCAGCGGTGACGTAATTGTTCCGGATGCCCCCACCGGCCTTACCATTGACAAGGCATATGAGACGGGTGAAATGACGGTCTCCTGGGATATGGCGTCTTATGACGATGTAAAACAGTACAATATCTATGCAGTCAAAGCCGGCAAAGAAATCTTCTTAGGCGGCACTTATGATGAAACCTTCTACATCCGGGATATTCAAGAGGCCATTGTGGAAGCGGATCGCACCGTTATCGATTCCGTGACGGTTACCCCGGGAGAAATCAATGCAAACGCGGGTGAAACAATTGATTTCGATGCAAAGGTAAACGGCTATGAGGAAAAAGCAGGCGATGTCACAATCGTATTGAAAGCGGTATCTGCCGACGGTACGGAGAGCACGGGCGCTACTGCTTCTCATAACTATAACGACGCGGTCAAAAACGTAAAAGTAAACAATTCTGTAGATGGACAGCTTTCTCTTACCTGGGAGGGCGGCGAAGCGGACGTTACCGTGACGACCTCTTATGAAGAGAACGCGCGTACCTGGACGGCATCAGGCAGCAACGGATGTGTCGTTGAAGTTCCCACCGGAGCAGAAGCGAACGGAGCAAAGGTTACCATTGCCATTGTGAAAAAAGACGGTACGTTCATTACCGTGGATACCACGCTACCGGATAACTACTGCGCGCCGTATGACGGAGAAGTATGGGGTTCGGATGGACGGCTGACCCAGCCTACGACCGACGAATGGTACGAGCTGCATTATCAGAGCGTAGTAAACGGAAATAGATCGCAAGAGATGACCGTAACCCGTGACGGAATGAGCGGTATAAATAATAATACGGAGCTTCCCCAAGTCTCCTTTTCCGCTGATGGTGTGTACGTCTGGCTTGTCGATTATAATGGCAACGTATCCGACGAGGCATACATTTCCAATCGGACGACCGTTTCTATCTCAGGTGGGCCGGATACGGTTGCTTCTGGTACAAGCGCGCAATTTACTGCGACAGTTAAGAACTATACGGAAAACGCGGCAGTTAGATGGAGAGTTTTCGGAAATCAATCCGCAGAAACAAAAATTGATGAAAACGGCCTTCTGACCGTAGCGGCCGAAGAAGGCGCGTCTACCATTACGATTATCGCGGAATCCAAAGAAAGCCAATCTGCTGTAGATTCTAAGATCGTTACCATTACCTCGGACTATGTGTTAATGTCCGATGCAGAATATGCATATAAAGGCGGAAGCATAAACTGTTTCGTTTATGGGCAAGGAAAGCCGTTTCCCACAGAAAATTATGTGTGGTCCGTTAGCCCGCAGTATTCTTGGGAGAGTCTATCAGAGAATACCGTGATAGAAAACGGCGTACTGACTGTAGCAACAGATGAGACGGCCTATGGAGTAACAGTAAAAGCGAAAAAAGGAGATCTTGAATATACGTTGGATTTAAGTATCCGTAATCTGTACTCTGTTGAGCCTGCTTATGCGGGAGTAGCCAAAGGAGAAACAAAACAGTTTTCTGTTAAAAATAATATGACTGGCGAATCATGCCCGGCTACCGATTTTACATGGTCGGTGTCTGGAAATAACAGTGCGGATACTACTATAGATGAAAACGGTTTGTTCACCATGGGAACAGATGAAAGTAGTTATTCTATCAATGTTATGGCAACAGACAATAACACTGGCGCAGTGCTTCAAGTGTATATTTTTATTCAGACGAGTTCTTTCAGCATGAAAGCGAATAGGATAAGCTTGCATTCCACACCAGCCAACATGGAACCTGTAGTTTCACAGGAAGTGATCTGGACAGTAGAAGGCGCCACAAGCGCGGATACCCAAATTGACGAAAATGGTTCTCTTGTAATCGGTATCGACGAGACGGCGACAAAGCTTTATGTCAAGGCTGTCTCTGCGGTTGATGCAACAAAGTCCGATACGGCGGTCGTCAACGTTACACCGAAAAACAAATACAATGTGGAAGTCATCACAGGCGAACACGGCACGGTAACGCCGGGCAGCGGAGAATATGATGAAGGCGCAAATGTAACGTTCACCGTTACT
>JAAWNT010000031.1 GCA_022799115.1 Clostridiales bacterium | reverse complement strand
ACAACGGCCCCGGTGGGCGACGGATCCACCCCCACCAAGACGGGCGACATCGGCGTTTCCGCCTTGGCGGCGCTGGCCCTGATTAGCGCAGCCGGCGTGCTGGTTCTCGCTAGAAAAAAGAGATCCTAAGCGTTTGACTCCTTAGAAACTTGCGAAATGAGAAGGCCCCTTTCCCAGCTGGCTGTTGGGAAAGGGGCCTTTTTGTGGGGAAAACAAAAGGGTTTTTGAAGAAGTCAAGGGATGACTGCCGCCCAAGGATGAGCAAGGCGGAAAGGATTTCGCATGGAGCGCGCATTGGAGGATGAACAGCCATGCAAATGGCTTTGGATTTTTTAAGAATAGCCTAACGATTGCTTCCGGAAGCCTATCGCCGTTCTCAATTAAGGATGATGGGCGGCCCCGGACAATCAACGTCAATCCAACCTGGAAAGGAAATCCAGGCGGCGGAATCACCGATCTTTCTTGTGTTTTCTTTTGCAGGTATTGTATAATGAGGAAAACAAGGGGAGAAGGTGAATCTTGTGTACCGAATATTTATTGTAGAAGACGACCAGAGAATCCGCACGCAATTAAAGGTTCTTTTGGAGAAGTATGGATACGAAGGCGTTGTTTCAGAAGATTTTGAACATATTGTGGACCGTGTGCTGGAAGCGGCCCCTCATTTGATTTTGCTGGATATCAATCTGCCTCATTTTGACGGGTATCACGTGTGCCGGGAGATTCGCCGCCAATGCGGCACTCCCATTATCATGGTAACCAGCCGGGACAGCGAAGTAGACGAACTGATGAGCATGAACCTGGGGGCGGACGACTTCATCACCAAGCCATACAACACCCAGATCCTATTGGCGCGCATTGCGGCGATTCTCAAGCGAAGCTATCACAGCGAAGCGTCCCGGGTTTTAGAGCACAAAGGGGTGTCCCTGGATCTTTCCAAAAGTTTGGTGAGCTTTCAGGGGAAACAGGTGGAGCTTACCAAAAACGAACTTCGCATCTTGCATCTTTTGATGGAAAACAAGGGGAGTATTATTTCCCGGGACGATATCATGAACGATCTGTGGCAATCCGATGAATTTGTGGACGACAATACCCTCACGGTCAACATCAACCGCCTGCGCAAAAAACTGGAAGAGGCTGGCGTGGTAAACTATCTGGTGACCAAACGGGGACAGGGGTATTTGATATGAAGATCACAAGCTTTTTGCGGGAGAAGATCGTGCTCATTGTGATACAAACGATCATCATCGGCTTTATTGCCCTCATGCTCAATGTGTTGGGGGTATCTTCTGCGGCGTCGGTCTTCATTATTCTGGTATTGATATTATCCGGCGTGGTTTGCATGATTTATGAGTTTGCACGCAAGCGCGGCTTCTACCGGGAGCTGGAGGACCGGTTGGAGGGATTGGATCAAAAATATCTGCTTACCGAAATGATTGAACGCCCGGAATTCATGGAGGGAAAAATTCTCTACGACCTGATGAAGCAGGTGGATAAATCGATGAACGACAAGCTCAGTAGCTACCATAGGGCCTCCAACGATTATCGGGAGTACATCGAAACCTGGGTTCATGAGATCAAAACGCCCATTGCCTCCAGCCGTTTAATCATTGAAAACAACAAAAATCCCGTGACAAGGAGCTTGGAGGCAGAGCTTTCCCGCATTGAAGGATATGTAGAGCAGGCGTTATATTACACCCGAAGCAACAGTGTGGAAAAGGATTACATCATCAAAAGGGTCCATTTACAGGAGATGGTGTCTTCCTGTGTGAAAAAAAACGCCCGCGCCCTGATTGAAAGCAAGGCCGTCGTGGAGATGAGCGATTTGGACGCCGATGTGTTCACTGACGCCAAATGGATTGACTTCATTTTGGGACAAATCTTGAGCAACGCCATCAAATACAACGAGGGCCAACCCCAAATCAAAATTTTTGCCGAACAGCGGGAGAGCAGTGTCCGCCTGGCTGTCTGCGACAATGGGATTGGCATCCCGGAACAGGATCTGCGCCGGGTGTGCGAAAAGGGGTTCACTGGGGAAAACGGCAGGAAATATACCCGGTCCACCGGGGTTGGATTGTATCTGTGCAACAAACTGTGCGGTAAACTGGGATTAACCTTGAATCTGACTTCCCAGGCGGGAAAGGGGACGACGGTCAACATCCTGTTTCCAAAAAGCAAAATGTTTTTACTGGAGAACAATAACCAGTCCCAAAATCTATGAAACAGAAAGTCAGATTTTTGCAAGCCCGCGTCTGGAAAAGAGGAAGAACCCCCTATCGTTCATTGCGCGATAGGGGGTCCTTTGTATGGAAGGTTGCGTTGAAAACAGGTGTGAAAGAGCGGGAATTGCGAAAAAACGCGGCAATGGATCCGGCTCATAATTCTACCGCTTCGGTTGATTTCCGGGAGAATTTGTGTTACAATAACTGTACTAATATTAATAGTACGATTATTGCAGCAGAGAATGGATCTCCATATCTGTCATCAGACGATGCAATAAGATGTGACTCGACGATGGCCGCCCAAAAAGGATGTGATGGTTTAACTCGTGTTTATCCGGAAAACAACACAAAGGAGGGGATCGCATGCTGACATTGGATTTCCAAAGCCGTCTGCCCATCTATGAGCAGTTATATAAGAACATCGTCCGCATGGTGGCCATTGGAGTCATGCGTCCTAATGAGCAATTGCCTACGGTGCGTTCTCTGGCGCAGGAGCTGGGAGTCAATCCCAATACCGTGCAAAAGGCCTACCAGATGCTGGAAAGGGACAGGATCATTTATTCCATGACAGGCAAGGGGTCCTTCGTCTCGCCGGACCTGTCGGCGGTGGACCATAAGCGGTCGCTGGCCCGAGATAAACTGACCGCCGCTCTGTTGGAGGCGGCGGACGCGGGCATGACCCATCAGGAGATTCAGGAAGTAACGGAGGAATTTTTTAGGAAAAGAGGAGAGGGGAGACATGCTTGAGATTAAGGAATTGACCAAAAAATTTGGTCAAAAGGTGGCGTTGGACCGGATGACCTGTTCCATTGGAGAGGGATGTATATTCGGTTTGGTGGGCTCAAACGGATCGGGAAAATCCACCCTGCTGCGCACCATCGCGGGCATATACCGACCGGACGGGGGTTCGGTGGAGGTGGACGGTAAGCCCACCTTTGAAAACAGCCAAATCAAGGGACAGATGTTCTTTGTTCCGGATTTCCCCTATTTTTTCCACCAAGCCACCATCCGGGACATGGCAAAATTCTACTGTAACCTATACCCAGGCTGGGATCCCATGCGCTTTGAAGAGCTGTGCAGGATGTTTCCTCTGGATGAAAATTCCAGGATCATCAACATGTCCAAGGGGATGCAGCGCCAGGCGGCGCTGATTCTGGCTCTCGCCACTCGTCCCACGCTTTTGCTTCTGGACGAGGTGTTTGACGGGCTGGATCCCGTGATACGGCAGCTGCTCAAGCGGCTGCTGGCCCAGGAGGTGGGAGAGAGGAACATTACCATTTTGATCGCTTCTCACAATCTTCGGGAGCTGGAGGATCTGTGCGACCACGTAGGGCTGCTGCACAAGGGCGGCGTTATTTTTGAGCGGGACTTGGATGAGCTTAAGCTCGGGATACACAAGATACAGGCGGCCTTTATGCCCAGTCTGGAACCCGACGCCCTGGAGGGATTGGACGTGGTGAAACAGGAGGTGCGGGGCTCCCTGTACAGCTTTGTGATTCGGGGACAGCGCGAAGAGATCCTGGAGCGCTTACATGCGCGCAACCCTGTATTTATCGAAGCGCTCCCCCTGACCCTGGAAGAGGTATTTATCAGTGAAATGGAGGTGGCGGGCTATGACCTCGATCACATTATCAAATAGCGGCGGGAATCATCCGTTCAGCGGCATCTACCGTTGGTCTTTGCGCCGGCACATGGGCATATCCATTCTATACGCCCTGCTCCTCTTTCTGGTGATGCCAGGGGCCCTGCTCATCGGTTTGTCCCAAAATTATAATTATGTAAACGTGGTGAACGGGCTGTTTCCGGCCTTGGTTTTTCCCATCACCATGCTGTTTACCCTGCTTTTCAGCCTGCTGCATTTTAACTATCTGCATAAAAAGCGCCGGGTGGATTTGTACTGCGCCCTGCCGGTCAAACGCAACACCATGCTGTTGGCCAAACTGTGCGCCGCCGCCACCCACATTCTGGCGCCGCTTTTGGTCAATTGCCTGATTGCGGGCATGATTATTTCCTGCAATTACAACATATTTGAGATGAACAACAAACCGGGATGCAACCTCCCCATGGTGACCGGACTGTTATGCCTGGCGGTGCTTTGCTCCCTGGCGTTTTCCGCGTTGATCGCCGTATGCTGCGGCACCTCCATGGACACGGTGGTGTCTATCCTGGTAATCAACGGGATTTTCCCGGTGCTGGTCGCCGTTGTGGGGGTGGTGAGCGCGTGCCTGCTGCCGGGGGTTTTGGTTAACAGCTCCATCCTTCCCATGGTCTATACCCTTCTGTGTCCCTACGGCTCCCTGGCGTCGTTTTATGTGGACCTGAACATGGCCTATCGCATGTCCAGCGTCCAGCCCGTTCATACGGGTCTCTATGCTATGTGGTGGATGTTCTTTCTAATTGCGGCGCTGGCTGCGGCGCTGCTTCTCAACCGGCGCCGCAAAAGCGAATCGGCGGAAAACGCCTTTGCCTTTGCCATCCCCAACATCGCCATACGCATTGCGGCGTCGGTCACGGCAGGCCTGGCGGGAGGCTACCTGATGGCGCAGATTATGGAGGGTACAAACGGGCAATTTCTCTTAGGGATGGCGCTGGGATCCCTCTTGGCCCATTTGATTTTGGAGGCCATTTACTCCCGAGGACTTCGCAAGCTGCTGCGCAGCCTGCCCTGCTATGGAGGCGCCCTGGCCGTGCTTGTGTGCTTCATGCTCGTTCTGCTCTATGGCATGACCGGCGTGGTCAATCGGGTTCCCACCGCGGATGAGGTACAGCAGGTGACTATAACGAAGGATTGGAATTCCTACACGTCCAATGCACTGAATCATATGGGATATTATGATGAGAGGGATAGCGAAAACACATTCCGTGAGCCGGCGCTCACCGATCCACATTTGATTGCAAAAGTCATCCAATTGCAGCAAGAGGTCATCAACGAAACCAGAAGCGTTCGATATAATTCATTCCGCCAGCTGAATGACGGATTGCTCAGGATTTCCTATCAGCTCAAGGACGGGACCTCCCTGACCAGGGAATACAACATCAACAACCACGCCTACAATTCAATCTCAGCCTTTCCCCAGGGAAGCAAAGGAGAAGAGCTGTTGGATGAAATCTTGGACAGCCGGGAGTTTAAAGAGAGCGCCAATTCTATTTTTCACATTGATGCGAGTATGATCGACCGCTTTAGCGTGGAGGATTATTCTAAACCCGACAGTTCCCGGCAAACACTGATGACAACCGCACAGGAAAAACAGGAACTGCTGGAGGCATTGCGCCAGGACGTGCTCAACAGCACCATGGCGATGCATCGCGAACTGTTCGAGTCCTTCAACTACTACGATAAGATGATGCTGAATATTGCCATCGTGGTTACCCCGCCCGGCAAGGAGAGCGCCAATATTTGGGAGGACCCATACTTCATCCCCGAATATTATACCAATACCAGAAAGGTTCTGGAAAAGCTGGAAGAAAAGTCCGAATAACAAAGGAAGAACCCCCGGAAACAGTCCTGAGGAGCGGCGTTCGGGGAATTCTTCCATCCAGTGAAACAGGGCTTGCATTTTTTGAGGAACTGCTGTATTATTGTACTACGAAGATAGTACAAATAAGAATGGGTATTAACCAGAGGTGAAAGTATGACAAAGCTGTATCGGGTGCTGGGCATGGTGTGCCTGGCCTGCGGAGTGATCGCGTTTGTGATGTTATTTATGAGCCAGCCGCTTCACGGATTCCTGTATGGCGTTCTGGGAATTGCGCTGGGATTGGCTCTCTATGAGATCGGGGAACTGCGGGACCGTCTGCGTCACGTGGAAAACACGCTGCATATCACGGAGGAAATTTCCAAAGAAAAGGAAAAGCAAACCTGCCGTGTGGTCATGCAGGCCAATAAGAAATAAGCGGCGGCCTCTTCCGCCCGTTGGCTGGGAAAACCAGCGGCGAAGAATCATAGAGTTCGTTTAAGCGCCGGCCCCTATCGGGCCGGCGCTTTTTGTCGATCCGGCAAGCGGCAGTCCCATCCTTTCCAATAGAATATTGAGAGAACCGGCGGCAGGCGCGCCAAGCGGCGCAAAAAAGGCGGCGTGCAGACGTAATGATCCAATACGCCTGCACGCCGCCTTTCCTTGGGTTGTTTGTCTCCCTGGAAGCCGCCCCCCCCTGGAGAGGACAAAGCGCCGCTAAACGATAAAACCACCGTTGGGGCTTAGCACCTGCCCGGTGATAAACCCCGCCTCCTCCGAGGCCAAAAAGTAAATGGATTGGGCGATGTCCTCAGGTTTGCCCAGGCATCCCAGAGGGGTTTCCTCCTTGAGGGCGTCCAAATCCTGCGGAGTGAGGGAAGCGTTCATGTCGGTGTCCACCACGCCGGGCGCGACACAGTTGACCGTAATGCCGGAAGGCCCAACTTCCTTGGCCAACGCCTTGGTTAGCCCAATCAAAGCCGCTTTGGACGCGGAGTAATGCACCTCGCAGGAGGCGCCGGTAATTCCCCAAATGGAGGAAACATTAATAATGCGTCCGCTTTTGCGCCGGATCATGCCGGGAAGGATATATTGACAGCAGTGAAACGCCCCCTTAACATTGACGTCGAACATGGTGTTCCAGTCCGACTCGGTGATATCGGTGAACAGCTTTTGCTGAGCGATGCCGCTGTTATTAACCAGCACGTCGATTCCGCCAAATTGGGCTGTGGCCTGGGAAACCATTCCCCTGACCTGGGTGCGGTTTGAAATATCCGCCTGAATCAAGGCGGCGTTGCCGCCCATATCCTTCAGCTGTCCAAGCAGGTTATAAGCCGCATCCACAGACCGCAGATAATTAATGACCACGTTGTAACCCTTCTGAGCGAACAGAATTGCCGTAGCGCGGCCGATCCCACGGGATGCGCCGGTGATGAGCACGGTCTTATTCATAGCGTTTCCTTCACCAGCACTTTCACAATCTCCGATATATACTGTTTATGATAGTCCTTGGCCGCATACCACTTGGCGTCGCAGGAGGCGTCGGTGAAACAGGCGGGATCGATGGGCTGGGCGTATAGCTTCCGGCAAACCAGCACCAGCTCCGCCTGCTCAAAGTAGGGGGCCTGCTCATCAAAAACAGGGATCAGCCCGGTTTCTTTGGCTTTGTCCACATCCCTGCCCGATTTGCTGCCGCACAAATTGAGGGCGGGCTTCCATTCCTTAGGATAAAAGGAGAGGGTGTAGGTGTCGCAGGCTTCCATAAACTCATAGGTGAAGCGCTGAGGCCGGATCACGGTGTAGGCCACATTTTTCCCCCACATAACCCCCAGTCCGCCCCAGCTTGCGGTCATGGTATTGTATTGTTTTTGGTCGCCGGCGGTTACCAGCATCCACTGGTCGCCGATCCGCACAAATGGATTTCCCTCTAATGTTTTTGGGTCGATTTCACGAAATGACATGGATCATACTCCCTTTCTGAAAACTGGATGTATTGAATCTTAACTGCGCAGAAGAAGGATGCAAGCCGTGTGCAGCCGCCAATCCGATAAGATCGCGGCGTTTCCCTCTGGATTCTTTTCGTCCAAAGGGGAAACATATGGCGCCGCCTGCTTCTCCTGAATAAATAACGATATGACGATTATACCACGCTTATGTCTTTACGAATAGGTCGTAAAGGCCTGTAAATAGAAAATCTCCCGATTGGAAGAGAAAGAGTTGTGAAAAATAGAACCCGTCCTTATTATATTGAGATAAAAAGTAGGGAAACATCCGCAAGCAGACGGCGTTTACGGCTGTTGCAAATCCGTGTCGTTCATAGCGGGCGGCTGGGCGCTGAGGAACGGAATGTGTAAGTATGCAGAATATACAGACGTTTATGCATTGATCGGATTGGTTTGCGTTGAGCTGTCAGAAAAACAGCGACTTGGTTGGTTGTTTATTCCCTAAATATCCAGGTTTGATTGCAGTGGATCTGTGCACATCGACAAAAAACGCTGGAGGTGAATATTTATACAAAAAACACTTGATTTCCTGTATAAATGGCGTATAATAAGATTCATCAAATGTTTCGGAGGTTTCAGAGAGAAATGGAAAATACCATCAAAAAAGTAGTGCTGGCCTATTCCGGCGGACTCGATACATCCATCATTATCCCGTGGCTCAAAGAGAACTATAATAATTGCGAGGTCATCGCGGTTTCCGGCGACGTGGGCCAGGGCACCGAGCTGGACGGCCTGGAGGAAAAGGCCAAAAAGACAGGCGCTTCCAAGCTGTACATTGAAGATCTCAACAAAGAGTTTGTGGAAGAATATATTTTCCCCACCGTCAAGGCGGGCGCGGTATACGAGAATAAATACCTGTTGGGCACCTCCTTTGCCCGTCCTATCATTGCCAAGCGCATCGTGGAGATCGCCCTGAAGGAAGGGGCGGACGCCATCTGCCACGGCTGCACCGGAAAGGGCAACGACCAGGTCCGTTTTGAATTGGCCATCAAGGCATACGCGCCTCAGATGAAGATCATCGCCCCTTGGAGAATCTGGGATTTAAAGTCCAGAGAGGACGAAATTGCGTATGCGGAAGCTCACAATATTCCCCTGAAGATTACCAGGGAGACCAATTATTCCAAGGATAAGAACCTGTGGCACCTTTCCCACGAAGGCTTGGATCTGGAGGATCCCGCCAACGAACCCAAATACAACGATCCCAACTTTTTGGAGCTGGGCGTTTCTCCCGAGCAGGCGCCCGACAAGGCCACCTATGTGAGCATTCACTTTGAAAAGGGCGTTCCCACCGCTGTGGACGGCGTGGAGATGGACGGCGTGTCCATTGTGAAAAAGCTCAACGAGCTGGGCGGTCAGAATGGCGTCGGCATCGTGGATATGGTGGAAAACCGCCTGGTGGGCATGAAGTCCCGCGGCGTGTATGAAACCCCCGGCGGAACCATCCTCTACCACGCCCACAACAAGCTGGAAGAGATCTGCCTGGACCGGGACACCTATCACTACAAGCAAAACGTGGCCAACCGGTTTGCCGAACTGGTTTACTTCGGCCAGTGGTATACTCCCCTGCGGGAAGCCCTGTCCGCCTTTGTGGATTCCACCCAACAGACCGTCACCGGAGACGTGAAATTAAAGCTCTATAAGGGCAATATCATCGATGCGGGCGTCACCTCCCCGTACTCTTTGTACGACGAAGACATCGCCACCTTTGACGAGGACGACGTTTACGATCAGGCCGATTCCGCCGGGTTTATCAATCTGTTTGGATTGCCCATCAAGGTGCAGGCCATGAAGAAGCAGAAACTGGACAAATAATCTATTTAAAAATGAACGCGTTGGGGCGGACTGAACCAAGTCCGCCCTATTGCTGATTTTATAGCGGTCCGCGCTGCGGGAGAGAATACCCGCGTCAGGACGCAAGCAATTCCGCGCCGGATGCGCGGTACGGAACATGAATGTGAGTAGGAGGGTATCACCTTGAAATTATGGACGGGACGGTTCCAGAAGGAACTGGATCAAACCACCAACGATTTTAACTCCTCGATTTCCTTTGACAGCCGGATGTTTGAAGAGGACATTGAAGGCAGCATCGCCCATGCCACCATGCTGGGACAATGCGGCGTCATTGAGCCAAGCGAGGCCGAGGCCATCTGCCGGGGACTGGAGGAAATCCGTTCGGAGATCAAAGAGGGGAAACTGGAGATCGATCCGGAGCAGGAGGACATTCACACCTTTGTGGAAGGGGAATTGACCCAGCGACTGGGCAGCGCCGGCAAACGCCTGCACACCGCCCGCAGCCGCAACGACCAGGTGGCCCTGGATATCCGCCTTTATCTGAAAAAGCAGGCCGACAGCCTGATTGAACAGATAAAAGGGCTTCTAAAGGTCCTGTGTAAACAGGCCAAAGAAAACGCGGGAGTTGTAATGCCCGGCTACACCCATCTGCAGCGGGCCCAGCCCATCACATTCGGGCATCATCTAATGGCCTATGCCGAGATGCTTCTGCGGGACGTTGGACGCCTGGAGGATGCCAAAAAACGGATGGACGCAAATCCCCTGGGTTCCGGGGCGCTGGCCTCCACCACCTACGGCATTGACCGCGAAATCACCACCAGACTTCTGGGCTTTTCCTCTACCACTCAGAACAGTCTGGACGGGGTGTCCGACCGTGATTTCTGCATGGAGCTGTGCAGCGCCCTCTCCATTGTGATGGTGCACCTGTCCCGCTTCTCTGAGGAAATGATTCTCTGGTGTTCCTGGGAATTTAAATTTGTAGAGCTGGACGACGCGTTTTCCACCGGCTCCAGCATCATGCCGCAGAAAAAGAATCCCGATATCGCCGAGCTGGTGCGCGGCAAGGCGGGCCGTGTGTTTGGAGATCTCACCACTCTGCTCACCGTGATGAAGGGGCTTCCCCTTGCCTACAACAAGGATATGCAGGAGGACAAGGAGGCTATTTTCGACGCTGTGGATACGGTGCGTATGTGCCTAACCGCCTTTACCCCCATGTTGGACACCATGAAGGTGCTGCCGGAGAACATGCGCAAGGCGGCCGCCGGCGGGTTCATCAACGCCACCGACTGCGCCGATTACCTTGTGAAAAAGGGCCTTCCCTTCCGGGACGCGTATAAAGCCACCGGCACTCTGGTGGCCCGGTGCTTGGAACTGGGGCTTACCCTGGAAACTCTGCCCATGGAGGAATACAAAGCCGTGTGCGACGTTTTCGACCAAGGGGTGTATGAGGCCATTTCCCTGGAAAAATGCGTGGACGACCGCAAGGTGCTGGGAGGGCCCGCCAGAGAAAACGTGCTTGAGCAGGTAACACGGGTGGAAGCCCTGATCCAATAGAAGAATCGAAGCGTTCAAGGCTAAAAACAGGCCTATGTGAAAGAGGGAAAAGGAGACAGGGAGTTATGAAAATCAAAGCGGGAATTATCGGAGCGACCGGATACGCGGGCGCGGAACTGGTGCGATTGCTTCTGGGGCATCCTCAGGCGGAAATCGCCGCCGTCAGCTCGGTGAGCTTCGAGGGTAAGGCCATCAGCGAGGTGTATCCCTCCTATTATGGTCTGTGCGATATGGTTTGTCAGAAGGCGGAGGATGTGGTGGAAAAGAGCGACGTAGTCTTTGCCGCCCTTCCTCACGGACTCAGCCAAGAGCTTGCCGCCCAATGCCGGGAACAGGATAAGGTGTTCATTGATCTGGGAGCTGATTTCCGTTTGGAAAACGAGGACGATTACAAAGAGTGGTACGGCGGAGAGTATTTGGACAAGGAGCTGCACCGCCAGGCGGTGTATGCCCTGCCGGAGCTGTTCCGGGAGAACATCAAGGGCAAAAAGGTAATCGCCAATCCCGGCTGCTATACCACCGGCGTGCCGCTTGCTCTGGCCCCTGCCGTCAAGGGCGGTCTGGTGGAACTCCAGGGGATTATTGCAGACTGCAAGTCGGGGGTTACCGGCGCGGGCCGGGGTCTGAGCCAGAACACCCATTACCCGGATCTCAACGAGGGCTTCCACCCTTACAAGGTGGCTTCCCACCGGCATACGCCGGAGATTGAACAAACCCTTTCCCATCTGGCGGGAAGCCGGGTCAAAGTCACCTTTGTGCCCCATCTGCTGCCGGTGAACCGAGGCATTCTCTCCACCTGCTACGCCCGATTAAAACCGGGGGTCACTGCGGAACAGCTTCGCTCCGCGTACGAGGACTTTTACAGGGACGAATACTTTGTGCGGCTGCTGCCCGCGGGCAAATGCGCCGATATCCACAACATCAAATGTTCCAATTTCTGCGACATTTCCCTGCATGTGGATGAGCGGACCGGCACCTTTATCGCGGTTTCCGCCATCGATAACATGGTTAAAGGGGCGGCTGGCCAGGCGGTTCAGAATATGAACCTGGCCTTCGGACTGCCGGAAACTGTGGGCCTTACCATGGTTCCGGCGGCGTTTTGAGTCGACCGGTGTCCAGGATGAACGATAAATTTGGGGAATACGCCCGTCATGCCCGCGCGTTTTTTTCATTTATCCCCGGCGTCGGGCCGTCGGTATGACAGTGGCGGCCCTGAAAGAGCAACAAAGCCCCTACCCATCATCCGAAAGGAGTTTCACAATATGGAGTACACGTTAATCCCCGGCGGCGTCACTGCGGCCGAGGGCTTTACCGCTTCCGGCGTCCACTGCGGCATCCGGAAGAATAAATCCAAGCGCGACCTGGCGCTCATCTACAGCGACACCCTGTGCAGCGCAGCCGCGGTCTACACCACAAACCTAGTGAAGAGCGCTCCCATCCGGGTCTGTCAGAACCATCTGCAAGACGGCAAAGCGCAGGCGGTAATCGTCAACAGCGGCAACGCCAACACCTGCAACGCGGACGGCGACCAGAAGGCGCAGCGCATGTGCCAGATCGCGGCCGAACATCTGGGGATTGATCCTCACAACGTATTGGTTGGCTCCACCGGGGTTATCGGGCAGCCGCTGCCCATCGAGCCCATTGAGACGGCGGGCGGCGCTCTAGTAAACGCCCTATCCCGGGAAGGCGGAACCGACGCGGCCGAAGCCATCCTCACTACCGATACGGTGAAAAAAGAGGTGGCGGTGCGCTTTTCCTTGGACGGCAAGACCGTCAGACTGGGGGGCATCGCCAAGGGCTCCGGTATGATCCATCCCAACATGGCCACCATGCTGGCGTTTCTTACCACTGACGCGGCCATCTCTCCCGAGATGCTGCAACAGGCGGTTCGTCAAGCGGCCCAAGACAGTTTCAATATGGTGAGCGTGGACGGCGATACCTCCACTAACGATACCCTGGCGGTGCTGGCCTCCGGCAAGGCGGGCAACCGGGAGATCACCTCGCCGGAGGGAGACTACGAGATTTTTTTTGGCGCGCTGCTGCTGGTGTGCCGGGAGCTGAGCAAACAAATGGCCGCCGACGGGGAGGGCGCCACCAAGCTGATGATCTGCAAGGTGACAGGCGCCCAATCCACGGAGGACGCCAGAGGAATCGCCAAATCGGTGATCTGTTCCAGTCTGGTCAAAGCCGCCATGTTTGGATCCGACGCCAACTGGGGCCGGGTGCTGTGCGCCATCGGCTATTCCGGATGCCGGGTGGACGTAACCAAGGTGCAGGTGGAGTTCTGCTCTCAAAAGGGTTCCGTTCTGGTATGTCAAAATGGGGCCGGGGTGGAGTTCAGTGAAGAAAAGGCCAAGGAAATCCTGCTGGAAAAGGAAGTTACCATCGCGGTTGCTCTGGAAGACGGCGACGGTCAGGCGGAGGCCTACGGCTGCGATTTGACCTACGATTATGTGAAGATCAACGGGGACTACCGCACGTAAAGCCATCGCGTAAGCCATCCCTCAAGAGCGGACGCAAAAACAGAACCAACACGCGGCGGTTTGCCGGAACCCAGCCATGCAGCGGCAAGGGGACAATCAAACGCCAAACCCGCCGCAGTGGTCAGATAGCAATCACAGCGTCCATGGACGCAAAGCAACAGCCAATGGAAAACGAAAAGGCGTGGAACATTGGAAAAGCGCCTCTTTCAAAGCGCTCCATCGAAAGGAAGAACAAAAAGCTATGAGCATGAATATATCCAATGCGGACCGGGCACAGGTACTGGTGCAGGCCCTGCCCTACATTCAAAAGCTGGCGGGAAAAACCATCGTGGTGAAATACGGCGGCAACGCCATGGTTAGTCCCGAGCTTAAAGAAGCGGTGATGAGCGACATTGTCCTCATGCAGCTTGTAGGCATTAACGTGGTGGTGGTGCACGGCGGCGGTCCGGAAATCAGCGGGATGCTGAAAAAGATCGGCAAGGAAAGCCGGTTTGTAAACGGCCTGCGCTACACCGACGCGGAAACCATGGACGTGGTGCAGATGGTGCTGGCGGGCAAGGTCAACAAAGCGCTGGTGCAGATGCTGGAGCAGCACGGGGGAAAATCTATGGGCCTGTGCGGTCTGGACGGGCGCATGATTATGGCGGAAAAGAAGATTTCCGGCGAGGATTTGGGCTATGTGGGAGAGATCACCGAGGTGAACACCCGGGCCATTGAGGACGCCACCCGCCAGGGCTATGTGCCGGTGATCGCCACCGTGGCGGGGGGATATCAGGGCGAAGTGTACAACATCAACGCCGATATTGCGGCGGCCAGCATCGCCGCCAAGCTGGGAGCCCTCAAACTGATCCTCATGACCGACATCCGCGGCCTTCTGCGGGACAAGGAGGACGAAAACACCCTCATCCCAGTGGTCAACGTCAGCGAGGTTCCCAGCCTCAAGCGGGAAGGCATTATTTCCGGGGGTATGATCCCCAAGATTGATTGCTGCGTGGAGGCGGTGCGCCAGGGTGTGGGCCGGGCTCACATCATTGACGGCCGGATCCGTCATTCCATCCTGATCGAGCTGTTCTCCGACCAGGGAATCGGCACCATGTTTTATTGATCGGGTTGCCGCTGAGATAAGCGGACATAGCGGCCCGGAACCCAAACGGAGTCTCTTGCGGGCCAAACGAAGAACGCTGTATTCGGGGCATGAGGTCCCCAGACGCGCAACCAAGCTGTTGAGGGAACAATGATGCAGCCGCATCGCCCATGGGTTTACCGGGCATATAACAGCACGGGCGTTCCCGGCCTCCTTGAATGAATAATTGACGCGCCGCAGTACAGGGCAGCCCAAGGACCGTCCCGGCAGGAAAGCGGCATTTTTTCAATATCCTTCCCCCAAGGGGAAGAAAAAACAGGGTGATGTAACATGAATTTCTCAGAATTAAAACAACAGGAGTCCCAGTGCATGATGCCCACCTACGGGCGGTTCCCGGTGGCTCTGGTGTCCGGTAAGGGGGCCGTGGCCACTGATACCGAGGGCAGGCAATACATTGATTTTACCAGCGGCATCGGAGTCAATAGCCTGGGCTATTGCGACGACGGCTGGGTGAAGGCCGTGTCTCGTCAGGCCGCCGCCCTGCAGCACATTTCCAATCTTTACTACAGCGACGTGCAAACCGAGCTGGCCGCCCGCCTCTGCAAGCTCACCGGTTACAGCAAGGTATTTCTGTGCAACTCCGGCGCGGAGGCCAACGAATGCGCCATCAAGCTGGCTAGAAAATACAGTGTGGAAAAATACGGCAGGCAGAGGAGCAGCATCGTCACGCTGCAAAACTCCTTCCACGGGCGCACCATCACCACCCTGGCCGCCACGGGCCAGGAGGTGTTCCACAACTATTTCTTCCCCTTTACCGAGGGCTTTTCCTACGCCCGTGCCAACGATATGGACAGCGTGAGAAGCTGCGTGGACGACTCCACCTGCGCGGTGTTCATTGAGCTGATCCAGGGCGAAGGCGGAGTGCTTCCCATGGAGCGCGCATTCGTCCAGCAGCTTTCCCAGTTCTGCAAAGAGCGGGACATTCTTTTGATGATCGACGAGGTGCAGACCGGCGTATCCCGGACGGGCAGTCTCTACTGCTACCAGCAATATGGCGTGCAGCCGGACGTGTTTACCTCCGCCAAGGGTTTGGGCGGGGGCGTGCCCATCGGCGCGTGCCTGTGTACCGAAACCCTGGGAGAGGTGCTTTCCCAGGGTCAGCACGGCACCACCTTTGGAGGCAATCCCATTGCCTGCGCCGCCGCGTTGGAGGTACTCTCCCGGGTCGCCGAGGAAGAGTTTTTACAGCAGGTCACACAAAAGGGCGATTATTTAAAAAGTAAGCTGGAAGAGATTCCCGGGATTACGTCGGTGCGGGGCATGGGCATGATGCTGGGCGCAGAGCTTCAAAAGGACAACGCCAAGGAGATCGCCGCCAAATGCGTGGAGCATGGACTGCTGATCCTCACCGCCAAAAATTTCCTGCGCTTGCTACCCCCGCTTACCATCACCGATGAGGAGATGGAAAAGGGGCTCCAAATTCTGAGAGACGTCATCGCGGAATAACGCCGTCTCCAAAAAGGCGGCCGTACGCGGTATGCCGCCAAGCCGAAAGATCCGTTAAGCGTATGGAATGCTTGTCAAACGACAAATCCCTGCACCGTGAATAGATTTTATACGGTATAATATTTTCACACGTCTGAGCATTTGCCCGTGAAAAAAACCATCAAAAGAGAGGAGAACTCCCCATGAAACATTTACTCAAGCTGCTGGATCTCACCACCGAGGAGATCACCGATATCCTTAATTTGGCGGATCAGCTGAAATACGAGCTCAAGCACGGCATCGAACACAAGCTGTTAGCCGGAAAGACCCTGGGTATGATCTTCCAGAAGGCGTCCACCCGCACCCGGGTGTCCTTTGAAGTGGGTATGTACCAGCTGGGCGGTCTGCCCATCTTCCTTTCCGCCAGCGATATGCAGATTGGCCGGGGCGAGCCAGTGGAGGATACCTCCCGGGTGCTGTCCCGCTACTTAAACGGCATCATGATCCGCACTTTCGAGCAGGAGGAAGTGGAGTCGCTGGCCAAATACGGCAACATCCCCATCATCAACGGCCTGACCGACTTCTGCCACCCCTGCCAAATCCTGGCCGACCTGATGACCATCCGGGAGGTGAAGGGCCGTTTGGAAGGGCTTAAAATGTGCTACATCGGGGATGGAAACAACATGATGAATTCCCTCATTGTGGGATGCCTCAAAATGGGCATGGCGGTATCGGTGGCCTGCCCCGAGGGCTACGATCCCGACCAGAGGGTGCTGGATTTTGCCAAGGAATACGATTGCTTCCAGCTTTGCCGCAGCCCCAAGGAGGCCGTTAAAGACGCCGATGTGGTAATCACCGACGTGTGGGCCTCCATGGGACAGGAGGGCGAGGCGGAAAAACGCCGCGAGGCGTTTGCCGGTTATCAGATTAACGCAGAGCTGATGGCTCTGGCCCATCCGGACGCCATGGTGCAGCACTGTCTGCCCGCTCACCGCGGGGAGGAGATCACCGCCGAGGTGTTCGAGCAGCACGCCGACGAGATCTTCCAGGAGGCGGAGAACCGTCTTCACGCTCAGAAAGCTGTGTTGGTGAAGCTGCTGGGGGATCAGCAGTAAATTCTTTTTTGCAAAAGCCTTTGCAGGGCGGACTGGGAAAAGGAACGATGGTTCTCTTTTCCTTCCCCCTGTCAGGGGCTTTTTTATTTTATCCTTTTTGTTGGTTTCCCAACTTGTTGTTTTGGCATAGGTCCGTATAGTGTTATTGTACCCGCTCATGCCGCGGGGACACGTACTTTCTCTCGCGCAAGAGAAAGTACGCAAAGAGTGCGTCCAATGGGGTTTCACCCCCTTGGAGAACCCCTGAAGGTCGCTGCGGCGGGTCTTC
>JAAWNT010000030.1 GCA_022799115.1 Clostridiales bacterium | reverse complement strand
GGGGGGATTCACAAGGGGGAATCCCCCCCTTGTGCGTATTCTTTGCTTCCTTTCTTGTACGAGCAAGAAAGGAAGGCCCCCGCGGCAGCGGATACAATACAGATACAAGGATCTATGATATAACATGGGTTGGGAAACCAACAAAAAGTACCAAGTCAATCACAAACCAAGAACTAAAAGGCTCGTTATTAAAAAGAAAAAACAACGTTTTAAAGATAAAAAGGAGAACGCATCAATGACTGACACCATCGCCGCCATCTCCACCGCCCAGGGGGCGGGTGGAATCGGCGTCATCCGAATCTCCGGGGATCAGGCCAAACAAATCGCCGACCGGGTTTTTGTGTCCCCGTCGGGAAAAAGCCTGCAAAATACCCCGGGCTATACCGCCCGATACGGGCATGTACAGGATCAGGAAGGCCCCATTGACGAGGTGGTAGCCTTGGTCTTTGACGGGCCCAAAAGCTACACCGGCGAGGATGTGGTGGAACTCTCCTGTCACGGGGGACTTTATCTCACCAAACGGGTGCTGCGCGCCGTGCTTTCAGCGGGCGCTCGGGCCGCCGGGCCGGGCGAGTTTACCCGCCGGGCCTTTTTAAACGGAAAACTGGGGCTCACCGAGGCCGAGGCGGTGATGGACCTCATCGCCGCGCAGGGCCGGCAGGCTGCCCGGGCCGCTTTGGCTGGCCGGGAAGGCGCCTTGCATCAGCGTCTGGAACGGGTGAAGGATTCCCTAGTCTCGGCGGCGGCGCATCTTTCGGCCTGGGCGGATTACCCCGAGGAGGACATTCCCCAGGTGGAACGTTCCCAGTTAGAGGCTACCCTCTCCGGCGCGGATGGGGAGATGAAAGATCTGCTCGCGCGCTATGACGCGGGCCGGGCCATCCGGGAAGGGGTGGACACCGTGATTGCCGGGCGTCCCAACGTGGGAAAATCCACCCTGATGAACCTGCTGTCCGGGTGTGAACGCTCCATTGTCACCGATGTGCCCGGCACCACCCGGGACGTGGTGGAGGAAACCGTCCTGGTGGGGGACATCGCGCTGCGCCTGGCGGATACCGCGGGCATCCGTTCCACTGACGACCCTGTGGAACGAATCGGGGTGGAACTGGCCCGGCGCAGAGTGGACCGAGCCGGGCTTGTGCTGGCGGTATTTGACGCCTCCGACCCGCTCAATCAGGACGACCTGCGTCTGCTGGACCGCTTGCAGGGGATTCCCGCAGTGGCGGTAATCAACAAAACCGATCTTCCCAGGCGCATTGAGGAGGAGAAGGTGCTGCAAAAGGTGGATCAGGTGGTGTATATGTCCGCCCATAGCGGCGAAGGACTGGCCCAGCTGGAACAGGCGCTTGCCCAGGTTCTGGGAACTGCGGAGCTGGATCCCGCCGCCGGAATGCTCTCCACCGAACGCCAGCGGGACGCCGCCGCGCGGTGCCTTGGGTGTATCCGGGAATCCCTTGCCGCCCTGCGCGGCGGCATGACCCTGGACGCGGTCACAGTCACCATTGAGGATGCGGTGCAGAACCTGCTGGAGCTCACCGGAGAACGGGTCAACGAGGCGGTGGTGGACCAGGTGTTCCATCGCTTCTGTGTAGGTAAGTGATGAAACTGGAAAAGATAGAAATCCGTTGCGGCGGAATGGTTTTCTCCCAATCCGCCGGGGGGCAAAGGGATTTGCTCCCGTGGAGACAATCATAAATTGGAAACAGAATGTTGTGAAACCCGGGGACAACGCCCCGGCGAAGGGGGATTACCATGGAATATCAGGCGGGAAACTATCAGGTGGCTGTGATCGGCGCCGGGCACGCGGGCATTGAGGCGGGCCTGGCCGCGGCGCGGCTGGGCTGTCAAACGGCGGTATTTACCATCAATATGGACGCGGTGGGCAACTGTCCCTGCAATCCGTCCATCGGGGGAACCGCCAAGGGACATCTGGTGCGGGAAATCGACGCCTTGGGCGGCGAGATGGGACGCACAGCGGATGAATGTATGCTGCAAATGCGCATGCTCAATCGAGGCAAGGGACCGGCGGTACACTCCTTGCGGGCCCAGATCGACCGGAGAAAATACCAGGATGTGATGAAGCACAAGCTGGAATTGCAGGAAAATCTACATCTGAGACAGGCCGAGATTACCGAACTGCGCCAACGGCAGGACGGATTGTGGGAATTGGTCACCAGAATGAACGGCGTGTTTGTGGCGGAAAATGTTATCATAGCGACCGGGACCTATCTGGGCGGGCGCATTTATATTGGAGAAGTCTCCTATGAGAGCGGACCGGACGGGGTGTTCCCCGCCGCGTTTTTAGGAGAATCCCTGAAAAAGCTGGGCCTGCGGCTGCGCCGCTTTAAGACCGGAACCCCGGCCCGGGTGCTGCGTTCCTCCCTGCATTTGGAGGAGCTGGAGCGGCAGCCGGGGGACGAGAGGGTAGTTCCCTTTTCTTATGATACGGCTGGGGAGCTGCGCAACAAGGAAATCTGTTACATCAGCTGGACAAACCAACGGACCAAGGAGATCATTTTACAGAATATCCATCGGTCCCCTCTATACGGCGGCAAGATCGAAGGGGTAGGCCCCCGTTATTGTCCCAGCCTGGAAGATAAGATTGTGCGGTTTGCCGACAAAGAGCGGCATCAGCTCTTTATTGAACCCTGCGGAGAAAATACTGAGGAAATGTATTTGCAGGGAATGTCCTCCTCCCTGCCGGAAGAGGTGCAGCTGCAATTTTACCACTCCATCAAGGGATTGGAGGATGCGTTGGTGATGCGGCCGGCCTACGCCATCGAATACGATTGCGTAGATCCATTGCAGATGAACGCAACGTTGGAATTTCCGGATTTCCCCGGCCTTTTTGGGGCGGGACAATTTAACGGAAGCTCCGGCTATGAGGAGGCCGCCGCCCAGGGGCTGGTGGCGGGAATCAACGCCGCCCGGCGCTCCTTGGGCGAATCCCCCCTGGCGCTGGACCGGGCGAGCTCTTACATCGGCACCCTCATCGACGATCTGGTGACTAAGGGCGCTTCCGATCCCTACCGTATGATGACCTCCCGGTCGGAATACCGCTTGGTGCTGCGGCAGGACAACGCCGACGAGCGGCTTACCCCGTTAGGAAGGGAAATCGGGTTGATTTCGCAGCAGCGGTGGGAGCGTTTTCAGGAAAAACAGGCCCTGAAGAAACAGGAGCTGGCGCGTTTGAAACGGACGGTAATCGCCCCCAGCCCGGAAGTGAATCAAATTCTGGTTTCACGTGAAACCCAGCCCATCTCCACCGGGGTGCGGCTGATTGATCTGTTAAAGCGGCCCCAGCTAAGCTATGAAAGTCTGGCCTCCGTAGACCCGACCCGGCCCGACTGGGATCCGTCGCTGTTTGAGCAGGTGGAGGTAGAGGTGAAATATGAGGGATACATTCGCCGCCAGCAGGCACAGATTGAAGAGATGCGCCGGTTAGAGGGCAAACGACTTCCCAAGGATGCGGACTACGCCTCCATCGGGGGACTGCGCCTGGAGGCCAGGGAAAAGCTGGAAAAAGTGCGTCCGGAGAACATCGGACAGGCTTCCCGAATCTCCGGGGTGAGCCCGGCGGACATCTCGGTGCTGCTCATTTGGCTGAGCCAGAAGCAGGGGGAGGAACAGAAATGAATCAACGGGAAATTTTAGCGTCGGGAGCGGCGCAGTTTGGCGTGACCCTTGACGAGCGGGCGCTGGATCGGTTTTTACAGTATGGCGTCTGTCTGCTGGAATGGAATCAAAAAATCAACCTAACCGCCATCACAGACCCGGAGGAGGTGGCGGTGAAGCACTTCGTAGACAGTGTGGCCCTGTTGTCTATATTCACACCGGACAAGGGCGCTAAGGTGATTGATATCGGAACGGGAGCGGGGTTTCCCGGGGTACCGCTGAAAATTGCCAGGCCGGATGTGGAGATCACCCTTCTGGACAGCCTGAACAAACGGCTGGTATTTTTGGAGGAACTGCTGAATGGGCTGGACCTTTCCGCCCAATTGGTACATGCCCGGGCCGAAGAGGGCGGCCGGAACCCCGCCCTCAGGGAGGGGTTTGACTGGGCGGTTTCCCGCGCGGTGGCCAATTTGCGTCTGTTGGCGGAATACTGCCTGCCCTATGTGCGGGTGGGCGGGATATTTACCGCCATGAAGGGGCCGGAGGTGGAGCAGGAGCTTCTTGAGGCCCAGGGCGCCATTGAGGTGTTGGGAGGAACGGTGGAGAGGGTGGAACGCTTTTCCCTGCCCGACGGCAGCGGACGGACGGTAGTGGTCGTCAGGAAGGAAAGGCCAACCCCTACAGCGTATCCCCGGCACGGCTCAAAAATTGCCAAGAAACCGCTGTAGCGCCGCTTGTGTTGTGAGGGGCGTCCTGGAAACATGGGACCGGGCCTTTTTTGAAGGGCGCGTCTGTGGATTGCCCGGGGCGCTTTCTGAAACGAACCATGGGGAAGGGAATGTAAAAAAAGTTGCTTTATTCTCATAATAAAGAAAGCGGGCTTGCATGCCGGCAAGATGAGAGATTAGCGGCGAGCTTATCCCGGATCTGTGGCGCGCTGGTGCGTTTTTGGAAGGGGTTCCACTCCAAGGGACTCTGCGTTCTATAAAAGCAAAGCCCATTGGGCGGAATGCATGGGGCCTTATCCGTTGAGAAATTGCCCAAAATGGGTGAAACTTAAAAAACAGCAGGGTATTCTAGAAGAGCAGCCGAGCGGAAACGCGGGAAAGAGCGGCTCTTTTTTATTGGCGTCGCACAAAATGCGCTTATGGGAAGCGCTCCCAGCGGGCGTTTGATAAAACAGAAGCAAAGCGCATTGAAAAGAATAGATGCTATGTATATCATAGTAGCGTTGCAAAAGTGAGAGATTACGTTTTACTGATGGAAAGAAGAGGGGGAGCGCCGTAAGAATCGTTGGGGGCTGCCGCATAGATTGGGAAAACGATGAAAATAAAAAAAGCGGCATGATTTCCATAATATGACAAATATTACTATTCCATTGTGATATCCTATAGGCAAGCAGTTGGACAAGCACGGGAGGTGATAAGATGCTGTTTTCATCCAAGGACAATAAGGTCAGGCAAATTCCGGTCATTCATATCTGTCCCAACGAAAGCCAGCCCAGAACAGAGTTTTCCAGGGAGGACTTGTTGGAGCTGTCAAGCAGCATCAAAACCAACGGGGTGTTACAGCCCCTCACCGTGCGAAAGGGCAAGCAAAACAAATATGAATTGATCGCCGGAGAACGGCGGTTGCGGGCCTCTATATTGGCGGGCCTGGATACGGTGCCCTGTATTGTAATCCAATGCGACGACGCGCAATCCGCAGTATTCGCCCTGCTGGAGAATTTGCAGCGGGTGGACTTAGGTCCCTTTGAGGAGGCCGAAGGAATCGACCGTCTTATCAAGGCCTGGGGAATTACCCAGGAGGAGGCCGCCCACCGGCTGGGGAAAAAACAGTCCACCATTGCAAATAAGCTTCGCCTGCTCAAACTCAATGGGGAGGAGCGGAGACGAATTGTGGAGGAGGGTCTTACGGAACGGCATGCCCGCGCTCTGCTGCGGTTAAAAAGCAGTGAGGACCGCCAGACGATTCTGACCCAGGTGATCCAAAAGGGGCTTAACGTTCATCAGACGGAGACGCTGATAGATCAGCTTTTGGAGAACAGCCAAAGTTCCGAAAAAAAGGAACTGAGACGCACTGTGATTATTAAGGACGTCCGGCTGTTTATGAATACCATCAGCAAAGCGGTGGATACCATGCGGCTTTCTGGAATTCCCGCGGTGACCACCCAAAATGAAACCGACGATTATATCGAATGCGTGGTGCGCATACCAAAGGCTGCGGCTACTCGGCGCAGGGTGGGATAATCCATCTTGCTATCATTGCTTACGACTTATTTATTGATACCCATTCCTTATCCATTCCCTCTGGAAAAGCCCATGCGAAGTAACTCTTCGCATGGGCTTTTCTTTTGCGCTGGGCCTGATTCAGCGGATGAAAAAAGTATGGGGGCGTTCGGCTTTTATGGGCGCAGTCCAGTGGCTGGAAGGAATGGGGTTTTTGCGGCATTTGGATGAAAAGAACAACATCATGGAATGTTTACAATCTTTTTCTTGTATGTCAGGCAAAAAGAAAGTATAATAAAAGGGCAAGTTTGGAGAGGACGGGAAATGCACAAACGCCGTTTTTTCTTGGGGAAATGGTACGAGAAAAAAGCAACTTAGGAGGATTAGATGCTATGTGGAAGGAACTGATTAGTAGCTGCGACGACAAAGCGGCCGTTGTGTTTGCACAGCCTGCTTCCGACGAAGAGATTCAGGCCCTGGAGGCGGATTTTGAAGGAAAGTTGCCGGATGAACTGACCGACTATCTGCGGGAGAGCAACGGCGACGATACCTTGATGATGTCGGCGGAACGTATCTTTGATTGCAACACCCAGATCAGAGAACAGTGCGCCGGAGATCATATGCCGTTAAACTGCCTGCTGTTTTTCGCAGAAAACGGCTGCGGCGGATATTATGGCTATCCTGTCATCAACGGCGCTGTATGTGGAACTAAAATTTATTTCTGGTGGAAGGAAACCGACGATCGGACGTTGGTAGCCGGGGACTTAAAGGAGTTTCTCACAAAATACTATACGGGTGAGATTTAAACAAACAGATCATTGAAAGGATAGGGTAGCGCCCTATCCTTTTTTGTGGCGTTTTTGGTTGGCAGGCCCTTTTAAACGGCATATCCGTACAACCGTTGTTATGAGGGGCGGTGGAGCATTGGCGATATTTTAGCCGGGGTATGGGTTAAATTGCGGTTCGGCGGCGTGAGGGGGAAAGTTCAGGCGGTGAAGACGCCGGGGTCGTTTGATGGGGCAAGTCATGTTTCACGTGAAACATGTCCAAGAGGAAATCAAAGTCATGGATCAAAAGAAGGGGGCGAAGCGTTTGCTCGTTTTGAAAACGGGTGCCGTGTTTTATGTAAAACCCGTTCGCCTTGTGGGGAATACGAATTCATTCCTGTTGTACAACGCAAAAGATGAAGGTAACACACTATGAATGGATCATGTTTCACGTGAAACATTGCCTCATTCTCTATTTTTACGCATCAAACCCTTTTCCTTTGTGCCAAAGAGTGCTATAATTACATTCATGACGGGAGGGATTGCAGGAATGAGTAAAATAATCGCCATCGCCAACCAAAAGGGCGGCGTTGGAAAAACCACTACCGCCATCAACTTGGCTGCCGCCGTTGGCGCAAAAAAGAAAAAGGTGCTGCTGGTGGACACGGATCCCCAGGGCAATTCCTCCAGCGGCTTGGGAGTGGATCGCCGATCGGTAAAGCAATCGGCATATGATATTCTGATTGGAGAGGCCAAGGCCGAAGAGGTTCTGCTTACCACCGCGTTTGCCAACCTGGATTTGATTCCCTCCAATATGGATTTGGCCGCGGCGGAATTGGAGCTGGTGGACATTGAACGCAGAGAATCCCGGCTGAAAAACGCCTTGGCTTCCCTGCGCGGCAAATATGATTTTATCTTTATTGATTGTCCGCCTTCCCTGGGCCTGATTACCACCAACGCTTTGTGCGCGTCGGACACACTTTTGGTGCCCATTCAATGCGAATATTACGCGCTTGAGGGGTTATCCCAGCTGATGAATACGGTGCGGCGGATCAAGCGTCAGTATAACGAGCGGCTGGACATTGAGGGCGTGCTGCTCACCATGTACGACGGCCGTTTAAACCTGACTCAACAGGTAGTGGACGAGGTAAAGAAGTTTTTCCCCCGCAAGGTGTTTCGCACCGCCATTCCCCGCGGAGTGCGGCTGTCCGAGGCCCCAAGCTTTGGGAAACCGATTCTTTATTTTGACAAGAGCTGTAAAGGGGCGTTGGCCTATAACGATCTGGCCGACGAGGTAATCAAGAATAACCGGCGTCGTTAAAATCCTATACCAAGCTGCTGCAAGGGATAGGGCAATCCATAAATAGAAAGGAGTCGCAAGGGAATGGCGGCAAAAAAAGGAGGACTGGGCAAGGGGCTGGACGCCATCTTCATGGAAAACGCCACGGAGGACAGCAACCACACCATTACCTTGAAGGTATCCGAGATTGAACCCAACCGCACGCAGCCCCGCAAGGAGTTCAGCGATGAAGCCATGGCGGAGCTGGCGGATTCCATCTCCCGGCACGGGGTGCTACAGCCATTGCTGGTGCGGCCGTTGGCCGGGGGCGGGTATCAGATTGTGGCTGGAGAGCGCCGGTGGCGCGCCTGCCGGATGGCCGGGGTATCCGAGGTGCCCGTGGTGATTCGCGATCTCAGCGACAGCGAGGTGATGGAGCTGGCGCTTATAGAAAATTTACAGCGGGAGGACCTATCTCCTGTGGAAGAGGCGCTGGGCTACCACACTTTGATCGATCAATACCAGTTCACGCAGGACGAAGTCTCCAAAACGGTAGGAAAGTCCCGTCCGGCTGTGACCAACGCGCTGCGGCTGCTGTCGCTGCCCCAGGACCTGCTGGAACTGGTGGGAGAGGGCAAACTGAGCGCGGGCCACGGGCGCACGCTGCTGGCGTTTCCCGATGAGGAATCCATGAGGGAGGCCGCCAAGCTGGCGGTGGAGCAGGGAATTTCCGTGCGGCAGCTGGAAAAGCTGGCAAAAAAGGCGGGAGAGCCGCCCTCCGCCGTGCAGGCGGATAAAAAGAGCAGAAGAAACACATTCTATGATGAAGTAGAACTGTCGCTCAACGAACATTTGGGCCGCCGGGTCAAGGTAAACAACAAGGCTAAAAATAAGGGTGTGCTGGAGATAGAATTCTACAGCCAGGAGGATCTCACCGAGCTGGCGCGCCTTTTGGGCGGAGACGATTAAACGATACGACCCGGGCCGGTTCGCCGGACATGATTTGGCGGATCAGCCGGGGGAAGAAGAGGAGTAGAAACAATATGCTGGATATTAAAGTGATTCGCAACAACCCGCAGCGGGTCAAAGACGCCATGAAGACCCGCAATGCGGACATGGACGCAAAAATTGACGAGATTTTAGCCATCGACGAAAAACGCCGGGAGCTGATCGCGCTGGCCGAGTCCAAAAAGGCGCAGCAAAACGCCGACAGCAAGAAGATTCCCGCCATTAAAAAGGCGGGCGGGGATATCACCGAGCTGATGGAACAGATGAAGGCCCTGTCCGATGAAGTGGCCCGGTGCAACGCGGAGCTGAGCCAATTGGAGGAGAACCAGAGGGCCATTCTGCTTTCCATTCCCAATATCCCCCACGAGAGCGTTCCGGTGGGGAAGGATGACAGCGAGAATGTGGAAATCCGCCGCTGGGGAGAACCCAAGGAGTTTTCCTTTGAACCCCAGCCCCATTGGGACATCGGAAAAAACCTGGATATTTTAGATCCCGAGCGCGCCGCCAAGGTGACGGGCAAACGCTTTCACTTCTACAGGGGATTGGGCGCGCGGCTGGAACGCGCCGTCATCAATTTTTATCTTAACACCCACACCGAAAACGGGTATACGGAAATTCTTCCTCCCTTCATGGTGAACCGGGCGTCCATGACCGGCACCGGCCAACTGCCTAAATTTGAAGAGGATGCCTTTAAGCTGACCGATCCCGATTACTTTATGATTCCCACCGCCGAAGTTCCGGTGACCAATCTTCACAGGGATGAAATTTTGGAAGGGAATCAGCTTCCCATCCGTTACTGTGCATATTCGGCTTGCTTCCGTGCGGAGGCCGGTTCCGCCGGTCGAGATACCCGCGGTCTGATTCGCCAGCACCAGTTCAATAAGGTGGAGCTTGTAAAGTTTGCCCGGCCGGAGGATTCCTATGACGAGCTGGAGAAGCTCACCGCCGACGCCGAACGCGTTCTGCAAATGCTGGGCCTGCCCTATCGAGTGGTGGCCCTGAGCACCGGGGACCTGGGCTTTAGTTCGGCAAAGACCTATGACATTGAGGTTTGGATGCCCTCCTACGGCAGATACCTGGAAATCTCCAGCTGTTCCAACTTTGAGGACTACCAGGCGCGCCGCATGGCCATACGCTATAAGGAGAACCCCAAGGACAAGGCCCAATTGGTTCACACTCTGAATGGTTCGGGTGTGGCCATCGGGCGCACAGTGGCCGCCATTTTGGAGAATTACCAGAATGAAGACGGCAGCGTCACCATTCCCGAGGCCCTGGTTCCTTATATGGGAACCGATAAGATTTCCAACTAAAGAAAAACGGACCGGGGCTGTCCGGCGGCTGGTTTTAACAAAGGGCGGCAGTCACGGGGGAGGTTCTGCAAAATTATGGCAGGCAAGTAGGCCTCCCCGTTTTCTCACAAACCGGCTTGTTGGCCGCCGCGAGCGACGCATCATACAGAGGATAACCAATGGTAGATTGGTTATCCTCTTTTTTTGTAGGGAAATGGGATAATTTCCCGAGTTTCCGAAGGATAAGCAAGCCCCTTCCTTTTCTGGATCGATCCGGCATTGAAAGGGGCGGCCCGTGACCAGGCGCATATTGGGGAATCCGGTGAAAGGAATTTCTTCGCAAGACCAAACCCTGCGGGGCGGATTTTGGAAAAGCTCGATTGTACGCGGCTGCTCTTGCTGGGAATACGGGAAAAGTGGTGATAATGAAAGGATACCGATGGATTTATAGTCCGTCCAAGGAGAAAGTGCAGACCGTATAGGGAAAGAGAGGGCCTAAAAAAACGGGAACCAATGATAACCGCTTGGGCTGTGGATAACATGTTTATTTATTATGGAAAGGAAAATTATAATTCTAATTTTGAATTATTTATTATACTATAATTTGCTGAGTATAATAAAACGATCCCGACCTGGCCAAAAACCAAACATAAGTTTTCCACCGGTTGTGGAAACGAAGTGGAAAACTTTTTGCCGTCGGGGAGCTAAAAAAATTGATCCGGGCGTTTGACGCACAGAAGTCCCTTGCTGTGGAAAGCCGGATTACAATCAAGCGGGGAATCGCTTTGGGAAAAGCTGGGTGGAACGGGAAAGCGCGGGGCAAAGGGAGGGCTAGCGCGTTGCCCACGTGGAATCAAAAAGAAATCGCATGCCTTCCCGTATGGAAACGCGGAGAGCTTGTTTCAGGATAAGGAACAAAGCGCGCAGCTGTCGGAAAAGAAAAAATCCATACTATATAGAGAAAGCGGTTTCGCACCGCAACGATGGAAAACTGTGAGAAAAACCAGCGAACGACGTGGCGATTTCCGTGAGGCCAAACCCTTCTTTCAAAAACAGGCGCGCTTCCAAACGGAGCATTCTTATTATATGGAAAAGCGAGGAAGCAACCGCGGCTTCCGGGGAGGGGGACAAGATGGAACGGCCGCGGCCCATCCCGGCGGCAGGTTTAACGATTACATTCGGGAAATGCAGAGGAGACTGTTCCTATTTATAGGGAGAAGAAGAGAGGGGAGACGCAGAACGTCCGGACCGGCAGGAAATGGACGCCCCGTTATTCCGTGAACGAGCCGTTTGCTTTCTATTATAGTAGGATAACAGGAAGAGGGGGAAGGCACGCACGACGTGCAGGAGGGAGGAAAAGCCGCACAGGGGTTCCAATATCAGGAAAAACGGCTCTTTGGCGGTGAAAAATAGTTTCGACAAAATATTGGAAAGCACGCGCGTCGGCCCTTTGCTGGACAAACCTTCAAAAAACCCAGTGGGCGCGCCGTTTTTTGGGGATTGGGGGAACCCCCTGGTTCCCGGGAATCCCCTAAAATAACAATAAAAACAACACTGTAATCTTTTGTAACTACTTTGTAACTTTTTGTTTTCTTGCAACTTGCACAGAAAAGCCCCCTTCCGCGTGACGTGACGGGAAAGAAATGGGAGCATATGTTGGGGGTTTGAAGGCTAATTTGAGGGAATCAGAGCAACCACAATGTGCATTCTGCACAAAAACAGGTCGGCGGAATATTTGACATCCGTGGAAACGGTGCATATAATATCGATCAGACCCGCAAATCCTAATATTTGTCATGGGTAATGCGGCATCAACGCGGGCATGCGCCGCGGGGATGAACCCAAATAACGACGACACAAGGAGAAACTTATGGCTATGAAATCAACCACGAAGCACAAGCTGAATAAGCGGCTGATGCGTGTGATCGCTTTGGCGATGATGTGCATCATGGGCGTAAGCTCAGCTGTCACTGTGGCTGCTCTTACCAAGGAGATCACCGTTGTGGATGGCGATAATCAGATTGCGGTTTCCACCATGAACGACGACACCAATCGTGTGCTGCAATTGGCTGGAGTGCTGCTGGGCGACGGCGACCAGGTGACGCGCGACGATAAGACCGGCACAATCACCGTGCTGCGCGCTTTCTCGGTTCTTGTTAAGGCGGACGGGGAGGAACATACCGTCACCCTGAACCAAGGAACCGTGGAGGACGCCCTGCTGGCGTGCGGCGTGACCTTGGGCGGCAACGACAAGGTTATCCCCGGCAAGACCGCGGAGCTTACCCCGGATATGACCATTACGGTGGAGCGGTACCGCACCATCACAGTGACCGTAGACGGAAACACCAATACCTATCTCGCGCCGGAAGGCACGCTGGAGGAAGCTCTCGCCTATATCGGCCTGACCCTTGGTCAGGACGACGTGGTAACCCCCGGCAGAGACGAGAAAACCACGGAGGGCCTGGAGATTAAGGTAGACCGGGTGGAATACCGGGACGTGACCATCACGGAGGAAATTCCCTTTACCACCACAACCCAGGAGACCCGCGACCTCTATCAAGGGGAAAAGAAAATTTCGGTGCAGGGCAAAACCGGCGAACGCACCGTGGTAACCAAAGAGAAGTTGGTAAACGGCCAAGTGGCCGAAACCGAAGTGGTGAGCAATGAAGTCACCAAGGAGCCCGTCAGCCAAGTCGTGCTGGTGGGAACCAAGCAGAAACCCGCTCCCAAACCCACCGGCGTGGCCAGCGTGGGAGGGGACGGAACCCTTATCGATCATAACGGCAAGCGCGTGGCTTATAAATCAGTTCTCACTGGAACCTGCACCGCCTACAGCGCGGCGGAGGGCTCCATGACTTCTACCGGCCGCCCGGCGGCGGTTGGATATGTGGCCGTGAATCCCAAAGTAATCCCCTACGGCACAAGGCTTTATATCTGTTCTCCGGACGGCTCCCTGGTGTATGGCTACGCCATCGCCGCGGATACCGGTGGGGCGCTGATGAGCGGACGCGTGCTGGTTGACGTATTCTATAACACGGTTGCCGAGTGCAACAATTTTGGTAGACGCACTATGTCGGTCTATGTGCTGGCTTAGTGCCTGATTGGGAGGAGAGAACCCCCGTTCCTGTTGGGACGCGGGGTTCTTTTTCTTTGAGAGCCGCTTTGCCGTCCCCATTTTGGGGGAGGGAAAGCGAGAGACTGTTACAGAGTCGAAAAAATTATCGAACATATTTTCGAAAAGGGCTTGCAATTTCTGAAATTTGTGGTATGATAATGGCAGATCGAACAAACGGTCTATTTATTCCCCAGATAAGGACAAGCCTGCGTGAAAGGATGGTTGCGCTCATGAACCTGGTAAACGGATTGCTTTTACTGGCCGCCGCCGGGATCATCGCCCTGCGATACCGCCCGGTGAAAAAATTCAGCTTGCTATCTCTGCTGATGTGCGTTCTCACGGCTGTGGCGGCCTTTTTGTCGGCGTCCCCCGCTTCGGCGTCTGTAGGCGTGATTTTCGGCGTTTTGCAGGCTGCCGTAGTAGTTTTCTCCTTTTGCGAGGTTCGCGGCGAATATCGGGCAAGAAAGCGCCGTATGAGCAGGGCTCGTCCCATTCCTCCCGCTCAAAGCGCCGGAGGCGCTCCTTTGGCGGGTTAAAACAGCCCCCCCTATCCATTTGTAATAAAGTGACTACTCCAAGAAACAGAGAAGGCCCACGGTCAACCGCCGGGGGCCTTCTCTGTTTTATGCGGCGGGGAAAATCAGGGGGTGCGGGCCTTTTGGCGGGACCGGGAAGAGGACCCGCCCCGGCGCGGGCGGCATGGGAAAAGCCGACCTTGACTTGCATCCCGCACTGAATTATACTTAAAGAAAACAGGCGCGGGCGCGCAAATGAGGAAACCAGGGCGGTTTTCCACGGCTGAGAAAAAGCCCGCAAACGGATTAACGGGCCCAGCGTCTGTCAATCCTAGTGAATGGGAGAGAACCCCGGGGGGTTCCGTATCACCCGCCCGCAGGCGGGAAAAGGAGCGTGTTTTCATGTGGATTGCAGTGATATCCGCGCTGGTGTGTTTCGCGGTGGCCACGATTCTGTTCACCCCGCCGCTGCGGGGATATCCCTTTTATCAGGTGCTGTCCTTTTATTTTCTGTTTGAAGGGGCGTGGACCCTTATAAACGCGGCGGTGAATCTCATCTGGCCGGGGACGGGCGCCATGGATTGGATCCATTATGCGGGGGCCGTCGTGTTTGCGGGGGCGCTGTTTTACAAGCTGTTGGTTTATTACTGGAAACAGAAACAGTCGGAAAAGCTGAGCAAAAAGCAATCCGGTTCCCAGGAGGACCCGGAGAAATAAGGAGTGTTTCAATATGGCCTATGTATACGCCGGAATGTTTTTTGTGGCGGCGCTGCTGTTGGTGTTCCGCCTGGGCAAGGAAAACAAGGTGTTTTACTTTGCGGGCGGGTTATGTTTTTATATGTCGGTTTGGTGGCTGCTGGACGAGCTTTTGCAGGTGGACCTGTTCAAGGGGACATGGGGTTGGGTGTTCCGCGTTGTAATGGCGGTCGCCCTGGCCATCCTTGGCGTGGCGTATTTCAGGGAGCGGAAAAAGGCCGCCCCGGACAATGGGGATGAGAAATAGATGGTGGAGAGCTTTTTCACCGTGGCGCAGAAGGTGCTGGTGCTGTTTTTGATGATCGGGGTGGGGGCGCTGCTGTGCAAACGGCGCATGATCTCCAAGCGGGGCGCCGACCAGATCAACGGCCTGCTGATTCATGTGGTAGCGCCGTGCGTTGTGGTGAGCGCCTTTCAGATCGACCGGAACGGTCCGGACGCGCCGTCGCTTGAAAGCTTGGGGCTTACCGCCTTGATGGCGATAAGCTCTTTTGTTGTGGCCATAGGCGTCACCCGGCTTTTCTTTAACCGAAAACCGGAGGAGACCCGCCGGGTGCTCAAGTTTGCATCGGTGTACAGCAACTGCGCATTTATGGGGCTGCCGCTGGTGCAGGCCATGCTGGGCGGCGCGGGGATTATTTATGCCTCGGTGTTTATCGCGGTGTTTAACGTCTTTTGCTGGACGCACGGGTATGCCATGATGAACAATTCCGGGGAGCGGCAATCGCTGCGCAAGGTGCTGTTGAACCCGGGAACCATAGGCGTGCTGATCGGGTTGCCCCTGTTTTTGCTGTCCATCCGGCTGCCGGAGTTTTTGGGCGCCACGGTGGACGCCTTCGCGGGGCTGAATACCCCGTTGGCCATGCTGTGCATCGGGGTGTATATGGCTCAGCTTAAGGTGCGCGAGGCCCTGCGGGACCGGTCTCTTTATCTGGTCTGTCTGCTGCGGCTGCTGGTAATCCCGGCGGCGGCGTTCGCGGTGCTGCTGCTGTTTCGGCCCAGTGAAACCGCGTTTGTGGCGTGTATGATCCAGGTGTGCGCCCCGACGGCGGGGATGACCGCTATTTTTGCCTCCAAATTTGGGCAGGATACCGCCCTGGCCGCCAAGACGGTGGCGGTGACCACGTTGGCGTCGATTGTAACGATGCCGTTGTTTACTTCGCTGGCGCAGGCTTTTTCGGCGATTGCTTCATAGCAATCGCCGTTTTTTGGAATATGGATTGCGCATTTGAGGCGGATGCTCCCTTGTTTTCTATGTGTGAATGTGACGTTTTATCTCGTGACATCAAAGGAGATTAGTTGTATAATTTTCAAAGAAATAATTGGGAGGTGCTTCAATGACTTCCACCAAATTGAGTCAAGCGGAGGCGGACCGGCTATTAAATATGATAAAACGCGCGCTGGTTTCTGAAATGAACTTCCCGTCAAGGGGAGAAAGCACGGAATTTAACGTTATCGGCGATAGCAGACAAGATGTATTTGCTGTTAGAATTTACAGGGGAAAAATAAATCGGTTAAAATATAACATGAACGCTCGGATTGTAAGAAACGGCGTCCCGCTGTTGGAGTTACATATTAATCCATCCAATCAACATACTAACCCAGACGGTGAAAAAATAACAGGCAGCCATTGGCACATATACAGTGAAGAGTATGGGCGGCTTTGGGCGTTTCCCGCCGAAAGTCTTGAAAGCGATCAGTTTGTAGGGAACACGATATCTTTTTTAGAAAGATTTCATGTCGTTGAACGTCCGGCGATTCATTTGCAGCTGGAGCTAATATGAGTAGTGAGGAGGTGTAATCTTGGATATTCAAAGACTGATTGACGACTACACGTCTTGGTTAAAAAGTGAGATTACTTTTGATAAAATAGGGGAGTATTATGAGATTACTACTCCATACCTTGATAATGCAAACGATTATTTACAAATCTATGTGAAACAAGATGGCAATGAGATTTATTTTACCGATGACAGCGCAACCATACAGGGGTTAAAAATGGGCGGTTTTCAGCTTACGCCCCATCGCAAGCTTCATCTGAAACGAATTTTATGTCAATACGGCGTAGAATTAAAAGGGGATGAATTAATTGCAAAAACTCCAATCAATCGCTTTGCGCAGAAAAAACATTTATTCATTCAGGCAATGTTACGAATAGACGACATGTTTGCAGTTTCTAAATCGAAAGCGTCGTCTTTTTTCTTGGATGATATCCAGGACTTTTTTGCGGAACATGAAATTTATTATTCGGATAATGTACAATTTACGGGACTTTCCGGTTTTTCCCATACCTATGATTTTCTATTGCAAAGAAGCAAGACAAAACCAGAAAGATTATGTCAGGCAGTAAATAGCCCGAATAAGTCGAACATGGGGAACATTCTGTTTGCATGGGCGGATACAAAACCTGCGAGAAGAAACGGCAGCCAACTGATTATTCTATTGAATGATAAAAATAGTATCGCAAAGGGTGTTGAAGAAGCATTTCTGAATTATGAAGCAAAGGTTATTCGCTGGAGTGAACGGAATCAGGGGGATAATCTTGCTTTGCTTTCCGCATCGTAATGTTTAATAAACCAACAATGAGAACACAGCCAGTGAAGTCTGCTTGATTGCGACGTTCGTTGGCTGTGTTTTTTAATTCCTTATTCCATTGCTTTTGTTTTTTTTATTTTATACTTGTCGTTGGTTTCCCAACTTGTTGTTTTGGCATAGATCCCTTTTGTTCTATTGTACCCGCTCATGCCGCGGGGGCACGTCCTTTCTTGCTCGTACAAGAAAGGACGCAAAGAATACGCCAAAGGGAGGGACTCCCCCTTTGGAATCCCCCCAAGGTCGCTGCGGCGGGTCTTCTAGGTGTAGCCTTGCGGAATGACGGCTCAGAGTGAACGGCTACGCCGTTCAAATCGCCGTCATACCCCGACGTTTGCGCTCGGATTTATTTACTTGGTACTTTTTGTTGGTTTCCCAACTTGTTGTTTTGGCATAGATCCCTTTTGTTTTATTGTACCCGCTCATGCCGCGGGGGCACGTCCTTTCTTGCTCGTACAAGAAAGGACGCAAAGAATACGCCAAAGGGAGGGATTCCCCCTTTGGAATCC
>JAAWNT010000029.1 GCA_022799115.1 Clostridiales bacterium | reverse complement strand
TCCAAAAAGGCTGAACTTACGCAAAAGAATCGAAAACGCAATCAGGGTGCTAAACCACAAAGGCCCTTTAACGGCCCGCCAAGTATCCGTTATGCTTGACGGGCTAGCGTAGAAGAACCCCGCCGCAGCGGGCCTTGGGGGGATTCACAAGGGGGAATCCTCCCCTTGTGCGTATTCTTTGCCTTCTTTCTTGTACGAGCAAGAAAGGAAGGCCCCCGCGGCAGCGGATGCAATACAACATAGGGGATCTATGACAAGACAACAAGTTGGGAAACCAACCAAAAGAATAAAATAAAAAAACAGAGGTTGGGCAACCAACATTCTAAAATACATAAAAACAGAAAAGAAACTTATTTTCCTACTGCTTTTTGAAAAGCAGAAAAAGAAAGGGTGGAAACCAAAATGAAAGAACTCCTATTGGGCAACGAGGCGGTAGCCCGCGGCCTCTACGAAGCGGGCGTAAAAATAGCCTCCAGCTACCCCGGCACCCCCAGCACCGAAATCACCGAAACCGCCGCCAAGTTCGACGAGATCGACTGCGAATGGGCCCCCAACGAAAAGGTCGCCGTAGAAGTGGCCACGGGAGCCAGCTTTGCGGGCGCACGGGCCTTTTCCGCTATGAAACACGTGGGCCTCAACGTGGCCGCCGACCCCTTCTTCACCATGTCCTATATTGGTGTGAACGGCGGTTTGGTCATCGCCGTGGCCGACGATCCCGGTATGCACTCCTCTCAAAACGAACAGGACAGCCGCAATTATGCCATCGGCGCGAAAATCCCCATGCTGGAGCCCGCCGATTCCTCAGAGTGCAAAGAATTCACTAAGCTGGCCTATGATCTGTCGGAGCAATTCGACACCCCTGTGGTCCTTCGGCTGACCACCCGTATCTCCCACTCCCGCAGTCTGGTGGAGCTGTGCCCCCGCGAGGAACGGGATTTGATTCCCTATGAGAAAAATCCGCAGAAAAACGTCATGCTGCCCGCCATGGCCAAGATCAAGCATCCCATGGTGGAGGAACGCACGTTAAAGCTCGCCGAGTGGGCCGAGCATTCCGACATCAACCGCATTGAAATGAACGACGCTTCCATCGGCATCATCGCCGCCGGCTCTTGCTATCAGTATGCCAAAGAGGCCATGGGCGACAACGCCTCTTACTTGAAGCTGGGCATGGTGCATCCTCTGCCGGTGGATTTAATTAAACGCTTCGCCTCCCAGGTGGACACCCTCTACGTCATTGAAGAGCTGGACGATATCATTGAAACCCACTGCATCAAAATCGGCGTGAACGTCATCGGCAAGCAGCTGTTCCCCCGCTGCGGCGAATTCAACCAGCAGCTGGTGCGGGAGCTGCTTACCAAACAGCAGCTTCCCAAAAATGCTTTGGACGTCCCCATTCCGGTGCGTCCTCCGGTTATGTGCTGCGGCTGCCCTCACCGCGGGCTGTTCTACGCCCTCAAGCGGGCCAAGGTTTATGTCAGCGGCGACATCGGCTGCTATACCCTGGGCGCCTCCGCCCCTCTGGGCATGATGGATACCTGCGTCTGCATGGGCGCTTCGGTTTCCGCCCTCCACGGCTATAACAAGGCGTTGGGCGAGGCCGGTGAGAAAAAGTCTGTGGCCGTCATCGGGGACTCCACCTTTATGCATTCCGGCATCACCGGACTGGTGGACATCGCTTACAACGCCACCAATTCCGTGGTGATTATTTTGGACAACTCCATCACCGGCATGACCGGGCATCAACAGAACCCCACCACCGGCTACAACATCAAGGGGGACCCCGCCGCCAAGGTGGATTTGGAAGCTCTGTGCCGCTCGGTGGGCATCAACCGGGTGCGCGTGTGCGATCCCTACGATCTCAAGCAGACCCAACAGGTCATCAAGGAAGAGCTGGAGGCGGAGGAACCTTCCGTTATCATCTCCCGCCGGCCCTGCGCGCTGCTGAAATATGTCAAGCACAAGCCTTCTCTGGTGGTGAGTGAGGAAAAATGCATCGGCTGTAAGGCCTGCCTGGGCATCGGCTGCCCGGCCATCTCCATGAAGGACGGCAAGGCCGTCATCGACCACACCCAATGCGTGGGCTGCGGCGTGTGCGAAGGCCTGTGCCCCAAAAAAGCCATTGGCGCCAAGGAGGAAAACTGAGATGAATAATGTAAAGAGCGTATTAATTGTCGGCGTGGGCGGACAGGGCACGCTGCTCGCCAGCCGTTTGCTGGGCAACGCCGTGCTGCGCGCCGGACACGATGTTAAGGTTTCCGAGGTTCACGGCATGAGCCAGCGGGGCGGCTCGGTGGTCACCTATGTGCGCTATGGCGACGAGGTGGCCTCCCCCATCATCGAAGAGGGAGGCGCCGACTACATCCTGGCCTTTGAGCAGCTGGAGGCGGCCCGTTTTCTTCCCTGGCTGAAGCCCGACGGCGCCATCATCGTCAACACCCAGTGCATCGACCCCATGCCGGTAATCACCGGCGCGGCCCAATACCCGGAGAACCTGATTCCCCAAATCGAGGAAAAAGGGGTGAACGTGGTGGCGGCCGATGCCCTCTCCCTGGCGGAGCAGGCCGGATCGGTCAAGGCGGTCAACGTGGTGCTCATCGGCGTCATGGCCAAGCGCATGAGCCTCTCCAAGGAAGATTGGATCGACACCATCAAGGCCACGGTTCCCCCCAAGTTCGTAGAGATGAACCTGAGGGCCTTTGAGCTGGGCTACAACAGTTAAGACTGCAAAGGAAGCGTCCCCGCCGGAAACGGGAGCGCTTCCTTTTGTGCAGTTAGGATAATTTTATTTAGTATTTACTTTTTGTATAACTGTTTCCAAGGCAGTTCTAAAAAATAGTGGGTCAATTAGGATTTACTTGAACTACCAAGTTAGTTGTGCTACGATAAGGATAGAGGTCATATAAAGACCTGTGGAGGGCAATTTAAAAGAACTGGAATATGTTTTTCTAGCCAAAACATTTGCAAAAACTGAGAAAATCCAAAGGTCTTACCCAAAAACAGATGGGTGAAATTCTAGGAATGAATGAACGAAATTATCGGCGGTATGAAGCTGGACAGATGGATCCCCATGCTTCTGTGTTAGTAAAACTTGCAGGTTTTTTATATTTCCGTGGATTATATTTTGGATATAACTGATGGCCTCCTTTCATAAACTAAGTAGTTTATTTCATTTCCATATTAACTCAGGGCATATTGCGCCCTGTTTGCAAACATATTATACCAGGGCATGTTAAGCCCTGTCAATAGTTTTAAGGAGAACTTTTATGCCATTCCTTCCAAAACGCTTACAAGAACTCCGTAAATTGAAAGGATTAACTCAAAAGCAATTGGGAGAAGTCATTCATATCAGTGAGCGGAGCTATCGCCGGTACGAGGGCGGGGAAATCGACCCCTACACCTCCACCACTGAACAGCTCGCCGACTTCCTCGGCGTCTCGGTGGACTACCTGTTAGGCCGCACCGACAATCCCCACTCCCACTTGAAATAATCCGCGCTTTTGCGCGGCGCAAGGATGTGATGTTTTGAAACGTTCCATCAACACTGCCTTTGTCTATGCCATTGCCGCCATGGCGGGCGGGGTCTTTTACCGGGAGTTCACCAAGCTCAACGACTTTTCCGGTCGGACCGCCCTGGGCTTTGTCCACACCCACCTGTTTCTGCTGGGTATGGTGTTCTTTCTGATTTTGGCCCTGTTTCAAAAACAATACAAGCTGGAAAAAGCGCCCCGTTACAAGGCCTTTTATCTAATCTACAACATAGGGTTAGCGGTCGCCGTTTCCATGCTGGTATGGCGCGGCGTTACCCAGGTGCTTTCCATCCCCCTATCCCCCGGTTTGGACGCCGCCATTTCCGGCATCGCCGGGCTGGGGCATGTGATGCTGGGGGTCGGCATCGTGCTGTTTTTCCTCATTCTCAAAAAGCGGATCAAGCAATCTTAGCCATACATATTTAAGGAGTTGATTCCCATGCCTTACAACTATTATGAACCCGACATTGAATGCGCCCCCCGCGAAGTGCTCCACTGGATTCAGTCGAGACGGCTAATCAAGATGGTGGAAAATTGCTACAACAATGTCCCTCTGTACCGCAAGCGGTTTGACGAGATGGGCCTTTTGCCCGGCGACATCAAATCCATCGACGACATCACAAAGCTGCCCTTCACCACCAAGACCGACCTGCGGGACACCTATCCCTTCGGCATGTTCGCGGTGCCCAAGGAAGACCTGGTGCGCATCCACGCCTCCTCCGGCACCACCGGCAAGCAGACCGTAGTAGGCTACACTCAGAACGATATCGACGTGTGGGCCCGTTCAGCGGCCCGAGCGCTGGTATCCATCGGCGCGACAAAAAGCGATTACATTCATGTTTCCTACGGCTACGGCCTGTTCACCGGCGGCTTGGGGCTGCACTACGGCGCGGAAAAGCTGGGGGCAACCGCCATTCCGGTTTCTTCCGGCAATACCAAGCGTCAGGTGACCATCATGCAGGATTATGGTTCCGATATTCTGTGCTGCACCCCCTCCTACGCCATGTTCATCGGGGAAACCGTGCGGGATATGGGCATTGATCCCAAGACCTTGAAGCTGCGGGCCGGCCTGTTCGGCGCGGAATCCTGGACCGAAAGCATGCGCCGGGAAATTGAGAATATCCTGGCAATCAAGGCGTATGATATCTATGGATTATCCGAGATCGCCGGGCCCGGCGTTTCCTTCGACTGCCCCTGCCAGACCGGCATGCACATCAACGAGGATTTCTTCTATCCCGAGATCATCAATCCGGACACCGGCGAGCCCATGCCTGACGGAGAGTACGGCGAGCTGGTGTTTACCTGCATCGGCAAGGAGGCGCTGCCCCTGATCCGCTATCGCACCCGGGACGTGTGCAAGCTCACCCGCGGCGTCTGCGACTGCGGGCGCACCTTTGTCAAGATGTCCAAAACCCGCGGCCGCACCGACGACATGCTCATCATCCGGGGCATCAATGTGTTCCCCTCCCAGGTGGAATCGGTGCTGCTGGATCTTAAGATGGACCCCAACTACCAAATCATTGTGGACCGGCGGAACAACCTGGACACCATGGAGGTGCAGGTGGAGATGACCGACGCCATGTTCTCCGATACCGTGCGCAACCTGGAGGGCGTGGAGCAAAAGATCGCCGGTGCGCTGCAATCCACTCTGAACATTTCCGCCCGCATTAAGCTGGTGGAGCCCAAGAGCCTGCCCCGCAGCGAGGGCAAGGCCAAACGCGTAATTGACAACAGAAAGTACGACTAAAGGAGGAACCGACATGCAGATTCAGCAATTATCCATTTTTGTAGAGAACAAGGCGGGCCGCCTGGCCGAAATCACCGCGGCGCTGGCTCAGGCCAACATCGACATCCGCGCCATCTCCATTGCAGATACCAGCGATTTCGGCATTCTCCGCCTGATTGTTGACAAACCAACCGAGGCCGTGGAGGCCCTCAAAGCGGCCGGTATGACCGTCTCCCTCACCAGCGTGATTGCGGTGGGCATCGACGATCAGCCCGGCGAGTTCGCCAAGGCCATGCAAGTACTGGCCAACGAGCGCATCGCCATCGAGTATATGTACGCCTTTATCAGCCGGGACAAGGGCAAAGCTTTCGTGATCCTCCGTGTGGACGACAACGAGCGCGCGGTTGACGTGCTGAAAAACGCTGGGATTACCATCCTCACTGCCGAAGAAATTCACGGTATGTAATCCCTTTTCCTTGGGATGTTTGTCCTGCGCGGGTATGCATTCCCCCTTTTTTAGATGAAACAACGAAACTCCTCTGCATTTGCTTATTCTGTCAAATGCAGAGGAGTTTTCTTTTCGCGGCGGAGAAAAATTCTTTTGATAGCCCTGTTTCCAGTATGAAAAGGGCGTCTCCTTCTCTCCTTCTGGATTCTATAGGGGCGCAATCCCCGCACAGGCAGAACATTCCGCCTGTTTTACTGCTTGGATTGGGGAAGGCTTCGGTTTTTACAGACTTCTCTTTGAACAGAGATCGTCTCCAGCGTATCGCCCAGCTGCGTGAGGATCGCGCCGAGCAAGGAAAGTTCGTCGTCAGAAAGATTAGCGGAAATCACATTGGCCAGCGCAGAAACTGCCGTGGTCAGTTCACAAGGACTCATATCGATCACCTCTCCCCATACTATGCAGGGAGGAATCCTGGATTCCGGATTGATTAAAAAACAACCGTTGTCCGCATTCACGCCTTGAAAGAAACAAAGCGCGTCCGGCGTTGTTTCAAATAATCTATGGTGTTGTTGATCTGGCCTCCTCTTGCCTTTTGGAAATGGGGCAGACATGCGGTCCCTTTTATCATCTGTGTTCACAGAGCAGCGCTTTTTCCATTCATATCCGTTCTACCGACGTTCTATACAAAAGCAAAGCGGCCCGGTTTCCTGCATTGAGGAAACCGGGCCGCCCGCATTTATCGGTTCATTATTCTTTTATAAATCGAATCAAATTAGTCTCTCTTTTTGCTCTTAAGAGCGAACAGCACGCCAGCCGCGCTGAGGATCGCCAGGCCCGCAAAGCCCGCAGCGCCAGCATCGCCGGTCTGGGTGGGAGCGGAGCCGTCGCCCACAGGAGTGGTGGTTCCAGCGTTGTCGTTGCCGTTGTTGTTGGCATCGTCCGCCGGGTTGTTGCCGTTCACAACCACAAGGCCATTCAGAGCCGCTTTCAGGGTGTTAGCCGCAGCGTCAACCGCATCCTGAGTGGCGTTTGCATCCGCCGCCAGAGCTTCGGCTGCGTTCAGAGCGGCGCGAACCGCATTGGCGCTCTCTACAGTGTAAGCGGAGAAATCAACGCTGTTTGCCTTGTTAATCATGTCGTTAAGGATGTCCTTGTTGGCGGCCATCCGCAGGTTGGACATAGCCTCGATGAGCGCATCGGTCGCAGCCTGGATCTCGTCGTCCCAAGCATTGCCGCTGGCGAGAAGCTCTTCTCCTCTGGCCAGAGCATCCAGGAATTCCTGTTTGCCCGCTTCCACATACAGGTCAATGTCAACCTTGATGGCGTTTGCAACGTCTACAGCAACCTGCAGAACCGTCTTGTCGCCTTGCTTCCAATCCACCTTGGCCATGACGTTGAGCAAACGCACGGTTGCGGCGTTGATCTCAGCCTGGGAAGCGCCGTCGCCGGCTACGATTTCCTTCGCTGCCTCCAAAGCTGCGTTGAACTCGGTGACTACCGCTTCCATGGTGTTCTCCAGAGCACCGTCGGCAAGCAGCTGTTCGGCCTTCTCAATGACAGCCTCCAGCACAGCGGTGACGCCGCGCACATACACGGTCTGGGTATACACCACTTTGCCGTTGAGGGCAATGTCGTCATAGGTGATGTACTCAACGGTGTAAACACCGTCTTTGTTGGTTTCGATGGTGCCGCGAGTCACGTTGCCCTGAGAATCCACGGTACGGATGTAGTGGATCGGGCTGCCGGAAGCCGCGTCGGCCAGGGTGTAGCCCTCGGCCACAAAGTCTTGGTTCAGAACTTCTGTCAGAGAGTTGCCGCGTACGGAAACCGCCTGACCGTTAAAGTACTCGTTCATATCCAGGGTCTTGCCGTTGTTGTTCATGTCCACACGATAAGCCTCGGGAATATCGTAATATCCGGCCGGCTTCTGATTGTCGTAGGACACCTTGCTCTCAATCACAATCGTCTTGTGACCGTTGAGTTCCAGCTCGCGAACGTCGCCGCCGGAGCTAAAGTTCTTATTGGGTACCAGCTGATAGTAACGATAAGCGGCGGGAGCGTCGATGGCGCCGCTGACAGTGACTTGGTTGTTGCCGGTCACGTTCACGATGGTGGTGTAGTTCTCGCCGTCGTTGGAGGCCTTGATTTCAAAGTCTGCCAGGCCCCAGCTAGATGTATCGTTGACCAAAGTCCAAGAGGTAATTTCCTGCTCGGCGCCCAGGTCAATGGTAATCTTCTTGCCAACACCAAAGGAGATGTACTGGCTCTTGTTGCCGTCCACCAGTCTGGAGGCGTTGTTGGCGTTGGTCTGACCCGCAACGATGGCGGCGTTCAGGGCCAGGTTGCTCTCGGCCGGGTCGACGGTTACAATGTTTTTGCTTTCGTCCGCTTGGCTATCGATCTGATCAACGAAGATGCGCTCGGGAGTTCCCGCGGACAGGTCGAACTTGGAACCGGACAGGTTCAGAGCGATCATGTTTTCGAACGCGGTGGCGTCGCCGTAGGTGAGCTTCTCCACAGTGGAATTGTTGATGTTGAGCACTTGCAGATTGGAGCAGCCGGTAATGTCGATTTCTTTGAGGTTTCTCAAAGCGGAGAACACGTTCTCGCCGATTATGGTGAGCTCAGTGCAGTTAGAGATGTTCAAACCGGTCAGGTTCATCAGGTTGTTAATGCCTGTCAGGTTCTTTACAGCGGTACCGGACAGATCCAGAGTTCCGTCAAAGGCAAATACCTCGTTGGCGGTTTCGCCAATCTGTTCCTTCACCGCATTGAGCAGAGCCTCATCCGGGAACATCTTAGCGTCTACCATATCCGCATCGGTGTAACCGTAGGGGATATAAGCGGGCTCAGACAGGTTGCCGGAGTAGTCTTCCAGGATGACTTCCACCACGCCCTTAGAAGAAGGCACGGTAACATTGTGAATAAAGCTCTTACCACGGATGGCAAACTGCTTATTGGTGTCGTATTCACTGCGGAAGGTCAGCGGCTTGCCGTCTACATAGGCGTACATATGCCACCAGTCTTCGGAAGTCGGAATGGTAAAGGTGATGGAGTTGCCGTTGGAGGTGATCGCCTCGTCATAGGTCTCCACATAAACGTCCTTAAAGTGTCCAGTGTACAGGATGGGCTCACCCTTGGCGCCGTCGGCATACACAACCTGCATGGTCAGGGTGTAGGAAGAACCGTCGGCAATGGGGGTCTCCAGCCAGGTGGAGGTAACGCCCTTGGCCACTGTCTTGGTGTAAACTTCGTTTCTCACCTTGTAATCCCAGTACTTGGCGGGGGTCACGGTGATCTCGATGGCCTCATAGTCCACAGCGGGATTCTCCCAGCTGAGTTCCATGTAACCAAGCGTATTATTCTGAAGCTTGTTGCCGTTTTCCACGTTGGACTCGTTGACCTGGATGTTGGTCACCTTATCGGAATACTTGTAGGAGGTGGTAGCGGCGTCGCTCTCGGTGCCGTCCTCAGCCACAGCCTTCAGTTCCAGATTGACGATATCTTTTTCGCCGTACAGGCTCTTGATGTAGTAGGTATCGTCGTAGGTGCCGCCCAGGTAGACGCGGCTGCCGTCGGAAAGGTTGGCATACAGGTTGTACTGCTTAACCTGGTTATAGTCGGCGATGTCCCAAGTTACGATCATCTCATCGGTATCATAAGCCTTGGAAACTTTAAAGTTCGTGGGGGTAGCGGGTTTTGCCACGGAACCGTCGGTCACTTTCAGTTCGCCGATGTTCATCTGATAGTTCTCAATGGTCTGGTTGTTGTTCTTGAAGTTAATGCCGATGGCGGCAATCTCTTCTCCCACGTATTCGGGATCCAGGGACACGTTCTTCGTCACCCAGCCGTCGGTCTGTTTGCCGGAGTTGGGCACGTTGATGGTGTACACAGAATCGGGAGAATTCTTAAAGATAATGCCGATCTCCATAGAAGAGGCATCATCGGCCGAGGCTTTATTGTAGGTGACGGAAATCTTGGAGTTCTCATTCACCGACAGGTCGGTCTTATACAGACGCAGGAAATTCTCGGCGTCCAGGGTGCCGTTTACTACCAGGGAGGAACCGCCGTTGTAAGCGCCTACCTGGGTGTAGCCTACGCCCAGATCATTGCCGTTTTTATCCAGCTTCTGATATTTGGAGCCGTAGTCAAAGTCTACGTTCAGCTTGGTGCCTTCGGTCTCCAGCCACCACTGCCAGCTGGGCAGGATGTCCTGGATGTTCATGTTGGACCACTCGTTCTCGTTGGCAACCTGGCCGTTCTGGTAGTATTCCATACCATGACCGGTATTGAAGTTTGTGTAGAAGGTGGTTCCATTGATGACCGAACGCTCTGCCGCAAAGTCGGCCACGCCTACCCAGCCGCCAGCGTTGTTGACGCCGATGGTGGGGTTCTGATAGCCGCTCAGTTTACCGGTGTTGGTGGGATCCTGAGCAACGCCGGAATAGAACATTCTCTCGCGCTCTGCGATCATCCACTGATAGCCGTCCTCTGCTCTCTTATTGGGATTGTCGCTGCCGTACAGATCGCCGTCGAGGGCCAACTGGATCCAGTCGCTGGGGGTAAACAGGGCCACGCTGCCGCGCAGATTTTTGGTGCCGGGCGCATAAATCATATTAATGTTGCTGGCGGAACCATGGCTGCCCGAGAGCTTACCCTGGTTGCATTCCACACCAAAGAACACCTCGGAGAACAAATCAATGTTTCTCTCCGCCGCATGGTCAAAGGAGGTTTGCAGGTAATTAGAACGGAACCAGTCGTAGTTGACGAACAGGGAGCTGTTTACTTTGCCCAGTCCGTACTTATCATCATGGATAAAGGTACTGTTGGAGGCGTTGAGTCTATTCTGATAGCTCAGGCCGCCGGAAGGGGTGATGGAATCGTACCATTGTACATAGATGCCGTTTTCAATCAAGAACTTGGTAAACTCCTTGTAGATCGGCACATCGGTGGAAGGAATGGATTCCTCCTGGTTGATGAAGTAGCCGTCAAAGCCGTAATAGTTAGCAAACTGAATCAGCTTCTTGGCGATGGGGAATTCCCCGTTCTCGTCCTTGGCGATCATGGAAGCGTGGGTTTGTCCCGCGCGGGGCAGGAAGATACAGCCGATGGACTTTGCGCCGTTCTTATGAGCGGCGTTGGTGTACGCCGGGTTGGGCATGTTGATTAGTCCGAATTCGAAGTAGCGCTGCTGCCATGCGCCGTCCGGATCATACTGGCTCATAGGAGCGCCCTTGGTGGTAACGCCATGCCAGGATGCATAGTAGTCGGTATACTGCCAATAATTGAACAGATATTGGCTGAACTCGTTGTTGTAGGGAGTCGCCTCAAAGAAAGAGTTGCCATAGTCTCCCTGCATGTTAAAGATTTCCGCGTCATAGTTGAGGTCGGGGTTCGCCTGAGTGGCGGAAAATGCGTCGTTACGCTGCTGGATCGGCACCTTGGCGGTGAGCAGATCCGCTCCCTCTTCCGTGTCCTCTCCCCAGAATTCCAGGTCATAGACACGCTGTCCAACCACATGGGGCTGATTGGGTTTCGTGGCTGCATCACCTTCCCATGGCCATGTGTCTCCCGCGAAAGCGGTGGGAACGCTGGACATCAAAAGAGCAGCTGACAGGAACACTGCGCCGCATCTTTTTAGACTTCTGCGTTTCATTTTCCAATCTCTCCTTTTTCGAAATATAAAGATTTGTTGCTTGTCCCTATTGTACAAAACATACAACCAATTTGTCCAGGTCAAAAAAAATTTCAGATTCACACTAATTTCATTCTTCTTTCATATTTTTTTGCTTTTTAATTCTATAAAATAATTATAAATAAGAATATTAATTGATAAATTGAGAAAAAGAACTTTTTTTATTTGCAAAATCAATAAAAACATTCGTTTTTTTCTTAAAAATATTTGAGATATATAATTTTTGGATATTTCTATGCATTTTTAACAATTACTATCCGCTCTTCACTATATAAGCAACCGCCGAATCTCATTTGTTCGGACACATTAAAAAGCATCAGAAATTAATCTATCTTGGTTTGTGAGAAGAATCGCCCTCAAATGCGGACGCCTCCGCCCATCCGCGTTTGGGAAAATTGGCTCCGCGCTTTCTTCCAGCATCTTTCCGCACCGCTCGTTCTTCTCCGGCAATTGCTGTGGAAATACCTACAGATTCCCGCTTTTCTCCGCTCCTCTCTTTGTAGAAACCACTAGTGGACAAAGCGGAACTTCCAATGCTATGATAGCCTTTGCCCAGGTGATTGCAGAATTTTGAAATCACCTTTGAGGTTATGAGCTTTTCAGGAAACGGAGATGGGAATGTGACCACCGTGTCTAAGCAATCCGAACCGCCTTTAAAGGTAAACGGAACGATGGATACTCTATGCTTTTTTTGGATCTGCTGGCTTACCTATTTCTGCACTTATTTAGGGCGGCTTAATTTCTCCGCCAGCATGGCGGAAATTATCACTGCCGAGGGATTCACCAAATCCCAGCTTGGTCTGGTGGGCAGCGGCCTTTTTTTCGCCTACGGGCTCGGCCAGCTGGTCAGCGGATTTTTAGGAGACGTTCTCAATCCCAAATACCTGGTGTTCGGGGGAATTACAGCGTCTTCCCTGATGAATCTCATGATGGGATTCGCCGCCTCTCCCGGCATGATGGCGGTCCTTTGGTCACTCAACGGCTTGGCGCAAGCGATGGTGTGGTCCCCCATGGTCCGCATTCTTTCGGATCGGATGACTCACGCGCAATGCGTCAAAACCTGCGTCAATATGGCCACCACCACTCCGGCGGGTACCCTATGCGCCTTTCTTCTGTGTTCGGCGGTCATCGCCCTGTCCCATTGGCGTATGGTTTTCTATCTCACCGGCGGTTTTATGCTGGCAATTTCTCTGCTTTGGCTGGTGGGTATCACACGCCTGGAAAAGCGCATCCAGAAAAACGGCGTTCGCGAACCCGCTTCGGTTTCTGCGCCGTCTCAGCTAAAGGCCAAGACCGGCGGTTTTGTCAAGGCGGTCCTGGCTTCCGGGCTGCTGCTGATCTCGGCCGCCGCGCTGCTGCACGGCATTTTAAAGGACGGCGTGGTCACCTGGACGCCCACCTATCTTACCGAGATGTTCCAGGTTGACTCGGCGATATCCATCGCGGTCACCACACTGATCCCTGTGGTGAATCTGGCGGGGGTCTATCTGGCCAACTTCCTAAACAGCAAGGTGTTCCGCGGCGAAATTTCCACCTCCGCCTTTTTCTTCGCCGTCACTGTGGCCGCGCTGCTGGCGCTGAATATCTGGGGCTCTCACAGCATGGCGCTGTCCCTGGTTTTGCTCAGCATCACATCCTCCGCCATGTTGGCGATTAACACCATGGTGGTGAATCTGGCGCCTTTGCGCTATCATAGGATGGGCAAGGTGTCCACGATCACCGGCATTCTCAATTCCCTCACCTATGTGGGCAGCGCTATTTCCATCTATGGCATCGGGGTGCTGTCCGACCAGTTTGGCTGGGCGGCCACCCAGTATGCGTGGATGGCCATCGCCCTGCTGGGACTAGCCGCCTGCCTGCTGGTCAGACGGCCTTGGCAACGGTTCTGCACCGCCTCCGCTTCTCTGCCGAATCCAAATCCCACCGATTCCATCTCATCTTCCGAGCAGTTGTGAACGTTTGGCATTTCCAAAAACAGCGTTGACATGCGAAGAAGAGGCCTTCTTTGTTTGATTGCAATCCACGATTTCCATAAGATCGCGGGTTGCATTTTTCTTTTAAATTCATTAAGATAAGAGCACAAGGCACATTTTTTATTCCCGTATTCTGCCGGATTGCCAGCGCAAGCCGTTCCGAAGTAAGATCAGGAGGCCCTATTATGAATCCCACCGAAACTATGAAAGCGGCGGTATACTGCGGCCCAGGAGACCTGCAGCTTCAACTACGTCCCCGGCCCGTACTGCGTCATCCCCTTGACGCCATTGTCAAAGTGACCCTGTCCACAATATGTACCAGCGATCTGCACATTCTGAACGGAGCCGTGCCCCGGGCAAAACCCGGCACGGTACTGGGACACGAATTTGTGGGAGAGGTGGTTGCAGTGGGTTCCGGGGTGCGCCGTCTCTCCCCGGGGGACCGAGTGGCCGCCAACTGCATCACCTACTGCGGGGAGTGCTGGTATTGCCGCAGGGGATACATTAATAATTGTGAACACGGAGGCTGGGAACTGGGCTGCCGCATCGACGGCTGCCAGGCGGAATATGTCCGTGTTCCCTTCGCTGACCAGGGACTAACGCCCATTCCCTCCTCCCTGTCTGACCAAAACGCCCTGTTTGTGGGTGATATCCTTGCAAGCGGCTACTTCGGCGCTCAGCTTTGTGAGATTCGTCCCGGAGACACCGTGGCGGTGATAGGGGCGGGTCCTGTCGGCTTGTGCTCCATGCAGTGCGCCCGGCTCTTCGGCGCCGCCCAGGTGGTGGCTTTGGACACCGACCCCATCCGGCTGAATATCGCCCGTTCCCATTCTTTCTGTGATTATGCCGTGAATCCCGCACGGGAAAGCCCGGTAGCCGCGGTGCAGGCTGTCACCGACGGACGGGGCGCAGACGCTGTCATTGAGGCCGCCGGGGGAGACAACTCCTTTGAAATCGCCTGGCGCATCGCCCGCCCCAATGCGGCGGTCGCTCTGGTAGCCATGTATGAGAAGGACCAGACTATCCCTCTGCCCGGAATGTATGGAAAAAACCTCACATTCAAAACCGGGGGCGTGGACGCCGTCCACTGTCCGGAACTGATGAAGCTTTTGGAACGCGGGCGGCTTCAAACCGATCTGCTAATCACCCACCGCACCGTGCTTTCGGACATTCGCCGGGCGTACGACTGCTTTGCACGCCGGGAGGACGGCTGTTTGAAATGGGCCATTATTCCGGACACTATCGGCGAATAATCCAAACGCAATCGCCTGAAATTGGAAAACAATCCAATTCCATCCGGTTTCTCTTGTTATTTCTATACGACTTTTCCATTTTATTTCTTTTTAAGAACTTATATCATTTTATTTGGTTGTACAATTAACACAGTGGCGCCTTACGTTTTTGTACTACATTTGTACTAATTTTTCCCAAGAACATTTAAAACATTACAAAACAATTGCTAATAAATGCTATGAGGACCACGTTATGCTGGAATTTCTGAAAAGTAAAATACATCGAAATAACTATATCGCCTATGTCACGGTTCTGTTTATTGTGTGCGTCATTGTGTGCGTCTCCGTGTGCAAAGTGATTACCTCCAACCAGGTGGAGCAGTACAAACAGGCCTCCGCCAGCGCTTTTGAGCGGGTGGAATCCAAAATCACCACGAACATCAATAAGATTGACAACTACTTTTTAGGTATCTATTCGGACAGGATGCTGGAAAAAGATTTTTTATGCTTTTTCTCTCACAACGCCCAGGAATACCGCACCCAACGACTGGAGGGCATCAATCCCACCGAGATGCCGGCCGACTTTTTGGCCGACGTCAAATCCTTTGTGAGCCAAAACAACTTTGTGGTGACTCAGCTGGCGGTGGAATCCCAAAGCAGCGCCAACGTGATTCATTTTTACGACGCCAACATCTCCAGGCTCGACGTGGACTTCTGTGTGCCCAACGGCACCATGGATATCTACGAAAACGACGCATCCTACGGTTATGTTTACACCAAAAAGCTTCCCCGTTCCAGCGACTATGAGTACGGCGAGATGAAATTTCTGCTCAGCGGCAAAAAGATCTTCGACGTGGTAAAGGAATACAACATCGCCAACACCGCCATCATCAGCAAAAAAGGAGCCATGTACTACATGCCCCCTGAGGATCAGGAACGAATGAAGGATATGCTGGCCCAGCTTTATGAGAGCAACGAAACAAACGGCGTGATCCGCAGCGGACTGTATGAGCAATACTACTTTATTAACACCTCTTCCCAATATGGCTACAAGCTGATTTCCACGGTGGACACCAACGCCATCTTCCGCCAGAATTTGGCTCTATTCCTCCTGGTGATCGTAGGTTCTCTGCTTATCTTTATCATTATGACCTTTCTCATCACCATACGCATGAACTACGACGCCAAGTTTTTAAACCGCATTGTAAATTCCATTCAACTGGCCAAATCCGGGCAGTTTATCAACATCAGCATCGAAAACCGTAAGGATGAATATGGGATAATCGCTCAGGAATTCAATGAAATGATCCGTCAGCTGGAGGAATTCATTCAGAAAGAATATGTACTCAAGCTTCGGCAGAAGGACACCGAGATGCTGGCTTTGCAGCACCAAATCAACCCTCATTTTCTCTATAATACCTTAGAGATTATCCGTTCCTGCGCATTGGTGAACAACGATCCGAAGGTGGCTGACGCCATCTACTGTTTGGGCGGCATGTACCGGGATATCGTCAAAGGGGAAAATATCATTACCATTGATAAGGAGCTTGATATTCTCACCAAGTACCTGAAAATCATGGAATTTAAATATAACAAGAACTTTTTCTATCAAATGGACGTTTCCTCCAACGTGCGCAGTCTAGGGACCATCAAGCTGTGGATGCAGCCCTTGGTGGAAAACTTTTTCGTCCATGGGTTTGACAAAAACAGCGAATTCAACCTTCTTTTGATAAGAGGAAAAGAGGAAAAAGACTACTATGTGATTGAATTAATCAACAACGGCAGTAGCATTTTGCCGGACAAGCTTCTGGATATCAACAACAGGCTCCAGGAACGTGGAGATTCCGTATCCGGAGGCAGTATCGGCATACAAAATGTTTACCATAGATTGCGGTATTACTATGGCGATTCCCTGCAAATGAAGCTGAGCAACAACGCCGAAGCCGGGATTACCGTATCCATCCGCATTTACAAGAAGAAAGGGAAGGAAACGAATGTATCGACTTTTGATCGTGGACGATGAGCCACATATTATCGAAGGCCTGAAACGGATGATCGACTGGGAAAAGTATGGGATTTATCAGATCGAGACTGCCACCAGCTATCATGACGCCATTGCAAAAGCCGTGGAGTATAAACCTCATATCGCTATCTTCGACGTGTGCATCGAGGACGCCCGGGGTTATGACGTAATTAAAAAACTCAGCGAACTCCAGCTTCCCACCAAGTATATCATGATTAGCGGTTACGACGATTTTGAGTACGTCCGTCAGGCCATGATTGCGGGAGCCAAGGATTATCTGGTCAAACCGGTGGACCGTATGGAATTGCAGCATGTCATCGAGCGGATTATTGTGAGGGACCTCAAAGGCAATCTGGAGAAACCGCCTCAAGAGGATAAATGCCGGGATATGATTTTAAGCTGCGATTACGATTCCCTATCCAATCTCACTAATAAGGTGATTATGATTGTGAAAGGGGAGTATAACAAGAATATCAACCTGAAAATCGTGGCCAATAAATTTAAAATGAACAGCACCTATCTGGGGCAGATCTTCTTAAAAGAAACCCATATGAAATTTTCCGAGTATTTGATGGCCTACCGGCTAATCATGGCCAAGCACATGATCCAAAACAGCACGGAAAAGATTTCTTACGTCGCCCACAACGTAGGATATTCCAACCTAAATTATTTTTACTCCCACTTCCGGGACTATTTTGGATTCTCCCCGTCGGAGCTGCGCTCCTCCCGCTCGGACAAAAGCGGCGGCGAAGGGGCTTCCTCCCCGTCCGCAAAGGACAGCGAAAAACAGGGGGCCTAAAAATGAAAAAAAGACGACCTCCGCAAAGCGTCGTCTTTCATCCAAACCGAGTGCGGGCCATTTTGGGCCCGCATTTTTCATTTCAGTCGATCCCAATCGTTTTTCGCGGCGTATTCCTTGCCCAATCCTTCGCCTTGACTCTGGCCGGTTTCTTTTTTCACAGTTTTTTGAGAAAGCAAATAATCCGATTGGCCTCCCGGAATCCCGTGCCCACATGGAATTGGCGGCTCACAGAATTGCTCCATTCGCAGTCGCTGGCAAATTCCGCGCATCCTTGAGCCTTGGCCCATTGCTGGCAATGCCGGAGAAGCTCCGACGCAACGCCCTTTCTCCGACATTCAGGCTCCACGTAAATCCCCTCCAAATACCCGACGGGTTTGCTTTTTGCTCCTTCCACATAATCGGACCGCAGTTGGCATTGGGCAAATCCCACCGCTTTTCCGTTCTCTTCCGCTAGAAATACCGCCGCCTTCCGATCGGCGGCAAGCTCGGTCATCTCCTGCCAGAGCTCCTCCTCCGTGTGGCCGCCCCACAGCTTACCCGCCAGGCGCGCCGCTGGGCGCGCATCTCTGGAAGCCGCTTTTCGTATCATCCCGGTTTCCCCTCCCCTTTGCCTTGATTCTTGAATTTTATCCGTCCGGATTCTAAATGTCTGCACATTTCTTCTCTTTTGATATTTTATCACATTCCTTCAACGGGTTCCAGCCTTTGCGCATGGATCTTATCCGCCATCCGCGCTTCCACCATTTGAAAGGGGACTTTTGTCTGATTGTATGGTATAATAAATTATCCGCCGACCGCTTGTCCTCCATCCCGGAGCGTATCGCGGACGGCAAATTCAGCGGGAGCGACATCCGCCTTGGCGTCGATCGTTTTGAACTCCCGCTGTCAGAAAGGAACATTTGCCATGTCGAAAACATTGGTATTGGCGGAAAAGCCCTCGGTGGGCCGGGAAATCGCCCGGGTGCTGGGCTGTCGTCAGAGCGGGAACGGCTGCCTCATCGGCCCGCGCTATATCGTCACCTGGGCCCTTGGGCATCTGGTGGAGCTGGCCCAGCCGGAAACCTACGGCGATCAGTATAAGACCTGGAGCCTCGAAACTCTGCCCATGATGCCCGAAAAGATGGAGCTTACCGTAATCCCTCAAACCTCTAAGCAGTACAGCGCGGTAAAAAAGCTGCTGCATGATCCTCAGGTGTCCTCCCTGGTCATCGCCACCGACGCGGGACGTGAGGGGGAGTTGGTGGCCCGTTGGATTCTTCAAAAGGCGGGCTTTCATAAACCCATCCAGCGTCTTTGGATCTCCTCGCAGACCGACCGAGCCATCCGGGACGGCTTCGCCCACCTCAGAGACGGCAGGGATTACATAAATCTGTACCAATCCGCCCAATCAAGAGCGGAGGCCGACTGGCTGGTGGGACTTAACGTCACACGGGCGCTCACCTGCAAACACAACGCCCAGCTTTCCGCCGGGAGAGTGCAAACTCCCACGCTGGCCATGATCGTGCGCCGGGAAGAGGAAATCCGCCGGTTTACCCCCAAAAATTACTACAATGTGCGCGCGGATCTGGGGCCCTTTTTTGCCGCCTGGCACGACGCAAACCGGCAAACCGCCCTATTTGATAAACAAAAGGCCCAGGACATCGTCGATAAAATCAAGGGGCAAACCTTTCGGATCACCCAGGTTAAAAAGACTGACAAATCCACCCCGCCTCCCATGCTGTACGATCTGACGGAACTACAGCGGGACGCCAGCAAACAATACCAGTACTCCCCCAAACAGACGCTGAACATTATGCAGCGGCTGTATGAAAACCACAAAGCCCTTACCTATCCCCGCACCGATTCCCGCTATCTCACCGCCGATATTGTACCCACCTTGCCGGAACGCCTGCGGGCCATTTCCTTTGGGGAATTCTCTCCCCTGGTCTCGGAAGTTTTGCGCAACAACCGGACGATTTATAAGGCCTGCGTCAATAACGCCAAGGTGAGTGACCATCACGCAATCATTCCCACCGAGGAGCGGGTCAATCTAATCAATATGAATAACGACGAAAAGCGCATTTATCTGATGGTGGTCAAACGCTTTCTGATGTGCTTTTTTCCCCATTACCAGTACCGCACCATCACCGCGGAGCTGGAGGCCGCCGGAGAACGATTCTCCGCTTCCGGTCGGGAGGAAATCAATCTGGGCTTCAAACGGGTGCAGAACATCCGGGACGAAGAGGAAGATGAGGAGCAGGTTCTGCCCTCCTTCCGCCAAGGAGATCGGTATTCCTGCAAGAACACCTTGCTCAAGGAATTAAAGACTTCTCCTCCGGCCCGGTACACCGAGGCCACTCTGCTGTCCGCCATGGAGAATCCCTCCCAGTTTATCGAGGACAAACAGATGAAAGAATACATTGGGGGCGGTCTGGGTACTCCGGCCACCCGCGCCGACATTATAGAAAAGCTGTTCTCGTCCTTCTACGTGGAGAAGCAGGGAACCTCCATCGTTCCCACCTCTAAGGGAATGCAGCTGATTAACCTGGTTCCCCAAGATCTGAAGGAACCTTTGCTCACCGCGAAATGGGAACGCAGGCTGGAGGCCATCAGCAGGGGAGCCGAAAATAAGGGAGCTTTCCTGTCGGAGATCCGGTCCTATACCAGGGTATTGGTGAAAAATGTAGCAGGCAGTGACGTGAAATATGTTCACGACAATATAACCCGGGAAATCTGTCCCGAGTGCGGGAAATTTTTGCTGATGGTCAACAGCAAAAAGGGCAAGATGCTGGTATGCCAGGACCGAGAGTGCGGATACCGCCGCAACGTGATGATGCAAACCCGGATGCGCTGTCCCAACTGCCATAAAAGTATGGAGCTCTACGGCGAAGGGGATAACCGCACCTATGTATGCCGCTGTGGGTTCCGGCAGAAGGCGGACAAAATGTTCGCGGAAAAGAAGAACCAGAAGGGAGCCTCTAAACAGGAGGTACGGCGGTACCTGAATCAACAGAAAAAAGACGAATCCGGCACTGGCGCTTTCGCCGCGGCTTGGGCTAAGATGCTGGAGGAGCAGGGGAAGTAGCGTTTCTTTTCCCTTTTGCGCTGTTTGGGCCTTTTTGCAAAGGCCCGCCAAAAATCTGTCTATGCCCGAACCTTATGTTCTTGGTTTGTGATTGACTTGGTACTTTTGGTTGGTTTCCCAACTTATTGTCTTAACATAGATCCCTATGTTGTATTGCATCCGCTGCCGCGGGGGCCTTCCTTTCTTGCTCGTACAAGAAAGGAAGCAAAGAATACGCACAAGGGG